>CBDDEE010000028.1:0-372145 GCA_965226855.1 Myxococcota bacterium | reverse complement strand
GAGGAACGGGCTCCATCAGCCGCGCGAGCTGCGAGAGCGGCTGCTGCTCTCGACCACATGAGTGCGAGCACCTGCAGCGCGGAGAGGATCCCGTCACCCGTGGCGATGTGGTCGAGGAAGATCAGGTGTCCGGACTGCTCGCCACCCAGGTTGAGGTTCCGGCGGAGCATGGTCTCGACCACGTAGCGGTCGCCCACGTCGCAGCGCACGAGCTCGAGACCTGTGCGTTTGCAGCGCGCGCTCCAGGCCGAGATTGCTCATGACCGTTGCGACCACGGCGCCCCCCGAGAGCGAGCCGCTCTTCTGCATCTCTATGGCGCACATCGCCAGGATGCGATCCCCATCGACGATCGACCCGTCCTCCGCGGCCATGATCACGCGGTCCGCATCCCCGTCGAGCGCAATACCGAGATCGGCCCGGTACTCGCGCACGGTCTGGGCCACGTTCTGTGGATACAGGGCGCCGCAGCCCGCATTGATGTTGAGACCGTTCGGCTCGGTTGCGATCGGGATCACCTCCGCCCCGAGCTCCGCAAGCACGGCCGGCGCGACCTTGTAGGCGGCCCCGTTCGCGCAATCTACGGCGATACGCAGGCCCTCGAGCGTGTACTCCCGCGGGAAGGTCTTCTTGAGGAACACGATGTAGCGCCCGCCCGCCTCGTCGATCCGGCGGGCGTAGCCCAGGTCCGCCCCCACCGGGCGCTGGTTCGCCAGCTCGGCGGAGTGCACGAGCCGTTCGATCTCGACCTCCACTGCATCCGGGGAGCTTGAAGCCGTCGCTCGAGAAGAACTTGACGCCATTGTCCTCGAAGGGGTTGTGAGAGGCCGAGATCATGGCGCCGGCGTCGCAACGCATGTCGGCCGTCAGGAAAGCGAGGCCCGGCGTCGGCATCGGACCGACCTGCAGCACGTTCACACCCATGGAGCAGAGACCGGCGGCAAGCGCATCCTCCAGCATGTAGCCGGAACGGCGCGTGTCTTTAGCGATCACGACCTGGTGCGAGCCAGCACCGCCGAGCCGGAAGACGTGAGCCATGGCGCGGCCAACCTCCATCAGCAGCTCGGCGGTCATCGGATAGACGTTCGCCCGCCCGCGGATCCCGTCCGTCCCGAAAAGCTCGCGCCCGTTTATCATCCGGCGGCCTCCATCAGCTCGTGGTCCCGTCTAGCTCGCCCTCCTGCGGGTCTGCCACTACGTCGATGTGCACGCGTACGGGGCCGTTGTCCCCCTCCTGCCTCCAGACGTGCGGATAGCCCAGAATCACCGAGGTCTCCAGGGTGGTCGTCTCCCGCAGGCGCGTGAGGTCGATCCGGTCGGTCATCACCTCGCGAATCCGGCGCATGCTGCTCCGGGCGCCCTCCAGCACGACCTCGACCGGCTCCACACTGACCGCCTCCACGTGTAGGCCCTCCGGAAGCGCGCCAGCCAGGTCCGGACGCACCTTG
This sequence comes from Myxococcota bacterium, assembly GCA_965226855.1. GTDB lineage: Bacteria > Myxococcota_A > UBA9160 > SZUA-336 > SZUA-336 > JAUXJB01. Next base: position 370,699 of record CBDDEE010000028.1, on the reverse strand, counting down.
ACGCGCTTCACCAGCACTCGCTCGATCTGGACCGTGATCGTAGAGGGCGAGCGCGCCGAGATGCGCGCGCCGCGGGGCAGGCTGAGCCGGTCCGTGGTGACCGAGAAGCGGGCCTCGCCTGGCTTGATGTCGGCGAGGGAGAGCGGGTACCGGAGCAGGTTCTTCTCGGCCTGGCGCAGGGCGGCCCGGCTGCCGACGATGCGCAGGTTGACCTCGTGAGCGGACTGGTCGACCGCCACGAGCTCCGGGGGCACATCCTGCAGCACGATCGGCAGATCGAGTCCCTGCTCGACCGAGCGGAAGCCCTGCGCTGTCGCCCACAGCACGCTCGCTACCAGGAGCGCCGCGATCTTGTAGATGAGGTTGTCAAAGATCCTCAAGGCTCAGCTCGCGCCCTGCGGGGCGGGCTCTTGCAGCGACTCCTCCAGGTCCATCGACTCTCCGCGAGCGCCACCGATCAGCCGCTGCAACGCCTCGCGAAGATGCGGGCCGTCCAAGTCCTCCGTGATCTCGCCACCGGTCACGAGCGAGATTCTGCCCGTCTCTTCGGAGACCACTACCACCAGGGCGTCGGTCTCCTCGGTGATGCCGACGGCAGCCCGGTGCCGGGTCCCGAGGGTCGTGGGGATGTCGCTGCGCAGTGCGAGCGGCAGAATACAGCCGGCCGACGCGATGCGGTCGCGCCGGATCAGCACGGCGCCGTCGTGCAAGGGCGAGTACGGCAGGAACAGGGCGATCAGCAGGTCGCGGGAGAGCTCGGCGTCGACTGCTGTTCCGGGCTCCACGAACTCGCCGATCTCGGTCTCGCGCTCGATGGCTAGCAGGGCGCCGACGCGCCGCTGAGCCAACGCTTGACAGGCACGCACGATTTCCTCGATCGACCGCGCCCCCTGGCTGCGGCCGGAGGCGAACAGACCGCCACCAACGCGGGTCAGTGCTCGGCGGATGTCGCTCTGGAAGATAACGATCAGGATCAACAGCCCGGAGGTCCAGAAGCGGTCGAGCAGGAACCCCAAGGTGGCGAGCTCGAACAGATCGCTCAGACGCCAGATCAAGACCAGGAACAACAGACCCAGGGTCATTTGGGCGGCGCGGGTGCCCCGGATCCGCATCAGGAGCCAGTAGACGGCACAGGCCACCAGAAAGATGTCGAGCGTGTCCCAGACCGGGTGGAAGTTCTCGGACAGCGAGGTCCAGAGATCAGTGAGCCATTCGAAGAGCGCTTCGGTCACGCCGACTCACTCCTGTTCGAGGGGTCACGAGCTGGGTATTGGTTCGGGTCTGCCCCCGAAAGGCGCCACGGGCGAGCCATCTCCCTCCTCTACGGGGGGACGTACAGCCGAAACCTCTTCCGCGTCCGGCTGTGGCAAGGGGGGGAGCTCACGATCCTCCAGGAGCAACTTCAGCTCCTCCTGACCCAGGGTCTCACGTTCTAGCAGGGCCTCTGCGATGCGGTCCAGCACGTCGCGGCGCTCGGTCAAGACCTGCTTCGCCCGGCCGTAAGCATCCGCCAGGAATACATGGATCTCGGCATCGATGTCACGCGCCCGTTCGGGTCCGTGCTTAGGCGAGGTCGCGATGTCGCGGCCCAGGAACACCGTGTCACCCTCCTCGTCGATGCTGATCGGCCCTAGCGTGGGACCCATGCCGTAGATGCAGACCATGTCGCGGGCCAGCTTCGTCGCCTTCTTGAGGTCGTCCGAGGCCCCACTCGTGAGCTGGTCGAAGACGACCTCCTCAGCCGCTCGTCCCCCCATCATGTGGTCCAGCATCGCGAGCATCTCGTCCTTCGTCACGGAATGACGATCCTCCTCGGGCAGCGTCAGGGTCACCCCGAGCGCCCGCCCGCGCGGCACGATCGTCACCTTGTGCACCGGGTCCGAGTGCTCGCCGAGAAGGCCCACCAGGGCATGGCCAGCCTCGTGGTAGGCGGTCATACGGCGCTCCCTGTCCGAGATCGTGAGGCTGCGCCGCTCGCTCCCGAGCATGATCTTCTCTTTCGCGAGCTCGAAGTCCTGCATGCTTACGGAGTCGGCCTCGTGCCGCGCCGCCAGGAGGGCGGCCTCGTTCACGAGGTTCTCGAGGTCTGCGCCCGAGAAGCCCGGCGTGCCGCGAGCGATCGTCCCGAGCTCGATGTTGTCGCCAAGCAGGATGCGGCGGGCGTGCACGCGCAGGATGGACTCGCGACCGCGCACGTCCGGCGAGTTCACGACGACGTGCCGATCGAAGCGTCCGGGCCGCAACATCGCCGGATCGAGCACGTCGGGGCGATTCGTCGCGGCGATGATGATCACGCCCTCCGCCGACTCGAACCCGTCCATCTCAACCAGCAGCTGGTTCAGGGTCTGCTCGCGCTCGTCGTGGCCCCCGCCGAGCCCCGCCCCGCGGTGGCGGCCCACGGCGTCGATCTCATCGATGAAGATGATACAGGGCGCGTTCTTCTTGCCCTGCGTGAAGAGGTCGCGAACACGACTCGCGCCCACGCCGACGAACATCTCCACGAAGTCCGAGCCCGAGATGGAGAAAAACGGGACGCTGGCCTCACCGGCGATGGCCCTCGCGAGCAGGGTCTTCCCGGTTCCGGGCGCCCCGACGAGCAGGACTCCCTTGGGAACGCGTCCCCCGAGACGCGTGAACTTCTTCGGGTCCCGCAGAAAGGAGACAATCTCCTCGAGCTCCGCCTTCGCTTCCTCGATGCCGGCCACGTCCGCAAAGGTGATGCGCTGCTGGCTCTCGTTGAGCAGCTTCGCGCGCGACTTGCCGAAGCTCATCGCCTTGCCCCCACCGGACTGGAGCTGGCGGAAGAGCAGGAACCACAGGCCGATGAAGAGCAGCATCGGCAGCCAGCTGATCAAGACCGAGTTCCAGACCCCCGAGTCGTCCGCCGCCGCGTAAGCGATGCGCACGCCCTTCTCGCGGAGCAGCGCCTGAAAGTGCTGGTCCTCGGTCGGACCGCGGCTCTTGAACGACTCGCTATTCGTGAAGCGACCCTCGATCTGCTGGCCGCGGATGTGGACCTCCTCCACGTCGCCGTCCTCGAGGCGCGCCAGCAGCTCGGAGTACGTGAACTCCCGCGTCTCCTGTGGGGAGCCACCCCAGAGGCTGAAGATGGCCAGCAGCACGAACATAGCCATCGCGAGAGTGAGCAGGTTCTTATACAGCTGGTTCAAACGGCCTCCGCGTGGCAGTCGTGCTAAGCACGCGAGAACTCACCGAATCTTATCAACTCCGTGCTCGCCTCGAAAGACGCTCGACCATGAGCTGCCAGGCCCCATAGCCGCTCTCGCAGCGGGGCACGGCGGCCGTCAGGCCAGGCACCCAGACGATCTCGCCGGCGCTCTCGACGAGGAGCGCCCGAGCCCGCTCACTCTTGCTCCAGCGCGCCGCGCGGAACAGCTCTCCCAGCGGCCTGGGCGCGCTGCGGCCGCGCAGCAGGACGCGGTCGCCCAGCAGAGGGCTGCGGATGCGTAGGAGTGGGGTGGGTCGGGCAGGCAAGATCAGAGCGTTCCCCGGCAGAGCGTGCTCGTCTACCTCTCCCCAGCTGAGACGGACATCCCGTTCCGGGAATTCGAGTCGGTGCGGGGGCCGCAGCCACTCGCTGACGGGCGGGGGAAAGTGTGGTCCGGGCAGCGGCCCGAGCCAGATTCGTGCGCCGTCCCGGAACAGCAGGTGTCGGTGAGGCAGCGAGAGCGAGGGCGCCCCATCCGTATTCTTGCAGAAGGTCTCAACGCGGCGCAGGTGGACAGTAGTGACCCTGTCGGCCAGTCCTGCCTGCGCGAGTAGCAGCCGTAGCGCGCGCCGGCGTGCCTCTGCTCCGAGAGCGTCAAGCTCGCGCGCGTCGAGCCACACCCCGCCGTCGCCCCGTGAAGTCGCTCGTGCGAGCGCGCGCTCGCTTTCCCCGTCGGCAGCCGCATCGCTCTCTCGCGCCAGCTGCGCCAGCTGGGCGAGCTTGCGCGCGGCGCCGGAGTGAACCTGCTCCAGCACGGGAAGGACTTCGGCCCGGACCCGGTTGCGGGGAATCGAGACGTCGGCGTTCGTCCGGTCCTCGCGCCAGCCAAGCCCGCGCTCCTCTAGGTAGTCCCGCAGGAGCGCGCGTCGTAGGCCGAGCATGGGACGCAGGAGGCGGGCGCCTTCCAGCCTCGGGTGAATCCCCGCAAGGCCTGCCAGACCGCTGCCTCGGATCGCCCTCAGCAGCACGGTCTCCGCCTGGTCGTCGAGCGTGTGCGCCGTTGCGGTCCACGCGCAGCCGAGCTCTCGCCGCATGCGCTCGAGCGCGGAGTAGCGCAGCTCTCGCGCGCGAGCTTCCGGAGAGCGTCCGTCGCGACGGGTCGCATCGACCCACGCGGCCTGAGACTCCACGCCGAGCGCCGCGCTGAGCCCACGGACGAAGATGAGATCCGCATCGGCAGCCTCTCCACGCAGGCCGTGATGCACGTGACCAACGGCCACGCGCTGGCCGAGACTCGTGAGTCCGTGCAGGAGCGCGACCGAGTCGGCTCCCCCCGACGCCGCGACGAGCACCCGCTCGCAGCGCGCTACGCCTATCTCGCGCAGGAAGCGGGAGAGCTCTTTGTGCAGTGGGTTCACGGCCAGAAGGATAGGCAGGCTGCCGCGGTGCGGCTAAACACCGGCGTGCCAGAGGCCGAAACTCCGTGGAGCGCGTGGTGCGGAAGTGCAGATCCTCGCGCGGTAGACAGGGAGTGCAGGCGTGGACAGCTCGGACCATAGGGAGCGCGTCAGGCCGTGAGCGAGTTCGGGATGCTCGCCATGGACATCGCACTCGTCGGGGTCGCCCTCCTGCTCGGCGCCCTGCTCGCGGCGGGTGCGTGGACTGCGCGGCGCCAGCGCGCACCGGCGGCCGCCGAGAGCATCGACGCGAGTGTGCGCCGCCTAATCGAGGCCGGGGAATACAAGCAGGCGGCGGAGCTGCGCCTGTCCGAGGGTCAGGTGCAAAGTGCCCTGGCGCTGTTCCAGAACGCGGGCGAGCTGGCCAAGGTCGCGCAGTGCTACCTGCGTTTGAAGCAGCCCACGAGAGCCGCAGAGGCCTACCGTGAGATCGGTCGCCTGGCGGAGGCGGCCCACTACTTCGAGGCGGCGGGCCAGTGGGCGGATGGGGCCACCTGCCTGCACCAGCTCGGCTGCGATCGCGAGGCAGCCGAGCTTTACGAGCGGGCGGACCAGCTCGACACCGCCGCCGAGATCCTGAGCTCGATCGGAGACGACGAGAGCGCCGCGCGCCTGTACGCCAAGGCGAGCATGGGGGTCGAGGCCGGCGAGGCGCTGCTGGCGGCTCGGGGACGCTCGCCCGCGGTGCTGCGCCGGGCTGCCGAGCTCTTTCAGGCCGCAGGGGCCTCGAAGCGCGCAGCAGAGTGCTGGGCGGAAGCGGGGGAGCTTTCGCGCGCAGCGGAGCTGCTCGAGGAGCGCGGCGAGTGCGCGGCCGCTGCAGACGCTTACGCTCGGGATGGCGCATGGTCGCGCGCAGCGCTGGCCTACGACAAGGCCGGCGAGATCGAGAAGGCGCGAGACAGCTTCGAGCGCTCCGGCAACCGCATGCGGGCAGCCGCGATGGATGTCCGGCTCGGCCACCACCTGGCTGCAGCGCACACATTCTACGAGCTGGGCTCCTACGAACGGGCCGCCGACGTGCTCCGGACGATTCCCGACGACTCCGCGGACCGTGGTCCGGCGAGCCAGCTCCTGGCCCGTATCTTCCACGAGAAGGGTCTGTTCGACCGGGCGCGCGAGACACTGCTCTCGATCCGCCCCGAGACTCCGAGCAGCAAAGAGGACATGGAGCTGCTCACCCTGCTCGCCGACACGCTCGAGCGCTCGGAGGATTCCATGGGGGCGCTCGACGTGCTGAACGAGATCGTCGATGTGGACCCCAGCTTCGGGGATGTCGCCGCGCGGATCGAGCGCCTGCAGGAGCGAGTCTGGGGAGCCTCGAGCGAGAGCGCCGCCGCCTACCACACCGAGCGCTACGACCTGCGGGAGGAGGTCGGGCGAGGTGGCATGGGGATTGTTCACCGCGCCTGGGACAAGGAGTTCGAGCGTCCGGTGGCGATCAAGTTCCTGCCAGCGGAGCTGGCCTCGAATCCCGCAGCCCTCAAGATGTTCCGGCAGGAGGCCCGCTCCGCAGCGGCGATGAACCACCCGAACATCGTCCACATCTATGACGTCGCGGTGATCGGCGCGCAGCCCTGCATCGTGATGGAGTACGTGCAGGGCCGGACCGTGCGGGAGCTGATGCGCATTCCCGACTCCAACCAGAAGCAGGCCTTGCGCCCCTTGCGCGTCGCGGAGATCGGGCGCGAGATCTGCCATGCGCTCGCCTTCGCGCACACCCAGAACGTGGTGCACCGCGACATCAAGCCGAGCAACATGCTGATCGCCCGCGACGGCAAGGCGAAGCTGATGGACTTCGGGATCAGCCGCGCCGTGGAGGCGGGCGGTGAAGGCTTGAACAAGGCGAAGGGGACGCCCCAGTACATGCCGCCCGAGCAAATTCTCGGCAGCGAGCTCGACGGCAGGGCCGATCTGTACGCGCTCGGCATCTCCATGTTCGAGATGGCGACGGGCCGTCGCCCCTTCGGGGGGGAGGACATCGTCGATCAGCAGCTCCACCTGCCGTTGCCAGATCCTCGGCAGCACCAGCCGAACCTGCCGGAGGTCATCGCGCAGGTGATTTGCACGGCCTGCGAGAAGGAGCCGGAGGACCGCTTCGAGTCTGCGAACGACATGGCCGAGGCCCTGTCGCACTTCATCGACAACGCCAGCTTCGGCTAGCCTTGTGGGACCTGGCCGCGGGCGGCCGCGGCCACCCGCCACGCGCCGCGTTCCGCGGCGCTTGCACACGTGCCTGTCCGATGAGTATTCACTCAGCATGGACCCCCTTCGCAGGGCTGACGTGAACGTTGGTAGCTGGCTCACCTACCGCGCCGCGGAGCGACCCGACCATCCCGCGATCCTGGTCGAGGCGAGCGACGAGCGGGTCTCCTATCGTGAGCTGAACGCGCTCACGAACCGGGTGGCCCGCAGCCTGCAGCGGCACGGGGTCGGGCTCGGCGACCGCGTGGCGATGGCGCTGCCCAGCGAGCCCCTGACCCTGGCAGTCTACTTCGCCACGGCGAAGATCGGAGCCGTTTGTGTACTGCTGAACACACGGCTTGCGCCAGCCGAGCTCGGCTTCCAGATTCGGGACTGCCGGCCGCGCCTTGCCATCCGCGCTCGTGACGTCGTGATGCCGACCAACCTGGGCACCGAGCTCGTCACCATGGATGAGCTCCGTGCGGAGCTGCCGGCGAGCGCGGAGGAGCCCGAGCTCGCAGCGGGCGGGGAGAGGCCGCAGACGATCATGTACACGAGCGGCACCACGGGCCTGCCCAAGGGCGCCGTCCTGCCGCACCGGAAGACGCTCTACAACACGCTCAACGCCGAGGTCTACCTGGGACTGCGGCCCGCGGACGTCGTGGTGGTGCCCGTCCCCTTGTTCCACTCGTACGGGCTCAACATCCTTTCGGTCCCGACGCTCTTCGTCGGAGCCACGATCGTGCTGGTGGATCGCTTCGACCCGCTCGGGCTGCAGGAGTGCATCGGCCGACACCAGGCCACGCTGCTCGGCGCCGTTCCCGTGATGTACCGACGCATGCTCGAGCTGGGCCTTCGCGAGAGCTGCTGGCGGAACCTGCGCTTCGCCTTCGGCGCCGGAGCCCCCCTCGAAGTCGAGATCATTCACCGCTTCTTCGAAGCCGGCGTGCGCCTGAAGCAGGGGTACGGCCAGACCGAGACGTCCATCCTCTGCTGCCTCGACGCGGAAGACGTGATCCGACACGCTGGCTCTGTGGGGCGACCGGTCGGAAACTGTGAGCTGCGGATCACCGACGAAGAGGGCACGACCCTGGCGCCGGGCCACCAAGGCGAGATCCTCGTCCGCGGTCCGATCGTGATGTTGGGCTACTGGGGCCAGCCCGAGGCGACCGCGGCCTCGCGGCTCGACGGGTGGCACCGCACGGGCGACCTTGGAATCATGGACGCGGAGGGCTTCGTCAGCCTGGTCGGACGCCGCAACGAGCTCTTCATCAGCGGTGGAGAGAACGTCTACCCAGCCGAGGTGGAGCGGGTCGTCGAGGAGCACGAGAATGTCTCGGAGGTGGCCGTTGTCGGGGTTCCGGACGAGCGTTGGGGCGAGAGCGGTCGGGCGTACGTCGTGCCCAATCGACCTCCTCTCGACATCGCCGAGCTCCTGGAGTGGACACGAAAGCGCCTGGCCGCCTTCAAGGTTCCACGCGAGGTGGTGGTCGTCGCCGAGCTGCCCCGTACGGCCTCGGGAAAGGTGCAAAAGCATGCGCTGCTGGGGCAGAGCTAGGCTTCTCCTGCTGGCTCCGTGGCTGCTCGTCGGCTGCGAGACCCCGTCACCCGTTCCTGCGGAGCCGCCCTCGCTCAACCCGGATCTCGTGCAGCGCGGAGCCTTCGTGTTCGTGGCTGCCCGCGGCTCGGGGGACGGCCAGCGCTCTTGCGCCACGTGCCATCCCGGCGGAGGCTCGAACGGACTCACCTACCGAGCCGGCGCCCTGGTCGAGCCCCGCACTCCAGGCGCCCGCAACGTTCCCGCACTGCGCGGCCTGTGGCAGACCCCTCCATACCTGTGGGATGGCAGCCTCGGCGACGTCCGATCCGTACTCGAGCGCATGCTGGGGGTCGAGATGGACGGCGCGACCCTCGCCGACTACGACCTAGCAGCGCTCGAGGCCTACGTGCTGGCCTTCGAGCCGTTCGACCGCGGCCGCCTGGAGCCGGATGGCAGGCCGGTGGAGCCGGCCACGCTTGCTTCGCGGCGAGGGGCCAGCGTGTACACGAGGGCCGGCTGTGATGCCTGCCACCCTGCCCCCATCTTCGCGTTGCCCGAGCGCCATGACATGGGAACGGGCGCCGCGATCGACATCCCGACCCTGCGTGGGCTCTCCTCCACCCCCCCCTACGGCCACGACGGCCGCTGGCCCGACCTGGAGGACGTCACAGATGCCATGCTGCAGGCGACAGACGTAGAGCTCAACGACCTCGAGCGCCGGCAGCTCATCGAGTACCTGAAGCTCTTCTGAGCCGACCGCAATGACAAGGCAACCTGTAAGCGCCGCGTTAGCGGCCGCCCGCAGCCGGGTCCCACGTGTCACGCCTGGATTAGAGCCTTTACGAAGCGGCCCAGTAGCTCGCGACGGCCGCTCACACCGACGCGCTCGTAAATTGCGTGAAGGTGGTTGCGGACGGTGAGCTCGCTGATGAAGAGCTTGCGCGCCACCTCCGCACTTGTCTCACCCAGCAGGGCGCGACTTAGCACCTCGAGCTGCCGCTCTGACAACCCAAAGGGTCCGAAGGTACGGCGCACGGCATCGCCCTCGGGCGCCCGTGGCGCATGCGGTCGCTCTACTCCCAGTACGCGTCGAATTGCGTCGGGATCGCGGAGCCCTCGATCCACGAGCAACGCGTCGGGAAAAGCGACACGATAATGTGTAGATGCATCACTCTCGAAGAGTGACACGAGCAGCACGAGAGGCTGCACCTTGTCGCGGAGGTTCAGCTCCTCGAGTTCTTCGGGACTCCGAGCGCCGACCACGAACAGATCGAAGGGGACGCTCGCCTGGAGCTGCCGAAACAGCGCGATGTCATCCACCGCGCAGCTGCGATACGCCTCCGCCCGGGCCATTTGCCGCACCCGCTCGCACACGAGCCCATCCGGCTCGTACACCAGCAGCTGCCGCCCCCCACCGGCATGATGCTTCTCCACCACCCGAAACTATACAACCCACCCCAGCAACCGCCCGGGCCATGCCACAACAGCAACGAGGTCCCGCGAAGAGCGTCGGAGGCCGGGGACGTGAGAAGGGCCCCGGCCTCCGACGCCTCGCCGCGACCGAAACTCCCCTAGTCGCCAGCCAGCGCGGGCTCGAGATCCCGACCTCGTACGAACTCCCCCGCCTTCAAGCGCCCGAGATACAGCTCCAGATCCGTCTTGATCTTCCCCGACAGCAGCAGCACCCCGGCGATGTTCGGAAACGCCATCCCCAGGATCATCAGATCCCCGAAGTCCAGCACCGCCTGTGCCTGGAAGATGGCCCCGAGCCACGTGCACAAGACGAAGATCGCCTTGTAAGCCATGATCGAGCGCAGCCCGAACAGCTGCGCCCAGCACTGCTCCCCGTAGTAGCTCCAGGAGATCATCGTGCTGAAGGCGAAGAGCACCGCGGTCACCGATAGCACGACCGGGAACCATGGCAGCACGCTCGCGAACGCGTGAGAGGTCATCTGGATGCCGCTGCCGGCTGCTGGATCCGCGTAGGCACCGGTCACCACGATCACCAGACCGGTCATCGTGCAAACGATGATCGTGTCGATGAAGGGCTCGAGCAGGGCCACGATGCCTTCGCGCACCGGCTCCTCCGTGCGCGCAGCCGAGTGCGCGATCGACGCCGAGCCTGTGCCCGCCTCGTTGCTGAAGGCCGCGCGCCGGAAGCCCTGGATCAGCACGCCGAGGAAGCCCCCGAACCCTGCCTCGAGCGAGAAGGCGCGGCCCAGGATGACGCCGAGAGCCCCGGGAATCGACGTGGCGTGCACCAGCAGGATCAGCAGCCCACAGACCACGTAGACCGTGCACATCACGGGTACCAGGTAGCCGGCGACCTCGCCGATGCGCCGGATCCCGCCGATGATCACCAGACCGACCAGGCCGGCCAGCACCAGACCGAAGACCGCGGCGCCGAGCTGTCCCGACAAGAACGGGAGCACTAGCGCGAACTGTGCGTAGGACTGGTTCGACTGGAACATGTTGCCGCCGCCAAAGCTTCCGCCTATGCACATGACCGCGAAGATCAGCGCGAGGCCCTTTCCGAGCCGCGGCAGGCCGAGCTCCGCCAGACCGTCGCGCAGGTAGTGCATGGGCCCGCCCGATACGTGACCGTCCTCTCGCACCACGCGGTACCTCTGGCCGAGCGTGCACTCCGCGAACTTGGAGCTCATGCCGAGGAAGCCCGCCACGATCATCCAGAAGACGGCCCCAGGCCCGCCGACCCCGACGGCGACGGCCACGCCGGCGATGTTCCCCAGTCCGACGGTGGCAGACAGCGCTGCGGAGAGCGCCTGGAAGTGAGAGATCTCGCCCGTCTCGCCGGGCCGCGAGTAGACCCCGCGCACGCAGTCGATGGCATGACGAAAAGCGCGAAAGTTCACGAACTGGAAGCGCAGCGTGAAGAAAATCGCCCCGAACACGAGCCAGGCCACCACGATGGGCAGCTTGATCGTGTCTGCGCCGGCGTTGTCCCAGAACGCGAGGTCCCAGAAGAGTACCCCGGCCAGGGGACCGACGAAGCCGCTGTTGAAGAGGTTTTCGAGCTGGGCGAAGAGTCCCTCGGTAAGTTCCACGAGCTCGCTCCTACGGGGGCGGGTTCCGCCGCCTTAGCGACGCAGCGGATCAACATAATGGATCCTGCAGCAGCGCGCGCTACGATACGGCGCCGCGCGGCGACCAAGAGCGATGGCGATGTAGCTCAGCCGGTTAGAGCAGGCGGCTCATATCCGCCGGGTCGGGGGTTCGAGTCCCTCCATCGCCACCAGCCGTGCGCACCTGGCGACCCTTGGCCCCCGCCGAGGTGTCCTGTACCTTGGACGCCGGAATTCGACAAGCGAGGAGGGCCAGCATGAGCCAGCATGATGCCTCGACGAGGATCTACGTCGACGGATCGCGCGCCGACGTCCGCGTCCCGATGCGCGAGGTGGCGCTCTCCCCTGCCGCGGGAAACGGCTCGGCCGACTCGCCCGTGCGCCTCTACGACACCTCCGGCTTTCACGGCGATCCCGCCGTCGAGGTCGACATTCGTCGCGGGCTGCCCGAGTGCCGGCGCGGCTGGATCGTGGAGCGTGACGACGTGGAGGAGTACGAGGGTCGAGCCCCGAGTCCTGTGGACGAGGGCAGACGCGCCAGCGAGGACGCGCGGTTTCCCGGCGCGGGGCGGCGACCCCTGCGCGCGAAATCCGGACGGACCGTGACCCAACTGCACTACGCGCGCCGCGGCGAGATCACGCCGGAGATGGAGTTCGCGGCGCTGCGCGAGAACCTGAGCCCAGAGTTCGTTCGCGATGAGATCGCACGGGGTCGCGCGATCCTGCCGAACAACGTGAACCATCCCGAGAGCGAGCCGATGATCATCGGCCGCAACTCCCTGGTGAAGATCAACGCGAACATCGGGAACTCCGCAGTGAGCTCGTCGATCCAGGAGGAGGTAGACAAGCTGCTCTGGGCCATCCGCTGGGGCACTGACACCGTGATGGACCTCTCGACCGGCCCGAACATCCACTCCACCCGAGAGTGGATCATCCGCAACTCTCCCGTGCCGATCGGGACGGTCCCGATCTACCAGGCGCTCGAGAAGGTAGGGGGGGGCCCCGAAGAGCTCACGCCCGAGCTCTATCTCGACACTCTCGTCGAGCAGGCCGAGCAGGGCGTTGACTACTTTACCATACACGCAGGGGTGTTACTGCGCTATATCCCGCTGACGGCACAGCGTCTGACCGGCATCGTCTCGCGGGGCGGCTCGATCATGGCGAAGTGGTGCCTGGCCCATCATGCGGAGAGCTTCCTCTACACACACTTCGGAGAGATCTGCGAGATCATGCGCGCCTACGACGTGGCGTTCTCGCTCGGGGACGGCTTACGTCCAGGCTGCATCGCCGACGCCAACGACGCGGCCCAGTTTGCGGAGCTTGAGACGCTCGGCGAGCTCACGAAGATCGCCTGGGAGCACGACGTCCAGGTCATGATCGAGGGCCCGGGCCACGTCCCGATGCAGGGCATTCGCGAGAACATGGACCGGCAACTCACCGTGTGTCACGAGGCCCCGTTCTACACGCTCGGACCGCTCGTGACCGACATCGCGCCGGGCTACGACCACATCACCTCGGCCATCGGCGCAGCCATGATCGGCTGGTTTGGAACCGCAATGCTCTGCTACGTGACGCCAAAGGAACACCTCGGCCTGCCGAACAAGGAAGACGTGCGAACGGGCGTGATCACCTACAAGATCGCGGCGCACGCGGCGGACCTGGCAAAGGGGCATCCCGGCGCCCAGCTGCGCGACAACGCGCTGTCGAAGGCGCGCTTCGAGTTCCGCTGGCAGGATCAGTTCAACCTCTCGCTCGATCCTGAGCGCGCGCGCGAGTTTCACGACGAGACCCTGCCCGCGGACAATGCCAAGGTCGCGCACTTCTGCTCCATGTGCGGACCGAAGTTCTGCAGCATGGAGATCACGCAGCAAATCCGCGAATACGCCCGCGAACACGGCACAGGCGAGAAGCAGGCCCGGGAGCGAGGCCTCAGCGAGAAAGCACGCGAGTTCCGCGCCCGCGGCGGCGAGATCTACTCCTGACGAGCTACCGACCGGGTCCCACAACCGCAAGCGCGCGCAGCGAAGGCCGAAGGCCCGAGCAAAGGTGGGTGGCCGCGGCCGCCCACGACCGGGTCCCACAACCGCAAGCGCCGCGAACCCGGCGCGCGCAGCGAAGGCCGAAGGCCCGAGCGAAGGTGGGTGGCCGCGGCCGCCCGCGGCCGGGTCCCACAAGACTAGACGCCTCGCGCGTCGGGCCCCCAGATGTACTTGTGCAGCTGCAGGTTGAGCCGCACCGGCAGCCGGTCCTCCAGAATCCAGGCGCAGAGCTCGTCGGGCGCCAGACCGGGGTGAACGGGCGAGAAGTGCACGGGGATCCGCGCGTCGAACGGATGCTCGCGCAGGAACCTCCGCGCCCACTCGTAGTCGGCGCGGTCGCACAGCACGAACTTGAGCTCGTCGCGCTCGCGGAGGCGGGACAGGTTCTCGAGATGGTTGTGCTCTTCCATGCCGCTCCCGGGAGTCTTCACGTCAAGGATGAGACGAGTTCGGGGGTCGAGCTCCGTGATGTCGCGGTGCCCCCCGCTCTCGATCAGAACCTCGTAGCCCGAGTCGAGCAGGCGTCGCGCCAGAGCGGGCACCGCGCGCTGGAGCAGGGGCTCACCGCCCGTGATCTCCACCAGCCTTGCCTGTCGCGGCGCTTGCCCGCTCACCCCCAGCGCCTCTAGCCGCTTCACGATTTCGTCCAGCGACAGCCGCTCGCCGCCCCGGAAGGCGTGCTCCTCGTCGCAGTAGACGCAACGAAGGTCGCAGCCGGTCGTCCGCACGAAGCTGCAGGGCCAGCCTGCGAAGCTCGACTCTCCCTGGATGGAACGATAGATCTCCTTGACGAGCAGGGTCTGGTCGTCGGCGCCGAGCTCGCTAGCCATACAGGATGGACCGGTTGCGGACGATCTCCCCGATCAGCGTCTCGATGCGCTCTGGGTGACTGTCGAGCTCCGCGACGCGGATCCGACCCAGACGGTCCCCTCCGGGCTTGACCTGCGCCCACGGAACGCGTGCGCCGACGTGGTCCGCGAGACCCAGCACGTTGATCGGCCGCTTCTCCTCGTTGCAGCCGATCAGGAGCAGGTCCTCTCCCTCGCGGCTCGAAAGGGAGAGCCGCGCACCGGTGCTCATGCGCACGCGCCGTCCCACCTCTCCGGCATCGAGCTCATTCGGCACGCGAACCACGGCTAGCTGATACTCGCCGAAGTGAACGATGCGGGGGTCGTTCTCTTTTACCCAAGCAGCCTCTTCACGATAGACAGCGTCGAAGCTCGGCAGGTCTCCGGTCTTTCCCGACAGCAGCGGAGAGATCTCGTTGCGATATTCGCCGGGCTTGCCCGCCATCTTCTGTAGCAACCCCACGACCTGGTAGCCCCACTTCTCCATGTCGCCCTCGGCCAGGCGTCGTGCCGAGAGCTCGACGAGCTTGTCGGTGAAGCGGCTCCGACGCTCAGCCGTGGCCAGGACGGCCGCCAACGGGCTGGCCGCGCCCTCCACGATCAGAACCGCTTCCTCGCTGATCGCACGGCGAAGGCGCTCCAGGTCTTCGACGGCCCATTCGTGGTGGTCGAACCAGCGCAGGCGCCCCCGGAACAGTTCGGCGGTGTTGAGGGTGTCTGTCGGGTGCGGATGGCAGGTGAAGCCGACCAGGAGCACGTCGGTGTTCTCGTCGATGTCCGTTGCAGGGCCGCGGAAGAAGTCCATCAGCCCGTCCTGCGGGCAGACGCGGAACGAGACCACACTGCGCCGCTCGCGAGCGAGCACCAGAGCGGCGAGGATGCTATCCGGCTCGTCGCACACGATGATCGCCGCGCGCGAGCGCCGCCGCAGGCCGGGCTCGACCTCCGGAGCTGCAGGCTCCTCGGCCTCCGCCAGGGCGGCGTCGATCTCCTTATCGACACTCTGGGACTGCTCGGTCTCGTCCGGCCCCGCGTGCGCCGCTTCCGGTCCGCGCTCCAGCTCTTCCTCGGGAGGCACGACCTCTTCCTCCTGCGGCTCGACCCCCTCCTCCGCAGTGTCCGGGTCGGCCGCAGGCGCGGCCAGCGCTTCGGTGCGCGCCGGCCTTCCCCGCCGGCCTCGGGAGCGGCGACCTCTCGAGCGGCGGCGCGAGTCGTTCGACCCCTGCCCGTCTTCAGGCTCGGCAGCCGGCTCCTCGTCAACGCCCGATTCCAAGCCCGACTCGGACTCGGCGTGATCAACAGCGGAAAAGGATTCGTCCTCTGCGCCCTCGAGCTCGGGCGGCACGCGGCTCGCGTCCTCGCGGTCGCCCTCCTCCGTGTGCCCGCGCCGCCGTCGCCGGGAACGCCGGCGACCGCGTCGGGCCCTCGGCTCCTGGAGCTCGTTCAGTCCTTCCTCGACGGGTCCGGGCTCTCCCTCGACAAGGGCTGAACCCAGCAGCGTACGCGCCTCGGAGTCTACACGGTCGTACGTGAGGACGAGCCGGGGCGAGCCACTCGAGCCGGGCACCCAGCGCTCGCGTTCCTCCTCGAGCAGGTGCAGACCGGCGATGAGTCGAGGGACGCCGGCCAGCTCCAGGCTCGTTCCGCTGGCACCGAGGGTGGCGCGCCCCGCCGCGTCTACACCCGCCCAGTCGAGCGGATCGCTGCCCTCGTGGTTCCACGGGATCCAGCGCGCGGTGATACGCGCACCCACTCCTCCCGCCGCCCGCTCGAATGCTCGGGACCGCCCGGCAGCGTCGCTCTCCAGCAGACGGGGATCCTGTGCGAGCTCGACGATCATCTCGTGCAGGTCAGGACCCCAGCGTGCGAAGTTACCTTCCGTAATGTGAATGCGATGCCGGTCGGGTACCAGCATTGTCACCGCGGCGCCGTCGCCGTCACGCACGATCACGCCTACTCGCTCGCCGCGCAGGTAGATAGCGTAACCGTCGCTCGTTGCGCGGACCCCGCCGGAAGACGCGACTGCCGCGGCACCCTCGACGACGCGGGCCACTCGGATGACAACCGGGGACGATGGGTCCAGTGGCGCCTCTAACTCCTCTCCGTTCCGAGACGCGAGATCGAAGATCTCCTGCGACGCGGAGGCCAGCCCGGGCACAGAGAGCAGCACCAGCGCGGGGCCGGAGCTGCTCGCCCGCAGGGCCGCACTGCGCGTCCGCGCCCCTAGCAGCGGCGCCGCGATCATCACCTCGTGCGGCGGCTGATCTTCTTCGGCGCGCAGAGCGGCCACGGCTGCCCAGCCGATCAGGTCCAGGCCATCGCGGTTGCTGGCGACGATGGCCAGAGAACGGTCGTCGAAGCGCCCGCAGCCTAGCTCGAT
Source organism: Myxococcota bacterium (assembly GCA_965226855.1). Lineage (GTDB taxonomy): Bacteria > Myxococcota_A > UBA9160 > SZUA-336 > SZUA-336 > JAUXJB01. The sequence goes on along the minus strand of CBDDEE010000028.1, from coordinate 354,002 downwards.
GCCCTCAGGGAGCGCGGGAACCCGTCCGAGCGCTCGTATGTCGAAGAGACCCAGCCGCTTCAGCTCCCGTAGGCGCTCCAGCAATGGGTTCGCACCGCCCCCACCTCGCCGGCTACGCCAGACGCCCCGTCTTCTCACATCATCCTCCGTCGGCACGGTGCCCGCTAGAGCTCCCACCAAAGATCCAGACACACGGTTGCATTACCGGCCCGCCTGTTCCAGTGCGGGGCTCAGCGCGGAACGATCAGGCGCGTGGGGTCATGCTTGCCAAGGCGCTTGGCGGTCGCGTCCAGCGCGATGGTCAGCATGAGCTCCAGGAACGGCACGCCAAGTGGGTCCTCGGCGTCCCGCACCCGGCCTGCCACCTGGAGCGCGGCGATCGCGGCCTCGAGCTTGTCAGCCGCGCGCAGGAAGACCGCCGACTCTTCGAGACGTACCGCCACGCGCCCGCGGTAGCCTGGGTCGAGCACGCGGTCCCGGGCTGCCCGGATCAGCTCCCCCCGACGCTCAAGCTGCTGCAGCTCAGTCAGCACCAGCGGGCTGTGCTCGATCGCCTCGATCTGTGCAGCGAGCCCGTCGACCGTTTCTCCCAGGGGCAGCCACGCCGACAACTCGCCCGCCCTGACTGCGGTGCCTAGGAGCTCGTCTGCGGCGCGGTCGGCGAGCTCCCGCACCGCGGGCGCGAGCTCCCGGCGCAGCCGCTCGCCCGGTGTCTCTCCGCCGGCGTCCCTCACCACCTCCGCCAGGAGCTTCGGGTCGATGTGAGTCTGTGCGAAGTCCTTCGAACGGGCAACGAGCGTACGCAGCTCCCCCGCCTCGACCTCTACCGTGACCACACCCTCGCGTTCTCGCAGACGTCGCGCGAAGGCCCGCGCAGCCCGGCGCTTCGCTTGAAACGCGTCAAGGTGGGCGATGCCGTCCACGTCGGAGAGCCCGATCTCATACATGCGCGCACCGCTGGGGATCGGGACGATCAGGAACAACGAGCGCCGACCTAGCGGGTCCGGGGGCGTCGCGAGTCCCCAGCCTCGCGACTCGCTCACGGGGCGGAGCACGCTCCGGGCGACCCCACGCGGTGTCGGCTCGACTTGAACGCCGCGACTCTTCAAGCGGTGAATGGCCGTTCGAGCCAGCTTGCGGGCGGCTTTGGTCGGCGCGAGCTCGTCGAGTCGGCGGAGCAGATGCGCGGACTCGGGTCCGACGTCGACGAGCAGCCACACGATCTGCTCGAGCTCGGCCGGCGCGAGCTGTATCCAGGCCCTCGGCAGCGCGTCGCCCAACGCCTCGAACCAGGCGTCCACATGCCCCTCGAGGGGGAGCCCTTCGCAGAGCCCCGCGGGCAAGCACTGTCTCAGCCTCTCGAGGGCGGAGTCAGACAAGCGCGCGGGGCGTGAAGAGCTTGCGATGCTCGTCCATGGCGAACCGATCCGTCATACCCGCCACGTAGTCTGCCATCGCTCGCTCCATCGTGTCGCCCTCGGCCCCGCGCACGTGGGCGGGAAGGCGGCCCGGGTCGTCGCGATAGGCGTTCCACAGGTCACGCAGGATGCGATCCGCCTCGTCCACCATCCGGATCACCTCTGGATGTCGGTAGAAGTTCTCGAACAGATAGCGCGCCACCTCGCGCGTCATAAAGCGGACCTCGTCCGAGAAACTCACCATCGGTGCCTCCGCCCCCACCACATCCTGCGAGCGCATGCTGCTCGCATCCAGCCGATCTGCGGACGTCTCGATGAGATCCGAGGCCAGGAGATCGATCACGCGGATGATCACCCGCGAGCGCAGAAACGGTTGGCCTTCCGGACGCTCCGCTTCGCCATCCTCGAGTGCGCGCTGCCAGAGCGAGAGGCCGCAGAGGCCATCCCAATCCAGGAGTCCGGAGCGCAGGCCATCGTCCAGATCGTGGCTGTGATAGGCGATCTCGTCGGCGAGGTTCGCGATCTGCGCCTCTACGCTGGGCTGCGAGCCGAGCTCGGGCAGTGGAACCGGGTGGTCGTAGCGGGGGTACTCTGCGCCGTGTTTCAGCAAGCCGGCGCGCGTCTCGTACACCAGGTTGAGTCCGAGGGTGTGCTCCGAGCGCCGCTCGATGAAGTCCACGATCCGCAGGCTCTGGCGGTTGTGTTCGAATCCCCCAACGGAGCTCGCGAGCTCATCCAGGACCTTCTCGCCCGCGTGCCCGAAGGGCGGGTGTCCCAGATCGTGTGCCAGCACAATCGCCTCGGTGAGGTCCTCGTTTACCCCAAGCGCCCGCGCCACGGTGCGCGCGATCTGGGCGACCTCGAGCGTGTGCGTGAGTCGATTCCGAAAGTGGTCCCCGACCTGGAAGGGGAACACCTGTGTCTTGTACTGGAGGCGGCGGAAGGCGCGCGAGTGAAGCACGCGATCGCGATCGCGCTGGAACTCGGTCCGGTAACGGTGGGGGCGCTCGCTGTGAAGCCTCCCGCGACTCTGGCTGGATCGCAATGCGTAAGGAGCGAGGAACTCGTCCTCGTGCTTCTCGATCTGCTCCAAGAGGCGCAAGTGCGTTCTACTCCCGCAGCTTCTCCTCGATCAGACGATCCAGGTGCTTTCGATCGGACTCGGTTATCTGCTCGGGATCGAGGGGACCTGAAGCGACGGCGGGCACCGCTTTGTTTCGCTCGGCGGCGGACGCGCCGCGAGCCACAAGTTCCGTCCCGATGCGGCTCACGAGCTGGGTAATCTCGTTCGGGGTACGCAGACGGAAAAACAATGTGCGCTGCTTGCCGTCCCACCCAGGCTCGAAGCAGATCGCGCCAGCGGCGATCAGGAGGGTCAGAAAGAAGATGCGGAGCATGTTCGCAAGACAGTAGCGGGGTTTAGCCCGGCGGCCAGCCGAACGAGCGTCCCCCGAGAAGGTGCAAGTGGATGTGGTAAACGGTCTGGCCTGCCGCAGCGCCGGTATTGAAGACCAGGCGATAGCCGGCATCGGCCAGACTTAGCTCCCGCGCCAGGTGCGCCGCCACCTCGACCAGCTCGCCGATGCATTCCCGGTTGGTTTCTGTTACCTCGCGCGAGCTCGCGATGTGCTCGCGCGGAATGATCTGCAGGTGCGTCGGAGCCTGCGGGTTGATGTCGGCAAACGCGACGACGCGCTCGTTCTCGAAGGCGATGCGGGCGGGGACCTCCTTCGAGGCGATCCTGCAGAACAGACAATCCACGCGGCCCTCCCGAACCCAGTGTAGCGACAAGCCGCTATCATCGGGCCATGAGCGATCTCGAGCTGCCTGAGCGACTCCTTCTCGGGCCCGGTCCGAGCAACGTGTCGGAGCCGGTTTTGCGCGCAATGGCTCACCCGATGATCGGGCACCTCGACCCGGCGTTCCTCGACGTCCTCGACCGCGTGCAGGAACAGCTGCGCACGGTCTTCGCCACGGAGAGCGCACTCACACTGCCGCTCTCCGCGACAGGGAGCGGGGGAATGGAGGCGTGCCTGGTCAACCTGCTCGAGCCCGGCGATCGGGCCCTCGTCGCAGTCCAAGGGGTGTTCGGCGAGCGCATGGTCTCCGTCATCGAGCGGGCGGGCGCGCAGGCGATCCGGGTCGAGGCGGAAATGGGAGAGATCATCTCGCCGGACAGGCTCATCGCGGAGGTGCAGGCCGCGCGGCCGGACCTGGTGGCGCTGGTTCACGCCGAAACGTCGACGGGCGTGGCACAGCCGGTGCGCGAGGTGGCCCACGTAGCGCGGGAGGCGGGCGCGCTGGTCGTGCTCGACTGCGTAACCTCGCTGTCCGGGATGGACGTGCGCTTCGACGACTGGGCCATCGACGCCGCGTATTCAGGCACACAGAAGTGTCTCTCGTGTCCGCCGGGGCTCTCTCCCCTGGCCTTTGGGCCCCGCGCCCTCGAACGGCTCGCGCGACGCCGGCAGCCGGTGCAGAGCTGGTACCTGGACCTCGGACTGATCGGCCGCTACCTGGGAGACGAGCGGGTCTACCATCACACGGCACCCGTCAGCATGATCCTGGCGCTCCACGCCGCGCTCGAGCGCGTCCTGGACGAGGGTCTGGAGGCGCGCTTCGCGCGCCATCGGCAGGCCCACCAAGCCCTGGTCGAGGGCTTGACCGAGCTGGGTTTCGAGATGCTCGTCCAGACCGCCTACCGGCTGCCGATGCTGAACGCGGTGATTCCGCCGGTCTCGGACGAGGCCACGATCCGCAACAGGCTACTCTCCGAATACGGGATCGAAATTGGCCCCGGTCTCGGCAAGCTCGCGGGTCGCGTCTGGCGCGTCGGCCTGATGGGAGAGAACGCCCGCCCCGAGATCGTCGCGCGCCTCCTAAGTGCCCTCCGAGAGCTCCTCTAACCAGGAGCGGGCCCCACACCGTCGGAACTTGGGCACGGTGCCTAATCGGAACTTCTTGGTTCGATCGAGGAGTTAGTTCCGATTAAGGACCGTCCCCAAGTTCCGTTCCCTTTAGGGGCGGAGTCCGTCGGGGGGCGTTCCGGACCTCCAACGATGTGCTGAGCCGGCAACCCCTGCAAGCGGCGCGCGCAGCGAGGGCCGAAGCGGAGGTGGGTGGGGCGCGACCGCTCGCGCGCCGGGTCCCACAAGACCTGCTAGCGACCTGCGAAGGCGTGGCTCCGGGCGCGGGTGCGTCCGAGTCGGGGCCTCGCCCCGACGCCATCCATGCCCACGTTCAAGTGCACCTCGGCCGGAAGCCAGCGACCGATCCCGAGCCAGTGGCCCAGCGGGAGGACGACGGCAGCTCTCGGGCCGGAACGGCCGATCTCAAGGGCGAGGCGCGCATGGGCGAGCTTTCCGCCAAATCCCAGGCGCATCTCGCCGTCGTGGTCGACGCGGGCGAACAGGCGGCCTTCGTACGAGCGCGCACGATCGATGCAGAGGGTGGCTTCCGGGCAGGTAGTCGTGCGAGCGAAGAGCTCGCGTTCCACACGCACCGACTTGCCAGAGCGGGCAATCCGGAGCTGCTGTAGCTGCGCTGGCAACCCGCCCTCCAGTAGCGCCCGGCTCAGCTCCGTTCTGGCCCCCTCTGCGCGGGGCTGCCAGGGCTCGAGCACCAGGTGCGCCCCGCGTCGCAGGTCCACGTCCAAACGCCGGAGCCCTTCGAGTAGCAGCGTCGCATCACTGGCAACCGGTGTCAGCGCGCCCTGCTCCAGCCCGTGCGCAAGTCCTGCAGCCAAACGCAGTGCTGTGTCGCGCGAAATGGTGATCGCGGTATTCGGGACCTCGCCGTTGACCGTCGTGAGAAGCAGCGTGGTGTCTGTCTCCATGCGAATCCCGAGGCGCGTGAAGCGATCGCGGCTGACGACTTCGAGCCCAGCCGGCGTCACAACGATGCGCAGCGGGTCGTGCGTCCGGTAGCGCGTCGTGGCGCGCGGCAGCACGAGCCGGCCATCGTCGAAGGCGCGCTGATTGCGGTTCGGGCCGTTGCTGTCCTTCAGCCAGGCCTTCGCGGCGTTTGCCTGCGGCCCGAAGGGCACACGATCGAGGTACCCCGCAGCAGCGGCGTGGAGGTCCCTGACCTCGGGGCGACGCCCGCTGATCAGCCGTGCCGGCAGAGCGAGGGCGAAGTTGAGCGGGGAGAGCGCTGCCTCCCAGGCCTTGTAGCCCTCTCGCGAGACCGAGAGCCCGTGGTCTTCGAGCTCGTCTCCGCCCAGCCAGCCGAGTGCCCTCTTGACGCGAAAGCGTCGGCCGAGCTCTCGAGTGCTGCCTCAGGATTGAAGCTCTCGCTAGCGAGCCAGGTGGTGGCCAGCTGCGCTGGCGCTCCATCCTGGTCCTCGAGCTGCTCCAGCTTGGCGATGGCGCTCGCGCCATCCCCTGACAAAAAAGCGGCCACAGCCTGGGCAAGCTCCACATCCGCTCGCGCCCCTTGGAAGGCGAGTACCGTGTCGTATCGATCGGTGAGCAAAGCGGCCGCGAGCGGGGGCTCCCAGCTCTCGATCCGCGCGACGGGCTCGGGAGTCTGCGGGACGGGTCGTGCGGCGGCCTCCGAGACCGCTAGGCGGAGCTTCTGGAGATCCCGCTCGTCGGGGCGTAGAGCGGCGATCCGGTCGAGCCGGCGCCGCGCCGTGCCGAGATCGTCCCTCGAGAGCGCTGCCTTCGCCTCGCGGAGCCAGCGCGATACGCGCTGCTCGTCCTCGCGCAACTTCAGCCGAGCGTAGAACTCCCGACCCCGCTCGTCGCTCGCCTGTGCCAGAACGTCGCTCTGGAGCAGCGCGAGAGCACGGTCTTCTGCCTCCGAGCGCGCGTTCCAGTGCCGGATCTCGCGTGCGAGGCGTCTTCCCGAGTCCAGCAGCCGCTTCGGCGAGCCGGGAGTCACCCCTCCCCACACCATGTCGAAGCACGCGCTCCCCATCCGTGTCAGTCGCTCGCGCCTCTCCTCCCTCAGGATCTCGTGGGCCTCGTCGACGCGCGCTTCCGCAGTTACGGGTTCATGAGACAGCAACAGGTACGCGGCGTCCTCGACTGAGCCGGGCCGCTCCTGTGAGAGCGCGCTCCCGGAGAGGGCGAGCACGAGCAAGCCGGCGGCGAACGCGACGAGAACGAGACGGATTCCCACGCGGATCATCTGGTCACGGTCAGCGGGCATACGCGACAGCCCCCCGGTGCGTAGCGAGCAGTGCCTCGATTCGCGCGCTCGCCTCGCTGCGCAGACCCGGACGACGATCCTCTGCGGCGAGTTCGTACGCCGCCAGGGCGCGATCGATCAGCTGTTCGTACTCCGCCAGATCGCCCGGGCCGCGCGTCTGAGCGCGCAAGTAGACGCTCCCAGCGAGGTCGGCGTAGAGGTCACCGAGGCGCAGAAGATGCCTGGAGTAGAGCTTGGAGTCGCGGTTCTGCTCGATGAGACGCACGCAGCTCTGGATCGCAGTCTCGGGTCCCTGGTGGCGCAGGTGCGAGTCGACGCGGAGCATCTCCCAGAGCTCCGCCTCCTCCAGCGCGAGCGATTGGTAGGGGGTTTTCACGAGCTCGTATGAGAGTCCCCGCCAGCGGAGCACCTGCGCATGGATGCGCTCGAGGTCTTGCACGGCCGCGGGTTCCTGGGAACCGACAAAACGCGCCATCACGCTCGCGGCCTCCTTGGCAGGGGCCGCGAGCACAGAGCCACTCGCTGCGACGCGCGTAAACGCCCGTCCAGCCTCCTCGTATCTGCGCAGGCGCTCGAGGGCGCGAGCACGCGCGAACTCGATGACGAGGTCGACATTCTGCCAGTCCGCACGCGGAACGGAGCGGAGCTGTTGCAGGCGATCAAGCTTCCAGAGCGACACCGCGATCAAGTCGCGGCCGTCCGCCGTCACGGCCCGGTGGAAGCGATAGCGATCCTCCCCGAGGTGCACCTTGAGCTCGGCCACCACCACCGTGAGCGTGTTTCCGTCGACCTTTTGCAGCGCGAGCTCCGGATCCCCCCGGAAGCTCTGACAGCCCAGCCCGAACGTGAGCGCTCCGAGCAACGCGAGTTGTAGCCAGGGTCTTGCCATGCCCCGGAAACGTTGCAGTTTGGGTGCCCAGAGCAGCGAAGGTGCAGGGGCGCCCCTAACCCAGCGAAGTGGAGCCCGGCCTATTGCGAGTGCAACTCGAAGTGCGAAGGCCCGTTCGCGGCAAGACTCGCTAGTTGTCGGTGTAGCTGGTTGGGAGCGTCCACTCCTCAGGGACGCCGGCCAGCGAGGCCTCGACTCCGAGCTCCCTCAGCCGTTTGCGCGCCGCCTCGAGGGATTGCCGGTCACGCTTCATCTCGGCACGGATTTTGAGCACCTCGGGATCCGACGGCATGCCCCCGCCGATCGGCGAGTAGCCCCACTCGCCGCTGGAAGCTTCCCGATACCGTTTCTGGGCTTCCACCAAATTTAGCTCGAGCCCAGCTACCTCGTTGCGCGCTCGTGCGAACTTTGCCTCCCAGGCGCCGCGGCTCCTCCCACCGTAATGGATCTGCACGCCGGGTGTGGTGCGCGGCTTCAGCAGCCGATCCAGATCCAGGGTGGGGGCAGGACGAACTTCGGAGCCGCTTTGGGACTCGTCTTGCGCGGCAGCTTGACTCCCGCCGCCCAGGCTCAGACAGACGACAAGCGTGATCAACGGCGCCGCTTTCACGAAGGCAATTATAGGGGACTCCCGAGGCCGATCCCATCAAGCGCAACGATTCGAATACCGAAGGGTGAAGGAGCTGCATCTATCTGTTGATGCGGAAACTGGAATTCTGCATGGACCTTGAGCGACTTCATCGCCTGCTCCGCCTGGGCTTCGACAAGGGCGCCTCGGACATCCATTTCCAGGCCGGCTATCTGCCGCTGTACCGCTTCAATGGCGAGCTCGTAGAGCTCAAGTACAAGGTGCTGTCACCAGAAGACACGGCGAGCATCGCGCGGCTTCTGGTCGAGAGCAGCGGGCAGGATCTCGACGGCCAGCGCGAAGTGGACCTCGCGTACGAGCTACCGGGCGAGGGTCGTTTTCGTGTCAACATCAGCTGTGAACGCAGGGCGTACAACATCGTCCTCCGGATCATCCCGCTCAGCATCAAGTCGTTCGAAGAGCTCAACCTGCCCACCGTGCTGCGCGAGATCGCGCCCATTCCTCGCGGGCTGACACTGGTCACCGGCGCCACCGGGATGGGGAAGTCGACGACCCTCGCCACGATGCTGCAGGAGATCAACCTGGCGCGGAAGTGCAAGATCGTGACGATCGAGGACCCGGTGGAGTTCATCTTCAAGCCCGAGCTCGCGATCATCACCCAGCGCGAGATCGGCACCGACACCAGGGGCTTCCCCGATGCGCTGCGCGCAGCGCTGCGCCAGGACCCCGACGTGATCATGGTCGGCGAAATGCGCGACGCGGAGACGGTGGACACCGCACTGAAGGCGTCCGAGACGGGACACGCGGTGTTCTCGTCGATCCACACGATCGACGTGGCCATGACTCTGCGCCGGATCCTGAGCTTCTTTCAGGCCGAAGAGGAGAATCAGGTTCGGGATCGGCTCGCCGAGAACATCCAGGCCATCGTCTCCTTGCGCCTGCTGCCGAACAAGAAGGGTAACGGCCGAGTACCCGCCGTAGAAGTCATGCGCACCACGCGGTCCATTCGCGAGTGCATTCGGGATCCGAGCCTCACCGTCGAGATCTCCGACCACATCAGCGCTGGTGGGTCCGATCTCGGCATGCAGACCTTCGATCAGCATCTCCTGAGCTTGTACCAGGCAGCCAAGATCACGCTCGAGACGGCGTCCGACGCCGCGTCGAACCCACGCGACTTCGCTACGAAACTGGCCCTCGAAGGAGAAGCGGCCGTCACCCAAGAGCCAGATGACGGATCGCTGAACATTGGCGACGGGTCGCGGTTCTAGGGCCCGACGATGGAGATCCTCGGGCTCTATTCCTCTCCCGAGACGCTCAACACGGCGCTTGCTGCCGGCGCGCGACACTTGGCCGGCACGCTCCAGGGCTTCGCGTTGATCTACCGCTCGGGCTCGAACCCCTCCGAGCCCGATGGCTGGGCGGGCTTCACCTGCGCTAGCGATGCAATGATGGCGGGCTCCGTGCTGGCGGAGTTCGTACAGGAGGCGACACACGCGGACCGACCCTTGCGAGCAGAAGCCCCGAATGCGCCGTCGCGCATCTGGTCTCGAGCGGCTGGAGGCGTGTTCGGATTTCCGCTCAGCCAGAGCGGGCGGACGCGCGGCGTTGCGATCCTTGGCTATCCCGCCGAGTGGCCACGCATGCGCAATGCCGAGGTCGAATCGATCCTGAGGCAGATCTCGCTCATCCTCGACCATTGCTCGATCACCCAGACCCCCGAAGACGGCGACCCGTCGGACGAGGTACTGCGGCTCTCGGAGCAGCTGTTCGCGCAGGACCTGGAGCTGATCAAGCAGGAGGAGCGGCTGGGACAGGTAGAGCAGCTGAAGACCGATCTAATCGAGAAGATGAGCTACGAGCTGCGCACGCCGCTCAACAGCATCATCGAGCGCGTGATCTCCGTCCTGGCGAACGAGCACGAACATCTCTCGGAGGCGGGGCGCGAATCGCTGCGCGGGGCGCTCGATGACGGAAACGCGCTCCTCCGCACCTTGCAAAACATCCTGGACCTATGGCGCGTGAAGCAGAACGAGCTCCGCGTGGAGCTCCAGGAGGTGAACCTGGCGGAGGTTGTCGAGGAGTCCGTCTTTAACGTTCGGGACTCGCTACACACCGGAGTTACCCTTCAGAGAAGTGTCGGTCCCAACCTGCCGAAGGTCCGCACCGACCTGGCCAAACTGAGCCAGATCCTGTTTCACCTGCTGGACAACGCCGCAAAATTTACGCATCGCGGCGAGATCGAGTTAGAGGTCCGGCTCCAGGAGGGCCAGCTGCTCTGTACTGTGAGGGACACAGGAATCGGCGTGGCCCCGGACGACCAGTCCGAGATCTTCGACGAGTTCTTCCTGGTGGACAACTCCCCGGACAGCAAACATCGCGGGGCGGGCCTGGGGCTGACGCTTGCCAAGGCGCTCGTGGAGAGTCTGGGCGGGGCGATCGGCTTCACGAGCGAGATCGGGACCGGCTCTCGCTTCAGCTTCACGCTGCCCGTGAGCGTCCTGTAGCTTCGCGCTACTCCTCTGGAGCGCTCGGCTCCTCGGCCTCGGCGTCCAGCTCGACATCGGGTCGGATGTAGCCGGCGGCCACCTCGCGCAACGCGGTCACGACGGAGCGGTTCTCGGTCGCCTGGACCAACGCCCGTGCTCCTCGCATGAGCTGCTTGGTCCGGATCCCAGTCATGACCACGAGCCCAAAGCGATTGGGCACCTGCTCCAGACAATCTTCGATGGTGACGCGTGCCATATCGGCCCCTCCTCGACCCGGCGGAACAGTAACTGCTCCGCGAGGGCCGTCAACAGCACAAGACGCGAGAAGCCCCCGTCACCAGTGGGCGACGGGGGCTCCTTCCGTGGCGTCGACGACGGCTAGCGCCCTCGAGCCTTCTTACGAGTGGCCTTCTTCCGCCGCTTCTTACGAGTGGCCTTCTTCCGCGTGGCCTTCTTGCGCCCCGCCTTCTTACGAGTGGCCTTCTTCCGCCGCTTCTTACGAGTGGCCTTCTTCCGCGTGGCCTTCTTGCGCCCCGCCTTCTTACGAGTGGCCTTCTTCCGCGTGGCCTTCTTGCGCCGCGCCTTCTTCCGCGTGGCCTTCTTGCGTCGAGCTGCCATGCTCTTTCACCCCCCAGTTGGTGTTTTGTTTACCGCCCGAGCTGCCTTTGCTTGCGGTCTCTTCGAGTCGAGTCTCTTCGGCTGCGCAGCATGAAGTGACGTTTCCCGATTCGAAACGCGAGGTTCCAGGCCTCGGATGCCGGACACAGTAGGCACTGACTCTTCCCGCTGTCAACGGAAATCGAAAAAAAAACGCACCGATGAAGGCCATCGGTGCGTCCGCGGAAGGTGTGAGAAATCGATCAGCGCTTGCGCTTGTGCCGATTTCGCGCCCGGAGCTTCTTGTACTTGTGCTTGCGCATCTTCTTCCGGCGCTTCTTGATCACGCTTCCCATGCGGACTCCGCTCTTGAGCTGGCGGAGGGTATCCGTCGACGGAAGCTTGTCAAGCGCTCTGCGTGCGACCTCCCGACCAGCTCGACAGACCGAGCACGCGTGATTGCACCCGACCAAGCCAGCGGTTCAAAGCGTGGCTGCGCGGAAGGGAACGGATGGGGGGACGTCGGCGAATGCCGAGCTGCGCGAGCTGCCGCCGCACTCCCTCGTTGTCCGGGTCGACCATGAGCGCGCGGCGTAGAAAACGGACCGCCTCTGCACGAAAGTCGAACGCCAGGTAGATCCGGGAGAGGTTCAGGTAGAGATCCGGGTTGTAGAACTCCTGCCGGACCGAAGCACGGGCCAGCTCGACCGCGCCCAGGAACTGGCCCCGCACGAGCGCCAGAGCCAGCGCGTATGAGGAGCGATAGCTGGCGCAGTCCGGCGCCTTTAGATAGGCGCGGCAGAGATGATCGAAGCCCCGCTGGCCCTCGCCGCCCTCAAGCAGCTGGAGTCCCGTACGGTGATGCTCATCTGCCGAAAATTCACTCTGCATGCTGAGTGTCACCCGTTCCCAGAAGTTCTCTCCGGGTCACTTATCGGCCAGGCGCGGCCGAAAGGTGAGCGTTCTTAGGGCGAACCGCTCGCCGTGAACGCAGAGCCCGGGAAGCTTGTGACAGGGAGACGGCGATCAGTCCTCGATGATCTCCAGGATGTAGCGCTTGTTCTCCTTGCCACTTGCTGCTGCGAGAATCGTTCGGATCGCGGAGGCATGAGCCCCTCCCTTTCCGATCACCTTCCCCAGATCCTCTTTCGCAACACTGAGCTCTATGACGTGGGCGTGGCTCCCCTTGATCTCCGTGATCCGCACAGCCTCAGGCTGATCCACCAGCGCATAGACGATCTGCTCGACCAACTCCTTCATCGCGAACCCCCGACCGCACCCCGCTCGAGCTCCCGCCCAGGACACACCTTTCTAGTCGGTTGCTTTTTGCCAGCGCGGTCAGACCTATCCTACAACGCCCCTCCGAGCGACGACAGGAAATTCGGGGGTAGAATTCGCCCCGCGTCAGCCGCTGTGGGAGAGCTCTCGTCGCTGGTCGAGATAGCGGAGCACATACTTGCCGAGCACGTCCAGCTCGAGGTTTACCAGATCCCCTTCGCGACGTTCCCCGAGTGTGGTGACCTCCAGCGTGTGGGGGATCAAGGCGACCGCAAAGCCGGATGCGTCGGGCTCGATCACCGTCAACGAGACGCCGTCGATCGCGATCGAACCCTTCGGCACCAGCTGGTGCGCGAGCTCGGGTCCGCACGCGGTCCGTAGAATGACGTCCGAGCCGGCCCGGCGAATCGAGCGGATTTCGCCCGTCCCGTCGACGTGTCCCTGCACGATGTGCCCGTCGAAGCGCGCGTCCGCGCGCATGGCACGTTCCAGATTCACACCGTCCCCTACGGCGCGAGCTCCGAGCGCCGTGCATCGCAGGGTCTCGGGGACCGCTTGGAATGACAGCCGACCGAGCTCGACCTCCGTCACGGTCAGGCAGCAGCCGTTGATCGAGACGCTGTCTCCGACCTTCACGCCAGAGCTCAGCTCGGACGGCACCTCGATCTCGAGCGCCACGCCATAGCCTTCTGGCTCGATGCGAGCGACGGTTCCTACGGTCTCGACGATGCCCGTGAACATGGCATCTGCCTCAGACCGGCTCGTAGCGGACGTTGTGCTCGGCCTCGATCCAGCGCGTAGTCATAGTCTCGCTCCGCATCACAACGGAATGGGTCACAGCCCCTTCTGGTCGAAAGCGCACGCCGTGCAAGAAGTCCCCCGAGGTGACGCCGGTGCCGGCGAACATGACATTCCCGGAGGCCAGGTCCTTGAGCGTGAGCTTGGCGTGGATGTCTGTAACGCCCATCGCCTTCGCGCGCTCCACCTCCTCGGCGTTGCGTAGCTCGAGCCGGCCCTGCATGTCACCGCCGCGGCAGCGGAGCGCAGCCGCAGCGATCACCCCCTCCGGCGCGCCACCGATTCCCATCAGCAGGTCGACCCTGTGCTCACGGCTACACGTCGCGATGGCGGCAGAGACATCCCCGTCCTTGATCAGCTTGATGCGGGCACCGACACTTCGCACTTCCTCGATCAGGTTCTCGTGGCGCGGCCGGTCGAGGATCACGACCGTCAGCTCCTCCACGGGCACGCGCTTCGCGTCGGCGACCGCCCGCAGGTTTTCTGTCGGGCTCTTGTCGATGTCGATCGAGCCTCGGCCGACGGACCCGACCGCGATCTTGTCCATGTACGTGTCAGGCGCGTGGAGAAAGCCGCCCTCCTCCGCAGCAGCAATCACCGACAGCGCGTTCGGGCCCCCGGTCGCACAGATCGTGGTGCCCTCCAGCGGGTCGAGCGCGATCTCGAGCTTTTCACCGTTTCCGGTCCCCACTTTCTCACCGATATAGAGCATAGGGGCCTGATCCCGCTCGCCCTCGCCGATCACGACTACCGAGTCCATCTCGATTCGATTCAGGGCTTCGCGCATCGCGTCCACAGCGGCCTGATCGGCCGCCATCTCATCGCCTCGACCCATCAGACCGCTGCAAGCGAGCGCAGCGGCCTCGGTCGCGCGAACCAACTCGAGCGCCAAATTTCGATCGAGGCTCATCAGATCCCTCCTAGCTCAACAGCCGCGCTGCTCAGAAACGCCTTTCGATCTGTCGGAAGATCTCGTCCCGCACCCCACGGTAGTCCGGTGGAAGCACGATGGGCGGGTTCGCGTGTAGCGACTCGATCCCCGCCAGCTCCTCTCTGTGATAGCGAACCTTGGAATCCGTGAACTTCAGACCGTGGGCTGTAGAGATCACGATGACGCGTTCGTTGGTCTTGATGATGCCCCGCGCGATCAGCTTCTTGAGCGCGGCGAGCGCGACTCCCGTGTGCGGGCAAGTGAACAGGCCCGTGAGGTCCGCCTCGGCCGAGGCGTCCGCGAGCTCCTGCTCGGTCGCCTGCTCCACGATTCCATCAAAACGGCGCAGGACGTCGATCGCCCTCGCGTACGAGACCGGGTGACCGATCTGGATCGCGGTCGCCAGAGTGGGCTGCGCCTCCATGGGCTCGAACTTCTCGAAGTCCTGCAGGTAGCTGCTGTAGAGCGGGTTCGCGCGCTCCGCCTGGGCACACACGATCCGCGGCAGGCGAGCGATGATCCCGAGCTCCTGGAGCTCCAGCAGTCCCTTGCCCAGCGCCGAGACGTTGCCGAGGTTCCCTCCCGGAACCACGATCCAGTCCGGTACCTCCCAGTCGAACTGCTGCACGATCTCTATGCCGACGGTCTTCTGACCCTCGATACGCAGGGAGTTCATCGAGTTGGCGAGGTAGATGCCGTCTCGCGCCGCGATCTCCTGCACGATCTCCATGCAGCCGTCGAAATCGGTATCGAGCGACAGGGTGATGGCGCCGTTGGCAACGGGCTGGACGAGCTGCGCGACGGACACCTTGTCCTTCGGCAGCAGGACGACGGCCGGAATGCCGGCATAGGCAGCGTAGGCAGCCAGGGCGGCCGAGGTGTCCCCCGTGGACGCGCATGCCACCGCGCGCACGGGCTGGCCGCGACTCATCATCTCGTTCACGACCGACATAAGCACCGTCATGCCGAGGTCTTTGAAGCTCCCCGTATGGCTGTTGCCGCACTGCTTGATCCACAGGTCCGGCAAGCCGAGCTCCTGACCCAGGCGCCGCGCCCAGAGCAGATTCGTGTGCCCCTCGTACATGGAGACAACGTTGTTCGGCTCCACGATCGGGCAGACCAGTTCGTGCTTGCCCCAGACACCGCTCGCATACGGCCACTCGGTCGTGTGGACCCTCCCCTCGAAGACCGCCTTCCACCGCTGTGCGGAGACCTTCTTCAGGGCTTCCATGTCAGGCTGCACCTTGAGCAGTCCGTCGCAGTGCGGGCAGCGATAGATCACCTCGGTGAGGGGCCAGCGGCCATCGCAGCCCCCGAAGCACTCGAACCAGCTCTCGAAGCGACCTTCGATGCGGTCTTCCATCATGGTCATATGCCCCGCTCGATCCGTATCACCTGCACGGGCTGCGTGACCTCCGCGAGCTGCTCGATCTCGCGCAGCGCCGTGTCGAGGCTCGCCTGGCGCGCCGTGTGAGTGGTGATCACGATCGGTACGGCACGGGCCGCACGCCGCTCCTCCTGCAGGACGGACGCAATACTGATCCCCGCTTCTCCCAGTGCCCCGGCGATCCGCGCCAGGACGCCGGGGGAATCCACAGCACCCACACGCAGATAGTACTCCCCTTCCAAGTCCTCGGGCCGAGCCAGCGGCCCGGCCTGCAGCTCGGGTGTCCCGAGCGGCGGCACCCGTAGCGGCGCTCCCAGGTGGCAGGTGCGCGCAAGCTCCATCACGTCACCCACGACGGCGCTGCCGGTGGGGAGCGGACCTGCGCCCGCACCGTAGTAGAGCGTCGGGCCCGAGTAGAGCCCCTGTACCTCGACCGCGTTCATCGGGCCGTCGACCCGGGCCAGAACACTGCTCGTCGGGATCATGGTCGGATGTACGTGAGCCTCGATGCCACGCGGACCGCGCTTCGCGACCGCCAGGAGCTTGATGCGCAAACCGATGCGCTGCGCAACCTCGACGTCGATCGGCGCGATGCGCTCAATGCCCTCGACCGCGAGGTCTGCCGGACGGACACGAACGCCGAACGCCATGGCCAACAGGATTGATAGCTTGTGCGCCGAGTCGGTGCCGTCGACGTCAAAGGTCGGATCCGGCTCCGCGTAGCCGAGCTCCTGCGCGCGCTGGAGACACGCCTCGTACGCATCTCCCCGCCCTTCCATCTCCGTGAGGATGAAGTTGCACGTTCCGTTCACGATGCCAAGCACGGAGTCGATCCGGTCCGCGCACAGGCCCTCGCGTAGCGCACGCAGCACCGGGATCGTGCCCGCCACGCTGCCTTCGAACGCGATCTCGACGCGCTTCGAGGCGGCTAGCGCGCAGACCTCCTCACCGTGCACGGCCAGCAGCGCCTTGTTCGCCGTCACGACCCCCTTACCCGCGTCCAGTGCCGCCAGCACTACACTGCGCGCGACACCCGTGCCGCCGACGAGCTCGATCACGAGATCGATCTCCGGATCGTCGACCACCCGACGCCAGTCCCCTGTCAGGGTGTAGCCGTCGAGCCGTACGCTCCGCTGTTTGTTCGGATCCTGGACGGCGATCGTAACGAGCTCGAGCGGAAAGCCGAGACGCTCCGCGATGCGCGCTCCGCCCTCCTGGAGGATCCGCACCACACCGGTTCCGATCGTGCCGAGGCCCACGAGGCCCAGCTTCACCGCCCGCTCAGTCACCCGTGAGGAGTCTCCGGATGCTCCGGACCGCCTGGCGGGTTCGGTGGGTGTTCTCGACGAGAGCGAAGCGCACGTAGCCCTCGCCCGATGGACCGAAGCCGATGCCGGGGGACACCGCGACCTGCGCTCGCTCGAGTAGTAGCTTCGAGAACTCCAGCGAGCCCAAATGGTCGAAGCCCCCGGGGAGGGGCGCCCAGACAAACATGGTCGCCACGGGCTTCTCGATCTTCCAGTCCGCTCCTAGGCCCTCGATCAGGGCGTCGCGGCGGGCCTTGTAGTCCGCGACCACAGTTGCCACCACGTCCTGCGGACCGTCCAGCGCGACGATGGCGGCGATCTGGATCGGCTGGAAGGTCCCGTAGTCGAGATAGCTCTTCACCCGCGCCAGCACTTGCACCATCTCAGCGTTGCCGGCAGCGAAGCCGACCCGCCAGCCTGCCATGGCGTGCGACTTGGAAAGCGACGTGAATTCGATCGCGATCTCGCGCGCACCCGGCACCTGCAGCACGCTCGGCGGTCGGTAGCCGTCGAAGCAGATCTCCGCATAGGCGAGGTCGTGCACTAGGAAGAGCTCGTGCTCCCGACACAGGTCGACCAGCCGGGTCAGGAACGCGAGGTCGACCGATGCGGTTGTCGGATTGTGCGGGAAGGATGCGATCAGCAGCTTGGGGCGCGGCCAGCACAACGAGATCGTCTCTTCGAGGCGCTCCGCGAAGCTGTCCAGGGGTTGAAGCGGGACGCGGTGAATATCGCCCCCGGCGATCACCACGGAAAAGGCGTGAATCGGGTAGCAGGGATCGGGGCAGAGCACGACGTCGCCGCGCAAGATCGTCGCCATGACGAAGTGAGAAAGACCCTCTTTCGCGCCGATCGTAGTGAGCACCTCGGTCTCCGCGTCGAGGTCAACCTGGAAGCGCCTCCGGTACCAGCGCGTGATGGCCCGGCGCAGGTTCGGCAGGCCGCGTGAGGAGGAGTAGCGGTGGTTGCGCGGATCCCGAGCGGCCGAGACGAGCTTCTCGACGATGTGTGGCGGGGTGGCGTGGTTCGGGTTGCCGAACCCGAGGTCGATCACGTCCTCGCCGCGACGTCGCGCCTCCAGCTTTAGCTCGTTGACGATCGACAACACGTAGGGGGGCAGTCGATCGATCTTTTCGAAGCGACTCATGTGCACAGTCTCGGTGTCTGTTGGCCTCCATGCAAGCGCCGCAGAGCGGCGCGCGCAGCGAAGACCGGGGCCCTATGCGACAGAGCTGAAATCCAGGCGGTCGCCCCAGCGGCGCTCTACGCTGGTGCGGAGTCGGTCGTTTCTCTCGAGTCCTGGGTCGCCGCGCAGGAGGCGGGTGGCGGCGGTCCGCATGCGCGGGAGCAGCTCACCGTGCTGGACCAGGTCCGCGAGACGCAGCTCGGGGAGGCGTCCCGCCTGGCGGGTCCCGAGCCACTCGCCCGCGCCGCGGATGCGAAGGTCCTCCTCCGCAATCTCGAAACCGCTGTCGCTCGCCTCGAGCACCGCGAGGCGACGCGAAGCCTCCTCGCCTCTCGGCTCCGCCATCAGCAGTGCCAGACCGGGCTTCTCTCCGCGCCCGACCCGGCCGCGCAGCTGATGAAGCTGGGCTAGGCCGAAGCGCTCGGCGTGCTGTACTACCAGCAAGGTCGCATCGTGCACGTCGAGGCCGACCTCGATCACGCTGGTCGACACCAGCACTCGCACCTCGCCGGCGCTGAAGCGTGCCATGGCCCGACTCCTCTCGGACGCGTCCAGCCTGCCGTGCATGAGCGCGAGCGGGACTTCCGGCAGCGCTTTTCGCAGTCGTTCGAAGCCCCGCGTGGCGTCCTGTAGGTCTTGCTTCTCCGACTCTTCGACCAGCGGGTACACCACGTACGCCTGCTCGCCGCGGGCGAGCGTACGCCGGAGCTCCTCGAAGACTTGGCGTCCTGCGGAGGGGGGCACGACGCGAGTCTCTACGGGCGAACGTCCCGGCGGGCGCTCGCGCAGCGTCGAGTGGTCGAGATCGCCGAAGGCGGTGAGGGCCAGCGTGCGCGGAATCGGCGTCGCGGACATGACGAGCAGGTGCGGATTGTCACCCTTCAGTCCCAGGCTGCGCCGCTGTGCCACGCCGAAGCGGTGCTGCTCGTCGATGACGCAGAGACCCAGGCGGGGCATGGCGACCGAGCCCGAGAGCAGGGCGTGCGTGCCGATGATAATCGCGATCTCGCCGAGCTGCAGCAGTCGCAAGAGCGAGCGCCGCTCCGGGCTGGGCGTGCTGCCGGTGAGCAACGCAACGCGCAGGTCGAGCGCTCCTGCCAGCCTCCGAAATGTCTCGAAGTGCTGCTCGGCGAGAATCTCCGTGGGAGCGAGCACGGCGCAGAGCGCTCCCGACGCGTGTGCCGCGACCGCGCCGAGCACCGCGAGCACCGTCTTCCCGGTCCCCACGTCGCCAACGAGTAGGCGGTTCATAGGACGGGGACGCGCCAGGTCTCCGGAGATCTCGTCCCATGCCCGCAGCTGGTCCCTTGTGAGCGCGAAAGGCAGCGCGTCAAGCGCGCGGCGGACCTTCGCGGAGTGGACGTCGAGCGGCGCGGCCCGGCGGCTCGCCTGCGCGGAGCGGCGCAGCGAAAGACCCACCTGGAGCAGGAACAGCTCCTCCGCGACCAGACGCATGTGGTAGGGCGTACGCCGCTCCCGGAGCTCGGCGGGGTCGAGCTCGGCGGCTGGTGCGTGGACCTCGCGGAGTGCGTCGCCGACCTCCGGAAGGGCGAGCTCCCGAGTGACCTCCGGCGGCAGCCAGGCTTCGACCAGGTCGCCCGCGTGCTCGACGGCCGCCTGGACGAGCCGGCGCAGCGTGCGCGGCGGCACGCCCTCGACGGTGGAGTACGTGGGAACGATCCGAGACAGGCTCTCGATCGACGTGTCTTCGTTCAGGATCTCGATCTCGGGGTGGTGCAGCTCCTTCGCGTAGCGATAGCGGCGCACGTCTCCCGCCACGAGCACGTCCGCACCGGGCACGACCCTGTCGCGGAAGTGAGCAACGCCTCTGAACCACTTGAGCTGCACGGAGGCCGTCCCATCGCTGACGACAGCCTGGAGAAAGCTCCGTCCTCTACGGCCCGAGACAATGTGGGCCCGGGTGACGGTGCCCCGGAAGCAGGCCGGGCGACCGACCTGCAGCGCCTCGATCGGGCAGAGCTCGCGTCGATCCTCGTAAGATCGTGGCAGGAAGAAGAGTAGATCCTCGACGCGCCGGATCTCCTTCCGAGCCAGCGCGTCGGCTGTCTTCGGACCCACGCCGGGCAGGCGCACGGTCGGCTGGTTGAGTGCCCGCTGTGCGTAGGCGGGCTCGAGGATTGGGGCGAGGCGCTCGGCGGCGAACTGGAGGGTCTGCGCGGCGTCGCCCGTCTGGAGCGCGCGGGCGGCCGCTTCGAGCCGGCGCTTCGCCTCTGGCGGAATGCGCAGCTCGCCGCAGCGCCGCAGTGCGCCGAGCAGGCTGTCCCGCAGTCCCGGTGTGCGTTCGAGTCGGTCGGGCTGCGCGCGCGCGAACTCCAGCGGACCGCGAATGGTGTGGACAAGCTCGAGAAAGTCCGACACCGTCCGCGCCTTAGCCCTTATGAATGTCCTGGAGAGCGAGCGGCTCGATCTCCCCAGCACGCAGCGCTCGGATAGCGGCGCTGACGGCGCGCGCGCCCGCCACCGTGGTGAAGTAGGGCACGCCGTTCTCGAGCGCGGTCCGCCGCATCTCCGCGGAGTCGCGTACGGCCTTCGCGTCGCCGATCTGTGTTGTGACAATGACGAGGTGCACCGCTCCTTTGCGCAGCAGGTCGACAGTACTGGGTGGACCCTCCGCTGCGCGGCGCACCGGCTCGACAGTAAAGCCGTGGTTCTTCAGAAACGTCGCCGTGCCGGCGGTCGCGATCAAGCGGAAACCCTCGGCGTCGATCGCCCGCAGCGCCTCGAGGGCCGGCTCCTTGTCCTCGTCACGCAACGAGACCAAGACGGTCCCCGACGTGGGCAAGTCCATGCCCGCGGCGCGCTGCGCCTTGGCGTAGGCGCGGCCGAACTCTCGATCGATTCCCATGACCTCGCCGGTGCTCTTCATCTCCGGGCCGAGCAACGTATCGACGCCGGGGAACTTGACGAAGGGGAAGACCGCCTCCTTGACCGAGACATGCGCGGGCTCGACCTCGGCCGAGAAGCCGACCTCTGCGAGCGTCTTGCCGGCCATCACACGTGCGGCCAGCTGCGCGAGTGGCAGGCCGATGGCCTTGGAGACGAAGGGCACCGTCCGCGAGGCGCGCGGGTTCACCTCGAGCACGTACACCTGGTCGCCCACCACTGCGTACTGCACATTCATCAGACCCCGAACCCCCAGCTCCAGTGCGAGCTCGCGCGTGGCGCGCCGGATCTCGTCGATGACGTAGCGCGGCAGGCTGTAGGGAGGCAGTGAGCAGGCCGAGTCTCCTGAGTGGATCCCGGCCTCCTCGATGTGCTCCATGACGCCCCCGATCACGGCCTGTCGCCCGTCGCAGATGGCATCCACATCGACCTCGATCGCGTTCGCCAGGAAGCGATCCACGAGCACCGGGTGCTCTGGACTCATCATCACCGCGTTGCGCATGTACCTGTCCAGCTCGAGCTCATCGTGGACGATTTGCATGGCCCGGCCGCCGAGCACATAGGAGGGGCGCACGAGCACGGGGTAGCCGATGTTCGCCGCGAGACGCAGCGCAGCTGCGACGCTGCGTGCGGTTCCGTTTTCCGGCTGGCGCAGGCCGAGCTTGCGCAGAAGCTGTGCGAAGCGCTCGCGGTCTTCCGCCCGGTCGATGGCGTCTGCCGACGTGCCGAGAATTCGCACGCCGGCGCGCTCCAGCGGGACGGCCAGGCGCAGGGGCGTCTGACCGCCGAACTGCACGATGACCCCCACGGGCCGCTCCCGCTCCACGATGGCGAGCACGTCCTCGAGAGTGAGCGGTTCGAAGTAGAGCCGATCCGAGGTGTCGTAGTCCGTCGACACCGTCTCCGGGTTGCAGTTCACCATGATGGTCTCGAAGCCGTCCTTCGAAAGCCCCATCACCCCGTGCACGCAGCAGTAGTCGAACTCGATGCCCTGGCCGATCCGGTTCGGGCCTCCACCGAGGATCACTACCTTCTTTCGCTCGCTCGGCGCCGCCTCGCACTCCTCCTCGTAGGTCGAATACAGATAAGGAGTATGCGCAGCGAACTCTGCCCCGCAGGTATCCACGCGCTTGAAGACGGGGACGATGCCAAGCTCGAGGCGTTCGCGGCGGACCGCGGCCTCGTCGCGACCCGAGAGCGCTGCCAGGTACCGGTCGGAGAAGCCCTGACGCTTGGCACGGCGCAGATCACCGCTCCGCTTGAAGTGCCGCTCCTCGAGGACGAGCTCGCGAACGTGGAACAGAAACCAGGGGTCGATGCGCGTTCGCTCCTGGACCCAGGCCAGCTCTCGGTTCCGACGGAAGGCCTCCGCAACCAGCCAGAGCCGATCGGGCCGCAGGCGGCCCAGCTGCTCCTCGAGCTCGGCGTCGGCGAGCTCGAGGGTCTCGAGCCCGTACTGATCGGTCTCTAGTGATCGAATCGCCTTCTGCAGCGACTCCCGGAAAGTGCGACCGATGGCCATGACCTCGCCGACGGACTTCATCTGCACGCCAAGCTCCGGGTCCGCGGCGGGGAACTTCTCGAAGGTGAAGCGCGGGATTTTCGTCACCACGTAGTCGATCGTGGGCTCGAAGCTCGCCGGCGTCTCACGCGTGATGTCGTTGGGGAGCTCGTCTAGCCTGTAGCCGATGGCGAGCTTGGCCGCGATCTTCGCGATCGGGAAGCCCGTCGCCTTGCTCGCCAGCGCCGAGCTCCGCGACACGCGCGGGTTCATCTCGATCACGACGAACTCACCGGTCTCGGGCTGCACGGCGAACTGGATATTCGAGCCTCCGGTATCCACCCCGATCTTTCGAATGATCGCGACCGCAGCGTTGCGAAGCCGCTGATACTCCTTGTCTGTCAGCGTCTGGGCGGGCGCGACGGTGATTGAATCACCCGTGTGCACGCCCATCGGATCCAGGTTCTCGATCGAGCAGATGATCACGACGTTGTCCGCCGTGTCCCGCATTACTTCGAGCTCGAACTCCTTCCAGCCAAGCACGGACTCCTCAACCAGCACCTCGGTCTTCGGCGAGACGCGGAGGCCCCAGTCGAGCTGCTCCGCGAACTCTGCCTCCGTGGTCGCGATGGCGCCACCAGATCCGCCGAGGGTGAAGCTTGGCCGGATGATCGCGGGCAGACCGACGGCCGCGAGCGCGGCAGCCCCGTCGCTGCCCCGTTGCACGTAGATCGAGTGCGGCGTGCAGAGACCGATCTCGTCCATCGCCTTGCGAAAGCGCGAGCGATCCTCGGCCATCAGGATGGAATCGATCTGCGCCCCGATGAGCTCGATGCCCAGGTCGGCAAAGACACCGCGCTCGTGCAGCCCGACTGCAATGTTGAGCGCCGTCTGCCCGCCGAGCGTGGGGAGGACCGCGTCCGGCCGCTCCCGCTCGAGGATCCGCGCCACCGTGTCGAGCGTGATCGGCTCCACGTAGGTGCGGCTCGCGAACTCGGGATCTGTCATGATCGTCGCCGGGTTCGAGTTCACGAGCACGACCTCCACGCCCTCCTCTGCGAGCGCCTTGCACGCCTGAGTGCCGGAATAGTCGAACTCGCAGGCCTGACCGATCACGATCGGGCCCGAGCCGATCAACATCACTTTTGTGAGCTCCGCTCGGCTAGGCACGCGAGCTCTCGATCAGCTCCCGGAAGCGCTGGAACAAGTGCGATGCGTCGTGGGGCCCGGGGGAGCCTTCGGGGTGGTACTGCACGGAGAAGACGGGCAACCGCCGGTGGCGCAGGCCTTCCACGCAGCGATCGTTCAGGTTCGTGTGCGTGACTTCCAGGTCGGGATCGGCGGCCAGGGCGGCACCGTCGAGCGCGAAGCCATGGTTCTCCGACGTGATCATCACCCGCCCGCTGTCCAGGTCGCGCGCCGGCTGGTTCGCGCCGTGATGTCCGAAGCGGAGCTTGGTCCGGATCCCCCCAAGGGCCAGCCCCAGAATCTGATGGCCGAGGCAGATGCCAAAGATCGGCTTCTCACGGACGAGCTCGCGGACGGTCTCCACGGCGTAGCCCACCGCGGCTGGGTCGCCGGGACCGTTCGACAGGAAAATCCCGTCCGGCGCGCGAGCGAGGGCCTCGGCGGCGCTGGTGCGGGCTGGTACCACCGTCGTTTCAAATCCGGCGTTCGTTAGCATTCTTAGTATGTTGCGCTTGATTCCAAAGTCATAGGCGAGGACCTGGTAGGCCGGGCTCGGCCTCGTGGCGAGCGCTCGCCAGTCGCTCCCCTCGGTCCAGCGGTAGGCCTCTGTGGTCGTCACTTCGTCGACGAGGTTCCGACCTATCATGGCAGGCAGCTCCGAGGCACGGCGGACGAGCTCGCTCGCGTCGCATTCGCCGTGTGCCAGGATCCCGTTCAGCGTGCCGACCGTGCGGAGTCGCCGGACCAGCGCACGCGTATCGAGTCCAGAGATGCCCGGAATACCGTGACGGCTGAGGTAGTGCTGCAGCGATTCCCGACTTCGCCAGGAGGAGGGAAAGTCCACGTGATCCCGGACCACGAAGCCGCGCAGGTGGAGCCCCGCGGACTCGTCGTCCTCGGGATTCACGCCCACGTTCCCGATCTCGGGATACGTCATGCAGACGATCTGCCCAGCGTAGGAGGGGTCGCTGAGCACCTCCTGATAGCCGGTCATCCCTGTATGAAAGACGACCTCCCCTACCCCTTCGCCGGCTGCGCCGAAGGCTTCACCCCGGTAGACGGTCCCGTCCGCCAGGGCCAGCGTGGCGACCCGAACGCTGGTCAATCCGCAGCCCCCTCCAGGGTGTGCACT
Organism: Myxococcota bacterium; assembly: GCA_965226855.1. Classification (GTDB taxonomy): domain Bacteria; phylum Myxococcota_A; class UBA9160; order SZUA-336; family SZUA-336; genus JAUXJB01. The sequence continues at coordinate 329,257 of CBDDEE010000028.1, read as the reverse complement.
ACGCGCCCATCCACCCAGGTGAGGAGTGCCCGGCCCCGCAACTCGCGGCCGAGGAACGGGGAGTTGTGCGAGCGCGAGTGCAGGTCCCGGCTCTCGAGCTTCCAAACGTGATCCGGATCGACGAGCACTAGGTCTGCGGGGCTTCCGATCTCGAGGGTTCCGCCGCGCAGGCCCAGCACCCGGGCCGGCTGCGTGGAGAGCCGGGCAACCGCATCCAGCGCGGAGAGCCCACCCTCGCGGACGAGCTCGAGCACACAGGGAAGCGCCGTCTCCAGGCCCACCACACCGAAGGCAGCCTTGCCGTACTCGAGGTCTTTCTCGTAGATGGCGTGGGGGGCGTGATCCGTCGCCACGCAATCAAGCGTCCCATCCGCCAGCCCTTCTCGTAGCGCCTCGCGGTCCTGTGCCGTCCGAAGCGGTGGCGCCATCTTCATGTTCGTGTCGTAGCCGCGGATCACCTCGTCGGAGAGTGAGAGATGGTGCGGGGTCACCTCCGCGGTGACGCGGACGCCCGCAGCCTTGGCTTCGCGGATGAGCTCGACCGAGCGGCCAGCCGACACGTGGGCGACGTGCAAGTGCGCACCCGTGAGACGGGCCAGCTCGATGTCGCGGGCGACCATCACCGTCTCGGCCTCGGCGGGTGAGCCGAGCAGACCGCAGCAGGTTGCGTGCGCGCCCTCGTGCACGACTCCCGATCCGCGCAGCTCCAGATCCTCGCAGTGCGCGATCACGGGCCGGCCGACGCCCTTTGCGTACTCCAGCACGCGGCGCATCACGGCCCCGTTCATGATCACTGCCCCGTCGTCGGAGAAGGCCACGGCCCCCGCCGCTGCGAGCGCCGCCATCTCGGACATGATCTCGCCGCGCAGCTGCTGCGTGGCTGCCGCGATCACGTTCACACGCACCGCGGCGGTCTCGCGGGCCCTGCGCTGGATGAACTCGGTCACCGCAGGGCTATCGTTCACGGGATCGGTGTTCGCCATGGCACAGACCGCGGTGTAGCCGCCCGCCGCGGCGGCGCGGGTGCCCGTCGCGATGTCCTCCTTGTGCTCCTGACCGGGCTCGCGCAGGTGCGTGTGCAGATCAACGAAGCCGGGTGCCAGCCAGAGGCCATTGCCCTCGATGACCTCGTCGGGCGTCTTGTGCGCGGCTGGCTCCGCGATCAGGCCCGCGTCCACGTCGAGCTCACCGAGCTCATCGCGCCCGCTCGACGGATCCAGGATTCGCACCCCCCGGATTCGCGTCCTCACTCTTCATCTCCCGTGAGTAGGTAGAGGGCCGCCATGCGGACCGCGACGCCGTTCGTTACCTGATCGAGGATGCGCGAGAGCTCCGCGTCGGCGACCTCGCTCGCGATCTCCACGCCCCGATTGATCGGTCCGGGGTGCAGCACGATCGCCTCCGGCTTGGCCAGGGCCAGCGTGCGGAGGTTGAGTCCGAAGGTCTGGGAGTACTCACGGACGGACGGAAAGAGGGCCTGCTCGATCCGCTCGCGCTGGATCCGCAGCATGATGACCACGTCGGCCCCGTCGAGCGCCTCCTCCATCGAATAGCACGGCTTCACGCCGAGGAGCTCCACGCCGGCCGGCATCATCGTCGGCGGGCCGGCGACGCGCACCTCCGCGCCGAGCTTTGTGAAGGCGTAGATGTCGGAGCGCGCCACGCGGCTGTGCGAGATGTCGCCCACGATCGCCACGACGCGTCCGTCCAGGGTGCCCAGCGACTGGCGCGCCGTGAACACGTCGAGCAGCGCCTGCGTGGGGTGCTCGTGACAACCGTCGCCCGCGTTGATAACCGGAAGGTGAAGGCGGTCGGCCAGCATCTTGGGTACGCCCGCCGTTCGATCCCGGACCACCAGCAGGTCGGCGTTCATGGCGGCCAGGTTGCGGCCCATGTCCGCTAGGGTCTCCGACTTCGACAGGCTCGATTCCGAAGACGACACGTTGATGGCGTCAGCCGAGAGGCGCTTGGCCGCAATCTCGAAGCTCACGCGCGTGCGCGTCGAGGGCTCGAGGAACAGGTTGATCACCGTCCGACCCCTCAGGGTGGGCACGCGCTTGATCTCGCGCTGCGAGATCTCGAGCATCGCCTCGCTCGTATCGAGGATGCGCTCGATCTCCTGGCGCGAAAGGCTCTCGATTCCCAGCAGGTGCCTCACACGACCACCTCGAGCTCTCCTTCAGGGTTGCGTTGCAGGACGACCTTGTCCGAGCGGGAGGTCGGGATGTTCTTGCCCACGAAGTCCACGCGGATCGGGAGCTCGCGGTGACCGCGATCAACCAGCGTGGCTACCTGGATCGCCTCCGGCCGACCGAAGTCGATGACCGCATCCATGGCTGCGCGCACGGTCCGCCCGGTGAAGATCACGTCGTCGACGAGCACGACGCGCTTACCGCCAATCGCGAAGGGCATCCGGGTCGGGTTCGGAACGGGACGGCGCCCGTGACCGATCACGTCGTCTCGGTACATCGTGACGTCGAGCGCGCCCAGAGGCACCTCGCTGCCATCGATCTCGCGCAGGCGCTCGCGAATCAGCTCGGCGACAGGGCGTCCGCCGGTGACGATGGCGACCAGGACGAGATCCTCGGTGCCGCCGTTCCTCTCCACGATCTCGTGCGCGATACGGGTGGCGGCGCGCTCGATCCCGTGTGCGTCGAGGACGACGCGCGTGGAGTCCCCCATGGGCTCGCTCATCGCGTGCCTTTCCCCACCTCTCCGGATGGGATTAAAAGAGCGACGGGAACCTATCGGACGTGTCGGCCCGCGTCAATCCGCGCGGCCAGCGATCGCGCGGCCGATGCGATTCCAGCGGATTTTTTCCACCTGCAGCGAGACCACCCTCCACAGCGTGTGCAGCAGGTCGGCGACGAAGCTGCGATTCCGGGCGGAGCCGTACGAAACGACCCAGGACCAATGAATCATGAAGGCGCGGCCCTTGATCTGCTCCTGGGAGACGAAGGACTCACGCCACAGCCTGCTGTCCTGGGAGTTATCCCTGTTGTCGCCCATCACGAAGTACTTGTCCTCGGGAACGATCCACGGACCGTCCCGTCGGTTCGCGCCGGGGCGCACGAGAATGATCGTGTAATCGGCTCCGTTGTTACGCTCGATGAACCGCTTGGTCCGGATCTCGCGCTGGTTCGTCACGTCGCGGTACACGAACTCGCCGTCCGGCAGACGGTCGACGGGCTGGCCGTTCAGCCAGAGGCGCCCGTCACGCACCGCGATGCGGTCTCCGGAGACTCCGACAACCCGCTTGATGAAGTCCTGGCTCGGATCGTCGGGATAGCGAAACACCATCACGTCTCCGCGCTGGGGCCTGGCTTTCCCGAACAGCAGAGTTCCCGTGAAGGGCAGTCGTACACCATACGAGAACTTGTTGACGAGTACGTAGTCACCGACTAGCAGCGTCGGAATCATGGAGCCCGAGGGGATTTTGAAGGGCTCGACAATGAACGAGCGGATAAAGAGAGCAATCAGCGCGGCTACCAGCACCGCGCGCAGGGTCTCGAAGGAGCCGCGCTCCCGCGTCTCCGTCTCCGTCTTCGTCGACATCCCCGATTCCCCTCGCCTCCAGTATAACCGGCAGCGGCTGCCCCCGGGCGGTGCGGAGCTATCCTCCCTCGTCACTGGACAGGACGGCGAGGAACGCCGCCTGCGGGATCTCCACGTTGCCGATGCGCTTCATTCGCCGCTTTCCCTCTCGCTGCTTCTCGAGCAGCTTCTTCTTGCGCGTGATGTCGCCGCCATAGCACTTCGCGGTCACGTTCTTGCGCAGTGCCTTGACGGAGACCCGCGCGATGACCTTGGTGCCCAGCGCCGCCTGGATCGCCACCTCGAACATCTGCCGGGGTATGTGCTCCTTCATCTTTCGGATCAGGGCGAGTCCGCGTCGATAGGCGGAGTCACGGTGCACGATGAGCGAGAGCGCGTCGACCGGATCGCCGTTCACGAGCACGTCAACCTTAACCAGACTCTCGGGCTCGAAGCCGCTCAGGTCGTAGCCCATGGACGCGAAGCCCCGCGTCAAGCTCTTGAGTCGATCGTAGAAGTCGACCGCCACCTCTGCCAGCGGCAGCTCGTAGCGCACGACCGCACGGTTGTCGCCGTGGACCAGGAGCTCACGCTGGACGCCGCGACGCTCCTGGCAGAGGGCCAGCACGGCACCGATGTACTCGCTAGGCACGTGGATGTGCGCCAGAATGCGGGGCTCCAGGATCTCGCGGATCTCGCCTGGCGGGGGCAAGTCGCTGGAGCGATGAATCTCGAGCTCGGTGCCATCGCTCTTCACGACCCGATAGACGACCGTGGGCGCGGTGATGATCAGGTCGAGCCCATACTCGCGCTCGAGCCGCTCCTGGGCGATCTCCATGTGCAACAGGCCGAGGTAGCCGCAGCGAAAGCCGAAGCCGAGCGCGTCGCTGGTCTCCGGCTCGGCCGAGAACGAGGAATCGTTGAGCTGCAGCTTCGCGATCGCCGCCCGCAAGGCATTGTAGTGCGCCGGATCTGCCGGGTAGAGCCCGCTCCAGACCATGGGCTGCATCGACTGGAAGCCTGGTAGAGCCTCGGCGGCCGGACGAGAAACCTCGGTAAGGGTGTCTCCGATGTGGACGGCCTTCGGATCGCGGATGCTGGCGGCCAGCACCGCCACCCGTCCGCTGCTCACCCGCTCGATCGCCCGCACTTCTGGGATGAGTTCGCCCACGAAGCCCACGTCGTACTCCGCGCCGGTCGCGAGCAACCGGATCCGGGCTCCCCGCTCGAGCCGGCCGTCGACCAGGCGCACGAGCATGGTGGCGCCGAGATAGGGGTCGTACCAGCTGTCGAAGATCAGCGCTCGGAGCGGCGCATCCGGATCTCCCGAGGGCTCGGGGATACGTGCGGTGATCGCCTCGAGCACCTCATTGATCCCGGCTCCCGTCTTGGCGGAGATGCAGATCGCCTCGCCAGTCGGGATGCCCACGAGCTCCTCGATCTCCCGCAGGATCCGCTCGGGATCGGCGTTCGGGAGGTCGGTCTTGTTGATCACCGGGATGAGCTCGAGCCCGGCGAGGATCGCCACCTCCGCATTGGCGACCGTCTGAGCCTCCACGCCCTGCGCCGCGTCTACGACCAGGAGCGCCCCCTCACACGCCGCTAGGGACCGCGACACCTCGTATTGGAAGTCGACGTGGCCCGGCGTGTCGATCAGGTTGAGCAGGTACTGCTCGCCGTTCCTCGCGCGGTAGCGCAGCTGGGCCGTCTGCGCCTTGATGGTGATGCCGCGCTCGCGTTCCAGCTCCATCTTGTCGAGGAACTGATCGACCCTCTCCCGCTCGGAGAGCGTCCCCGTAGCCTCGAGCAGGCGGTCCGCGAGCGTAGACTTGCCATGATCGATGTGGGCAATGATCGCGAAGTTGCGGATCTGGCTCTGTGGAACGTCTTGCACCCGCTACACGAGCCCCGCTTGTGCCTGAAAGTACGAGTGTGTGAGCTCGAGGCCCTCTTCGGGCGACACGGCAGGGCTCCAGCCAAGCAGCTCCTGTGCCAACTGGATGTCGGGTCGACGCACCTTCGGGTCATCCGGGGGTAGCTCGCGAAAGACGACCTCGCTGCCCGAACCCACGAGCGCAAGGACTTTTTGCGCCACCTCGAGAACGCAGAGCTCGCGCGGGTTCCCCAGGTTGACAGGCTCGGAGCACTCGGAGTCGAGCAGCCTCACGATCCCCTCGATCAGGTCGGAGACGAAGCAGAGGCTTCGCGTCTGCGACCCATCGCCAAAGACGGTAAGCCCCTCGCCCCGAAGCGCCTGCATGAAGAAGGTGGGGATCATGCGACCATCGTCGGGGCGCATACCGGGACCGTAGGTGTTGAAGATCCGCGCGATCCTCGTGTCCAACCCGTGATAGCGGTGGTAGGCCATCGTCATAGCCTCGGCGAAGCGCTTTGCCTCGTCATACACGCCGCGAATCCCGATCGGGTTCACGTTTCCCCAGTAGCTCTCCGGCTGGGGATTCACTTCGGGGTCTCCATAGCACTCCGAAGTGGAAGCGAGGAGCAGTGTGGCGCCCTTCTCCTTGGCGAGACCTAGCGTGTGGTGGGTTCCGAGCGCGCCCACTTTCAGGATCTGGATCGGCAGGCGCTCGAAGTCGGCGGGACTGGCGGGGGATGCAAAGTGCAGCACGGTGTGAAGCTCTCCGGGGACATGGATGTAGCTCGTCACGTCGTGCTTGATGAAGCTGAAATGGTCCCGGCCGAACAGGTTCTCGATGTTCTGAAGACGGCCGGTCAGCAAGTTGTCCATGCAGATGACTTCGGCACCATCGTCGAGGAACCTGCGGCACAGGTGCGAGCCGATGAAGCCAGCGCCGCCGGTGATCAGAATCCTACGCATGTTTGTGATCCGCCTTCCGACTCAGATAGCCTCTGAGCCCTCCGCGCCAGTGAGCCAGCACGACGCCCAGTCCACGAGCACGCTCGAGGTCGAGCACGGAGCGCGCCGGGCGAGCGGCCGGCCGCGGCATCTCGCGCGTCGAGATCGGCACTACAGCCACCTCGCTCTCTAGCAGCCGCTGGCGAACTCCCTCTTTGACAGCCTCACGGGCCAGATCGTACCAGCTCGCCTCGCCCTCACACGCCACGTGCAGGTTCCCCCGCGCGCCGTGCCGGACTGCCTGGAAGATCCCCTTCGCGAGCAAGTATGTCCAGGTCGGCCGTCCGATCTGGTCGTCGACGACGCGGAGTTCGGTGCTCTCGGCCGCTTTCGCGAGGATGGTGCGCACGAAATTCGGCCCGGGACCGAAGAGCCACTGGCTGCGTACGATCAGGTGCTCTGCACCGGAGGCGCGCACCGCACGCTCGCCAGCGAGCTTGGTGCGCCCGTAGACGCTCAGCGGCCCGGGAGAAGCATCCTCGTCCAGAGGGGAGGCGGACACTCCAGAGAAGACGTAGTCCGTGCTCACGTGAACCAGGAGCGGGCCGCCCTTGCAAGCGTCTGCGAGCAGTCTCGGACCGAGCTCGTTCACCCGTTCGGCCTGCTCCGACCGCTCCTCGCACAGATCCACGTCGGTGAAGGCGGCACAGTTCAGAACCACGTCGGGCCGTGCGGCGTCGATCGCGGTGGTTAGCGCTTCAGCATCTGCAATGTCCAGCTTCTCATGCTTGTACGCGTGTACCTCGACTCCGAGCTCCCGCGCTACTTCAAGAACGGAGCGCGCGAGTTGCCCGTCGGCCCCTGTCAGCAGCCACCTGCTCACTCGCTCGTTGTCCAGGTCTCGTAGCCGAGGGCTTCGAGCCGCTCGCGGAGCAGGGAAACCTGCTCCCCGCCGAGCGGCGCGACGCGAACGCGCGAGCGCGTGCCCGGAGCGCCTAGGGTCCGGCTGATAAACGCCTGAAAGCCCCGCGCGCGCAGCTCCCGCACCAGGCTCTCAGCCTCGCTGCGTTCGCGGTACGCGCGCACCTGTACGACTGGTCCCGAGCTACGCGGCCCACCTGCGTCGACGTCAGGCGGCGTCTGGTGCAGTGGCGCGGCGGCAACAGGCGGCAGTGGCGTGCCCTGGATCGCGTCGAACTCGAAAAGGGGGACCTCGACGGTCGGGGTCGGGCCGGCGCGCTGGAGCTCTACGCGCTGCACGGGCCCGAGCCAGCTGCGGAGCAGCAGCCGGGGGGCCTCGAAGAGCGAACCCAGCACGAGTCCGACAGCGCCGCCAGTCGTGAGGAGGAGCGCGGCGAAGAAGAGCCGGCGAATCCGCCCGGCGCCCGTTCCCCCCTGCGACTGCCGCGTCTCCTCGTGACTCACATTCGCTCCGGCGCCTCGATCCCGAGCAGCCCCAGTCCGTTCGCCAGCGTGCTGCGGATCGAGCGCACCAGACCGATGCGGGCCACGGACAGCTCGCGGTCGTCGGACAGCACACGGTGCCGCACGCCATCCGAGATGTAGCTGTGAAAGGCGGTCGCGAGGTCGAGCAGGTAGCGTGTAACCTCCATAGGCTCTCTTGCCTTCGCCGCGTGCGCGACGAGCTCCGGGAAACGCTCCAGCAGCTTGCAGAGCTCGAGCTCCGCGAACGCTTCGAGGCGCTGCCAGCCGATCTGCTCTGGGGCCGCGAGCTCGAACCCGCGCTCAAGGGCGAGACGGAGGATGCTGCACAGGCGGGCGTGCGCGTACTGGATCTTGTAAACAGGGTTGCGCTCCGAGCGCTCGCGCCCGAGTTCCACGTCGAAATCGATGTGCGTGTCGCCTCGACGCTCGATCATAAAGTAGCGGAACACGTTGGAGCCGACGTCGTCGAGCAGCTCGTCGACCGTCACAAAGGACGCCTTGCGTGTCGACATCTTCACGATCTCTCCGCCGCGTCGCAGGTTGACCCACTGGTAGATGACCGCCTCGACCCGGTCCGCGTCCTCACCGAGCGAGGAGATCGCGGCGCTCACGTAGGGAAACTGCTCGATGTGATCCGGGCCGAGCACGTCGATGATTGCATCGTAGCCGCGGCGCAAGCTCTCGCGGTGGTACGCGATGTCGGGCAGCAGGTACGTGGGCTCCTCGGTCGACTTCACCAGCACCCGGTCGCGCGCGAGGTCAAGGCTGGTCGAGCGTAGCCAGACGGCTCCCTCGCTCTTGAAGACTACGTCTGCTGCCCTGAGGTCCTCCAGCGCCGACTCCACACGCCCCTCATCGTACAGCGACTGCTCGTTCGTGTACTGGTCGAAGTGGATGCCGAGCCGGTCGAGAGTGCTGCGGATGCTCTCGAACATGGCACTCTGCGCGCGCTCCCGGAAGCGCTGCTCGTCGCTCTCGAGCCAGCTCCGACCCTCTTCACGGACGAGCTGCCTCGCCACGTCGACCAAATAGTCGCCCTGGTAGCCCTCCTCCGGCAAGTCCGCGTCCAGGCCGAGCTCCTGCTCGTAGCGCGCCCGAAGAGACTGCGCAAGCACGCGCATCTGACGACCGCCGTCATTGAAGTAGTACTCGCGCACGACTTCGTGCCCAGTCGCCTCGAGCAGGTTCGCAATGCAGTCACCGAGCACGGCGTTGCGCCCGTGCCCGATCGTGAGGGGGCCGGTGGGATTTGCCGACACGAACTCGACCATGACGCGTCGCCCCTGCCCCTCTTCGCTGCGGCCGAACGCGTCCCCCTCCGCGAGGATGCGAACGAGCACCTCCTGCCAGTGCGTGCGGGTCAGAAAGAAGTTCAAGAAGCCCGGCCCAGCGATCTCTGTCTTAGTCACGAGTGCGTCGGAGTCGCCGAGCACCTGCTGAATCCGCTGCGCGATCTCGCGCGGGGGCTGGTCGAGCGCCTTGCCGAGCACCATCGCCGCGTTGCTGGCGAAGTCTCCGTGCTCCGGGCTCTTGCTGGGAACGACTTGAATCGAGTCCAGGCGCTCGAGGCAGGTCGCGTTGAGCTCGCGAACGACTTTGGCCGCCGCCTCCCGCACCCGCTCGAGCAGCCGTTCGCGCACCTCAGGATCCAAGCCGGCGTTCCCCCGGGCGTCTCAACGCCCGCTGCTGCTCGGCATGCGAACCACGACCTCTCCTGGCCGCAGCATGCCGAGCCGGCTGCGCGCGGCGGCTTCCACCTGCTCGGGGTCCGAGCGCAAACCGTGCACCACTGAGGACAGGCGCTCCTTCTCGGCACTCAAGCGATCCACGCGCGCGTGGGCGTAGCGAGCCTGGCGCCGCAGCTCGATCAGCGTCCCGATGCCTTCCTCGCGGTCCAGCACGAGTGCGATCGAGGCGCCGGTGAGTGCGAGAACGGGGCCAAGCATCAGCGCCACCCGGCGCGCCCAGCTCGCTCCCGCACGTTTTCCTCTTCGCTCAGCCATCGAGGAGGCGTCGCACGGCTCTTGCGTAGCGCGGCTGGTCCCAGTCCCGCGGCCCGATGAAACGCTCGATCAGACGTCCGTCGACTCCGATCACGAAGGTCTCCGGAACCCCGCTCGCCTTGTATGCCACGTACGTATGTTGCTCGGGGTCAAGCAGGATCGGAAAGGAGAGGCCGTACTCGGCGCCGAACTCGCTCACCTCCTGGTCCTCCCCCGGCGCGTCGATGCTGACCGCCAAGATCTCGAAGCTCTCGCGCGGAAAGCTGCGGTACAGGCGATCGAGCGACGGCGCCTCCTCCCGGCAAGGGGCGCACCACGTAGCCCAGAAGTTGACGAACACGACACGACCACGCAGCTCCGCCAGCGAGCGCTCCGGCCCCGCTAGGGACGGGAGCAAGAAGTCCGGGGCCAGCGTCCCCACCCGGAGTGGGGGCGCGCTCGTACCGCGAAGCCCGACGAGGATACCGGCCACGGCGGCCACCAGCGCAGCGGCCACCAGCAGGGGGACGACTCGTCGGCGCGGAGAAGTCAACGCGTGGATTCGCTGGGGGCCGACTCGCCTTCCGGGATCAGCTGAACGATCGCCATCTCGGCGTTGTCGCCCACTCGGCGCCCGATCTTCATCACGCGTGTGTAGCCGCCGGCGCGGTCGCTGTACCGCTCGGACAGCGTATCGAACACCTTGGCGGCCACCTCCTTGGTTCGGATGGTTCTCAGCGCCTGGCGGCGCGCATGCAAGGTGCCGCGCTTGCCGAGCGTGATCATGCGCTCGGCCACCCTGCGCACCTCTTTGGCCTTCGGCTCCGTCGTGCGCACCTGCTCGAGCTCGAGCAGGGAGGTCACGAGGTTGCGCAACATCGCCTTGCGATGCGAGGGGCTGCGCCCCAGCTTTCGATGGTCCTTGCGGTGCCGCATTCTGCGTCAGACGCCCTCGCGCATCCGGTCCAGCTCCTTGCGGGACGGGAAGCCGTCGAGCTTCATGCCGAACTCGAGGCTCAGACCGGAGAGGATCTCCTTGATCTCGTTCAGCGACTTGCGACCGAAGTTCTTGGTCTTGAGCATGTCCTGCTCGCCTCGCTGGACGAGCTCACCAATAAACTTGATGTCGGCATTCTGCAGGCAGTTCGCCGAACGCACAGAGAGCTCGAGCTCTTCAACGAGCCGGTACAGTACCTCGTTCGGCTGCTGCGTAACTGGTCGCTCGATCAAGCTGCTCTCGAGATCCTCTTCAAAGTTGATGAAGATGGAGAGCTGATCCTTGAGGATTTTCGCGGCGAAGGCGATCGCATCGGCCGGAGCCACTGAGCCGTCAGTTGTGATCTCCAGCTGTAGACTGTCGTAGTTCGTATCTCTGCCGACGCGAGCATTCGTCACCGTGTAGCTCGCCTTGCGAACTGGCGAGAAGATCGAGTCGATGGGGATGGTCCCAACCGGCTGCTCCTCGCGCGCGTTGTTCTCGGCCAGCACGAAGCCTTTACCGAGCTCGACGGTCGCCGTGAGATCCACGCTCGCATCATTGGAGAGGGTCGCAATGTGGTGCTCCGGATCGAGAATCTCCACGGTGGAGTCGGGTGAGACGAAATCTCCGGCTGTCAGGACCCCCGGACCCTGCTTTGTCGCCCGGAGCTCCTTTGGCTCCAGAGAGTTCGAGCGCAGCCGAACTTCCTTGAGGTTAAGCACCACGTCGGTGACGTCCTCGAGCACGCCCGGAATCGTAGTGAACTCGTGCGCCACGCCCTCGATGCGGATCGACGTGATTGCCGAACCCTGCAGCGAGGAGAGGAGCACCCTTCGCAGAGCGTTCCCGAGCGTGAGACCGAAGCCGCGCTCCAGCGGAGCGCATTCGAAGCGACCGAACGTATCGCTCAGACCCTCGTCAATCTCAATGCGCCTCGGTCGGATGAGACCCTGCCAGTTCTTGACCATCAGATCGACGTTCATACACGCCCTCCAGTTGTCATTTGCGTCCGTTTCGCCGCGACGGGCTAACGGGAATAAAGCTCGATGATGAGCTGTTCATGAATGGGAAGCGTCAGCTCCTCCCGCACCGGATCCGAGAGGACGCTCCCCTGCACATTCTCCTTGTCGATCTCGAGCCAGCTCGGAATCGTGCGGGCCTCGAGCGACTCCAGGGCGTTCGCGATCCGCTCCGCCTTCTTGCCGCGCTCCGTCAGACCGAGCACATCGCCCTTTCGCACCCGGTATGAGGGCACGTTCACTTTGCGGCCGTTTACCGTGAAGTGGCCGTGCCGTACGAGCTGCCGTGCCTCGCTCCGCGAGGTCGTGAACCCGATGCGGTGCAGGACGTTGTCGAGACGTCGCTCGAGGAGCGCCATCAGGTTCTCACCCTTCACTCCTCGCATTCGCTCGGCTGCCTTGACGGTCTTGCGGAACTGGGCCTCCAGCACGCCGTAGATGCGCCGGACCTTCTGCTTCTCACGCAGCTGCAGGCCGTAGTCGGAGAACTTCGGCCGCGACTGGCCGTGCTGGCCTGGAGGGTAGTTGCGGCGCTCGATCGAGCAGCGGTCCGTGAAGCAGCGGTCGCCCTTCAGGAAAAGCTTCATGCCCTCGCGTCGACAGAGCCGGCAAACGGGTCCTCGGTAGCGTGCCACCCCGCTCCCCCTTAGCCCCGGCGCCGCTTTGGCGGGCGGCAGCCGTTATGCGGGATCGGCGTCACGTCGCGCAGGAAGGTCACGCGGAATCCGGAGGCCTGGAGACCCCGCACCGCGGACTCACGGCCGGCTCCCGGACCGTTCACGAGTACGGCGATCTGGCGGACGCCGTGCTCCATCGCCTGCTTCGCGGCGGCCTCGGCGCAGATCTGTGCCGCAAAGGGCGTCGACTTCCGCGACCCTTTGAAGCCCACCCGCCCCGAGGAGGATGCTGCGATCGTGTTTCCCGCGACGTCCGTGATGGTGACGATCGTGTTGTTGAACGTCGCATGAACGTGGGCCACCCCAGTAGGGATGTTCTTCTTGATGCGCTTCTTGACTTTCTTCGCTTTTGCCATTGGTTCCTATTTCTTGGTGGGCGTCTTCTTCTTGCCCGCGACGGCCCGGCGCGGGCCCTTTCGGCAGCGCGCGTTCGTGTGTGTTCGCTGCCCTCTCACCGGGAGCCCTCGTCGATGCCGAAGGCCCCGATAGCAGCCGATGTCCATCAGCATCTTGACCGACTGGGTGTGCTCACGACGCAAATCTCCCTCTACCTTGTACCTCGCCTCGATCGCATCCCGGAGTCGGACAACCTCGCTCTCGTCCAGGTCGAAGGTCTTGCGCTCCAGGGGCACGTCGGCCTCATCGCAGATCTTCGCTGCGGAGCTGACACCGATGCCAAATATGTAGGTGAGGGAGACCTTGATCGCCTTCTCTCGCGGAAGATCTACGCCAGCAATTCGCGCCATGTCTCAACCCTGCCGTTGTTTATGCTTGGGGTTCTCGCAGATCACTCGGACGACACCTTTCCTCCGGATGACCTTGCACTTGTCACACATCCTGCGGACGCTCGCTCGAACCTTCATTCCTGCTCCAGCACGCTAGTGGCTTCCCGGAACCTCGGTGAGGATCTCCGGGCCGTTGTCCGTGATTGCCACCGTATGCTCGAAGTGGGAGGACCTCTGACCGTCCGCCGTCGTCGCCGTCCAGCCGTCGTCCTCGCTGACATTTACCTCTGGCGAGCCGAGGTTCACCATCGGCTCGATCGCCAGCACCATCCCGGCGCGCAGCCGCGGACCCCGCCCCGGGCGTCCGAAATTCGGCAGCTGCGGCGGCTCGTGCAGCTCTCTCCCCACCCCGTGCCCGACGAAATCGCGTACCACGGAGTAGCCCTGTCCCTCCGCCAGCTCCTGGACCGCGTGGCCCACATCACCGAGCCGCTGTTCGGGGCACATGCGCTTGATGCCCTCGTACAGACTACGCCGGGTCGCCTCGATCAGGCGGCGCGACTCTTCGCTGATCTCGCCAACGGGAATGGAGAGCGCCGAGTCGCCGTGGAAGCCCCTGTAGATGACACCGAAATCCAGCTTCAGGATGTCGCCCTCTACAAGCTCGCGCTCGCCCGGTATGCCGTGGACGATCTCCGCGTTGATGGACGTGCAGATGACCGCGGGGTACGGCGGGGCACCGCCCGGGCCGTAGCCCAGGAAGGAGGACTCGAGCTTGCGCTTGCTGATCTCGAGGCGCGCGGCGCGATCGATCTCCGCGGTGCTGACGCCGGGCCTGGCGAACTCGCGCATGGCTAGCAGGATCTCGCCCACGTGGCGACCGGCTTCGCGCATGGTCTGGAGCTCGCGCTTGGACTTCAAGTGGATCATTGTTCGTCCGTCACGGCCGCTACGATCGCCGTCGCGATCTGGTCAATGTCTCCGACGCCCTCGACCTCGATCAGGGCCTCGCGATAGTGTTCGAGCACCGGCGCCGTCTCGCGCCGGTAGACCTGGAGCCGGTTCCGGAGCGACTCCTCGTTGTCGTCCGGGCGACCCTCGCCCCGGAGGAGGATCCGGCGTACCAACTCCTCCTCCGCTACGACGAGAGCGACGACTCGCACAGGCTCCCGACCCCGCTCCGCGAGGATAGCGTCCAGCGCCTCGGCCTGCCGCGTCGTCCGAGGAAAGCCGTCGAGCACGAACCCCGAAGAGCAGTCGTCCCTAAAAAGCCGCTCTCGCGCGATTTCGATCACGAGCTCGTCCGGGACGAGGTCGCCGCGCTCCATGATCACCCTGGCGCGCCACCCCGTCTCGGACCCGGAGGCCACCGCCTCGCGCAGTATATCGCCGGTCGCGATCTGCGGGATCCCGAAGTGCTTCGCCAGCCGCTTCGCCTGGGTACCCTTGCCCGCCCCGGGTGGCCCCACCAGGATCAGGTTCTGCTCGCTCATCGTCCGCCTCGCCCGCGGATCCGCGCGCCCTGCACGAAGCTGTCGTAGTTGCGCGAGACCAGGTGGGCTTCGATCTGTCCCACCGTATCCATGGCCACGCCCACACAGATCAGGAGCGCGGTCCCGCCGAAGAGGAACGGCACCGCCAACTGGGCAGCGAGCATGTTCGGAAGCACGCAGACCGCGGCCAGGTAGCAGGCACCAAGCAGGGTGATCCGGTTCAGGACGCGCAGGATGTACTCGGCCGTGCGCTTCCCTGGCCGGATCCCCGGGATATAGCCTCCGTTCTTCTTGATGTTCTCCGCCACATCGTCCGGGTTGATCATCACGCCCGTGTAGAAGTATGCGAAGAACATGATCAGACCGACGTAGGCCACGTTGTAGGTCAGTCCGGTAAAGCCGAGGTAGTCGTTCACGAAGTCGGAGAGCCCCTCCATCCCACCCCAGGCCGACACCTGGAGCGGCAGCAGCAGGAGCGACGAGGCGAAGATCGGTGGGATGACACCCGCCGTGTTGAGCCGCAGGGGGAAGTAAGTCATGCCGCCGGAGACTTCCTTCCGTCCCACGACCCTGCGCGCATACTGAATCGGGATGCGTCGTTGCGAGCGCTCGACGTAGACGATCGCACCGACGACGGCCACCATGAAGCCGAGCAGCAGGATCGCCCCGATGGGGGTCATCTGGTCCGTGCGCACCAGGTCGAGGAGATTGCTCGTGGCGGATGGGATCGAGACCACAATGCCGGCAAAGATGACGAGCGAGATGCCGTTCCCGATGCCCCTCTCATTGATCTGCTCTCCGAGCCACATGATGAAGGAGGTTCCGGCCGTGAGCGTCAGGACCGCCATGATCCGGAAGCTCCAGCCCGGCTCTAGTACGGCGTTCTGGCCGAATGCGCCTTGCTCGAGCGCGGTGGCCATCAGGAAGCCCTGCACGATCGCGAGCAGCACGGTCCCGTAGCGGGTGTAGCGCGTAATGACGCGCCGGCCCTCCTCGCCTTCCTTCTTCAGCTCCTCGAGTTTTGGGATCACCACGGTGAGGAGCTGCAGAATGATCGAGGCGCTGATGTAGGGCATGATGCCCAACGCGAAGATCGACAGCTGCTCGAAGGCGCCTCCGGTAAACAGATTGATGAGCCCGAAGAGCCCGCCACCCGACCCCTCGAAGAAGCTGCGGACCTCTTCCGGATCGATGCCCGGAGTGGGGACCTGGCAGCCGAGCCTGTACACGGCCAGCATCCCGAAGGTGAACAGGATGCGTCGGTAGAGCTCGGGAACGCGCCCGATGTTCTGTACGGCGCCCGGGTTCACGAGCCCCGGCCCCCCTTTCGTCGGCGCGTGGCCACGATCTCGATCGAGCCGCCGGCCCCCTCGATCTTGGTACGGGCTGCCGCGCTGACCGCGTCCACCTGAAGCTTGAGTGCGTGTCCAATCTCGCCCTCGCCCAGGATCTTGACCGGCCGGTCGGGGCGCGCGACCAAGCCGGCCTGCGAAAGTGTCTCGGCGTCGACGGCGCTCCCGCGGTCGAAGCGTTCCAGCTCCTTCAGGTTCACCACCTGGTAGGGCTGACGAAATATATTCGTGAAGCCCCGCTTGGGGAGGCGCCGGGACAGCGGCATCTGGCCACCCTCGAACCATGGCCTTCGCTTGAAGCCGGAGCGGGCACCCGCGCCCTTCTGTCCCCGGCCGCAGGTCTTGCCGCTGCCGCTCCCGATCCCGCGGCCCACGCGTTTGCGAGGCCTGCGCGAACCTGCTGCGGGGGCGAGGCGGTCCAGCATCAGGCGTCCTCCACCACCACGAGGTGGATCACCTTGCGGATCATGCCGCGCACAGCAGGCCCGTCTTCGAGCTCGGCCTGCTTGCCCGGCCGGCCCAGCCGCAGACCGCGCAGCGTGGCGCGCTGGTCCCGGCTGAAGCCGATCGCGCTCCTGACCTGCCGTATGCGGATCTGTTTCGCCTTTGCTTTGCTCATGATTCCAAGCCCAGGAGCTCCGCGCGCCGCGCCGCCGGCTCCCTCAGCCTGGCAAAGCCCTCGAGCGTCGCGCGGATCACATTGTGCGGCCTGCTCGTACCCAGGCTCTTGGTCAGCACGTTCTTGACGCCGGCCGCCTCGCACAGAGCGCGCACCGCGCCGCCCGCGATCACCCCTGTACCCTTGGAAGCGGGTTTGAGCAGCACCTTGCCCGCTCCGAACTCGCCTACGACCTGATAGGGGATGGTCCCCTCCACCAGCGGCACCCGAACCAGGCTCTTGCGCGCCCGCTCGACACCTTTGCGGATCGCCTCGGGAACCTCGTTCGCCCGGCCCATGCCCGAGCCGACGATCCCAGCCCCGTTCCCCATCACGACCAGCGCCGTAAAGCCAAAGCGGCGCCCGCCGCGCACGACCTTGGCTACACGGTTGATACTGACGACCCGCTCTTCCAGCTCGAAGTCGTTCGGGTTGATCAACTCCCGCCTTGCCTCTGCTCTCGCTCTCATATCGATCCCTACGTTAGATCCGCAACCCGGCTTCGCGGGCCGCGTCGGCGACAGCCTTGACGCGGCCCGCGAACACGAAGCCGTTTCGGTTGAACGCGACCTGTTGAATCTGCTGGTCCAACGCCTTCTGAGCGATAGCCGAGCCGACCCGCTTGGCTGCCTCCACGTCACTCGTCGACGTCAAGCCTTCGCGCACCCCGGGCGAACGGGTCGACGCGCCCGCTAGCGTGCGGCCCGTAAGCGGGTCGACGATCTGAGCGTAGATGTGCTTAGAGCTGCGATAGACCGTGAGCAGCGGGCGCTCACAGCTCCGGAGCTGCTTCCGCGAGCGCTGCTTGCGTCTCTCCCAGAGCCGCCGCCGTTCAGCAATAGCCATGTCTACACTCCCGCTCCCGCCTTGCCGACCTTGCGTCGTATGTGTTCGTTCAGGTAGCGGATACCTTTGCCCTTGTAGGGCTCCGGCTTGCGAACCTTCCGGATCTCCGCAGCGAACTGACCGACAGCCTGCTTGCTGGCGCCTTTGACCACGAGGCGTGTCGGGCTCTCCGCCAGCACCTCGAGGGCCTTCGGGATCTCGAGCACCACGGGATGGGAGTACCCGACACTGAGCGTGAGCTTCCCGTCCTCTACCTGGCCCCGGTACCCAACCCCAACAAGCTCGAGCACCCGCTCGAAGCCGTCCGTCACTCCGGTGGCCATGTTCGCGAGCAGGCTGCGCATGAGCCCGTGCATCGCCCGGGCACGCTTGGAGTCGTCTGCCCGCTTCACCACGGCAGCGCCGTCCGAAACCTCGATGCTCGTCAGTGGAGCCACCGCCTCGGAGAGCTCTCCCTTGGGGCCCTTCACGCGCACGGATCCCCCGGCGACGGTGATCTCCACACCGGAGCCGAGCGGAACGGGCTGCTTGCCGATACGAGACATAGACTCACCACACCTGCGCCAGGATTTCGCCGCCGACGTGGGCTTCCCTGGCCTGCGCATCCGTCAGGATTCCCCGCGGCGTCGAGAGGATTGCGATCCCCAGGCCGTTGCGGACCTGCGGGATCTCGTCCCAGCCAACGTATACCCGGCGGCTCGGTCGCGAGATCCGCTCGATGCCCTCGATGATCGGGGCGTTCTCCGCGTTGTAGCGAATTTCTACCGAGAGCGTGGGCTTCTTCGCGTCGCCCTCTCTGGAGAAGTCGGAGATGAAACCTTGCTCCTTCAGCACCCGCGCGATCTCAGCCTTGAGCCGAGACCCGGGAAGCGAGACGCGCACGAGACGCGCACGCCCACCGTTGCGGATCCGCGTGAGCAGGTCGGCGATCGGATCTGTCAGCACGTTGGTCCCCTCACCAGCTCGACTTCGTGATGCCGGGGATCTTGCCCTCCAGCGCCAGCTGTCTGAGGCAGATCCGACACACGTCGAACTTGCGGTAGTAGCTGCGAGCGCGCCCGCAGCGACGGCAGCGGTTGTAGAACCGGGACTTGAACTTCAGCTTGCCGGCGGCCCGTTGAGCCCGCAGGCGGAGTTGCTGGTTTACCTTCGAAAGTTTGGCCATGGCCGTCTCACGTCCTGAAGGGCATCCCGAGCTCGCTGAGGAGCGCGTGCCCCTCTTCGTCGGTCGATGCCGTAGTTGTAATGCTCACGTTCATGCCCCGGATGCGCTCGATCTTGTCGAGGTTGATCTCGGGAAAGATCGCCTGCTCGAGAATGCCGAGCGTGTAGTTACCTCGCCCGTCGAAGGCTCGCGGAGAGACACCGCGGAAGTCCCGGACTCGCGGTAGGGCTACGTTCACCAGGCGATCGAAGAACTCGTACATACGCTCGCGGCGCAGGGTAACCATGCAGCCGATCGACTGGCCTTCACGCAGGCGGAAGTTTGCGACCGACTTCTTGGCCTTGGTCACGACCGCCTTTTGTCCAGTGATCTCGCCGAGCTCCTCCACGGCGGATTCGAGCAGGCGCGCGTTCGTCAAGGCCTCGCCGAGTCCCACGTTCAAGGTGATCTTCTGGAGCTTCGGAATCTGCATTGGGTTCTTGTAGTTGAAGCGCTCCTGCAGCGCAGCGACCGCCCGCTGCCTGTAGCGCTCGAGCATTCGTGGCTGGTAGGTCTCAGCCATCGATCGCCTCGTCGTGCTTGCGGCTCCAGCGCACCCGTCGCCCGTCAACGCTCTTGAACCCGACGCGGGTTCGATCGCCCTTGTGGACCAGGGCCACGTTCGACAGGTGCAGCGGCGCCTCCTTCTCGATGATCCCTCCCTGGCGATTCGCGCCACTCGGCTTCTGGTGCTTCTTCACAAGGTTCACCCGTTCCACCACGACCTGGTTCTTCTTGACATCCACTCGCAGCACCGCGCCGCGGGTGCCTTTGTTCTTACCGGAGAGGATCTCCACCGTGTCGCCGACCCGCACTCTCGCGGCCACTACAGTACCTCCGGCGCCAGGGAAACGATCTTCATGAAGCGCTTCGCCCGGAGCTCGCGGGCCACGGGACCGAAGATGCGCGTTCCAATGGGTTCCCGGTTCGGATCGACGAGGACTACAGAATTGTCGTCGAAGCGGATGTAGGAGCCGTCGGAGCGGCCGATCTCCTTCCGGGTGCGAACGATCACCGCCTTGTGCAGCTGCTTCTTTTTCACGCGACTGTTCGGGAGCGCCTCCTTGACCGACACGATGATGATGTCGCCGATCGAGGCGTAGCGCCGCCGCGACCCCCCGAGCACTTTGACGCACAAAACGCGCCGGGCACCGGAGTTGTCCGCAACGTTCAGAACCGACTCGGCCTGGATCACGCGCGCTTCTCCTTCACCCGCCAGCGCTTGCGTCGCGAGAGCGGGCGCGTCTCGGTGATCTGGACCGTGTCGCCAATCTTGTAAGCGTTCTTCTCGTCGTGAGCCATGAACCTGCTGCGCTTGCGCACGTACTTCTTGTAAAGCGGGTGAAGCACGGTCCGTGTGACCTCGACGATCACGGACTTGTCCATCTTGTCGCGCACGACGACGCCGACGCGCGTCTTCTGGATACCTCGGTCGCTCATGCGCTTCGACCCCGCTCCGTGCGCACGCTGAGCGCGCGTGCCAGATCGCGCCGCGCAGCGCCTACGCTCGCAGAGTTCTCGAGCTGGCCCGTCGCATGCTTGATCTTGAGGTTGAACAGATGGTCTCGCACCTCCTGCACTCGCGCCTCCAGCTCCTCGTCGGTCAACTTCCTGACGTCTGCGGTATTCATGCCTCGGTCCGATCGAGGAACCGCGTACGCACCGAGAGTTTGTGCGCCGCGAGTCGCAGCGATTCCTTCGCCACCTCGGGCGTCACGCCGTCCATCTCGTAGAGAACGCGGCCCGGCTTCACGGGGGCAACCCAGAACTCGGGATTCCCCTTCCCTTTGCCCATGCGAGTCTCCGGCGGCCGCTTGGTCATCGGCTTGGCGGGGAAGATGCGTATCCAGACTTTACCGCCCCGCTTCGCGTGCCGGGTCATGGCGATGCGCGCCGCCTCGATCTCCCGCGCTGTGATCCTGCCGTGCTCGACGGCCTGGAGACCGAACTCGCCAAAGGCGAGAGTGTTCCCGCGCTGGGACTTACCCCGCAGCCGACCCTTCTGGACCTTGCGGAACTTCGTTCGTTTGGGTTGGAGCATCGGTTAGCCGACCTGTGCCTCGGAGGAGCGAGTACCGAGCCGTTGGTCCCGTACTTGCGATTCCGGAACGATCCCGGTGAAGACCCAGACCTTGACGCCGATCACGCCGTAGGTGGCCTTGGCCTCGGCGAGTCCGTAGTCGATCTGGGCGCGCAACGTGTGGAGCGGCACCCGACCCTCCATGTACTGGGTCGTGCGCGACATCTCCGCGCCCCCGAGCCGGCCGCTCACCCTGACGCGGATGCCCTGCGCACCGAACTTCATCGCCGAAGTCAGCGCCTTCTTCATGGCGCGCCGAAAGGCGACACGGCGAATCAGCTGGGCCGCAATGTTCTCGGCAATCAGCTGCGCGTCGATCTCGGCTTTGCGAACCTCTCGAATATTAATGAAGACCTCGTTCGAGGTCATCTTCGCGATCTCCAGGCGGAGTGCCTCGACGTCCGCGCCGCGCTTCCCGATCAGGATGCCGGGGCGGGCGGTGTGGATGTTGACTGACATCTTCTCCGCACGGCGCTCGATCCCGATGCGGCTGATGCCGGCATGAAACACCTTCCGCTTGATGTACTCACGGATCCGCAGGTCCTCGTGCAGGAGCGAAGCGAAGTTTCGCTCGGCATACCAGTTGGACTGCCAGCCGTTGATAATCCCGAGCCGGAATCCGTACGGATGAACTTTCTGACCCAACGTTTCGTCTCCTACCGCTTCGCTAGCGCTCGTCCAAAACCACGCTGACGTGGCTCGAGGCCTTGTTGATCCATGCAGCACGACCCTGGGCCCGCGGGCGAATGCGCCAGCTGCGCGGACCCTCGTCGACCATGATCGTCTTAACGTACAGGTTGTCGAGATCGATTCCCGCCGAGTGGCGCGCGTTCTGCTCCTCTGCGTTTGCGAGGGCGGAGCGCAAGAGCTTCTCGATCGGCCTGCCCGCCTCCCGCGGGCTGCTGTGCAGGATGTCCAGTGCCTCGGCACAGGACTTGTTGCGAATCTGATCCGCGAGTCCACGCCCCTTCCTGGCGCCCATTCGATAGCCCTTGAGTCTGGCGCGTACCTCCATACCGCTATCTCTGCCTGAGCCTGCGGTCGCCGGCATGCATGGCCTGGCGACGGGTGGGGGCGAACTCTCCGAGACGGTGACCGACCATGTTCTCCGTGATGAACACCGGCATGAAGAGCTTGCCGTTGTGGACATGAAAGGTGTGGCCGATCATCTCGGGAAGGATCATCGAACGTCGCGACCAGGTGCGCACGATTCGCTTCTGATCGGATTCGTGGAGCTCATCCACCTTGCGCATGAGCGACTTTTCCACATACGGGCCCTTCTTGACGGAACGTGCCACTACTTTTGCCCTCGCCGCTTGACGATTAGTCGGTTGGTGCGTCGGTTCCTTCGCGTCCGGTGACCCTTGGTGGGCACGCCCCACGGAGTCACTGGATGCCGGCCACCCGAGCTGCGGCCCTCGCCGCCTCCGTGTGGGTGATCGACCGGATTCATCGCGACGCCGCGAACGTTAGGACGCCGGCCTGCCCAGCGCGAGCGGCCCGCCTTTCCCACGGAAACGTTACCGTGGTCGGTATTGCCGACCTGGCCCACCGTCGCGCTGCAGGTCTGCAGGACGAGCCGGGTCTCGCTCGACGGCAGCTTGACGTTTGCGTACTTGCCCTCGCGCGCCATGAGCTGCGCGCCCGCCCCCGCCGAGCGCACCAGCTGACCGCCCTTGCCCGGCTTGAGCTCGACATTATGGATCATCGTGCCGAGTGGGATCACCGAGAGCGGCAACGAGTTGCCCGGCCGAATCTCCGCGCGTTCTCCAGACATTAGCTCGTCGCCCACGGCAAGGCCGAGCGGCGCCAAGATGTAGCGCTTCTCGCCATCCGCGTAGTGGAGCAAAGCGATGCGCGCGCTCCGGTTCGGGTCGTACTCGATCGAGGCCACCTTCGCCGGAACGCCGAGCTTGTTGCGCCGGAAGTCGATCTTGCGGTAGCGGCGCTTGTGGCCTCCGCCGCGCTGAAAGCTCGTGATCCGCCCATGGTTGTTGCGGCCGCCCGTCTTGGAAAGCGTTCCAATGAGCTTGCGTTCTGGCCTCTTTTTCGAGAGCTCTGAGAAGTCCGCCACCGACATGCCGCGCCGAGCAGGAGAAGTGGGCTGGTACTTTCGATTCGGCACTTGTCCCCCTTAGACGCCTTCGAAGAACTCTATGCTGTCGCCCTCGCGCAGCTGCACCCGAGCCTTCTTCCAGTCCGGACGTCTCCCGGAGTGTTTGCCCGTTCGGCGGGTCTTGCCATGGACCCGCGACGTACGCACGTCGATGACCTTGACGTCGAAGAGTTCCTCCACGGCCGACTTGATCTCGAGCTTGTTCGCGCGAAGGTTCACCGCGAAGCTCACGATGTTGTGCATCTCGCGCTCGATCGTGCTCTTCTCCGTGATGATCGGCCTCTGGATGATCTGCCGCGGGTTCATCAGCCCAGCCTCTCCACGATCGCCTCGAGGGCGTCCTGTAGCAGCACGAGATGCTCCCGGGCCAGGACGTCTCTCACGTTGAGTCCCGCAACGGCGAGGACCTTCACGTTCGGCAGGTTCCGCCCTGCGAGCTCCAGCCTGGTATCGCGCTCCCTGGTCACGATCAGCGCATCCTCGGTGCCAAGCTCGCGCAGCTGCTCCGCTAGGAGCCGGGTCTTGATCTCGGGCAGCTCGATGGAGTCGACAACGTGGATCCGCTCGTCGCGCTTGCGCAGCGACAGGGCCGAGCGGAGCGCCGCCTTCCGCACCTTCTTTGGGATTTTGTGCTCGAATCCGCGGGGCTGGGGACCGAACACGATCCCGCCTCCCGCCATCTGCGAGACCCGGCTGGAGCCCTGTCGGGCGCGGCCCGTCCCCTTCTGCCGGAAGGGCTTGGCGCCGCCTCCCGACACCAGGGCGCGGCTCTTCGTCGCAGCCGTCCCGCGCCGCCGTTTTGCGAGCTGTCCCACCACCACCGCGTGAAGGAGGTCGGTGCGAACCGGCGCGTCAAATATCTTGCTGTTCAGCTCCACGACTACAGCTTTAGCTCCACGTCGACTCCGGCCGACAGCTCGAGCTTCATGAGTGCGTCAACGGTCTGCGGTGTGGGATCGAGAATGTCGATGAGCCGCCGATGCGTGCGGATCTCGAACTGCTCGCGCGACTTCTTGTCGATGTGCGGGCCGCGCAGGACCGTGAACTTCTGGATCGACGTCGGGAGAGGGATCGGCCCCGCGGTCCGCGATCCGGTCCGCACTGCGGTATCCAGGATCTCGGACACACTCATGTCCAATAGCTGGCTGTCGTACGCCTTCATCCGGATCCGAATCTTGGGAGCGCTATCTGCCATCGTCTCTTCTCCGTTACTCGATGATATCGACGACGACGCCGCTTCCGACAGTGCGGCCGCCTTCGCGGATTGCGAAGCGCTGGCCTGGACCCATCGCGATCGGCGTGATCAGCGCCACCTCGATCGTCACGTTGTCTCCCGGCATCACCATCTCGGTCCCTTCCGGAAGCTCCACCACGCCCGTCACGTCTGTCGTTCGGAAGTAAAACTGCGGACGGTAGCCCTTGAAGAACGGAGTGTGTCGGCCGCCCTCCTCCTTCGTCAGCACGTACACCTCCGCCTTGAAATTCGTGTGCGGCGTGATCGAGCCAGGCTTCGCAAGCACCTGACCACGCTCCACTTCTTCCTTCTTCGTCCCACGCAACAAGACGCCCACGTTGTCGCCCGCCTGCCCCTCGTCCAAAAGCTTCCGGAACATCTCCACGCCCGTCGCCACCGTCTTCGCCGTCTCCCGGATCCCCACGATCTCCACGTCATCGCCTGTGTGAATCACTCCCTGATCCACGCGACCCGTCACCACCGTCCCACGACCCGAGATCGAAAACACGTCCTCGATCGGCATCAAAAACGGCTTGTCCGTCGCGCGTACCGGCTCCGGAATCGTCTCGTCCAACGCCTTCATCAACACGTCTATACACTCGTTCGCCGCGTCATCCGACGGCTCCTCACCCGCCTTCAGCGCGCTCCCAGGAATCACCGGAATGTTGTCCCCGTCAAAATCGTACATCGACAGAAGCTCCCGCACCTCGAGCTCCACCAGCTCCAAAAGCTCCTTGTCGTCTACCTGGTCCACCTTGTTCAGAAACACCACGATGTGCGGAACACCCACCTGCCGCGCCAGCAAAATGTGCTCCCGCGTCTGGGGCATCGGACCATCCGCCGCGCTCACCACCAGAATCGCCCCGTCCATCTGCGCCGCGCCCGTGATCATGTTCTTCACGTAGTCCGCGTGACCAGGACAGTCCACGTGCGCGTAGTGACGCACCACCGTCTCGTACTCCACGTGCGCCGTCGCAATCGTGATCCCACGCTCCCGCTCTTCCGGCGCCTTGTCGATCTCGTCGAACGACGTCACCGTCGCAAGACCCGATAACGCCTGACGAGCCGTGATCGCCGCCGTCAACGTCGTCTTCCCGTGGTCCACGTGACCAATCGTCCCTACGTTCAAATGGGGCTTCGTGCGCTCAAACTTCGGCTTGGCCATCTCTTTCCTTCTCCAAAGGGAGCTACCGTTGAACGATCTCTTTGGCCACCGCCGCGGGTACTACCGCGTAGTGGTCGAACTGCATGGTGTAGGTCGCACGGCCCTGCGTAAGCGAGCGCAAGGCGCTCACGTACCCGAACATGTTCCGCAGCGGAGTCTCGGCCTGGATGACCTGCGTGTTGCCTCGCGCCTCCATGCCACGGACCTTGCCTTCGCGGCTGTTCAAGTCGTCGATGCAGGCGCCCATGTAGGGGTCCGGCACCACGACCTCCACCGCCATAACGGGCTCGAGCAGCTGCGATTTGCCCTTCGTGAGCCCGTCGCGCGCACCCATGGAGCCCGCGACCTTGAAGGCGATTTCCGAGGAGTCCACCTCGTGGTATGACCCGTCGACGAGCTTGACCCGGACGTCCACGACGGGGAATCCGCCGAGCACGCCCGTCTGCAAGGACTCCCGCACGCCCTGCTCGACGGCTTTGAAGTACTCCCTGGGCACCGAGCCGCCAACGATCTTCGCTTCGAAGTCGATGCCCGCCCCGGACTCGTTCGGCTCGAACTCGAGCACCACGTGTCCGTACTGGCCCTTCCCGCCGCTCTGGCGCACGAAGCGCCCCTCGGCTCGGGCCGCTCGCGAGATCGTCTCCTTGTAGGCGACCTGCGGCATGCCGACGTTCGCCACGATCTGGAACTCGCGCAGCAGCCGATCGACGATGATCTCCAGGTGGAGCTCGCCCTGACCGGAGATCAGTGTCTGCCCCGTCTCAGGGTTCGTCGCAACACGGAAGGACGGGTCCTCGATGGCCAGCTTGTGGAGCGCCTCGAAGGTCTTCTCCTGATCGGCCTTCGTCTTGGGCTCGATCACGATCTCGATCACGGGGTCGGGGAACTCGATCGACTCGAGCACGACCGGGACCCGCTCGTCGCAGAGCGTGTCGCCCGTCGAGACGGACTTGAGGCCGACGATCGCCGCGATGTTTCCGGCAGAGACGAAGTCGATCTGCTCGCGCTTATTCGCGTGCATCTGCATGATCCGGCCCACGCGCTCCCGGCGCCCGGACGTCGAGTTCAGCACGTACGAGCCCCCTTCGAGCTTGCCCGAGTAAACCCGCACGAAGGTCAGCAGCCCCACGTAGGGGTCCGTCACGATCTTGAATGCGAGAGCGGCGAGCGGATCGTCCCTGCCCGGCAGGCACTCGACCTTCTCGCCCTTCGGATCCGTTCCGATGACAGGGGGAACGTCCAGCGGCGACGGGAGGTAGTCGATCACCCCGTCGAGCAGCGGCTGGACGCCCTTGTTCTTGAACGCGGACCCACACAGGACCGGCACCACCTCGAGCTGGATCGTCGCCTTGCGAATGGCCTTGCGGATCGCGCCCGCCGAGACCTCCTGGCCAGCCAGATAGCGCTCCAGGATCTCCTCATCGAAGTCCGCGATCGTATCGAAGAGCTTGTCGCGGGCCGCCGCCACCTGCTCCTGCAGCTCCTCGGGAACTTCCTCTTCGTGGAACTGCGCCCCCAGACTCTCCTCGTCCCAGATCAGCGCCTTCTCGGTCACCAGGTCGACCACGCCGCGAAACCCGTCCTCGGAGCCGACGGGTGTCTGCAGGACGAGCGGCTTCGCGCCGAGGCGGTCCTCGATCTGCTTGACGACGGCGACCAGGTCGGAGCCGACCCGGTCCATCTTGTTGACGAACGCGATGCGCGGGACGCCGTACTTGTCGGCCTGGCGCCAGACGGTCTCGGACTGCGGCTCCACGCCCCCCACAGCACAAAAAACAGCGACCGCTCCGTCCAGGACTCTGAGCGATCGCTCTACTTCGATGGTGAAGTCGACGTGACCCGGGGTGTCGATGATGTTGACACGGTGGTTCCGCCACTCGCAGGTGGTCGCGGCCGAAGTGATCGTGATGCCACGCTCCTGCTCCTGCGCCATCCAGTCCATGGTGGCGCTGCCCTCGTGGACCTCGCCCAGCTTGTAGGTGATGCCGGTGTAAAACAGGATCCGCTCGGTCGTCGTCGTCTTACCGGCATCGATGTGGGCCATGATGCCGATGTTGCGCGTCTGCTCGAGCGGCGTATCAAGTCCCATGCTCCAGGCCCACCGATACCCGCCTACCAGCGGTAATGGGCGAAGGCCCTATTGGCCTCCGCCATCCGGTGCATCTCCTCGCGCCGCCGAACCGCCTCACCCCGCTCGTTCGCAGCGTCCAGAAGCTCGGCGGCGAGCTTCTCCCGCATCGACTTCCCCGAGCGCTTGCGCGCGTAGAGCACGATCCAACGCATGGCGAGCGCCGTGCCGCGATCGGGACGCACCTCGAGGGGTACCTGGTAGGTGGCCCCACCAACGCGGCGGCTCTTCACCTCGAGACGGGGGCGGATGTTGTCCATCGCGCGCCGGAAGGTACGAAGCGGCTCGTCGCCTGTGCGCTCGCTGATGATTTCGAGCGCCCCGTAAGCAATCCGTTCCGCAGCGCTCTTTTTGCCAGCCTTCATCAGTACATTCATGAACTTGGCCACCTGCCGATCCCCATACTTGGGGTCGGGCGCGACCGGTCGCTTCGGAACTTCGCGGCGGCGTGGCATTACTTGCGCCGCTTCGTGCCGTAGAGGCTTCGAGACTTGTTGCGGCCTTCTACGCCCAGGGTATCGAGGGTTCCTCGAATTACGTGGTAGCGGACGCCCGGCAGATCCTTGATCCTGCCGCCTCGCACCAGGACCATAGAGTGCTCCTGGAGGTTGTGACCTTCGCCCGGAATGTAGGCCCAGACCTCGCGTTGGTTGGAGAGCCGCACGCGGGCCACCTTGCGGAGCGCCGAGTTCGGCTTCTTCGGGGTCTGGGTCGAGACCCGCAGGCACACGCCCCGCTTCTGGGGGCAGCTCGCCAGATCGGGAGACTTCGTCTTCCGCTTCTTGGTCTTGCGACCCTTGCGAACCAGCTGCTGAATCGTCGGCATGCGACCTCTAAACGAACGAATCCGGACCCGTCGACTGCAACCAGGAAGGGAGTCTCACCCCCCTAGCGACAGTCCGGTGGATCCGGGGGACATACACGAACTAATGTGGAACTGACCCCGTCGCGCAGGCTGGCCCCTTGCGCGAAAGGGCCCGGATACTAACAGGAATTTACCCCATGTCAAACTTCGATTCCGCGATCTCGGTCCTTGGAGTCCTCGGCGGAGCCGGCCATCAGACCAGGAGCCTCTTCCGCGAGCGGCGCCCGGGGCGCACTCGGCACGGCGGCGGCGGCCTCCTCCTGGAGCTCCTCCTCCGCCCCCTCTACGCTGATACCCATGTAGCGGTAGTCCCGCATCCCGGTCCCCGCGGGGATCAGCCGACCCATGATCACGTTCTCCTTCAGGCCCTTGAGCCGATCCGTCTTCCCCCAGATCGAGGCCTCTGTGAGCACCTTGGTCGTCTCCTGGAAGGAGGCGGCTGAGATGAAGCTCTCGGTGGAGAGCGAGGCCTTCGTGATCCCGAGCAGCATCGGCTCCGCGCCCGCAGGCTCCTTCCCGGCCTCGACCGTCTCCTGATTCACGCGGTCAAACACGTGCTTCTCGACTTGCTCCCCGATCAGGAAGTCGGTGTCACCGACATCCTTGACTCGGACCCAACGCAGCATCTGGCGGATGATCACCTCGATGTGCTTGTCGTTGATGGGAACGCCCTGGAGCCGATAGACCTCCTGGATCTCGTCCAACAGGTACTTCGCCAGCTCCTTCTCTCCCTTGATCTTGAGGATGTCGTGTGGGTTCGACGAGCCGCCCATCAGCGCCTCTCCCGCGCGCACAAAGTCGCCCTCGTGTACGGCGATGTGCTTGCCCTTGGGGATGTCGTAGTTGCGCGGGTCCCCGGTCTCGGGAGTAACGATGACGCGCCGCTTGCCGCGTACGTCGGGACCGAAGCTGACCTCGCCGTCGATTTCCGAGACGATCGCGAACTCCTTGGGCTTGCGGGCCTCGAACAGCTCGGCCACACGTGGCAGGCCACCGGTGATGTCCTTGGTCTTGGTGGTCTCACGGGGGATCCGCGCCAGGGTATCTCCTGGCTCCACGGCTTCGCCTTCGGCCACTGAGATGTTTACACCGACCGGCATCAGGTACTGCCGCGAGCGCTTTCCCTCGACATCATCGATATCGATCCGCGGCCGCATCTCCGGGTCCTTCGACTCGATCACGACCTTGCGGGACAGCCCAGTGAACTCGTCCACCTGCTCCTGCATGGTCGAGCCCTCGACGATGTCCCCGAACTTCACGACCCCCTTGGTGTTGGCGAGGATCGGGTTCTGGAATGGGTCCCACTCATGGACGAGCTGGCCGGCCTTCACGTGCTCGCCGTCCTCCACGCGGACGGTCGCCCCGTAGACCACAGGGCAGCGCTCGCGCTCGCGGCCAGTCGCGTCGATGACCGCGATCTCGGCGTTCCGGTTCATGACGATGATCGAGCCGTGCTTGTCCCTGATGGTGGACATGTTGAGGTACTTGATCGCCCCCTCGTTCCGTGTCTCGACGTGTGACTGCTCGACCCGCTGCGTCGCCGTGCCTCCGATGTGGAACGTGCGCATGGTGAGCTGTGTACCCGGCTCGCCAATTGACTGCGCGGCCACGACACCGACCGCCTCGCCCTTGTTCACGAGCTTGCCCTGCGAGAGGTCTCGCCCGTAGCACAGGGTGCAGACACCACGCTCGGTTGCGCAGGTGAGCACCGAGCGGATCGTGACGTGCTCGATCCCGGCTTCCTCGATCGCGCGCACGCGTTCCTCGTCGAGCTCGCTACCTGCGGCGGCGAGCACGTTGGCATTCACCGGATCCAGAATGTCGTTCAGAGCGACGCGACCGAGGATGCGATCGCCGAGACGCTCGATCACCTCGCCGCCCTCGACAAGCTGCTGGATGTCGAGACCGTCGAGCGTGCCGCAGTCCTGATCGATGATGATCACGTCCTGCGCCACGTCGACCAGGCGCCGGGTGAGGTAGCCCGAGTTCGCCGTCTTGAGCGCGGTGTCTGCCAGACCTTTTCGGGCGCCGTGCGTCGAGATGAAGTACTCGATCACGTTCAGGCCCTCGCGGAAGTTCGAGAGGATGGGCCGTTCGATGATCTCGCCCGAGGGCTTGGCCATGAGGCCCCGCATACCCGCGAGCTGCCTGACCTGCTGCGCCGAGCCGCGGGCGCCCGAGTCTACCATCATGTAGATGGGATTGAAGCTCGCGACCTTGACCTTTTCGCCGTCCGGTCCCGTAACTTCCTGCGACGCCAGCTCCGACATCAGGTTCTGGGAGAGCTCCTCCGTCACGAGGGCCCAGCGGTCTACCACCTTGTTGTAGCGCTCACCGTCGGTGATGAGGCCCTCCTGGTACTGCCGTTGGAACTCGCCCACGTCGGCCTGCGCCTCCTTGATGACCTTGGCCTTCTCCTCCGGAACGAGCATGTCGTCCACGCAGATCGAGATGCCCGCCTGGGTGGCGTACTCGTAGCCGAGCGTACGGAGACGGTCGGAGAGGATCACGGTCGCCTTGTTCCCCATCTGCCGGTACACCTCGTTGACAAGATCGCCCAGGGTTTTCTTGTCCATAACGGTGTTGACGAGGTCGAAGGAGATACCCTCGGGCACGATCTCGAACAGGATGACCCGGCCCACTGTTGTGTGGATCAACTTTCCGTCGATGCGGACGTCCACCTTCGCCTGCAGGTCCACGCTTCCGGCGTCGTAGGCCGACCGCACCTCATCTGGAGACGAGAACTTCAGGCCCTCTCCCTTTGCAAAGAGGCGCTCCCGTGTCAGGTAGTAGGCGCCAAGGACGATGTCCTGCGTTGGAGTGATGATCGGCTTGCCGCTTGCGGGGCCCAGGATGTTGTTCGTACTCATCATCAGCACGCGCGCTTCGATCTGCGCCTCGACGGAGAGCGGGAGATGCACCGCCATCTGGTCACCGTCGAAGTCCGCATTAAAAGCGTGGCATACAAGCGGATGCAACTGGATCGCCTTACCGTCGATCAGTACGGGCTCGAACGCCTGGATCCCCAAGCGGTGCAGCGTGGGCGCACGATTCAAGAGCACGGGGTGCTCCTGGATCACTTCAGCCAGCACGTCCCAGACCTCGGGGCGCTCCTTTTCCACCATCTTCTTGGCAGCCTTGATGGTCGTCACATAGCCGCGCTGCTCCAGCTTGGAGTAGATGAACGGCTTGAAGATCTCGAGCGCCATCTTGCTTGGCAGGCCACACTGGTGCAGCCGGAGCTCCGGACCCGCGACGATGACCGAGCGTCCGGAGTAGTCGACGCGCTTGCCGAGCAGGTTCTGTCGAAAGCGCCCCTGCTTACCCTTCAGCATGTCCGAGAGCGACTTGAGCGGCCGCTTGTTCGGGCCCGTGATCACCTTGCCTCGGCGACCGTTGTCGAACAGCGCATCCACGGCCTCCTGGAGCATCCGCTTCTCGTTGCGGATGATGACTTCGGGCGCGTTGAGCTCGAGCAGCCGCTTCAAGCGGTTGTTCCGATTGATCACGCGCCGGTACAGGTCGTTGAGGTCCGAGGTCGCGAAGCGACCGCCGTCGAGCGGCACGAGCGGGCGCAGATCCGGGGGAATCACCGGAATGACCTCGAGCACCATCCAGGAGGGCTCGTTGCCCGACTCACGCAGGGCGTCGAGCACCTTCAGGCGCTTCGCGATCTTCTTGCGCTTGGCCTCGCTGGTGGCCTCCTTCATGTCGATCCGGAGCTGCTTGGACTCAGCCACCACCTCGACGGAGCCCAGGATCTCGCGAACCGCCTCGGCCCCGATGGCGTACTTGAAAGAGTTCGGACCGAATTCCTCCTTTAGCTCCATGATCTGCTCGTCCCCGACGAGCTCACCGCGCTTGAGCGGTGTATCTCCCGGGTCGATCACGATATGGGACTCGAAGTAGAGCACGCGCTCCAGATCCTTCAGCGTCAGCTCGAGCAGATTACCGATGCGACTCGGCAGCGACTTGAGGAACCAGATGTGAGCCACTGGGGCCGCCAGCGTGATGTGCGCCATGCGCTCGCGGCGGACCTTGGACTGGATCACCTCGACGCCACACTTCTCACAGACGACGCCGCGGTGCTTCATGCGCTTGTATTTGCCGCAGTTGCACTCGTAATCCTTGACGGGCCCGAAGATCTTCGCGCAGAAGAGACCGTCCCGTTCCGGCTTGAACGTGCGGTAGTTGATGGTCTCCGGCTTCTTCACCTCACCATACGACCACTCCCGGATCTTCTCCGGCGAGGCGATGGAGATTCGCATCCCAGAAAAGCTCAGTGGGTCCTTCGGCTTCTCGAAGAGATTGTAGAGATCGCGCACGTTGCCCCCTTACTGGATTTCCTCGAGCAGGTCGATGTCGAGTCCGAGACTCTGCATTTCCTTGATCAGCACGTTGAAGCTCTCCGGCAGCCCGGGTAAGAGCTCGCAGTCACCCTTGACGATCGATTCGTAGATCCGCGTCCGTCCGACAACGTCGTCGGACTTGACGGTCAGGAACTCCTGCAGAGCATAGGCCGCGCCGTAGGCTTCCATCGCCCAGACTTCCATCTCACCGAGCCGCTGGCCTCCGAACTGCGCCTTGCCGCCGAGCGGCTGCTGGGTGACGAGCGAGTACGGGCCGATCGAACGAGCGTGGATCTTGTCGTCCACCAGGTGGTGAAGCTTCATCATGTACATGACACCGACCGTCACATTCGAGTGGAACACTTCCCCGGTACGTCCGTCGAACAGCGCCGTCTGCCCGCTCCGCGGCAGATTGGTTGCATCGAGCATGCCCCGAATTTCGTCCTCAGACGGTCCGTCGAACACGGCGGCGGCCATGTGGACCCCGCCCGAGCAGCCCCGCGCCGCGTTCATAACGCCCTCGTCGTCGAGCTTGTCGATCTTCGCCTGCATGTACGGCTTGTCGAAGATCTCCTTCAGCTTCTGGCGCAGCTTGTCGGGAGAGTAGTTCTGCTCGATATGCTCCTGGATCTGCTTCCCTAGGCCCCTGGCCGCCCAGCCTAGGTGCACTTCGAGCACTTGGCCGATGTTCATCCGGGAGGGTACACCGAGTGGGTTCAGCACGAGATCGACGGGCTCGCCGTCGGCCGTGTATGGCATGTCCTCCTCGGACAGGATCCGCGAGATAACGCCCTTGTTGCCGTGCCGGCCGGCCATCTTGTCACCCACCGAGAGCTTGCGTTTGATGGCCACGTAGACCTTGACCATCTTGAACACGCCCGGCGGTAGCTCGTCGCCCTTCTGCAGGCGCGTGATCTTCTCGTCGAACACCGTCTTGATCAGCGTCGCCTGCTCTTCTGCGCGAGCGAGGATCTCCTCCATCCGCGACGTCTTCTCCGCGTCCTCGAGCCGGATGTCCCGCCACTTCCTGCGCGGAATCTCGTCGAGCTGCTCCCCCCCAATGGTATCTCCCGGCTCCAGCCAGGCCTGCTTCTTGCGTTCATCCGCCATGCGCACGCTCGAGCGCTCACCGATCATGAGCTCCCGGATCCGGTTGAGCGCCGACTCGCGTACGATCCGGATCTCGTCCTCCTGGTCGAGGCGCAGCTTGTCGATCTCCGCGTCGGCGATCGAGCGCGCACGCTCGTCCTGGTCCGTGCCGCGGCGTGAGAAGACACGTGCCCCGATGACGGTGCCGCTCTGTCCCGGCGGCACTCGCAGCGAGGTGTCCCGGACGTCTCCGGCCTTCTCTCCGAAGATCGCGCGCAAGAGGCGCTCCTCCGGTGAGAGCTGGGTCTCGCCCTTTGGCGTGATCTTGCCGACGAGG
Organism: Myxococcota bacterium; assembly: GCA_965226855.1. Classification (GTDB taxonomy): domain Bacteria; phylum Myxococcota_A; class UBA9160; order SZUA-336; family SZUA-336; genus JAUXJB01. The sequence continues at coordinate 295,161 of CBDDEE010000028.1, read as the reverse complement.
ATGTCGTCCTGGTGGACCTCCGCCCCGATGCGGACGATCCCACTCTCGTCGAGGTCCTTGAGTGCCTCCTCACCCACGTTCGGGATGTCGCGCGTGATGTCCTCGCGGCCAAGCTTCGTGTCTCGGGCGACCGCCTCGAACTCCTCGATGTGGGTGGAGGTGAAGAGGTCGTCCTTGACGATCCTCTGCGAGATCAGGATCGAGTCCTCGAAGTTGTACCCGCCCCACGGCATGAAGGCGACGAGCACGTTGCGTCCCAGCGCCAGGTCCCCCATCTCTGTAGCCGCGCCGTCCGCGATCACCTGGCCCTTCTCCACGCTCTGGCCTATGCGCACGATCGGCTTCTGGTTGATGCAGGTATTCTGGTTGGAGCGCCGGTACTTGATCAGGTTGATGATGTCCGGCGGCGGATCGTAGTTCTCGCCGTCGCGATCGGGCTTGATCACGATGCGAGCCGCGTCGACGCTCTCGACGACGCCACTCCGCTTGGCCACCACCGTGGCGCCAGAGTCCCGCGCAACCACGCCCTCCATACCCGTACCGACGAGAGGCGCGTCCGTGCGAAGCAGCGGCAGGGCCTGCCGCTGCATGTTCGAACCCATGAGCGCGCGGTTCGCGTCGTCGTTCTCGAGGAACGGGATGAGCGACGCAGCTACCGACACGAGCTGATTCGGGGATACGTCCATCATGTCGATGTCCCCCGGCTCCAGCATCACGAACTCGCCGTTTTTCCGAGCCGAAACCGTATCCCTGATGAACTGGTTCTTCTTGTTGAGCGGGGCGTTGGCTTGTGCGATCGCCACCTTCTCCTCGTCGAGCGAGTTCAGGTAGCGGACCTCGTTGGAGACGTTCTTTCCGTTCACCTCGCGGTACGGTGTCTCGATGAAGCCGTAGTCGTTCACTCTGGCGTAGGTCGAGAGCGACGCGATGAGCCCGATGTTCGGTCCCTCGGGCGTCTCCACTGGGCAGATCCGTCCGTAGTGCGTGTTGTGGACGTCGCGCACCTCGAAGCCCGCACGCTCCCGCGTGAGCCCGCCCGGGCCGAGGGCCGAGAGGCGCCGCTTGTGGGTCACCGCGGAGAGCGGGTTCGTCTGGTCCATGAACTGCGAGAGCTGACTCGAGCCGAAGAACTCCTTGATCACCGCGGAGACGGGCTTGGAGTTGATCAGATCGTGCGGCATGAGCTGCTCGACCTCCTGCAGGCTCATGCGCTCCTTGATCGCGCGCTCCATGCGCACCAGGCCGATGCGGTACTGGTTCTCGAGCAGCTCGCCCACGACGCGCACGCGCCGGTTGCCAAGGTGGTCGATGTCGTCAACCCGCTTGTCCGAGTCGCCGTTCTTGAGGTCCACCAGGTACTGGACCGCGAGGAGGATGTCCTCTTTTCGCAGCGTGCCCTGGTCGAGCGGCACGTCGACCCCGAGCTTGTGGTTCACCTTGAGCCGCCCCACCCGTGAGAGGTCGTAGCGCTCCGGGTTGAAGAACAGGTTGTTGAAGACGTTGGTCGCCGTCTCGATCGTGGGCGGATCCCCGGGCCGCAAACGGCGGTAGATGTCGATGATCGCTTCCTCGCGCGTCATCGTCTTGTCGGCCTGCAGCGTGTCGTAGATGGCGGTGCCAGTCGTGATGGGGTCGAGGTAGAGAAGCTTGAACTCGTAGAACTTGCCCTTGCGCAGCTCTTCGAGGATCTCCTCGGTGATGACCTCACCCGCCTCGATGATCACCACGCCCGTGCTCTCGTCGACGATGTCTTCGGGGCTGACCCGCTTGACGCCGTCCTCGCGGACCAGGTCGTCGAGCCCGATCGGGATCCACTGAACGTTCTTCTGGGCAAGCTTTCGCACGGCCGCCTGAGTGAACTTGCGGCCCTCCTTGACCACGGTCGTCGAGCCGACCTTGACGGGCTTGGTCGCGCGCTGCCCCACCAGGTCGTCGAGGTTCGTGGGCTTCTTCACGAGCTTGCGCCCATCGATCTTGATCGTCTCCGGCGAGTAGAAGATCTCGAGCAGATCCTCGACCGAATAGCCCAGCGCCTTCAGCAACACCGTGGCGTGAAGCTTGCGCCTGCGATCGATCCGAACCTGGATCAAATCCTTGTGGTCGAACTCGATGTCGAGCCAGGAGCCGCGGTAGGGGATGATGCGTAAGGAGAAGAGCTTCTTTCCCGCCGTCGTCACGGCGCTCGACTGACCGATGTCATAGAAGATTCCCGGCGAGCGGTGGAGCTGACTCACGATGACGCGCTCGGTCCCGTTGATGACAAACGTCCCGTTCTCGGTCATCACCGGGATCTCACCGAAATAGACGTCCTGCTCCTTGACGTCGCGGATGTTGTGCTGGCCCTTCTCGGCGTTGTCCCACACGATCAGCCGAATGGTGACCTTGATCGGAGCGGCGTAGGTCATCCCCCGCTGGAGGCACTCCTCGACGTCGTATTTCGGCTTTTCGAGCGTGTAGAGGACGAACTCGAGCGAGGCCGTCTCGTTGAAGTCCCGAATCGGGAAGACCGACTTGAACACGGCCTGCAGACCGACGTCCTCGCGCTTCTCGGGTGCCACTTCCGCCTGCAGGAAGCGTTCGAAGGAGCGGTTCTGGATGTCGATCAGATTCGGAATATCGACGATCCGTTCAATCTTCGAGAAGTCCTTCCGCAATCGGCCCTTGGTGAAGGAAGCTTCCATTCAGTCCTCCGCGTCGATAGATGTGAGCTACTTGACCTCGACCTGCCCGCCGGCGGCCTCGATCTTGTCCTTGACCTTCTCTGCCTCGTCCTTGTCGACGGCCTCTTTGACCGCCTTCGGCGCGCTCTCCACCAGGTCCTTGGCCTCCTTGAGACCGAGGCCGGTGATTGCGCGCACCTCCTTGATAACCTGGATCTTCTTCTCGCCGTACGAAGTGAGGATGACGTCGAACTCCGTCTGCTCCACCTCCGCCTCGGCGCCCGCCGCGCCTGGTGCTGCGACCGCGACCGCCGCCGGAGCAGCGCTCACGCCCCACTCGTCTTCCATCCGCTTGATGAGGTCGGCGATCTCCATCGGCTTGAGCTCATTGATCTGCGAGAAGATCTCTTCTACCGCTGCCATGCTTCGTTCCTCCCTACCCCGGTCAGATCAAGGCGCCCCAATGGCGCCGGAACGGGGTCTTCGGTTCATGTTTCCAGTTGCTCTTGACGTCGTTCGAGCGCGTTCCGGAGCTGGCCCAGTAGCCCGGAGAGGGTTCCGGCGAGGTTCCGAAGCGGACTCTGGAGCGTGCCGGCCAGCATGGCACGCAGCTGCTCCTTGCCGGGCAGTGCGGCCAGCCGCTTGATCGTCTCCAGGTCCACGACCTCGCCCTCGACGACGCCGCCCTTGATCTCGAACTTGTCGTTCTCTTTCGCGAAGTCCACGAGCACCTTGGCCAGTGCGGAGCGCTCGTCCGAAGCGAGCGCTACAGCCGTGGGGCCCGTCAGGTAGGCGTGGAGTCCCTCGGCCCCGGTGCCCTCTGTAGCCCGTCGTAGCAGCGTGTTCTTCGCCACCCGGTACTCGATCTGGCCGTCGCCGGCGCTGCGGAGCCGGGCGCGCAGGTCGTTCGCCTCTGCCACCGTGAGCCCGCGGTAGTCGATGGCGAGCACCGTATTGGCCTGCTGGAGCTTGTCGCGGAGGACGATGATCGCGTCCTCCTTCTGCTGTCGGGTCAACACCTGTCCGATTGCCTCCCGCTGCTAGAGCAGCGCTGCCTGCACATCTGCGGGGTCGATGTGGATCCCGGGGCCCATGGTCGAGGAGATCGAAACATTCTTCACGTATGCACCCTTCGCCACGGCTGGTTTCGCCTTCACCACCGCATCGGCGATCGCGAGAAAGTTCTCGGCGAGCTGCTCAGGGGAGAACGAGAGCTTCCCGAAGGGCGCGTGCACGATGCCAGCCTTGTCCACGCGGAACTCGATCTTGCCGGACTTCTGCTCTGAGACCGCCCGCTCGATGTCGAAGGTGACCGTTCCCACCTTCGGATTCGGCATCAGTCCGCGCGGGCCGAGGATCCGACCCAGGCGACCCACCACGCTCATCATGTCCGGCGTCGCGATCACCCGATCAAACTCCAGCCAGCCGTCATGGATGCGCTTTGCCAGCTCCTCGCCGCCAACCTCGTCCGCACCAGCCGCGCTCGCCTCCGTCTCTTTGTCGCCTTTGGCGAAGACGATGAGCCGGACCTCCTTGCCCGTACCATGGGGCAGGACGACCGCGCCGCGCACGTTCTGATCCGAGTGACGGGGATCCACGCCGAGGTTCATCGCGACCTCGGCCGTCTCGTCGAAGTTCCCCTGCTTCGTCTCGAGCAACAGGTCGATGCCTTCCTGGAGCGGGTAGCTCCTGGTGGCGTCGATCTTCTCCGTGGAAGCTCGATATTTCTTGCCGTGCCGCATGCTTCTCTTCCTGCCTATCCCTCGACGTCGATGCCCATGGAGCGCGCCGTCCCCTCGACGATCTTCATCGCCGCGGCGATGTCGTTCGCGTTGAGGTCCGGCATCTTGATCTCCGCGATCTCCTTGACCTGCTCCGCCGTGACAGTGCCCACCTTCTCTTTGTTCGGCTCGCCTGAGCCCTTCGCAATCTTCGCAGCGCGCTTGAGCAGAACGGCAGCGGGTGGTGTCTTCGTGATGAACGTGAAGGTCCGATCCGCGTAGACAGAGATCACGGCAGGGATGATCAAGCCCTGCTGGTCCTGCGTGCGCGCGTTGAACGCCTTGCAGAACTCCATAATGTTGACGCCGTGCTGGCCGAGCGCGGGTCCCACTGGGGGAGAGGGATTCGCCTGTCCTGCAGGACACTGCACCTTGATCTGCGCGATGATCTTCTTTGCCACCTCAGGCCTTTTCTACATGCTCGAAGGGGAGCCAGAGCGGGGTCGAGCGGCCGAACACCGCCACCATCACCTGAACCTGCTCCTTTTCGGGGCGCACCTCGCTCACCCGACCTGAAAAATTCAAGAACGGGCCTTGAATCACTCGAACGTCCTCTCCCTCTTCGAAGCTGAACTTGGGCGTGGGCTTCTCGGTCTTCGTCTGCCCGAGCATGCGCTCGACATCTGCCTCGGGAACGGGCGTCGGTTTCGTCCCGGAGTGGACGAACCCCGTGATCTTCGAAGTGTTCTTGACGATGTGCCAAACCTCGTCATCGAGCTCCATCTTCACCAGTAGATAGCCCGGCAGAAACTTGCGCTTGCTCGTGCGACGCTGCCCCTTGACGACCTCGACTACATCCTCTTCCGGGATGAAGACTTCCTTGATGGCGTCCTCGCGATTGAAGGCTCGAGCCTTCTCGAGGAGCGCCTGCTTTGCCCGGGCCTCCTGGCCTGAATATGTGTGAAGCACGTACCAAAACGCTGCCACTTCGACCTCGTCGGTGTCGGGGGAGAGGGCTGTTTCTAGGGCCAAATCAGACGCATGCTGGCCGACAGCAACCAATCGACCAGGAATAGGGCTATGCCTACGATCGTGACCAACACGATCACGCCTATCGTGCCCGCGACCGTCTCCTTTTGCGAGGGCCACGTCACCTTCTTGAACTCGACCTGCACCTCGCCGAGGAAGGCACGCGACTCATCGGCCCACTCGATCGGGTTCTTGCTCACGTCCTCTCTTCCTCGCTCTTCCGAACGACTTCGCGGGGTCTGGCAGGCCAGGAGGGACTTGAACCCCCAACCTGCGGTTTTGGAGACCGCTGCTCTACCAAATTGAGCTACTGACCTGTGATTCGCTGTGAATGATTACGGAGCCGTACGGCTACTCGATGATATCGACGACGACGCCGCTTCCGACAGTGCGGCCGCCTTCGCGGATTGCGAAGCGCTGGCCTGGACCCATCGCGATCGGCGTGATCAGCGCCACCTCGATCGTCACGTTGTCTCCCGGCATCACCATCTCGGTCCCTTCCGGAAGCTCCACCACGCCCGTCACGTCTGTCGTCCGGAAGTAAAACTGCGGACGGTAGCCCTTGAAGAACGGAGTGTGTCGGCCGCCCTCCTCCTTCGTCAGCACGTACACCTCCGCCTTGAAATTCGTGTGCGGCGTGATCGAGCCAGGCTTCGCCAGCACCTGACCACGCTCCACTTCTTCCTTCTTCGTCCCACGCAACAAGACGCCCACGTTGTCGCCCGCCTGCCCCTCGTCCAAAAGCTTCCGGAACATCTCCACGCCCGTCGCCACCGTCTTCGCCGTCTCCCGGATCCCCACGATCTCCACGTCGTCGCCCGTGTGAATCACTCCCTGATCCACGCGACCCGTCACCACCGTCCCACGACCCGAGATCGAAAACACGTCCTCGATCGGCATCAAAAACGGCTTGTCCGTCGCGCGTACCGGCTCCGGAATCGTCTCGTCCAACGCCTTCATCAACACGTCTATACACTCGTTCGCCGCGTCGTCCGACGGCTCCTCACCCGCCTTCAGCGCGCTCCCAGGAATCACCGGAATGTTGTCCCCATCAAAATCGTACATCGACAGAAGCTCCCGCACCTCGAGCTCCACCAGCTCCAAAAGCTCCTTGTCGTCTACCTGGTCCACCTTGTTCAGAAACACCACGATGTGCGGAACACCCACCTGCCGCGCCAGCAAAATGTGCTCCCGCGTCTGGGGCATCGGACCATCCGCCGCGCTCACCACCAGAATCGCCCCGTCCATCTGCGCCGCGCCCGTGATCATGTTCTTCACGTAGTCCGCGTGACCAGGACAGTCCACGTGCGCGTAGTGACGCGCCACCGTCTCGTACTCCACGTGCGCCGTCGCAATCGTGATCCCACGCTCCCGCTCTTCCGGCGCCTTGTCGATCTCGTCGAACGACGTCACCGTCGCAAGACCCGATAACGCCTGACGAGCCGTGATCGCCGCCGTCAACGTCGTCTTCCCGTGGTCCACGTGACCAATCGTCCCTACGTTCAAATGGGGCTTCGTGCGCTCAAACTTCGGCTTGGCCATCTCTTTCCTTCTCCAAAGGGAGATTCTGTTGCCCTAGAGGGCTAGTCGTGCCTTTTTTGCTCAACCCGCTGGAGCCCATGCGCGGAGTTGAACCGCGGACCTCATCCTTACCAAGGATGCGCTCTAACCACCTGAGCTACATGGGCCCAACAAACCTGGAGCGGGAAACGGGATTCGAACCCGCGACCCCAAGCTTGGAAGGCTTGTGCTCTAGCCAACTGAGCTATTCCCGCGTCGTCGAACTCCTCGTATCGAATGGTGGAGAGGGGAGGATTCGAACCTCCGAAGGCCGAAGCCAACAGGTTTACAGCCTGTCCCGTTTAACCACTTCGGTACCTCTCCGGAGACCCGGCCCAAGCGTAAAAAAAAAACCAGCCCCTACGAGCACCCCCACTCACTCGAGGCCCGGGAGATTCGTCCCATACTATGTCTTGGCTCTGCCTGTCTTATGCCGTGTATTGGCGATGTCCGCGTCCTCTCGCTCCGCGCCCGGCGGGCGTGGAGCTGGCGAGGGGACTCGAACCTCCAACCTGCTGATTACAAGTCAGCTGCTCTGCCAATTGAGCTACGCCAGCGCAACGTTCGATTGTATCAGGAGATTTTCAGTTCGCCAGCAGAGTTGGCGGGCCTCCAGTCGTCTTCTCCGCGACCCTACCGATAGGGCATTTCCGGGGCATGCGCCAGCCGAATTTCAGCGGTGCGAAGCAAAAGAAAGGCTGCCGCGGCAGCGACATTGAGGGACGACACCGCCCCACTGAGGGGAATTCCAACCATCTCCGTCGCTTGATCCCGGATTCCGGAGCGAGTGCCGCGATCCTCGCTCCCGAATACCCAGACGAGCTCACCCGCGAGCGCCTCCACTGGAGTTTGATCGATCGGGCGCCCCCCAACCTCCGCCACTAGCACGGCCAGCCCCTCCGCCCTGCACAGGCCCAGCGCCTTGCGCAGGTTCGGCGTCCGCCCGACCCGCAGGTGCTCGATGGCGCCGGCGCTGGACCGCAGCGCCCCGGGGCCAATGGGGGGTGCACGCCTGTGTTCGAGAATCAGGCCGGTCACCCCCGCCGCCTCCGCCGAGCGGGCGATCGACCCCAGATTACCCACATCGGTAACCCGGTCCAGCGCGACCAGGAACCGAGGCCGATCCTCGATCAGGACCTCCTCGAAGCTCTCCTCAGGAAATGGCTCCGCCCTCGCGACTACAGTTTCGCCAGCCTTGCCCCGCTTGGCGGGAATCCCGGCCCCGGCAAGGAGTTGCTCGAGCTCCGAGGACCCCTGCCCCTTCCTGGCTGGAGGCAGCGTCACCTCGAGAACCCTGCGGCGCCCCGCACGAATGGCCTCGACGATCGGCCGAACTCCCTCGATTGTGGCCACGCCCTTACTCTATAGGTCCTTACGTTCATCGAGTCGTACGTTTATCGAGTCCTTACTTTAAAGGGTGGCGAGGAGTCGGCACGGCGTCCAGGTCGAGTGCAAGGCCGAGAGCACCTCTGCCGTAATCATCTCGACACAATCGGCAAAGCTGACCCGGGCACCGTGATCACGTCGCGCCGCGTTCCTCGCCTGGTGCCAGCGCAAGAGGACCTCCGACCTTCACGCGACCTGGAACCAGTGACGGCCGCTCCGGTCCCGCTCGAGGCCACCGCGCTCCAGCGACCCCGTGTCGACCTTTCGCACATTGGGTGAGGAAAACAGTCTGATAACGAATAAATAACGAAAGTCAAGCAGGCACACGCGATCACCGAAACCCGGAGAAGACGCGGAGAAGGGACGCATGAAGGACAACGACCTCACCGACACCATGGACATGTCGATCCAGCCGGTTGCGGAGCTGCACCCCGGGCACTCGGACAGCTGGCGGTCGATTCCCCTCTGGCCCTCGCGCACCGTCGACGCCACTCCGACCCCAACTCCCGTTCAGCCCACGCCCGAGAAGCGTTTCGCCACCGAGATGCTGGCCCGCACCACGAGCATCGACCCCATACACAATCCGGTAACGGGTGCGCTCTTCTTCGCAGCGAACGAAGAGGCACAAACGGTAAATGTGTCGCGACACGGCCTGTGCCTGCGTTGCCCTCGCCCACCTTGGGTGGGCGAGGGCATGCTCGTGAAGCTACTACTGAGCGAAGACGAGCCGCCCGTCGAGTTCAGTGGTCGGGTGCGTTGGACGCGCGTCGACTTCATCAAGGGCTCCCACGGCGCCCGTCCGGTCGCGATCGTCGGCGTCCATCTCTTCGACGGGGCAGACAGGGCGCGCGCCCGCTACGAACGCACGCTCAAGGGGCTCGCAGAGGTCGACCCGAGTCCGGTTGCCGCCCCGAAAGCCCTCGGATAGCATGAGGTTATGCCTCCTTCGTCCATTCCAGGAAGCTTCCGACGGCTGCGCGGAGCTCGCGCATTCGACCTTGACCTGGACGAGATCGAGAAGCGAGAGCGACGCATCCGTCGCATCCTGAGCTCGATCCAACGAGACCTCGACGAGGGCGGGCGCGCCTATGTGCGCCAGATCCTACGCGGCCCGCTCGAGCTATACCGCATAGAGCTCGAACGGCCCGATATGTCCTATCAGCGCACTACGATCGTGGATCGCGCCACTCTCGAGACCTTGCTCGAGGAAACTCCCGAAGAGACGGTCCGGAGCTCCTTCCGCTTCTCCCACCCCGACTGAACGGTTGCAATAGGGAAGGCGGGGCATTCAGATCCCACCATGGACCCCAGGAAGCTCAAGAAGTGGTTGATCATCATCGCGGTCCTGTACCTCGTCTTTCCCCGAGACTTGATACCCGACTTCCTCCCGAGAGGTCTCGGTGTGATCGACGATCTGTTGGTCATCGCCCTACTGATCTACTTCTATCGCAACCGTGTGCGGAAATATGCCGCTCGCGCAACCGAGGAGAGCGGACCCGATAAACGAGAGCGTTCAAGTCGTGCACAAGCGGGGGCGCCCGAAAGCTCGTCTGATCCCTGTGAGATCCTGGGTATCGACGCTTCGGCATCCGGAGAAGAAATTCATGCAGCCTACAAAGCTCGCATGCATGAATACCATCCAGACAAAGTGGCTCACCTGGGTGAGGAGCTGCAAAAAGTCGCTCATCGCAAGGCGGTAGAGATCCAACAGGCGTACGAGCGGCTACGCAGGTAAATGGTGTCGGAAAGTAAGCTCGTCGCGATCCTCTCGGCCGACGTGATCGGCCACAGCCGACTCATGTCCGCCAGGCGGGTCGCCTACCTGCGAAGAAGGTCCTCGAGGCGCAGTATGGGCTCCCGAGGTTGGGGGTCCTCGCCCGTTCCAAGCGCCCCGTCGCTCGGCCGCTGGCGGCAAGAGCCCACCGTGGTGTCAGCTTGACACGCGGCCATCGCTCTACGCTCCGCACGATATGCCCTGTCCCCATCGCTGGCGTAGAAACCCTTCTGTCCCACGACGACGGATTGCCAGTCCCTTCCGACTCGCTCAAGACGGATTTCTTTGCAGAGCAGGGGGTCGAACTCGTTGATGCACTGGGTCATGGCAGCTCGAGTCGCCCGGTAGTCGCGCCCCTCGCGCCCGACGTAACGTTTCTCACCTACGACGACCGCATAGTAGAACTCGGCCAGCGCGACGCTGGGTGTCAGCAACGCCAGGGTAAGCGCGACGGTGCGAATGCTGTGCATGCCTGGTTCCCCCCTGACCCTTCTAGTGCTCAGGCCTTTTGATAGCTCCCTATCTCCACAGGTGCGACCCTCTTTCAGACGGCGGGCGGGAGCACGTAGCCGATAATGCAAGCGAAATGACAGGCGCTGCCGGCCATCACGAAGGCGTGCCAGACGGCGTGGTTGAAGGGAAGACGCCGCCAGGCATAGAAGACGACCCCGACGGTGTAGGCGCCGCCGCCCGCGACCAGGAGCGCGAGACCGTCCGGGTGGAGGGAGCGAGCCAGGGGCTCGAGGGCGATCACGGCCAGCCAGCCCATGGCCAGCGGAAGCGGCACCGAGAGGTAACGCGCCCAGGCGGGCACGACCACCTGGAGAGTAATTCCCAGGAGGGCGAGGCTCCAGACCAGACCGAGTAGCGTCCACCCCAAGCCGCCCCGCAAACTCACGAGCCCGAGCGGCGTGTAGGTTCCCGCGATCAGCAGAAAGATCGCGGCGTGATCGAGGCGCTGCAGGAACCGCTTGGCGCGCGCGTGTCGGATGCCGTGATATAGCGTCGACGCGGCGTAGAGCAGCACCAGTGTTGCGCCGAAAACCGCGCAGCCGACGATGTGCCATGCGTCGCCGCGCATGCTGGCCATCACGACAAGCGTCACCAGGCCGGCGATGCTGAACACGAGTCCCACGCCGTGGGTTACGGCGTGAGCGATCTCCTCGCCGACCGTGTAGCGCGGCTTTCGTGCGTGCGCCTGCATGGGGTGGACTCCTGCCCGACGAGGGTAAGGCGTTCCGCGCCTCCCGGAAGCACCCCAGGCCTCCTGTGGCAGAACTTTGACAGGAGACTCCACGGAGGCGAACGAGGGCAAGCACGACGTCGACGGCGTCTGAGCCCTCGTCCCACTAGCAGCCGCCGGCGTCGATCCAGCCGCCACCCGAGTCGCAGCGCATGCGACTACCGGCCATGCAGTGCGTGGCCCCCGCGGAGTAGGCCTTGCTCTCGTGCGTGCACACGGCCACGAATGAGATGTCGTCGACCTGGACCGTCACGTCGTTCGTCAACTCTTCGGGCAGCCCCGCGTGGACTAGTCCACACCCGGCGAAGGTAGTGCTGGCGAGAAGCGCGATCATCAGCCAGTGCATGTGTCGTCCTCCTGGCCCACTCCCCCACGTAACGGAGCTGCCGCAGAGTCAGGCGCTTCAAGAAGCCCCATTTCTAGGAGTTCGTTTCACACAATCCGTACAGCTTCCCAGCATGACCGGTGACACCTCGTGGCGGTTTAGTCGTTGGGTTCGATCGGAGTAGTATCCGGGAAACCGAAAGATGAAGCCAAGAGTGGAGTTCATAACATGACCCAAGAACGTTCCGCCCAGGTCATGCGCATGTACCTGGAGGAAGCCGTGGCCAAGGGTAACTTCTCAGTCATTGACGAGTTCACGGCTGACGACTTCGTCGACCATTCCCAGCTTGATAAGCGGGGACCGCCCGCCCTTCTCGCGCACGTAAGCGGCTTCCGAGAGAACTTCCCCGACGTGACCATCGACATCCAGCACATCATCGCTTCCGACGACCAGGCCGTGGGTATCTGGAGACTAAAGGGAACGCAGACGAAACCACTCTTTGGTATCCCCGCCACGAACCGCGCTCTGGAGTTCACGGTTGCGAGCGTCTTCACCTTCCGAGACGACATGCTTGTCGATTATTTCGTCGTCGCCGGGGCCCTTGAGGCGGCCGCGCAGATGGGTGTCAAGCTGCAGCTGCCAGCAAACTGAGACGGAGGGCCCCCCTCTGCGGTAAGTGCGTTTCAACGCCCGATCGCCCTTCCCCGCTGAGACACTTCGGGCTTTCCAGGAGGCAGGTGCATTGCCCACCTCCGACATAGGCGCGGCTTGCGGCGCAGCGCAAAGCGCGGGAAGCGGTCGAACAGGAGCAGCTGCAGCCACGTGCCCCGCGCCGGAGCGTGCATACCCAAACGCCATGCCACTCCCGTGTTCTTGCCTCCTCTTGCAGACTGCTCTCCTGGTCAAGGAGCTGGCCGAGATCTCGGATGCGCCGCAGAAGCGCGCGCACTCGCACGACAGCTCGCCTCGTCGCTCACCCCGTACGACGTGCGCGCGGACGGGCTCGACAACGACCTGGTGCAGCTCGCTGCGATCGGGCGACTGCCATTCGAGCGGGTCGAGTGCCCGGCCCTCGTCGCGCACGGTACCGCGGACGCGGACGTTTCGTTTGCCGACGCCGAGCTTGCCGCCCGCGAGATCCCGAACGCCGAGCTCTACGCCATGGAGGGCGGCTGGCACCTGCTCAACTTGAGCGACGGCGCGGACGCCTTCGAGCGCGCGCAAGTCGAGTTCCTGAACAAGCATCTGCGGCCGGCCTGACTCGCCGGGAGGAACGATGCTGGGACGCGGTCGCAACAAGATCTAGTACGAGTTGATCGAGGGCTCGGAGCAGCTGCCTAACTCGGGAGCTTCGCTCATACCCCAATCCGTCACGTTGACGGGCATCAAAGGAGATGCATCGGCGACTGGAGAGGAACGAGCAAGCTACTCCGATGATGCTCTTCCAGTCGGCGATGCAGATCGGCGAGCTGGACTCTGCCCTTTGTATCTTGACCGGCGTAATCGAGGGCCGAATTGCGCCCGGCGGCACCTTTGCGGTCCCACTCGTTCGGGAGGCCTCTGCGGAGGATCCCCGCTACGACGCGCTGCTCCAGAGGGTCGGGCTCAACCGAGCCTCGATCGAGGAGCTCTTCCTGGGCTAAGGCTCGAGCAGCCCGCATCGTTAGCGCGAGAAGGCCTCGCAGAATAAGCAAGGCCCGGCACGCGTGGAAGGTCTCCGCATAGTCTGGGTTATGGCACGTGGCGTACTCTCCGCGGCTTGGCTCAGGATTACCATGGCGGGACCGCCCGGCTTTAGGCTTCCCTGAATTCACCCGGTTTCTTACCCGCGCGTTGCCGCGCGGAGACCTTCCTCGAGTCCTCTGTGTCTGCCAGTTCCACACCCGGCACACAGGGGGACTATAAGGCTCCGCGAGCCCCCCTGCCTGTTCTGAGCGCTCCACTTGCACCGTCGACCTGCGCGGCAAGTGCCGCGGACTCGCCAGCTCTCTGCGGGTCAATGAGGTCGAGTTGCGGGCTTTGTAGGGTCGTATCCCCAGGACGCGACTCGTGCGCATCTAATGGAAGGAAGGTTCAAGATCCGCCGGGCGGCTGACGATGACCTCTGCGTGAAGGTCCCGTTGGCTACAGCGTGACCGTGCTACCCCCCGGCACGGCTCTGCCTCGAGGGCTGGATCGCGCGTTCTCGCGGCGCTCCTGATCGTGGTGCTGTCTGCCCTCGCCGCTGACGCCCAGGCCGCCTGGTACGACTCGAACTGGCAGTACCGCAAGGCCCTCACCATCGACTCGGCTCAGGTGCCGTCGGATCAGACGAACTTCGCAGTCTTGATCTCGATCACGGACACCGACCTCGCAGCCGGCGCGAGATCAGACGGCTTCGACATCGTGTTCACTGACTCGGCAGGGACCACCAAGCTCGATCACGAGATCGAGAGCTACTCGAGTGGTACGGGAGCTCTCGTGGCGTGGGTCCGAGTGCCGACGCTCACCAGCTCTGCGAATAATACCGTCTACCTCTACTACGGCTACGCCTCCGCAACCGACCAGCAGAACGCGCCGGCGTCTGGGACGCCAACTACGTCGGCGTCTGGCACCTGGATGAGAGTCCAGCGAATGGGGTCGCTGGGCATGACGAGTCGACGGGAACCGACCGATGGAACGCCCTTGAATTTCAATGGGGCGGTGGGATCCAGGACGAACGGGGTGGGCCAGATTGACGGGGCGGACGAGCTTGATGGCGTGGACGACCGGGTGGATGCCGGTTCAGACGCCGTCCTCGATGATTTAGGCCCGCTCACGATCTCGGCGTGGGTCAAGCCGGATACGTATGGGGCGTCGAACGCTCCCACCGTTATCCGCAAAGACAGCGGGAGCGGCTCTGGTCGGTGGCTCTTCGGAATCGACAATACGGCGCCAGAAAGCAATTCCCTCGAGTTCTTGAAGGGTCATACGACCACCACTCTAGACGTCGCGTCGGCCACTGGCGTCATCGTAATAGGCGCGTGGCAGCAGGTAGTGGCAACGTGGGATGGGTCGGTGAACGTCTCGGGCGTGCACCTGTATGTCAATGGTCTGGAAACCGCGTACGGCGCGACCCAGGCTGGCGTGGGAACCCCCATTTCTGACGCCATCGAAAATGTGGTCTTCGGGGCTGCAGGCGACGGGACCTCTGCGCTGCATGGGAGCATCGACGAGGTTCACATCTCGAACACCGTCCGCTCCGCGGACTGGATCCAGACCGAGTACAACAACCAGAACAGTCCCGGAGTTGGAGGATTCCTCGCGAGCATCGGCAGCGAGGAGACCGAGAGTGGCGGTAGTTCGTGCGGAGCCGGGCAGACGGTCTATTCAACCGCCACTTCGACCACATATACCGTCCCGGCCGGGTGCGACACCCTCCAGGTCAAGGGCATGGGGCGCGGGTGGCGGAGGCGGAACCAGCGGCCAGGTGACTGCTGGTGGTGCCGGCGGCGGTGGTGGATATGCCGAAGGCACCATCACCGTGACCCCCTCGGAAGGTCTCGCGATCGTGCTCGGTGGCGGCGGCCCCGGTGGCACCAGTCCCGCTGCAGGCGATGGGGGAGGCGGAATGGCGTTACGGCAGCCGGTGGCGGCACTGGAGGTAACGAGGGCGATTCCAAGGGCGGCGGCGCAGGTGGTGGCGGCGGCTATGCCGCGGTCAAGCGAGGCGCGACCTTCCTCATTCAGGCTGCGGGGGGCGGTGGCGGCGGTGGTGGTGGTGAGCAATCGGGCGCTGCGGGAGGTGCGGGCGGTGCAGGCGGCGGTGCAAGCGGCATCGTGGGAAGCAACGGTGCCGGCGCGGGAGGCGGTCCCGGAACGTCCTCCTCGGGTGGGTCAGCCGGAACGGGCGGAACGTCGGGATCTGCCGATAGCGGTGGTAATGGTGCAAACGGCGGCGGCAGCAATGGCGACGGCGGCGGCGGCGGGTGGCGCCGGTCACTTTGGCGGCGGCGGCGGCGGCAGAAGCAGCGACCGATCTGGCGGCGGCGGCGGCGGCGGCGGATCATCCCTCGTAACGGGGACGAGCACACAAGAGATCGCCGGGGCAGGGACTGCAGCCGGAAACAACGGCGACGCCGACTATGGCGGCACCGCCAGTCTAGGCGGCGCTGCCGGCGGAGCGAACGGCAACCCCGGACGCATTGTTTTGATACCGAGCGGCTCAGGCGGGCCCGTGGCTCAGGGCTTCAAGGATCCGACTGCGGACGCGGCCAGAGCCGGCACTGCCGCAATCGCCCCGGCAAACGCCTATACGGCAGACGACACCTACGGCGAGCTGAAAGACACGACGCAGCACGACTACCGCACCTACGGGTTCTGCATCGCGCCCGGCGCCACGATCCAGGGGGTGGAGATCAGGACCGAGTGGCACACCACGAAGGCCACCGATACGGGATTCCTCACCCTGCAGCTGATCGATAGCGCCGGGCTCCTGGTGGGCACCTCAAAGACAACGCCCACGATCGATGGGACGACCGACGTCACGCACACGATGGGCGGCCCCGCGGACACCTGGGGAGCCTCTCTCACGGATGTGATTGTCAACGACGGCAACTTTTGGCGTCTCTCTCCTGTATACCAAGACTGCCGGCGGTGGCGGGAACAAGGCCTTCGTCGACAATGTCGACATCCAGGTGTTCTACACGGGCGGCACCGGCACCTGCGAGCCGATCGCACACTGGGACTTCGACGAGGGCAGCGGCCAGACGGCAGCCGACTCCTCGGGGTTCGCCAACGACAGTCAGCTCGGGAGCACGACCGGCGTGGATGCCAATGATCCGAGCTGGCTGTGCGTCAGCGGCGGCTACGCCTTGGATTTCAACGGCACGAGCGATTATGTGGACCTGGGAAGTCCCGCCTCGCTGGATCTCACTACCACATTCACCGTCGCCGCATGGGTCAAGTGGAAAGGCGGAAACCCTGATGCAGTGATCTACGCATCTGGAAATGCAAATGCCGATCATTATCGACTCGATGTAAACAACTGCAATGCCAATGGGTTGAGCCTCCGAGAGGATGGTGAGGTATGTCACCCAGCAACTAGCAACCTCTTGCCTGCCGATACCTGGCACCACGTTGCGGTCATCAAAGACGGTGACACCGGCACCAATCTGGCTTTCTACCTGGATGGAGTGAGTGATGGCACCGCTTCAGCCGGGACCTCTGGAGCCACTGGACTGAAGAGAATCGGCGCGCGAACAGAATTCACAGACCAGTTCTTCGACGGCGCCATCGACGATCTTCGCATCTACGACCGCGCTTTGAGCGGGGCCGAGATCACCGCGCTCGCAGGCACCGCGCCATCGGACTGTGCGGCCCCCCCTGTCGAAGCCGGGCAAAACTACTACTACAGGCCACCGGTGCCAGATTTTCCCACCATGAGCAGCACCTGGACGGCGGTATCCGACTGTTCGCTGTCCTTTACGCCAGGCTCGACCTCAGAGAATTGGCTGGTTGTGGCGACCGGACAGGTCAGAAGCAGCAGCATCGGCGACACGAGCACCGGCTTCGTACGCTTGCGAGTGGAAGGCACAGTGGAGGGCGAGGCAGGAGTCCAAAGCAACCCGGCCGATGCCGAGACCGGCTTCTACATGATGGAGCGGGTCACCGGTACCTCTGCGCAGCAAGACATCGACGTTCAAGCCCCAAGACCCCTTTGCTGACGGGTCTACTACAACGGTGGAACAGTGTTCGATAACAGCCTTTCTCATTCCCTCTGATGCCGATTTTCAGTGGACGGAAGTCGCCGGAACAAGTGGAAACTGCCCGGATACTCCCGATACAACGGTTCTGACTCACCAGTTCACTCCCAGCTCGGCCGGCGATACCTGACGATTGTTTCATTTGCTGTTACGGAGAAGCCTGGCGGCGATGGAGTCAACGCCTGGATTACGTACCCCTCAGGGGAGTCGCTCCCGATTTCAATGCAGAGAATGCCTGGCACAATGATCGGTACTTCCTGTCGTCATTCGTATCCACCCGGAAGGAAACGCTTCCGGCCAGTCAACAGACGCTTACGCTTACCTGTGACGGTGCCAGCGCCGGTTCCAGCATCCTGTGGAGCAAGGCAGCCTCATTTCGAATGGATGCCTTTGAGGCTGACTATCACGATGAGGATCTGACAGAGGTTACAGGTATCACGTCATCCACCTGGGCGACCCACTCAACGGTGACGCAGGCAGCGCCGGCGGCGTCGAGCGAATTTGTCATGTTGGGGACGATTTCCGGCTGTGATACTCAGTTTGCTGCGCCGGGACCGCAGCACGGCATGCGATTTCGCGAAGACTCCACAGTTCAGGGAGATTCAGTCACTGCGATCCTGAAGGACTGTAGTAGTGCCGGTGGGGGACAGCACAACTCGTTTCAATGGGTCGAACCGTACACGACCGCTTCGGCAAAAACCTGGGACAACCAGTATGTGTCCACCGATGGGGTGACCGAGGCTCGCTTCGCCGAGTCGGCCATTCATGTCTTGCAGTTTTCTTCGACCCAACCCTCTAGCGCTACTCTCATCACTCGCTACTGGATGGAAGAGGCGGCGAGCGCCCAGGGCCCGACGCAGCTGGTCGACGATCAGCCCAGCCCGCTGAATCTGCCAATCACGTACGACACTACTCGCCCGAGCTATATCGCGCCCTCGACAGGGCGCGGCTGGACGTCCGATACCGTGAGCAACAACGGCCGCGCGTCAGTTCTGGTCGACAGCACGAAGATCCAGACGACCCTCGACGGTTCTACGAAGGCGAGCTTAGAGGTCGTCGTCCGTATAGATGCCGTCAACTCCAACACCTCGCGCCTCATCCATATCGGAGATTCCTCGGAGTCGGGCTACTTCACTCTCAGCACTAATCCCACCAACATCTTCTTCAACCTGTTCGGGGATGGGACGCTCAGAGGTCAGTGGGGTGCCCCATGGGACGGAACTCGAAAGGTGTTCCACCTGGTGTATGACTCCACCCAAGCGACCGCAGCCGATCGGGTCAAGCTCTACCAGGACGGCGTCTTACAGTCAAAGACCGGCGGGACCGACCCGCCGCTGAACGAGACGATCAGCGTTCCCAATCTCAAGTATTTCGTGATCGGCAACCGCGAGCTCGGCGGCAGGTCCGTGGACGGCGACATCACCTACGCTGCGGTCTACGACGGAGCGCTCAGCGCATCCGACATATCCAGCCAGGCCACTGCCCTCTTGGCGAATGATGACTCTGGACCGCCCGGTGGTTCAGCGGTGCAGTGGGAGTTCGATGAGGGCAGCGGTCAGACGGCAGCGGACTCTTCGGGCAACTCGCGGGACGCGACGCTCGGAAGCACCGGTTCGGGGGACGCAAGCGACCCCGCCTGGATGACGTGTGCCGTTGGTGGGAATGCCCTCTCCTTCGACGGCGTGGACGACTACATCGAGGACCCCGACGGAGAGCTCTACATAAACGGTCTCACCGCGTTCACGGCCTCCGCATGGATCAAGTCGGATGTAACCGGGACGGACCGCGGCTTCCTTCACACGATAGTCCCCGACGGCAGTGACGGTGTCCTCGGCATCCGCTATGACGCAGCCGGGTCTCAGAGCGGTTTCACGAACGTGATCAAGGTCGGGCTCAGCGTTGACGGCGTCAACCAGCTGCTGGAGAGCTCGGCCAACATCCAGACCACGAACTGGCAGCACGTCGCCATCACCTGGAGCAGCGGCAACCAGTTTGCGCTGTACCTGGACGGCGGTCTCGACACCCCCGGATACAACGAGCCGGGGCGCGTGGGTAGCCTAAACAACGCAACCACTCTGTTTATCGGCAAGGGCGGGAAGGCCGACGTGACCGGGGGATGGGACGGTCTCATCGACCAGGTCCGCCTCTACGATCGCGTCCTGAGCGCAGCGGAGATCAGCGCGCTCGCGGCAACGGCCCCCTCGGGCTGTGCGACGGGCCCGGTAGGCCACTGGACCTTCGACGAGGGCAGCGGCCAGACTGCGGCCGACTCTTCGGGCAACACAAATAGCGGCACGCTCGGAGTCGCTGCGGGAGTGGACTCGAGCGATCCGACCTGGATGTGCGTCACCGGGGGAAACGCCTTGAACTTCGACGGGACGGACGACGTCGTGGAGGTTCTGGACGCCCCCGAGCTGGTGCCCACTGGCGACATGACGTTGGCCGCCTGGGTCAAGCTCGACACGTTGCCCAGCGTCATGGGAGAGGACGCGCAGTTCGTCCACAAGAGACACAGCGTAGCGCCCTGGTACTCGTTCCAGCTCCACATCGAGGCCGCCTCGGACAAGCCCAAGTTCCTGTGGCGAAACAGTGCCGGCGTCGACACCCTGGAGCTGGGTAGCAGCGCCCTTGTCACCGATACGTGGTACCACATAGCGGGCGTACGTGAGGGTACGGCCCTACGTCTCTATGTCGACGGCGCAGACGTCGGCACCCTCTCACCCACGACCACGGGATCGATCCTCGACTCGGATGACGACCTCAGCATCGGTGCTGCGTTCAGCGGGGGTGGACGCCTGGACGGCGGCGTCGATGACGTCAGGATCTATGATCGTGCGCTGAGCGCGGGCGAGATCATTGCGCTGGCCGCCTCCCCCCCCACAGCCTGCGCAAGCACCACACGCTTCCGCTCGGTCGGCACCGATGCCACAGACCTCAATACCAGCACTCGTACAGTCGAGATCACCGGTACGAGCGCGACGTTCAGCGGCTCGATGCCGGACAGGGTCGGAGTCGGCGATGTACTTCAGTACCAGATTGCGGCGACATGGTACGCGGCGTTCATCTCCGGCCGGACGAGTGACACCGTGTACTCGGTGAAGAGTGCGACCGGCGGCACCCCTCAGGCCGCTCCGGCGCTCACGGCTGTGAACGTCTACCGAGCCTACACCTCGCAGTACAACTGGGAAACGCAGGACGAGAACGACACTCTCAACGATGCGGTAGAGGACTTCGACACGTCCAAGGACCTGGTCTCCGCCAACACGGTCATGCATGTCGCGGCGTATGCGGACGCGCCGGACACCGATAGTGCTGAGGTCTCCATCGGTAGTGACTGGGTCACCGGCGCGAACAACTACATTCGCATCTACACCCCGGTTTCCACCAGCGAGGTTGGAGTCAGTCAACGCCACACAGGCGTCGCCGGGGCGGGTTACGTAAGGCGACCCACCGTGGCCGGCCCAGGCAATTATGATGTTCTCCGGATCGACGCCAACTATGTCCGGTTGGAGGGCCTGGAGCTTGATGGCTCTGCGCTTACCGGGGCCGAGAACGTGTATGGAATCAGGATCTCGGCCGCCTCGGGTAGCACCGATATTCGAGTAGAGCACTGTCTCATCCACGACTTGACCAACTCGAACACGACGCCCGCCTCCGCGCGGTACGTTCGGGGCATCATCTCTCTCAGTGGCTACAGCCAGGATCTCGTCAAGGTCGCCAATACGATCGTCTACGGCATCGCCAACGTCAACACCAATTCAAGTTCGGCCAGCCACGGAATATCGATCAGGCAAGACCTGGGGACTAGCTACCTCTACAACAATACTGTCTTCGACGTCTCCAGCCCGGCGAACACGAGCACTGCTCACGGGATGCGGCTTGGAGGAGCAGCGGTCACCCACTATGTAAAGAACAACTACGTGGGCCAGCTGACCTGCGCCACCTGTACGTATACGCCAACCGCGTTTCGCCAGGGCGAAGGCTCCACCATCAACACGGACAACAATGTCAGCTTCGACGCTTCGGCTGACGACTTTGTCGGTGCGAACAACGTCATCAACCAGGCCAGCTACGCGAGTTACTTCGTCAACGTGACGGCGGGCAGCGAGGATCTCCACCTGCTGGCAGACTCCAACGCGCTGTGGGGAATCTACGGTGAGGACCTGGATTCCGATCCGAACCTACCGGTGACCATCGACATCGATGGCGAGGCGCGCGACAGCGTTCAGCCCGACGTCGGCGCGGACGAGCAACTCGCCCCTCCTGCGGCGTCGGCCTCCGTGGGCGGGACGATCCTCGCGTCGGCCACGGAGAGTCACATCGTCGTTGGTGGCAAGACCCTCTTGATCACACTGACGAACGACACCTGGGACGCGACGATCGGCGCCAGCAACGCAGCCACGACCGCGCTGATCAACGGGCTCGACTCGGACGGTGTCGAGGCCGGGGGCTGGGACGCCGCCGTGCTGACGAGCCTCACGTTCAACGAAGTGGTCCGGACCAGCGACACGGTGGTCACGATCACGCTCCCACCGCTGCCAGGCTACGACATTACCTCGGCCGAGACGATCACCGTGACGGTGCCGGCAGACGCCGTCGCGGGTACGAACCCGATCGTGGCCACCCCCACCTTCGACGTGATTCCCGTGACTGCCGTTGTCACCGGGACGATCACCGCGTCCGCGACCGAGAGCCATGTCGTGGCCGGTGGCAGGACGCTCGTGATCACGCTCGTGGACGACACCTGGGATGCGACGATCGGGGCCAGCAACGCTGCGACGACCGCGCTGATCAACGGCCTCGACTCGAATGGCGTGGAGGCCACAGGCTGGGACGCCGAGGTCAAGGCGAACCTCACCTTCAATGACGTGGTCCGGACCAGCGACACGGTGGTCACGGTCACGCTCTCGGCGCAGGCAAGCTACGACATCAGCGCGGCGGAGACGATCATCGTGACCGTGCCGGCGATCGCGGTCGCAGGTGGAGCCGCGATCGTCGCGAGTCCGACCTTCAACGTGCAGGTCGTCAGCGCCGCCCTCACGGGCACGATCACCGCGTCCGCGACCGAGTCCCATATCGTGGCCGGCGGGCGGACGGTCGTCATCACGCTTACGAACGACACCTGGGTAGCGAGCGGCGCCGCGTTCAATGCGGAGCGGCAGAACATCATCAATGGTCTGGACTCCGCGCAGGCGGAGGGCAGCGGCTGGGACGCCGTCGTGAAGGCCGGAGTAGCAGTCAGCGACGTGGTCCGGACCAGCGACACGGTGGTGACGATCACGCTTCCCGCCTTCGCGAGCTACGACATCACGGCGGACGAGACGGTCACGGCGACCCTACCCGCGACCGCGCTTACGGGCGGGAGCGCAATGGTGGCAACGCCCGCCTTCAACGTTGCGGCCCTGACCGGGCCTGCGGCAGCCGTCAGCGGCACCATCTCCGCTTCGACGACCGAGGCGGAGATCGTCTCGGGCGGCGAGACGCTGGTCATCACGCTCAGCAATGACACCTGGCTGGCGGCCGGCGCAGCCTTCGACGCCCAGCGGCAGAACATCATCGACGGACTGGACTCGGCGCAGGCCGAGGCTACCGGCTGGGATGCCGTGGTGAAGGTCGGCCTGGCGGTCACCGACGTCGTCCGCACCAGCTCCACGGCGGTGACGATCACGCTGCCCGCCTTCGCGAGCTACGACACCACGGCGAACGAGACGATCACCGCGACCGTACCTGCCAGCGCAGTGACCGCCGCCAGCCAGATCGTGGCCACCCCGACCTTCGACATCGCGTATGTGCCGCCCGCCACGGCGACGGCAACGGGCACGATCACGCCCGCCGCGACGGAGCCAACCATTGTGTCCGGGGGTAGGACGATCGTGCTCACCCTGGCGGGCGACACATGGGTAGCGGCGGGTGCCAGCTTCGATGCCGAACGGCAGAACCTGATCGACGGGCTGGACTCGGCGCAGGCCGAGGCAACCGGGTGGAACGCCGTAGTGAAGGCCGGATTGGCGGTCACCGACGTCGTCCGCACGAGCGCCACGGTGGTGACGATCACACTCCCCGCCTTCGCAGGCTACGACATCACGGCTCGTGAAACCATCACCGCGACGGTGCCCGCTACGGCCGTCACCGGCGGCAGCCAGCTCGTGGCCACACCGACCTTCGACATCGTCCTGTCCGTATCCGGTCAGGAGGAGTTCCCGAGCGACGGCGTCTTTACCGTTCCCGCCGGTGTCACCGAGCTCACCATCAAGGCCTGGGGCGGAGGTGGTGGTAGCGGCTCGATCGATACCGGGTCCGGCGGCGATGGCGGCGGCGGCGGCTACGTGGAGCATCTCGTCACCGGCGTATCGACGGGCGAGACCTTCACGATCGCGATCGGTCGCGGCGCCGAGGGCGGGAACAGCTGCGGTAGCCACCTGGGCGGTGCGGGCGGCTATGCAGGCGGCGACAGAGTCATCGACAGCCGCGGCAACGACGGCGGCGGCACCGGCAGTGGGGGTCTTGGCGGCGACGGCTACCTCACACTCGACGGCGGCGACGGCAAGTGGGGCGCCGGTAGCGGCGCCGGCGACACGCTGTATGGCGGCGGCGGCGGAGGCGCCAGCGTGGTTACGGACGACCAGAGCTCGACCGAGATCGTCATCGCGGGCGGCGGCGGCGGCGGCGGTACTGCCTGGAGCACGTTCTGGGGCGGAGCCGGAGGTCCGGGCTGCGCGCTGGTGGGCGGCAACGGGTCCACCAACGGCTCCGGGGGTGGGGGCGGCGGCGCCTGCCTGGGCCAGACCACCCAGAACGGCTCGGGCCAGAGCCCCGGGAATGCGGCAGAAGCGGGCGGAGCCGGCCAGGGCGGAGCGGGCAACAGCACCAGCTGCGCGCTCAAGAACGGCACCGACGGAAAGGTCGTCATCGTCTACGGCAACGGCGCCAGCGCCACACTCGGCGGAACTCTCGTACCCTCCGTCAGCAAGAGCGCCATCGTCGCGGGCGGCAGGACGCTGACCATCACGCTCCTCGACGACGTCTGGGACGCCACGATCGGCGCGAGCAACGCGAAGACCACCGCCCTCATCAACGCCATCGATTCCGACGGGGCAGAGGCCACGGGCTGGGATGCGGAAGTGAAGGCCAACCTGACCTTCAACGAGGTGGTCCGCACGAGCGACACGCTGGTCACGATCACGCTCCTGGCCGAGGCGACCTACGACATCACGTCGATGGAGACGATCCGGCTGACCGTACCCGCCACCGCCGTCACGGGCACGAGCGACATCGTCGCGCTGCCAAGCTTCGAGATCGACCCCCTCACGGTCATTACAGGCTTCCGGGTTGCCGCGGCAACGGACGACGCGGAGGAGCTGCTCGACAGCGGGGCCGTGGACCTCGCGAGCCTCGCTCTGCAGATGATCGACGACTCCGGAGCCCAGCGAGTCGGGCTGCGTTTCCAGAACGTCGCCGTTCCGACCGGTGCGGTCATTACCGCCGCCTACCTCGAGTTCACGAATGACGTCGCCAACCCCGGCAGCGCGGATCTCACCATCGAAGGCCAGGCCGCCGACAACCCCGGGACCTTCGCGAGTGGCAGCGGCGACATCACGAGCCGGCCCACCACCAGCGCCAGCGTGCCATGGACGGTACCTGCCTGGGATACGGTCGGCCAGACTCATCAGAGCCCCAGCCTGGTGCCCATCGTTCAGGAGCTCATCGATCGACCCGGCTGGACCAGCGGCAACGCCCTCGTCGTGCTCGTCAGCGGCACCGGCAGGAGAACGGCGCGCTCGTACGACGCGAATCCCGCGGAAGCGCCGCTCCTCCACATCGACTACGTGCCCGACGACCCGGCCTGCGACGACGGGAACCCGTGTACCTACGACTTCTGGGACGCCGGCAGCGCGAGCTGCCTGTACGACGCGGCGGCCGCTGATGGCGCGGCTTGTAGCGACGGGTTGTTCTGCAGCACGGGGAACGTCTGCTCGGCCGGGTCCTGCGGTGTGCCCATCGACTGCTCGTTCATGGACACCCAGTGCGCGATCGGTGTCTGCGACGAGGCTGCCGATGCCTGTCTCGTCGGTACGGAGAGCTGGTTCGACACGAACTGGCTGTTCCGAAAGCCGATCACCATCGATTCCACGAAAGTGACGGGAGACCTCGACGACTTCCCGGTCCTGGTCTCGATCACCGATCCCGACCTCGCCGCCTCCGCACGCGCCGATGGCTTCGACATCGCCTTCACCGGCAGTAACGGAAGCACAAAGCTCGACCACGAAATCGAGAAGTACGACGGGGGTACGGGAGAGCTCGTCGCCTGGGTCCGCGTCCGCCTCAGCGCCAGCCAGGACAAGAACATCTACATGTACTACGGCAACGCGACGGCCGGCGATCAGCAGAACGCTACAGGCGTCTGGAACGCCAGCTACATCAGCGTCTACCACATGAAGGAAAGCCCGGACGGCAGCGGGGGCGGAGGCTCGTGCACCGCGCCGCCGACCGTGTATTCCGCAGCCGTCTCGACAACATACGCCGTCCCTGCAGGTTGCGACACGCTCACCGTCAAGGCCTGGGGCGCCGGCGGAGGCGGTGGCGGCGGTTTCTCTTCAGGACACGGGGCTGCCGGCGGCGGCGGCGGCTTCGCGCAGGCCGACATCTCTGTGACGCCCGGTGAGAGCCTCACCATCACCCTCGGCGGGGGTGGCGCTGGCGGCAGCGGCGGCAACGTGGCCCCCGGCATCGGCGGTGGGACCACGACCCCCATCGCGGGTGGCGGAACAGGTGGAAACGGCGCCGGCGATGCGGGTGCGGGCGGTGGCGGCGGTGGTTACGCAGCGGTCCTGCGCAGCAGCACCTTCCTGGTCCAGGCCGGCGGCGGTGGCGGCGGAGGCGGTGGCGGCGATCAGGCAGCGACTGGTTCTGGTCCGGGAGGCGCGGGTGGGGGCACGAACGGGGTGGCCGGCACCTCTTCGCCGGGTAGCACAGGTGGTGGAGCCGGGACGGCGTCCGCCGGTGGCGCGGCAGGTTCGTCTGGAGGTACGGCCGGTTCGGCGAACACGGGCGGGAACGGTGGCGACGCTAGCGGTGATACCGGCGGTGGCGGCGGTGGCGGTGGCGGTCATTTCGGAGCGGGCGGCGGCGGGAAGGGTGGCATCGACAATGGCGGAGGTGGCGGCGGCGGCGGCTCGGGCCTCGTCACCGGAACGAACACCACGCTGACGGCGGGTGCGGACACGACCCCAGGCAACGACACCGACCCGGACTACGCGGGCAGCGCGGCTGTGGGGGGTGCTTCTGGCACGAACGGCAACCCCGGACGCATCGTCCTGATCCCGAGCGGCTCCGGCGGCGGCGGTGGTGGCGACGTCCTGATCGCGGACTCGACTGCGAACGCTCACGACGGCACGACCTACGGCACGATGGACTCGATCGACTCGGTGACCGGCCAGATCGGGAACGCCCTCGACTTCGACGGAACTGATGATGAAGTGAATGCCGGTGATCCCGCTAACGGAACTCTGGATGTTGGAACGGGAGATATCACCGTTGCTGCTTGGGTTAAGACAACCTACGCAAGCACTGCATACTTTCCAGTTATCGCTGCAAAGGGAGCTTGGGGCAGTACCGGCTTCAGAACAGAAATGCAGGTTTCCGGTAGCGCCGGCTACATGTATTATGTCATCCAAGACCCGACTACCAATCAGGAGTCGAGTATTCCTGATGTTTCAGAGAGCACGACGCCAATCAATGATGGACTATGGCACCATGTCGTATGGGTGTACGATAGAAGTTCTGACGTTATAGGTTACACAGATGGACTAGAAGTTGGCAGACGCGATATTTCTGCTCGATCGGGCGACCTAAGCAGCACAGCGAATTTCTATACTGGCAGAAATAATGGCGGCAACTATTGGCAAGGTTCAATAGACGAAGTCCGCATCTCCACTATCACTCGCTCCGCCGCGTGGATCCAGACGGAGTACAACAACCAGAGCTCGCCTTCCGCCTTCTATAGTGTCGCCGCGGAGCAGGGCTACCTCGCTACCTGCCAGGACTGCAACGACAGCGATCCCTGCACCGTGGATAGCTACGACTCCGGGACGCAGACCTGCATCAATGATGCGGCAGCGGCGGACGGACTCGCCTGCAGCGATGGCCTGTTCTGCACGATCGGAAGCACCTGCTCGGCCGGGGCGTGCGGGGCGGCAACGGACTGCTCCTCGCTCGACAGCGGATGTGCGGTCGGCACCTGCGACGAGGCAGCGGACGCCTGCGTCGCGCAGAGCACGGGAACCTGGTACGACGCAAACTGGACGCTCCGCAAGACCGTCACGGTTGACTCGACGCAGGTAACCGCCGATCTGACAGACTTCCCGGTCCTCGTGTCGGTCACCGATACGGATCTCGCGGCCGCCGCTCGTGCCGACGGCTTTGACATCGTCTTCACGGATGACGACGAAACCACGAAGCTCGCGCACGAGATCGAGCGCTACAACCCGGCGACGGGTGAGCTCATCGCCTGGGTGAAGGTGCCGAACCTGACCGGCAGCACCGACAAGGTGCTTTACATGTACTACGGCAACGCCACCGCGGCCAACCAGCAGAACTCGGACGCCGTCTGGGACGCGAACTTTGCCAGCGTGCACCACCTGAAGGAGGCGCCGGCGAGCGGCTCTAGCGGCACGGCGTCTCGTGTCGGCTCCTGGACGACAGGAACCAGTCACACCGTGGGCGCCGGCTCGGACCGTTTACTCCTGTTCGTGACCGGATACGAGAACGGAAGCTCGAATGATACTGACATCACCGCGGTGAGCTATGGCGGCCAATCACTGACGCCGACCGACCAGTCCGTGGCAGGAACGTCCACCCTGGCACGCGTGGAGCTCTGGTACCTGAACGAGATAGGCATTCAAGCCGCCACCGGCACCACGTTCTCGGTGACCTATGGCAACGGCGCGCCAGCCTCCCCCATCACGCCGCCGCGACCTATCAGGACATCGACCAGACCACCCCAATCGCGGACACCGATGTGGACACAACGACCAGTGTCGATCCCATCGACGCGATCGTCAACATCACGACAGGAGCCATTGCCGTCTCAGGCGCCTTCTGCGGAAACAGCGGGACGTACGCATGGGGCAACGGCTGGACCGAAGGCACCGACCAGATCAATGGCAGCTCGACGATGTCAACGGCCGACAATCCTGCGACGGGTGGCGGTACGGATACCGCGAGCGCGGACCACTCGTCTGCGATCAAGCGTCAGGTCATCGTTGCCGCCACGCTCAACCCCGCGTCTAGCGGGGGCACGGTCCTCATCGCGGACTCGACCTCGAATGCTAACGACGGAACGACCAATGACGGAATGGATGCCTCCGATCAGGTCACGGGCCAAATCGGCTACGGCCTCGACTTCGACGGGTCGGATGACTTCGTCGACTTCGGCAGCTCCGCGACCCTCAAAATCGCGGGAAATCTTACCGTCTCGACCTGGTTCCGCTTCAGTCAGGCGATGACTACGAACGAAGGCTTGGTCACGCAAGCCGAAGCGGGTGACATTGATGGATCGGAGAACGTCCTATACAGCTTGCAAGCTGCGGATGCTGATCAGTTGAGGTATTACCATGAGTACGGAGTTGGTACTAACGAGCTGATCGACTGGAGTCAGATCCTCAACACCGGTCAGTGGTATCGCGTGACGGTGAGAAGAGATGTCGCTGCAAATACCGTGGACTTTTACGTAGATGGCGCGTATCAACAGACGTTCAACTACACGAATGATCCGGACGGCGGCAGTGCGGGAGTCCTGAATATAGCCAGGAATACTAGTGGTGGTCCTGCTTTCGAAGGCATCATCGACGAGGCTCGGATTTCCTCCGCGGCTCGGTCAGCCGATTGGATCCTGACCGGGTACAACAACCAGTCGGCGCCAGGAGCCTTCCTCAGCCTGGGCGCGGAAGAGACCGCCTCGGCCGCGTGCGGGACCTGCGACGACGGCAATCCGTGCACGATCGACACCTGGGACTCCGGAACGTCGACCTGCATCTACGACTCTTCCGCGACCAACGGGCTGGCATGCTCGGACGGGTTGTTCTGCACGACGGGCAACCTCTGCGCCGCCGGCGTATGCGGTACCACGACGGACTGCAGCTTCCTCGACGGCGCCTGTCAGATCGGCGTCTGCGACGAGCCGACGGATAGCTGCATGCCGCAGCTCTCCGGCGTCTGCGGCTGCGACGACGGCAACGCCTGCACGGTCGACTCCTTCGACACGGTGACCTTCACCTGCGTCCACGACCCTGCACCTGTCGACGGCCTCGCCTGTGATGATGGCCTCTTCTGTACGGTGGGCGAGACCTGCTCGGCGGGCTTCTGTCGAAGCTCCGTGACCTATGACTGCACCTCGCTGGACGGGGCATGCCAGAGCGGCGTCTGCGACGAGGGGACGGACGCGTGCGTGGCGGAGTGGCACGGCACCTGGAAGGACGTCCTCTGGGGCTTCCGCAAGACGATCACGGTGGACCAGACAAAGGTGCCCTCGGCCCAGACGGACTACCCGATGCTGGTGTCGCTTGCGGACGCGGACCTGGCCGCCAACGCTCGCTCTGACGGCCGGGACATCTTCTTCACGGAGATCGACGGGATCACGAAGCTCGACCACGAGCTCGAGCGCTACACGAGCTCGACCGGGATGCTGGTCGCGTGGGTGCGTATCCCGAGCCTGACCAGCAGCGCGGACAAGCAGATCTATATGTACTACGGCAACTCGGCTGCTGCGGCTCAGGAGAACCCCACCGCCGTCTGGGACGCCAACTACAAGAGCGTCTACCACATGAACCAGGACCCGAGCAGCTCGGCGCTGGGTTACGTGACCCGGTCGAACGACTGGACGACCGGCACCAGCCACACTGCGGGCTCGGGAGACGATCGCCTGCTGCTCTTCGCGACCGGTCACGAGAACGCCAGCGTCGAAACCGATGTCACGGCGGTCAGCTACGGCGGCCAGGCGATGACGCAGATCACCGAGACCCAGATCAGCCAGCCCACCGGAGGCGGGGTAGCGACGCTCGACGTCCGGGTGTCTGCGAGCACGGACGACGCGGAGGAGCACCAGACTGGCACGATGGAGTCCCTGACTAGCTCGGACCTCGAGCTGATCCAGGAGTCAGACGACCAGGTGGTCGGAATGCGCTTCCTCAATCTGGGCATTCCGCAGGGCGCGAACGTCACGAATGCGTACATCGAGTTCACGGTGGACGAGACCGACACGGTCGCAACGAACCTGACCTTCCGGGCTCAGGCGGCCGACAACCCCGCGACCTTCTCGAGCACGTCGTCCGACATCACGTCCCGTCCCACGACTGGCAGCGTCGCATGGAACAGCGTCCCGTCCTGGAGCAGCGTGGGAGCAACGTTCCAGACCCCCGACCTCTCCTCTGTCGTCCAGGAGGTCGTCGACCGGGCCGGCTGGGGGAGCGGAAATGCCCTCGTCATGATCGTCACGGGCACCGGCAAGAGAGTCGCCGAATCGTACGACGGCTCGTCCGCCAACGCCCCGCTCCTGCACGTCGAGTACGACCTGCCAACCTACATCCGCGCGGAGCTCTGGTACCTGAACGAGGCCGGCATCCAGGCCGCGAGTGGGAGCACGTTCTCGCCCACCTACAGCAACGACTCGCCGGACAACTCGAGGCACTCCGCGGTCACCTACCGGACCGTTGACCAGAGCAGCCCGATCGGCGACAGCGACAACAACGCGACCCTCACGTCCGATCCCATCACGAGGAGCGTGACCGTCTCGACGGGCTCGATGGCCGTGGCCGGAGCAGTCTCTGCGGACAGCAGCTCCTATACGTGGGGCAACAGCTGGATCGAGAGCACGGACAACTCCGCCGGCACCATGCGGATGTCCGCCGCCGAGCACTTCGCCACTAGCGGAGGCACTGACACCGCCAGCGCCAACTACGGGGGGACCTTGAACGCGCAGCTGCTCGTGGTGGCGGCCCTCAATCCCGAGATGGGCGGCGCCATCATCCAGGACTCCACGTCCAACAACCTGGACGGCCAGACCTACGGCAGCTCATGGACGAGCGGCGACCGCGTCGATGCCCAGTTCGGCTACGGGCTCGACTTCGACGCGATCGACGAGTACATCGAGGTGCCTCACAACACGGCCTACGAGCTCAGCAACGGCACGGTCGAGCTCTGGTTCCAGGGGGACTCGTTCTCGGGCGATCGCGGGCTCTGGTCGAAGGACGCGACCGGGAGAGGCGCCGGTGGGCATCTGCACCTCGAGGCGCTGGCAAGCGGCTTCCCGCAAGTCCGCATCCAGAGCAGCAGCACGAACTACACGGCGAGCGGCGGCTCGATCTTCACGGGCAGCTGGTATCAGGTGGCCACCACGTTCGGCAGCGGCGGACTGAAGTTCTACCGGAACGGCGGCCAGACGAGCAACAGCACCACCCAGAACATTACCTCGAACCTGGAGCCGATCGCGATCGGCGCTTCGACCATAACCAGTGGCGACCTGATCGCGAGCGCCGTGAAGGATCTGTGGGACGGCAGAATCGACGAGGTGCGGTTCTCGAACATCGCCCGTTCCGCGGACTGGATGACGACCGAGTACAACAACTACGCGAACCCGGGCACCTTCTACACGGTCTCCGTTGCGGAGCCGCTCGGGTCGAACAACTGCGCCACCCCGGACTGCGACGATGCGGACGTCTGTACGGTCGACTGGTTCGACGTCGGGACCTCGACCTGCATCCAGGATACGGCCGCTGCGGACGGCTTCTCGTGTGCGCCGCCGCAGGCCTGCGCCCCCGGGGGCGTGTGTGTCCTTGGCAGCTGCGCCTCCTTACCGGTGACCAACGCACCCACGATCACGATCGACTCGACCAAGGTCACCGAGAATCTCACGAACTACCCGCTCTTGGTCTCCATCACGGACGCCGACCTGCAGGCCAATGCGCGATCGGATGGCTGGGACATCTGGTTCGCAGACACGGATACCGTGACGAAGCTCGATCATGAGATCGAGAGCTACGACAGCGCGACGGGGACCCTCGTAGCGTGGGTCCGGATCCCGTTCCTCTCGAGCAGCGCGAATAAGGTGATCTACCTGAACTACGGGAACCCCGCTTCGCCGGATCAGTCGAACCCGCCCGGAGTGTGGGACTCCAGCTACGCCGGGGTCTGGCACCTGAACGAGGACCCGTCCGGCACGGCGCCGCAGTCGGTCGACAGCACCTCCAACGACAACCACGGCAGCTCCAACAACATGACCAGCGGAGATCTCGTGACCGGCAAGATGGCCGGCGCGCTCGACTTCGACGGCACGGATGACTGGGTCCAGGTCGCGCACAGCTCGAGCGTGAACCTCACCGGAACCGGCATGACCCTGAGCGGCTGGGTGAGCTCGAACGGTCAGACCGCTGATGTCGGCATCCTGCTCAAGTCGACCAGCAGCTACCAGATCCACCTCGGGATCGAGTCCGGCGAGACTGGCAACTTCCGAGTCCTCACGCCGAGTGGTCCCTACTCGCGTCTCGATACGACCAGTACGGTGCCAACCAACGGCACCTGGACCTACCTGACGGCCACCTACGACGGAGCCATGGCCAGGCTCTACTTCAACGCCAGCGAGGAGGCCACGGACGCCCGCACCGGCAACATCAACGCCACGACGGAGCCCGTCGTCATCGGCCGGCGCGCCATCGGGGACGCCCGCTTCATGAACGGCGCCAT
The DNA here is from genome assembly GCA_965226855.1 of Myxococcota bacterium. Classification (GTDB taxonomy): domain Bacteria; phylum Myxococcota_A; class UBA9160; order SZUA-336; family SZUA-336; genus JAUXJB01. The sequence continues at coordinate 262,005 of CBDDEE010000028.1, read as the reverse complement.
CGACGAGGTCCGGATGTCGAACGTGGCGCGGTCTGCCGGCTGGATCCAGACCGAGTACAACAACCAGTCCTCGCCTTCCACGTTCATCACTCTCACGCCGGGAGGCGGGGTCTGCGACGTCGGCGATCACTTTGTCATCACGCACGACGGCAACGGGATCCACTGCCTGCCGGAGACGATCACCGTGACCGTGGTCGACGGAGCGGGTGCGACCGTCACGGACTACATCAAGCCCGTCGTTCTATCCACCCAAAACGGCAAGGGGACCTGGATCAACGGCGGGGGCAACAACGGCACGTTCAGCGATCCGACCGCGAACGACGGGCTCGCGACGTACACGTTCGCGGACACCGACAATGGAGTCGCGACGTTCGCGCTGGACTACCAGGAGGGACCGGCGCTGGTCGACATCGACGTGTTCGACCCCGCCATTCCGACCTTCCGGGACGACGATACGGAGGGCCTGATTTACTTCTCGGCCAGCAACTTCACCGTGACCCAGAACGGCCTGCCCAACCCGCCGCCCGGCACGATCAACGATCCGATCCAGACGCAGACCGCGGGCAAGGACTTCCCGATCCACCTCGCGGCCTACGGACAGACCGCGAACCACCCGCTGTGCGGCGTGATCGAGACTTACGACGGTTCCATGACGCTCAAGTTCTGGTCTACCTACTCCAACCCCCTCACGGGCACGGTCAAGGTCACCGTCGACGGTACGGTGATCGCGCAGTCGGAGGCAGCCGCGACGAGCCAGACGCTCGACTTCTCGTCCGGCCAGGGCGACGTGATCGTGAAGTACAAGGACGTCGGCCAGATCCAGATCACCATGAAGGACGACACGGTGGTCGAGCCCGCAGGCGGCATCACGGGCGTCAGCAACTTGTTCGTGGTCAAGCCCGCGGACTTCGACATCACGGTCAAGCGGCCCGACGGCTCCGCCAACCCTGCCGGGGATACGCCGGGCGGAGGAATCCTGACGGCTGCGGGAGCCCCGTTCCAGGCGATCGTGGAGGTCCGGGACCTGGAGGGCGACCTGACCCCGAACTACGGGAACGAGATCGCTCCGGAGGGCATCAAGATCACGGCGTCCACGCTGGTCGCGCCGGCTGGCGGGCGGAACGGTACGAACAACGACGGCGCGATCGGGAACAACCGATCCTTCGCCCAGATTGCGCCCTCCGGCACCTTCAGCGGGAACGCCTTCTACTGGGACGAGGTCGGGGCCATCAAGCTCCAGGCCAGCATCGGCGACGCCGACTACCTGGGCGCCGGAGACGTGACCGGCCAGGAGTCTGCCAGCGTGGGCCGCTTCATCCCGGACTACCTCGAGACCTCGCTCAACGCGCCCATCTTCCAGACGGCCTGTGGCGCCGGCGGCTACTCCTACCTGGGCGACAGCTTCGACTACCTGACCGCGCCCATGATCACGGTCACGGCCAAGAATGCGGCGGGCGGAACGACCCAGAACTACAACGGGACCTGGGCCAAGCTCTCTGCGGGGAGCCTGACCGCCCTCGACTACGACGTCGCGACCGGCGCGCTCAGTAGCGGCGCGCCCAACGCCCCGACGGTCACCCAGGCCGTGCTCGGCGTGGGTTCGCTGGCCTTCAACAACGGCCCGCAGCTGAGCTTCCTGCGCAGCACTCCGGAAGCGCCCTTCTACGCCGACATTAGCCTGGGCCTGAACGTCTTCGATCAGGATCTCGTGGGCTTCCCCTCGAACCCGGTGGGCTTCGGGGCGGCCACGGCTGGCTGGGGCATCGCCTTCAGCAACGGCAAGGAGCTCCGCTTCGGACGGGCAGTCCTGGTGAACGCACACGGCTCGGAGCTCCTGCCGCTGCCGGTGCCGCTCAAGACCCAGTACTACAACGGAGCGAACTTCATCGACCACACGAGCGACAGCTGCACGACGTTCACGGCGGCGAACCTGACCATGACCCCGAACCCCGGCGGCCTCAGCAGCACGGCCACCGTGGCCAACAACCCGCTGCTGGCCGGCGATGCGGGGCTCGCGCTCAGCGCCACCGGATCGGGCAACACCGGCTACTACGACCTCTCGTACGCTCTGACGAGCTTCTCGTGGCTGCTCGGAGACTGGGACGGCGACAGCGCCTACGACGACGACCCCGCTTCCCGCGCCACCTTCGGAATCTTCAAGGGCAGCGACATGCTCATCTACTCCCGCGAAATCTACTGACGTTCTCCCCGATCCCCTCGAGCCACGGTTGCTCCATCGGCACCCGCACGACGTCGTAGAGCAGGGCCACCCTGTCTCGTTCGGCCCCGGCTCGCTCAGGCGAGCGGTACTCCCAAACAATCTCGCCTTTCCGGGTCAACTCGAAGGCACGGGCAGCCTCCGACTCGGTGACCAGGAGGTTGCCGCCCTGCAGCACCTGCAACGAGCCGCAGCGGGGCGTCTGGAACCCGTCATCGGGTCCTTCTGGCCACCGCCACACGACCCGGCCCTCGCGAGGCTCGATCTCCAGGAGCTGGGATTTGCCACCGCGACCGCGGTTGTCGAGCAGCACGATGTTGCCCGAGGGCAGCAGGGTCGGATGGTGCTGCTCCGACCACTCGCCCCGAAAAATGCTCACCAAGCGCGGCCCCACCGGGTCGACGACGGCGACCGCGTCGAGGTTCAGCGCCGAAATGAGGTACTGGCTCCCCATCCGCTCGACCGTGTTGGTGTGTAGGACGTCGCCCTCCCGCGACATCTCGCCGAACACGGAGGGGTCTGTCGCCGCCTCGAAGGCGGCCACCAGGTCGATCTCGCTGCGCTGCGTCCCGTCTGCCGCCAGCACCAGCACCTGGTCGCGCACGTACCCTACCTTGCCGCCTGCGGCCGAGGAAAACCGGCGCAAGAGGACGTGGATCGCGCCGTCGCCAGCTACCTCCAGGTCGTGGTGAAACGGTCGCGGGTCCTTCCAAAGAACCCGCGAACGCCTGTCCAGCCGAACCAATCCGAAGCCCTGCCACATGGCCAGCAAGCCACCGTCTTTCAACAGGTGCGCTCGCCGCCAACCTGAGGGCTGCGCCTGGCCCGCTGCCACCAGGACGTGCTCGGGGAACACGTCCTCGAAGCGGATCTGCCAGCTGTGGAGCCGCCTGCCGTCCATGTCCAGCAGCAGGACCTGGGGAGCGTGGGCCGAGACGATGAGGTTGAGACCCTGTTGAGCTCGGCCCGACTCGTGGATCGTGACTCCCGTGGGTGCTTCGGAAGACTCGCGCCCCTCGCTCACGTACCCCAGGGCGAGGAGCCTCGCCTTATCTTCAGGCCCCAGCCGAGGGACGGGCTCCGTCGATCGGTCGCACCCACAAATCAGAAGCGGACCCAGCAGGCAAAGAACGAGCGCCGCCACCCGGGGGTGTCTGGTACTCGATCGCCCTACTGATCCAGAGGGTTGGGCAGAGAACAGGGCAAACAAACACCCCTTCGGAGAATCTCTTGAGTAACACGAGCAACGCTGACCCTCCCGAGTGGGTGCGAGATCGCGCCCGGACCGCCAGATGGTGCCAACTGGCGACGTCCCAGTCGCAAAGAAAAGAGGAAGGTTGGCCCATCAGCCTCCTCGGCTGCGGTTTCGGTAGAGCTTCCCGTCTACGGCAGCTGCCATCTGCGCGACGTCGAGCGCTCGCCCGAGGAAGTCACGCACGGATCGCGCGTGCTCGAGCGGATTCGCGACCACGCCCTGGTAGCTCAGATCGATAAAATCGAAGTGCGCTGCATGCTCGAGCAGATAGCTCGCCTTCCAGAGATGGTCCTGCCAGATCTCGATCATCTTCTCGTCGCTCGTTTGATCCGTCTCTCCTCGCCTTTCAAGCAGCTTGCGCTGAGATGCCAGTACCTCCGGGAGATCCCTGCGCATGAAGATGACCTTGTAGTTGTTCGTCGCGGGTAGATCCCTCAGCAGGAACGAGATCACCTTGATGGCCCGGCCTCGCGTCTCGGTGAGCCAGGACTTGTCCTCGCCCTCCCGGTGGAGGTCCTTCACACGCTCGTCCTCGAAGTAGCCCCTGGGATTGTCCTCGCCAGCCTCTCGTACTCCATCGGTGACGATCGCGGCGCCGCCCGCAGCCAGCATCTGCATGGCCATCGAGGTCCCTGAGCGAGGCAGCCCGGAGACGACGATGATGGGAGCGCCGGAACGCAAGCGGCGGTAGGCGTTACGCAGGTAGGACATGCGCTCGGTGCGTAGATCATACCCAACAGGCTGGAGCACGCTGCGGATAAGCTAGGCGCTGCGCGATGTCCTAGGATTGACGCGGTGGCTGTCGCTGAGACGTGTCGGGGCGCCGGTGGGCTTCTCGGGGCACTCCTGCTTCTGATCTCTGGACTGCTGTTCCTCCCCGGCACAGCCGAGGCATACATCGGGCCGGGGGCGGGCTTTGCCCTGCTCTCCTCCTTTCTCGTGCTCTTCACGACCATCGTCCTGGCCACATTGTCCCTGCTGATCTGGCCTTTCCGCGCGCTCTGGCGCTTGGCAAGGCGAAGAACCCGGCCCGAGCCCTGGATCAAGCGGCTCATCGTCGTGGGCTTCGACGGTCAGGATCCCAAGCTCACCAGACGTTTCATACGAGAGGGCCGGCTCCCAAACTTCGAGAAGCTTCAGAGGATGGGCTGCTACCGGGAGCTGAGGACGACCTATCCGTCCCTCTCACCGGTGGCGTGGTCCTCTTTTGCGACTGGAACCAACCCGGGGCGTCACAACATCTTCGATTTTCTCAACCGGGACCGGCGGACCTACGTCCCGCTCCTTTCCTCCGCCCACATCGGGAGCGTCGAGAAGTCGCTCAAGATCGGGCCCTATCGCATCCCCTTGCGCAAGCCGGAATTTCGCCTTCTCCGGAGGTCGAAGCCGTTCTGGACCATCCTGGGCGAGCATGACATCTGGAGCACCATTCTGCGGGTTCCCATCACGTTCCCACCGGACCGCTTTCACGGAGCCCAGCTCAGTGCCATGTGTGTCCCCGACCTGCTCGGAACGCAGGGGACGTTTCTGCTCTACACGACGTGCCCCGCCGAGAAGCGCTTCGAGGGAGGAGGCATTCGCATTCCGCTCAAGAAGAACGGTAGCCATATGACGGCGGCCATCACCGGGCCCGACAACGCGTTTCGGGAGGGGAATCCGCCCCTCGAGATCCCACTGGCGATCGATCTCGACCGCGAGGCCTGCCGCGTCCGGATCACCATCGATGGCAGCATCGTGGAACTGGAGCCTGGTTGCCTGAGCGATTGGATCTCTCTCAGTTTCCGAGCGGCGCCGGGCGTCAAGGTTTCGGGAATCTGCCGAATGATGGTGACCGAGATGGACGAGCACGTCTCCCTGTACGTCAGCCCGATCAATCTGGACCCGGACAAGCCCGCGATGCCGATCTCCCATCCTTCCTATTACGCCAGCTATCTGGCGAAAAGGATCGGGACCTTCAGCACGCTGGGACTCGCGGAGGACACGAACGCATTGAACGAGGGTGTCACCGATGAGGCCACGTTCCTCCAGCAGACCTACGATATCGATCGCGAGCGCCGAGACATGTTCTTCGCCGCGCTGGACCGCCTGCGCCGAGGAACGGTCGTGTGCGTTTTCGATGCCACCGATCGCATCCAGCACATGTTCTGGCACTGGCTCGAGGAAAGTCATCCCACCAGCAGCGGCAACGGCACTGCGGACGCTGAACATCGGAACGCCATCCAGGAGATCTATGAGCGCAACGACGAGCTCGTGGGAATGGTATTGGAGCGCCTCGAAGACGAAGATCTCTTGCTCGTGATCTCTGATCACGGCTTTAGCTCCTTCGAGAGATGCGTCAACCTGAACGGATGGCTCGAGAGGGAAGGCCTTCTCACTCTCAAAGACGGAGCTACGGGACTGGGCAAATGGCTCGCCGATGTCGATTGGTCCCGCACGCGAGCCTACTCATTGGGCCTCACAGGCATGTTCCTCAACCTGAAAGGCCGCGAAGCGCAGGGCATCGTCGAGCCAGGTAAGGAAGCCGAGGAGCTCAAGACCGAGATCATCTCGAAGCTGAGCGGGCTCGTGGACGAGGAGCGGGGCGCCATCGGCATCAATGAGGTCTTCGATACGGCGCGCGTCTACCGGGGTCCCTACTCCGAAAATGCGCCGGATCTCCTCATCGGCTACAACGCCGGCTATCGCATCTCATGGGACTGCGTCAGCGGGATGGTCGCGGGATCGATCTTCGAGGACAACACAAGACCCTGGAGCGGCGACCACTGCATCGATCCGCGCCTCGTTCCCGGCGTCTTTTTCTGCAACTACCACGTGGAAGAGCAGACTCCTGCCCTCATCGACATCGCACCCAGCGCGCTTCGCCTCTTCGGTCTCGATCCCCCGAAGCACATGGACGGCAAGCCCCTGTTCAGACAAGAAGCGTTCCAGCAGAGCGGGTAGCATAATGCTGCGTCGATGCGGTTCTCTCGCACTCCTGGCTCTCGCAGCCCTCGTTGTGGGCGCCTGCGATGGTGGCGGCGCCGATGGACCGGCCGGCAAGCGGGTCATCACGCTCGGCTTCGACGGCATGGATTACCAGCTCACAAAGGAGTTGATGACAGAGGGCCGCATGCCGAACTTTTCTCGCATGGTGGAGCATGGAAGCTTTTCAGCTCTGACGACCTCGATCCCACCCCAGAGCCCAGTGGCCTGGTCGAACTTCATCACCGGGATGGACTCCGGGGGTCACGGCATCTTCGACTTCGTGCATCGAGATCCGGACACCTTGATCCCGTACCTTTCCACCAGTCGAACGCAGGATGGAACCTCCATCAGAATCGGCAAGTACCAGCTTCCCCTCGCCGGTGGCTCGGTCCAGCTTCTTCGGAGGGGCCGCTCCTTCTGGGAGGTATTGGAGGATCACGGCGTCGAGACGACGATCCTCCGCATGCCGGCAAACTTTCCCCCTTCCGGAACCGCGAGTCGCGAGCTGAGCGGCATGGGAACACCGGACCTGGTAGGCACCTATGGCACGTTCTCTTTCTACACGTCGAAACCGTTCGCCTTCGACGGTCAGGACATCGGGGGTGGGGATGTCTATCGCGTCCAGGTCATTGATGGAATCGTCGAAGCGAATCTTCACGGTCCGGACAATCCGTATCTGGTCGAGTCCGAGAAGATCTTCGCCCCGTTCACCGTCTACATCGATCCAGTAGATCCACTGGCCAAGATCGTCGTTGAAGGCGAAGAGCTTATCTTGCGAGAAGGCGAGTGGAGCGATTGGGTACCAGTGGACTTCGATCTCGTCTTCACACAGGCACTGCGGGGGATGTGCCGCTTCTATCTTCGCTCGGTGCGTCCCGACTTCGAGCTCTACGCCTCACCGATCAACTTCGATCCGCTGGAGCCGGCTCTCCCTCTCTCTACCCCCGGCTCTTATGCGGCGGAACTCGCCGCCGCCACCGGACGCTTCTACACGCAGGGCATGCCCGAGGACACCCGATCGCTACAGGAAGGTGTCCTGACAACTGACGAGTTTCTCGCTCAGGCGGAGATTGCGGGGAGAGAGGTCGCCCGACAGTACAAACACGTGCTGGATCGGTTTGAGGGCGGATTCCTCTTTTACTATTTTGGCAACTTGGACCAGCTGAGCCACATGATGTGGCACGTGCGCGATCCCGAACACCCTTTTCACGATCCGGAAAAGCACGGACGCTACGCTGGTCTGATAGAGGGTCTGTACGAAGAGCTCGATGCGATCGTCGGCTACACCCTCGATTACATGGGCGGGGACACGACTCTCGTAGTGATGTCCGATCACGGCTTTACCTCTTGGCGCCGCTCGTTCCACATGAACGCCTGGTTGAGGGAGAACGGTTACCTCTCCGTGAAGAACCCCGATCTCGCGCACGATCCGGGAATGTTCGCAAACGTCAACTGGTCAGGGACCCGCGCCTTCAACGTCGGGATCAACGGGGTCTACATCAACCTGAGGGGCAGAGAAAGATACGGAAGCGTGCCACGCGGGCGACGCGAAGCCCTGATGAACGAGATATCCGAAAAGCTTCTCGCCGTCATCGACCCGGTGACCGGTGCGCCGGCAATCACCAAAGTCTACCAGCGCGAAGAGGTCTACGAGCAGCGGGGTCAGCTCGAAATCGGCCCCGATCTGATCATTGGGTACGCCAAGGGGACTCGTGGATCGGGGAGTTCTGCCCTGGGGGCGGTCAGAACTAACGTCCTCACGGACAACCTGTCCGACTGGAGTGGCGATCACTCGATGGATCACGAGACGGTGCCCGGGATTCTTCTGACCAACCGCCCCTTGAAGAAGCCAGCTCCCAGGCTGCAAGATCTCTCCGCGGCAATTCTGGCCGAGTTCGGGATCGAGGAACCCGTGCCCGAGCGAGTCGCGAAGGCGACCGAGTAACACTCAGAGCGCCGGAGGCAGGATGTTTGAAGCCACGAAGATCAAGCTGGACAAGAGCCTTATCGCAAGGGTGAAGAAGTACGCGGACATCGCCGGCTACTCCTCGCCCGAGGAGTTCATCATCCACGCCCTCGAGAAGGAGCTCGCCAAGCTCGAAGACGCCGGGTCCGAAGCGGAGATCCAGAAGCGACTCCGGGGTCTGGGGTACATCTCGTAGCGATCCGAACGGCCCATGCATCTCGTCAACACTCTGCTCCGTTCAATCTTCGACGGCCTGCTCTATCCGTTTCGGGAGCTTCCTGCGATCGTAGGGCTCAGCGCCCTGTCTCTGCTCACTGCCGTGGTGCTGCTTCTGGTTTTCAAGAAGACCTCGGACCAACGGGGCCTCGAGGCGGTGAAGCGACGCATACAGGGGGCTCTGTTCGAGATTCGCCTCTTCAATGAAGATTTCCGCGCCATCCTGCGCGCCCAGCGAGAGATCCTGCGCAATAACCTGACCTACCTCCGTCACTCGGCCGTACCCATGCTCTGGACACTCCCACCTTTGGTGCTGGTCATGGCTCAGCTCCAGTCTCACTACGGCTACCGTGGACTCGACGTGGGAAGCAGAGTGCTCCTCAAGGTGACCTACCGGGAAGGACAGGCCCCGGAGGCGAAGCCGCCACTCCGAGTGGTGGCGCCTCCCGGCCTGCGCGTGGAAAGTCCGCCTGTATGGATTCCCTCGCTTCGGGAGTTGGCGTGGAATCTCGTGGCGGAGGAGGCCGGGAGCTACGAGATCCACTTCTTCGCCGGCCAGCAGGGGATCACCAAGACCGTCCAGGTTAATGACGCCATCGTCCGACGTTCGCCCATTCGCGTCAGCGGCTTCCTGGCGGAGCTCGTTCACCCTGCCGAGCGGCCCCTTCCACGCGACTCTCCCCTCGAGTCGATCGAGGTCATCTACCCAGATGCCTACGTCAGCGCCTTCGGCTGGGATCTCCACTGGATGATCGTCTACTTCCTCCTCTCCATCGTCTTCGCCTTCATCCTCAGGAAGCCACTCGGCGTCATCGTGTGACGCTAGGTCTGAGCTCCCCTCTGGGATGAATGAGAAAGGAAGAGGTCACGAAAGACCTGGCCCAGCTACGCGGACGCTGTTGCGGGCCGTGGTGAGGGAATGTCGAGGATGAGGAGTAGAACTGCCCGTGCTGACTGACGTGGGACTTCTTCTCCCTCGCCTTTGCACTCGCAGGCGCACCCAGCATACTACGTGGATCAGCCGAAGGAGGCGCTCATGGCAGTCAGAGCCGAAGTCGCGAGGTCCGGGATCGGATTCGGTGCCGCGCTGGCGATTGTTATCTCCTGGTCCAACAACTCCTCGATTCTCTGGGCGATCGTTCACGGTGTGCTCTCCTGGCTCTACGTGATCTACTACGCCGCCACTCGCTAGAACCGCTGGCTCCGCTCACTCCCTCACGGGCGAAGTAACGTCGATTCGAGCACAACGTCAGGAATCACAGATTGGTATTCCATCTGGGTTTTGTGTTCGACGGTTTTCCACATATCGCTTTCGTGCTCGTTCATGTACGCCCGATATTCGGGCGCACCGGGAAAGCCAACATTGTCTGCGACGACCACACTGCCAACGTGCAACAGGCCGGCATCGAGAAGGTGCTTCAAGTCTGGCACGTAGACGTCTTTGTCATGATCCAGGAAGACGAAGTCAACCGTGCCGTCACTGATCTCATTCTTTAGTGCCGTGAGCGTCCGGCCGCCGTCGCCCAGTGTTCCAGTTACCACCGTCACCCTATCGCTCAAGCCAGCGTGCTCCAGCACACGTCGGGCTAGCGCCGCATTGTCGGCGCTAAACTCAACCGAGAACAAGTGCCACCCTCTGGGAGTCGTCTTGCGATGCGGAGTGCGCTGTAGCCGATGTACGCCCCGACTTCGATGGCACGTTTGGGTTTCACTCGGTCAACCACGGCATCCAGCAACAGGCCTTTTTTTGTCGCCAACATTGATGAGAAACTTCTGTTTGTAGGCGAATGTGTCGATCGCGTTGATCGCCGCGTCGACGTCGCCCACGGGCGCTGTCTTTTCCACAAATTCGACGACGTCGCTTTCCCGGCCATCGCCTACTTGCCCCTCAGTCATCAACGTCTTCACGCCGAGCGCCATGCGCAGAAACGAGAGGCGCAAGAATGGCACCGGTCGTCCCGCTAGCTCGTGGAGCAATAGCCCACCGCTGATGCTGGCCAGCGACCACCCCATCCAGTTGGGAATCGTAGCCGGCAACACACCGGTCAGAATGCCTACGCCGAAGGCCATCAACAATGCGAAAAAAACTTGCTGGAACCATATGATTCTCCTGACCCGGACTCCCGAGCGTCAGGTTTGCAGAGAGACCTGGTATTAGCAACGCTGTTGGCCACCCCCCTAAAAATCGCCTGCCAGCCTGCGGCCGGAGCCCGGGAGACTCGCCGTTCACGACGGCAAGCACGTCATACCGGGGCTACTTATTCAAGGCTGATCCTCTTCAGCTCCGGCATAGAGTGGATCTGGATGTCAAACGAGCTGGAGTAGCGCACGTAGAACTGGCAGGGCTCATCCTTACAGATGATCGCGTGGGGCGAACTGCCCGGCAGGCTGATCAACGTCTGGCCACTGAGATCGACCGCTGAACCGTCCCCCGCCACGTACGTGAAGTCGCCTCGAATCCAGTAGTAGGTCTCTGCGCTGGTGTGGCTGTGGTTGGGGATCGTGTAGTTCGCAGGGACGCGGATCGTAACCTCCACCGGTCCCCCCTCGAGCGTGCCCCGCAGCACCGAGATTTCTGCGCCCGGCGCAAAGCCATCGATCTCGAGCGGACCCCATTCGACCTTGTTGAGATCGACGATGATCTGATCGAACCCGAAGGAGAGCGGCTCCGTGTTCGTTGCCCGTCCCTGTTGCGCCATCGCCACGTTCGCGGTCACGAGCGTGAGAAGCACGGCGACAAGTAGCTTCATGCGACACCTCCTGGCTGAACGGTTCACCAGAAAACCAAGTAGTGTCAAGCAAGTGCTCCGAGGGCCGCCGCAGAACGTTCGACCGCCGAGGCGCCGGAATGGCCGCCAAGGGCCAGGGAGACACGACGGTGCCACTGGGAAGAGCCCGACGGGTGCGGCAACGGCTCCACCAGGGCGTGCTGGAGGGGTGGACTGCGGGGCGTTAGGACAGCGCTTCTCGGACACTGCCCCTACGGCGTTCTAAAGGACTGGCTCACGTGGCTCTCTGTCGAAGTGCTGCTGGGCTCCCTGAGATCAAGATGTACGAGGGGACCAAACACTCAACCGCAACTGAACTACGGGGAGCTGGTGTCGCGTCACTTGGATGCTCCCGAGGTTCGCCGACGATCGAAAAACGCCTCTATAAGTAGCGGATTTTATTGGTTGTTTTGGTGCCCGGGGCGGGATTCGAACCCGCATGAGGCTTTCGCCCCGAAGGATTTTACGCTTCCCCGGCGGTTTCCCGTCGGCACGGACTATCTCTTCACCCACGAGGGGTGCCGGGCGCTCATAGGCGGGGATTATCGTTGGGGCTCACCCCGCTAGTCTCTGCACCTTCCGCGGAACCTCTGCCCTCCGCGGCTTGGCTCAGGATTACCGTGGCCGGACCGCCCGACTTTAGGCTTCCCTGAATTCACCCGGTTTCTTACCCGCGCGTTGCCGCGCGGGAGACCCTTCCTCGAGTCCTCTGTGTCTGCCAGTTCCACCACCCGGGCACACCGGACACTATAAGACCTCAGGCGGCCTCACGCCGCCTTCTTGCCGGGCGAGCTGCCCCTACCCTGCGCACTGGTCGCGCCGCGCTGGACCCGAACTGCGCGCCCATTTTGCCACCTATCCCAAGTGTGCAACTCGCGCGCAACAGCAGAAGGAAGGTTCAAGTTCCGCCAGCGCTCTGACGATGTCACCCCCATGAGGGTCTCATTGGCAACAGGGTGACCGCTCTGTCCCCCCACCACCGGTCCGTCCCGATCGCGGGAGCGCGCCTCTTCGCAGCGCTCCTGATCGCACTGCTGTGCGCGCTCGCCCCGGATGCGCAGGCCCAGATCGGTCTCGGCACGGTTAGATCAGCCTTTGGCGACGGTACCAGTGTTGTCAACATTACGAGTGTCATCATCAGCGGCGCTGACCGTGCCCTAGTAGTTGGAGTGTGTCACAATAACAACGACGCCCAAGCCCCTTCAACTGTCGTTATTGACCCTGGTGGAGGAAGCCAGACCTCTCTTACTTGGTTAGACAATGCTGCCGGAATTTATTCGGACGACGGTTACTGTCACATTTGGGGGGTAGCGAATCCTCCTGCTGGAACATTTACCGTCAGAGTTACCCTCACGTCAGCAACACAGGGCGATGAAGGTCTGATAGCAGGAGCCTGGCCGCTCACCGGTGTTGACCAAACCACCCCATTTGGCACTGCGGTCGGCGATGGAGCCAGTAGCGGTAACGCCAGTGTCACGGTCTCGTCAGGCACGGGTGATCTTGTTTTAGGCGCCGCCTTCGTTGAAGGATACGATGGTACGAGATGGATCGAAGGGTCCGATATAGAGGACTGGGATCTCACGGCGGTAGACGATGTCAGCGCGGGAGAGCACAAAGACGGTGAGGCATCCAGCACTACTCTCAACTGGACCAACGACTCATGGTCGGGAAAGTGGGCGTCCATTGGCGTAGCGGTAAAGCCGGCACCACCAGATTCGACGCCACCAGACGCCGTCGCCGACCTTGCCACCGGAACGGTGACGACATCGAGCGTCCAGCTGACCTGGACCGCGCCCGGGGACGACGGATCCACCGGCACCGCGACGACCTACGACGTCCGCTACTCCACGAGCACGATCACCGCGGGCAACTGGGCCACAGCCACGCAGGCGACCGGCGAGCCCTCGCCACAGATCGCGGGCAGCGGCGAGTCGTTCACGGTCACGGGGCTGAGCGAAGCCACCACCTACTACTTCGCCATCAAGGCGTCGGATGAAAAACCGAACGAAAGCGCGATCTCCAACGTAGCGAGCGCCACGACAGCAACCACCGGACCTCAATCCTGGGTCGCGGTCGGAGACAGCGGCACGGTGTACAAGTCTGTAGACGGCGTTACCTGGGGCCCTGCTTCCGACACCGCGGCGATCAGCACGACGAATCTGCGAGCAGTGGCCTATAACGGCACGGATCGATGGATTGCCGTAGGCGCTTCCGGACTGATTTACGGCTCCGCCGATGGCGATGTTTGGTCCCAACTCTTCGACGTCGGCAGCACCCAACTGGAAGGTGTGGCTTACGGCAACGGCAGATGGATGGCCGCCGGGGCCTCCAACATCTACAGATCAACGGACAATGGTGCTAACTGGAGCAGCGTCTACTCCTCGGCGGACGCGATTAGGGCCCTTGCTTATGACGGAAGCGGCCGTTGGTCAGTATATGGAGGGAATCAAGACATCTGGGGCTCTACCAACGACGGCGACAGCTGGACACAACACTTGGATAATAGCAGCAATGTCATGGGTTCCATCGCTTATGACACAGGGGCTGGTTTATGGATAACCACTGGCAATAGCAATGACATCTGGCATTCATCAAATGGTACAGGCTGGACCTATGAAGATGGTGGATCCTTTCACACCTTTGGTATCGCTGTCGACCAAAGCGGGACGTGGGTCCGCGTAGGTGAATCCGCCAAGGTTTTCTACGGATCGGTTGGGAGTTGGAGTAGCCAAGATCTTGGGAGTGAAGACTTCCGCGCAGTAGCCCATGACAATTCAGGCCTGTGGGTGATGACTTCCGATGCCGGCAAAATCCACACGGCCGCCACACCCGGAAGTACCTGGACCGAACGCGCCGACGTAGGTACGGCCATCATGTACGGCGTGGCCCACAATCACTTGCTCCCCAATGGCCCGCCCTGTCCCGCCGGCGCGGTTTGCTGGGACGGCGGGGCCGGCGCTGACACGAACTGGTCCAACGGATTGAACTGGACCGGCGATGCGGTGCCTCTTGATACGGATCTTGTCGTCTTCAACGGCTTGAGCACCAACAATGCGACATTTGACGTGGCGGATACGATCGTGGACCTGACGATCGAAGCCGGATACACCGGTACGATCACCATGGCCGCGGATCTGCTCATAGACAACGCTGGTGCTTGTGCGTTCACGCAGAATGGCGGGACCATTGATCTGGGGTCTACGACGTGGACACATGAATGCGATTGGACTTATACGGCCGGGACATTTACGGCCGGCACCAGCACGGTCGTTTTCTCGTATACAGGGATCACCATCGATTCAGGTACGTCGGTGTTCAACGATGTTGATATCTCGATGGCGACAAACACGGATTTCACTGTTACGGGCACCATGGATGTCAACGGCAACCTCACAGTAAGCCAGGTCCGCGATATAGAAACTGGGACGATTGCGGTGGCTGGCAATGTGACGACCACAGATATAAGTGTCGGGGGCACAGGCACCATTACTCTTGACGGCACCGGGGCCCAGGTCCTTGGCGCTAGTGGCGGCACGGGGGCACTACCCGGCCTCAATATCAACAAGAGCGGGGGAGGCACCCTTACCATCCAGGACACGATCGAGATCGACGGCTACCTCGGTTCGGGCTGGACCTATACAGCCGGAACCGTAGATGCCGGCACCAGCACGGTGGTCTTTGCGACAGCTACCGGGGTTAATTCCGGTTCTATGAAGTTTAACAATGTGATCCTCGATTCGTCGACAGGCCAAGATCTCACGGTTACGGGCACGATGGATGTTGACGGCGACCTCACGATTACCACGGTCCGTAACGTCAAATCCGGGACGATTACTGTCGCGGGGAACCTGACGAGCACGCAAACGGGGGTGGGAAATAGCACAGGCCTCATCACCCTCGACGGTACCAAGGGCCAGCTGATTGACATAGGTGCAGGCGATGTTCCCGATGGCCTGTTCACCATCAGCACAGGATATGCCTCCCTGGGTGCGGACCTATTGCTAAACGGCACGGGGCAGGACCTGGCGCTCACCACGGGGACCCTGGACATGGCGGGCTTCGACCTGACCATCCCCGACGTGCTCACTCTAGAGGCCGGAACCATCATCTACCAGTGTGGCGGGACGCTGACCTACGGGTCCCTCGTGAACAATGGTGGGACCATCGATGCCGGCTGCGCGACCTTCAAAGATCCCACTGCGGATGCAGCCAGGGCGGGGCTTGCCGCGATCACCCCGGCGAACGCCTACACGTCAGACGACACCTACGGTGAGCTCAAAGACACGACGCAGCACGACTACCGCACCTACGACTTCTGCATCTCGCCCGGCGCCACGATCCAGGGTGTGGAGGTCAGGACCGAGTGGCATACCACGAAGGCCACCGATACGGGATTCCTCACTCTGCAGCTGATCGATAGCGCCGGGCTCCTGGTGGGTACTTCAAAGACAACGTCTACGATCGGTGGGACGACCGACGTCACGCACACCTTGGGTGGCCCCGCGGACAGCTGGGGAGCCTCTCTCACGGATGCGATCGTCAACGACGCCAACTTCGGCGTCTCTCTCTTGTATACCAAGACTGCAGGGGGTGGGGGAAACCACGCCTTCGTCGACAATGTCGACATCCAGGTGTCCTACACCGGCGGCAGCGGCGCCTGCGAGCCGACTCTCATCGCCCGCTACTGGATGGAGGAGGCTGCGAGCGGCCAGAGTCCGACGCAGCTGGTCGACGATCAGCCCGGCCAGCTGAATCTCCCAATCACGTACGACACCACCCGCCCGAGCTATATCGCGCCCTCGACAGGGCGCGGCTGGACGTCCGATACCGTGAGCAACAACGGCCGCGCGTCAGTTCTGGTCGACGGCACGAAGATCCAGACGACCCTCGATGGTTCTACGAAGGCGAGCCTAGAAGTCGTCGTCCGTATAGATGCAGTCAACTCCAACACCTCGCGCCTCATCCATATCGGAGATTCCTCGGAGTCGGGCTACTTCACTCTCAGCACTAATCCCACCAACATCTTCTTCAACCTGTTCGGGGATGGGACGCTCAGAGGTCAGTGGGGTGCCCCATGGGACGGAACTCGAAAGGTGTTCCACCTGGTGTATGACTCCACCCAAGCGACCGCGGCCGATCGGGTCAAGCTCTACCAGGATGGCGTCTTACAGTCAAAGACCGGGGGGACCGACCCGCCGCTGAACGAGACGATAAGCGTTCCCAATCTCAAGTACTTCGCGATCGGCAACCGAGAGCTCGGCGGCAGGTCCGTGGACGGCGACATCACCTACGCTGCGGTCTACGACGGAGCGCTCAGCGCATCCGACATATCCAGCCAGGCCACTGCCCTCTTGGCGAATGATGACTCTGGACCGCCCAGTGGTCCAGCGGTGCAGTGGGAGTTCGATGAAGGAAGCGGTCAGACGGCAGCGGACTCTTCGGGCAACTCGCGGGACGCGACACTCGGTAGCACTGGTTCGGGGGACACAAGCGACCCCGCCTGGATGACGTGTGCCGTTGGTGGGAATGCCCTCTCCTTCGACGGCGTGGACGACTACATCGAGGACCCCGACGGAGAGCTCTACACAAACGGTCTCACCGCATTCACGGCCTCCGCATGGATCAAGTCGGACGTAACCGGGACGGACCGCGGCTTCCTTCACACGATAGTCCCCGACGGCAGTGACGGTGTCCTCGGCATCCGCTATGACGCAGCCGGGTCTCAGAGCGGTTTCACGAACGTGATCAAGGTCGGGCTCAGCGTCGACGGCGTCAACCAGCTGCTGGAGAGCTCGGCCAACATCCAGACCACGAACTGGCAGCACGTCGCCGTCACCTGGAGCAGCGGCAACCAGTTTGCGCTGTACCTGGACGGCGGTCTCGACACCCCCGGATACAACGAGCCGGGGCGCGTGGGTAGCCTAAACAACGCAACCACTCTGTTTGTCGGCAAGGGCGGGAAGGCCGACGTGACCGGGGGATGGGACGGTCTCATCGACCAGGTCCGCCTCTACGATCGCGTTCTGAGCGCAGCGGAGATCAGCGCGCTCGCGGCAACGGTCCCCTCGGGCTGTGCGACGGTCCCGGTAGGCCACTGGACCTTCGACGAGGGCAGCGGCCAGACTGCGGCCGACTCTTCGGGCAACACAAATAGCGGCACGCTCGGAGTCGCTGCGGGAGTGGACTCGAGCGATCCGACCTGGATGTGCGTCACCGGGGGAAACGCCTTGAACTTCGACGGGACGGACGACGTTGTGGAGGTTCTGGACGCCCCCGAGCTGGTGCCCACTGGCGACATGACGTTGGCCGCCTGGGTCAAGCTCGACACGTTGCCCAGCGTCATGGGAGAGGACGCGCAGTTCGTCCACAAGAGACACAGTGTCGCTCCCTGGTTCTCGTACCAGCTCCAGGTCGAGGCCGCCTCGGACAAGCCCAAGTTCCTCTGGCGCAACACCGCTGGAGTGCAGGCCATCGAGTGGGGCAGCAGCGCACTCTCGACTGGCACGTGGTACCACGTCACGGGCGTTCGGACCGGTACGGCGCTCAGTCTTTACGTCGACGGGGTCGACGTCGGCACGACCTCCCCAAGCACCTCGGGGTCGATCCTCGACTCGGACGACGACCTGAGTCTCGGGGCGGCGTGGAGCGGCGGCGGTCGCCTGGCCGGCGGCGTGGACGACGTCCGGATCTACGATCGCGCGCTGAGCCCCGCCGAGATCACCGCGCTCGCAGCTACCGCGCCATCGGACTGTGCGGCTGGTACGCTCTTCCGATCGGTCGGCACCGACGCCACCGACCTCAACGTCGGCGCCCGAACTGCAGAGATCACGGGCACGACAGCAACATTCAGTGGCTCGATGCCCGACAACGTAGGTGTCGGCGACGTACTGCAATACCAGGTGGCAGCAACATGGTACGCCGCCTTCATCTCCGGCCGAACGAGTACCACAGTCTACACCCTGAAGAGCGCGACCGGCGGCACGCCTCAGGCTGCTCCGGCGCTCACAGCTGTGAACGTCTACCGAGCCTACACCTCGCTGTACAAGTGGGAAACGCAGGACGAGAACGACTCCCTCAACGATGCGGTGGAGAACTTCGACACCTCCAAGGACCTGGTCTCCGCCAACACGGTCATGCAGGTCGCGGCGTATGCGGACGCGCCGGACACCAATAGTTCTCAGGTCTCCATCGGTAGTGATTGGGTCACCGGCGCAAACAACTACATTCGCATCTACACCCCGGTTTCCACCAGCGAGGTTGGGGTCAGCCAGCGACATACGGGCATCGCCGGGACTGGGTATGTCAGGCGACCCACCGTAGCTGGCACGGGATCGCACGACCTTTTCCAAATCGACACGAACTATGTCCGTTTAGAGGGGCTCGACTTTGATGGTTCCATGCTCACGGGCTCCATCGAGAATCTGTACGGGATCAGGATCCAGGCCGCCTCAGGTAGCACGGATATCCGAATAGAACAATGTCTCATACACGACCTGACCAACTCGAACAATACGCCGGCCTCCGCGCGGTACGTCAGGGGGATCTACTCCCGCAGCGGCTACAGCCAGGATCTCGTCAAGATCGCCAACACGGTTGTCTACGGCATCAGCAACATCAACACGAACTCCGGGTCGTCCGCCAATGGAATGTCTCTAAAGCACGACCTGGGCGCGAGCTATGTCTTCAACAACACGTTCTTCGATATCGCCAGCCCCGCGAACACCGCCAGTGGTCACGGGATGCGGCTTGGAGGCGGCGCCACGCACTATGTAAAGAACAACTACGTTGGCCTGCTGTCGTGTGTCACCTGCACGTACACTACAAAGGCGTTCAGGCAAGGCGAAACCGCAACCATCAATGCGGACAACAACGTCAGCTTCGACGATTCGGCCGACGATTTCGCCGGAGCGAACAACGTAATCAACCAGGCCGCCTACGCGAGTTACTTCGTCAACGTGACTGCGGGCAGCGAGAACCTTCACCTGCTGGCGGACTCGAACGCGCTCTGGGGCGTCTACGGCGCGGACCTGGACTCCGACCCGAACCTTCCGGTAACCATCGACATCGATGGCGAGGCACGCGACAGCGTTCAGCCCGACGTCGGCGCAGACGAGCAACTCGGCGCTGGTCCAGCATCGGCCTCCGTGAGCGGGACGATCCTCGCGTCCGTCACCGAGAGTCACATCGTCGTTGGTGGCAAGACCCTCGTGATCACGCTCGTGAACGACACCTGGGACGCGACGGTCGGCGCCGACAACGCAGCCACGACCGCGCTGATCAACGGGCTCGACTCGGACGGTGTCGAGGCCACGGGCTGGGACGCCGCCGTGCTGACGAGCCTCACGTTCAACGAAGTGGTCCGGACCAGCGACACGGTGGTCACGATCACGCTGCCTGCGCAGGCAGGCTACGACATCAGCGCGGCGGAGACGATCACCGTGACCGTGCCGGTAGCCGCCGTCGCGGGTACGAACCCGATCGTGGCCACCCCCACCTTCGATGTGATTCCCGTGACCGCTGTCGTCACGGGCACGATCACCGCATCCGCGACCGAGAGCCATATCGTCGCCGGCGGCAGGACCCTCGAGATCACGCTCGTGGACGACACCTGGGATGCGACGATCGGGGCCAGCAATGCTGCGACGACCGCGCTGATCAACGGCCTCGATTCGAATGGCGTCGAGGTCACAGGCTGGGACGCCGAGGTCAAGGCTAACCTCACCTTCAACGACGTGGTCCGGACCAGCGACACGGTCGTGACGGTCACGCTCTCGGCGCAGGCAGGCTACGACATCAGCGCGGCGGAGACGATCATCGTGACCGTGCCGGCGACTGCCGTCGCAGGTGGAGCCGCGATCGTTGCGAGTCCGACCTTCAACGTTCAGGTCGTCAGCGCCGCCATCACGGGCACGATCACCGCGTCTGCGAACGAGTCCCATATCGTGGTCGGCGGGCGGACGGTCGTCATCACGCTGACGAACGACACCTGGGTAGCGAGCGGCGCCACATTCAACGCGGAGCGGCAGGGCATCATCAATGGTCTGGACTCCGCGCAGGCGGAGGGCAGCGGCTGGGACGCCGTCGTGAAGGCCGGAGTAGCAGTCAGCGACGTGGTCCGGACCAGCGACACGGTGGTGACGATCACGCTTCCCGCCTTCGCGAGCTACGACATCACGGCGGATGAGACGGTCACGGCGACCCTACCCGCGACCGCGCTTATTGGCGGGAGCGCAATGGGGGCAACGCCCAGCTTCAGCGTTGCGGCCCTGACCGGGCCTATCGCCGCCGTCAGCGGCACCATCTCTGCCTCGACGACCGAGGCGGAGATCGTCTCGGGAGGCGAGACGCTGGTCATCACGCTCAGCAATGACACCTGGCTGGCGGCCGGCGCAGCCTTCGACGCCCAGCGGCAGAACATCATCGACGGACTGGACTCGGCGCAGGCCGAGGCCACCGGCTGGGATGCCGTGGTGAAGGCCGGCCTGGCGGTCACCGACGTCGTCCGCACGAGCACCACGGTGGTGACGATCACGCTGCCCGCCTTTGCGAGCTACGACACCACGGCGAACGAGACGATCACCGCGACCGTACCCGCGAGCGCAGTGACCGGCGCCAGCCCGATCGTGGCCACCCCGACCTTCGACATCGCGTATGTGGCGCCTGCCACTGCAACGGCAACGGGCACGATCACGCCCGCTGCAACGGAGCCAACCATTGTCTCCGGGGGCAGGACGCTCGTGCTCACCCTGGCGGGCGAGACATGGGTGACGGCGGGTGCCCTCTTCGATGCCGAACGGCAGAACCTCATCGACGGGCTGGTCTCGGCGCAGGCCGAGGCGACCGGGTGGAACGGCATAGTGAAGGCCGGGCTGGCGGTCACGGACGTGGTCCGCACGAGCGCCACGGTGGTGACGATCACGCTGCCCGCCTTCGCGAGCTACGACATCACGGCTCGTGAAACCATCACCGCGACCGTGCCCGCTACGGCCGTCACCGGCGGCAGTCAGATGGTGGCCACACCGACCTTCGACATCGTCCTGTCCGTATCCGGTCAGGAGGAGTTCCCGAGCGACGGCGTCTTCACCGTTCCCGCCGGTGTCACCGAGCTCACCATCAAGGCCTGGGGCGGCGGTGGTGGCGGCGGCTCGATCGACACAGGGTCCGGCGGCGATGGCGGCGGCGGCGGCTACGTGGAGCACCTCGTCACCGGTGTATCGACGGGCGAGACCTTCAGCATCGCGATCGGTCGCGGCGCCGAGGGCGGGAACAGCTGCGGTAGCCACCTGGGCGGTGCGGGCGGCTATCCGGGCGGCGACGGAGTCATCGACAGCCGCGGCAACGACGGCGGAGGCACCGGCAGCGGGGGTCTGGGCGGCGACGGCTACCTCACACTCGACGGCGGCGACGGCAAGTGGGGCGCCGGCAGCGGCGCCGGCGACACGCTGTACGGGGGCGGCGGCGGAGGCGCCAGCGTGGTCACGGACGACCAGAGCTCGACCGAGATCGTGATCGCGGGCGGCGGGGGCGGCGGCGGTACCGCCTGGAGCACGTTCTGGGGCGGAGCCGGAGGTCCGGGCTGCGCGCTGGTGGGCGGCAACGGGTCCACCAACGGCTCCGGGGGTGGGGGCGGCGGCGCCTGCCTGGGCCAGACGACCCAGAACGGCTCGGGCCAGAGCCCCGGGAATGCGGCAGAAGCGGGCGGAGCCGGCCAGGGTGGAGACGGCAACAGCACCAGCTGCACGCTCAAGGACGGCACCGACGGAAAGGTCGTCATCGTCTACGGCAGCGGCGCCAGCGCCACACTCGGCGGAACCCTCGTGCCCTCCGTCAGCAAGAGCGCCATCGTCGCGGGCGGCAGGACGCTGACCATCACGCTGACAGACGACGTCTGGGACGCGACGATCGGCGCGAGCAACGCGAAGACCACCGCCCTCATCAACGCCATCGATTCCGACGGGGCAGAGGCCACGGGCTGGGATGCCGTGGTGAAGGCCAACCTGACCTTCAACGAGGTGGTCCGCACGAGCGACACGCTGGTGACGATCACGCTCCTGGCCGAGGCGACCTACGACATCACGTCTATGGAGACGATCCGGCTGAGCGTACCCGCGACCGCCGTGACGGGCACGAGCGACATCGTCGCGCTGCCGAGCTTCAAGATCGACCCCCTCACGGTCATTACGGGGATCCGGGTTGCCGCGGCCACGGACGACGCAGAGGAGATGCTCGGCAGCGGAGCCATGGACCTCGCGAGCCTCGCTCTGCAGATGATCGACGACTCCGGAGCCCAGCGAGTCGGACTCCGTTTCCAGAACGTCGCCGTTCCGACCGGTGCGGTCATTACCGCCGCCTACCTCGAGTTCACGAATGACGTCGCCAACCCTGGCAGCGCGGATCTCACCATCGAAGGCCAGGCCGCCGACAACCCCGGGACCTTTGCGAGTGGCAGCGGCGACATCACGAGCCGGCCCACCACCAGCGCCAGCGTGCCATGGGCGGTGCCTGCCTGGGATACGGCCGGCCAGACCCACCAGAGCCCCAGCCTGGTGCCCATCGTTCAGGAGCTCATCGATCGACCCGGCTGGACCAGCGGCAACGCCCTGGTCGTGCTCGTCAGCGGCACAGGCAGGAGAACGGCGCGCTCGTACGACGCGAATCCCGCGGAAGCGCCCCTCCTCCACATCGACTACGTGCCGGACGACCCTGCATGCGACGACGGAAACCCGTGTACCTACGACTTCTGGGACGCCGGCAGCGCGAGCTGCCTGTACGATGCGGCCGCCGCTGATGGCGCGGCTTGCAGCGACGGGTTGTACTGCAGCACGGGGAACGTCTGCTCGGCCGGGTCCTGCGGTCTCCCCATCGACTGCTCGTTCATGGACACCCAGTGCGCGGTCGGGGTCTGCGACGAGGCTGCCGATGCCTGTCTCGTCGGTACGGAGAGCTGGTTCGACACGAACTGGCTGTTCCGAAAGCCGATCACCATCGACTCTACGAAAGTGACGGGAGACCTCGACGACTTCCCGGTCCTGGTCTCGATCACCGATCCCGACCTCGCCGCCTCCGCCCGCGCCGATGGCTTCGACATCGCCTTCACCGGCAGCAACGGAAGCACAAAGCTCGACCACGAAATCGAGAAGTACGACGGGGGTACGGGAGAGCTCGTCGCCTGGGTCCGCGTCCGCCTCAGCGCCAGCCAGGACAAGAACATCTACATGTACTACGGCAACGCGACGGCCGGCGATCAGCAGAACGCTACAGGCGTCTGGAACGCCAGCTACATCAGCGTCTACCACATGAAGGAAAGCCCGGACGGCAGCGGGGGCGGAGGCTCGTGCACCGCGCCGCCGACCGTGTATTCCGCAGCCGTCTCGACAACATACGCCGTCCCTGCAGGTTGCGACACGCTCACCGTCAAGGCCTGGGGCGCCGGCGGAGGCGGTGGCGGCGGTTTCTCTTCAGGACACGGGGCTGCCGGCGGCGGCGGCGGCTTCGCGCAGGCCGACATCTCTGTGACGCCCGGTGAGAGCCTCACCATCACCCTCGGCGGGGGTGGCGCTGGCGGCGGCGGCGGCAACGTGGCCCCCGGCATCGGCGGTGGGACCACGACCCCCATCGCGGGTGGCGGAACAGGTGGAAACGGCGCCGGCGATGCGGGTGCGGGCGGTGGCGGCGGTGGTTACGCAGCGGTCCTGCGCAGCAGCACCTTCCTGGTCCAGGCCGGCGGCGGTGGCGGCGGCGGCGGTGGCGGCGATCAGGCAGCGGCTGGTTCTGCTCCGGGAGGCGCGGGTGGGGGCACGAGCGGGCTGGCCGGCACCTCTTCGCCGGGTAGCACAGGGGGTGGAGCCGGGACGGCGTCCGCCGGTGGTGCGGCAGGCTCGTCTGGAGGTACGGCCGGTTCGGCGAACTCGGGCGGGAACGGTGGCAATGGTAGCGGTGACACCGGCGGTGGCGGCGGAGGCGGTGGCGGTCGTTTCGGAGCCGGCGGTGGCGGTAGAGGTGGCACCGACAATGGCGGAAGTGGCGGCGGCGGCGGCTCGGGCTTCGTCACCGGCACGAACACCACGCTGACCGCCGGCTCGGGCACGACGCCCGGCGCCAACACGGATCCTGACTACGCAGCGACAGCTGGCGTAGGCGGCGCTGCCGCGGCGAACGGCAACCCTGGACGCATCGTCCTGATCCCGAGCGGCTCCGGCGGCGGCGGTGGTGGCGACGTCCTGATCGCGGACTCGACTGCGAACGCCCACGACGGCACGACCTACGGCACGATGGACTCGGCCGACTCGGTGGCCGGCCAGATCGCGAACGCCCTCGACTTCGACGGAACTGATGACTACATGGATCTGCCCGCTGCTGCAACCAGCGGATTGAGCCAGTTCGCTTTCTCCCTCTGGGTCAAGACGACCGAGGCCGGAACCAGCGGGACCTACTGGCAGAGACCCACGCTATTCGGCCAGTCGACCACCACGCAAGCGTCCGGCGACCTCGGAATCACTACGAACAACGGATACATCGCGTTCTGGACTGGCATCCAGCCGGTCTCAGATGACGACTACGTCTCGAGCACCCTCCAGGTAAACGACAACGCATGGCATCACGTCCTGGTGAGCAATGATGGTGCGAGTGCCGGGGATGTCCCAGAAGGTGTGATTTAGAGAGATGAGAGTGGCGGCTCCTTCGCCCTCCGTGTGGTACGGAGGGGGTATGCAAACCCAACGAAGGAGCCAACCATGGCGAAGCATTTCACGAAATCAAAGTTCACTCAAGACCTACCCGTTGCTCACACCGCCCACGTCAAGTTACCGCTACCGATGTTGTCGGCGCTCGAAGACATCGACCGCGCGTTTTTCGGTATCTGCGTCGAGGCAGGCAAGCAAGTGCTCGGTGCGATGATGGAGCACGACCGCACGGCGCTGTGCGGTCTGCCTTGGAAACCCGATGAGGAGCGCCCCGGTCGTCGCGCGGGGAGCACGGAGAGTCCCGTCACTTTGGGAGGTCGGCGGATCGCGATTCGTCGACCTCGCGTTCGGTCGATCGAGGGCGGAGAACTTGTACTGCCGAGCTTCGAGGCTGCGACGGATCGGGATCCACTGGATCACCACACGCTCGAAGCGGTGGCAGCGGGCGTATCGACTCGACGCTATGCGCGAAGCTTGGATCGACTGCCGCCCACGGAGACCGAACGGTCGACCTCGAGGAGCGCTGTCTCCCGTCGGTTCGTGGCGTTGACCGAGCAGAAACTGGGCGAGTGGATCAGCCAGCCTCTCGCCGAGCTCGACTTGAAGATCGTGATGCTTGACGGCATCCACTTCCGTGACCACTGCATTTTGGTGGCTCTGGGGTTCGATTCCGACGGGAAGAAGCATCCGCTGGGGATTCGCGAGGGCAACACCGAGAACGCGGCCGTCGCAAGGGCGCTTCTCGCAGACCTCGTGGAACGTGGGCTCTCGACCGACCAGGCGTTGGTGTTCGTGATCGACGGCTCGAAAGCGCTGCGCCAAGCGATCGACAAGATTTTCGGTGACCTGGCGCTGATCCAAAGGTGTCCGGTGCACAAGCGCCAAAACGTACTCGGGCACCTGCCGCAGACCGCTCGCCCCAGCATCAAACGCGCGCTGGACGAGGCATGGAATGCGACGGACGCAGCGCGGGCGCAGCGACTTCTCGAGAACCTGGCGCGGTCGCTCGAACAGTCGCATCCGGGTGCGGCCGCCTCACTTCGCGAGGGCTTGGAGGACACTCTCACCCTGCTGCGCCTCGGAGTGAATGGAATTCTCCTTCAAAGCCTCCGGAGTACCAACGCGATCGAGAGCCTGAACGACAAGATCGCAACCTACACACGACGAGTGAAACGGTGGCGGGGAGGGAAGATGATGCTCCGTTGGGGCGGAGCCGCCCTCCTCGACGCTCGGAAAGGCTTCCGCCGGGTCAGGGGATTGAAAGACATGTCAACGCTCGTCGACGCACTTCGACGCCACGAGGAATCACTTCACGCAGATAACGAAGCCGCGTAAGATCGTTCAATCGGGAGTCGCTGCTCTCGGAGATTCAACACCGAATAGGACAAGCCCCGAGTGCCAGCCTTTACGTGGATGGTGCCTTTGAAGCCTCTCTCGCGAGCGGCCTAGCCCTGAATGCCTCGTCCTTCTGGGCGGGAGGGAAAGGCGGCACGGAGTCACCCGGGTTCCATCACGGTGGCAGCATCGATGAGCTCCGGGTCTCGGCCACGTCCCGCTCCGCCGCGTGGATCCAGACCGAGTACAACAACCAGAGCTCGCCTTCCACCTTCTATAGTGTCGCCGCGGAGCAGGGCTACCTCGCCACCTGTCAGGACTGCAACGACAGCGATCCCTGCACCGTGGATAGCTACGACTCCGGCACGCAGACCTGCATCAATGATACGGCGGCGGCCGATGGCCTCGCCTGCAGCGATGGCCTGTTCTGCACGATCGGAAGCACCTGCTCGGCCGGGGTGTGCGGGGCGGCAACGGACTGCTCCTCGCTCAACAGCGCTTGTGCGGTCGGCACCTGCGACGAGGCGGCGGACGCCTGCGTCGCGCAGAGCACAGGAACCTGGTACGACGCGAACTGGACCCTCCGAAAGAACGTCACGGTTGACTCCGCCCAGGTGCCCTCGGATCTGACTGACTTCCCGGTCCTCGTGTCGGTCACCGATGCCGATCTCGCTGCGGGCGCGCGCTCGGACGGCTGGGACATCGTCTTCACGGACACGGACGAGACCACCCAACTCGCGCACGAGATCGAGCGCTACAACTCCGCGACGGGCGAGCTGATTGCATGGGTGAAGGTGCCGAACCTCACCGGGAGCACTGACAAGGTGCTCTACATGTACTACGGTAACGCGACCTCCACGGACCAGCAGGACGCTTCGGCCGTGTGGGACGCGAACTTCGCCAGCGTGCACCACCTGAAGGAGGCGCCCTCCGGCGGCGGATGCGACACAACGCCGGTCGTCTTCGCCAGCTCGGGAACCTACGGCTTCCCGGCCGGCTGTACCTCCGTCACGATCAAGGCGTGGGGCGCGGGCGGCAGCGGTGGCGGCGGCGAAACCGATACCTCTGCCGCCACGGGTGGCGATGGCGGCGGCGGCGGTTTCGCGCAGGGCGCGTTCACCCAGACCGGCACGTATACGATCACCGTCGGTACGGCAGGGGGAGGTGGGAGTTCGAACAGCGGTCATGGCGGCGGCGGCGGCGGGCGCTCGGAAGTCTCTGTTGGCGCGACGACCCTCGTCATTGCGGCCGGCGGTGGCGGGGGTGCCGGATCCGGCGCTGACCCTGCGGGTGCTGGTGGCGCCGGTGGTGGTACATCCGGGGCCAGCGGCGGGAATGCTGACGGAAATGGGGGCGGCGGCGGGACACAAGCTTCCGGAGGCGCCGGCAGTGGGGCAGGCTGCGATGGGGCCTCGAAGGATGCCGGCGGCGGCGCGGCCACTTCAGGTTGCGGCGGGGACGGAAATGCCGGCTCGCCCAACGGCGGTGACGGCGGCGGCACCAGCTGTGATGGTGGCGGCTGTGGCGGCGGCGGCGGAGACGGATACTTCGGCGGCGGCGGTGGGGCCACGGGAGGCAGCACAAGCGGAGGAGGAGGAGGAGGCGGCGGCGGCTCCTCCTATCTGGATGGATCTGCCTCTGGTACCAGCAACCTGGCGGGAAGCGGCACGGACGCGGGCAACAACACCGATCCTCAGTATGCCGGCAATGCCGGTCAGGGTGGCACCGGCGGCCTCAAGGCGGTCGGAAATCCCGGCAATGATGGTCGTGTGGTCATCATTCCGAGCGGCGGCGGCGCGGTGCTCATCGCGGACTCGACCTCGAATGACAACGACGGAACGACCAACGGGGGGATGGATGCCGCCGATCAGGTGGCCGGCAAGATCGACGGCAGCTTGAACTTCGACGGCGTGGACGACCTCGTCTCGATCCCGAACAGCGCCTCGCTCAATCTGAACGGCACGAACCAGGTCACGCTCCAGGCCTGGATCTACAACGAGGGCGGGGCGGATACCTGGCACGTGCTCGCAAGCAAGGGAACGAGCCAGCAGTATGCCGTCACCTTGAATCGGCCCAGCACGTACATTCACTTCGAGACGAATGCGATGAGCGGCGGAGGCTGTAGCGCTCTCAACACCAGCGCGGGTACGGCCTCGCTGAACACCTGGCACCACATCGTCGCCACGTACGACGGCTCCAGCAAGCGGGTGTACATCGACGGCGGCCAGAGCGCGTCGGCCGCCTGCTCCCTCAATTTCGCGGACAACACCCAGGACCTGGAGATCGCGCGGGACGGCAACAGCGAGGAGTTCAACGGCACCCTCGATGAGGTCCGGGTGTCCAACATCGCCCGCTCCGCCGACTGGATCCTGACCGAGTACAATAACGGGTCGGCGCCAGGGGCCTTCCTCAGCCTCGGCGCGGAAGAGACCGCCTCGGCCGCGTGCGGGACCTGCGACGACGGCAATCCGTGCACGATCGACACCTGGGACTCCGGGACGTCGAGCTGCATCTACGACTCCTCTGCGACCGACGGGCTGGCATGCTCGGACGGGCTGTTCTGCACGAGCGGTAACATCTGCGGGGCAGGCGTCTGCGGCGCTACCACGGACTGCAGCTTCCTCGACGGCGCCTGTCAGATCGGCGTCTGCGACGAGCCCAGCGACAGCTGCATGCCGCAGCTGCAGGGCGTGTGCAGCTGTGATGACGGAAACGCCTGTACCGTCGACTCGTTCGACACCGTGACGTTCACGTGCGTCCACGACCTCGCACCGGTCGACGGCCTGGCGTGTGACGACGGGCTCTTCTGTAGCGTTGGCGAGACGTGCTCGGCGGGCTTCTGCCGCAGCTCCGTGACCTACGACTGCTCGTCGCTCGACGCACAGTGCCAGAGCGGGGTCTGCGATGAGGGTACGGACTCGTGCGTGGCGGAGTGGCACGGCACCTGGAAGGACCCGCTCTGGGGCTTCCGCAAGACGATCACGGTAGACCAGACGAAGGTCCCCTCCGACCAGACAGACTACCCGATGCTGGTCTCGCTCACGGATGCGGATCTCTCCGCCGAGGCGCGCTCGGACGGCCGCGACATCTTCTTCACGGAGATCGACGGCATCACGAAGCTCGACCACGACCTGGAACGCTACCAGAGCGGGAGCGGGACCCTCGTGGCCTGGGTGCGGATCCCGAGCCTGACCAGCTCGAGTGACAAGCAGATCTACATGTACTACGGGAACTCGGGCGCCTCGACCCAGGAGAACCCGACGGCGGTCTGGGACTCGAACTACCTCAGCGTCTACCACATGGACCAGGACCCGAGCAGCTCCGCCCTGGGCTACGTCACGCGCGCGAACGACTGGACCACGGGGACCTCGCACACGGCCGGCTCGGGAGACGATCGACTCCTCCTGTTCGTGACGGGGCACGAGGACGCGAGCGCCGACACGGACGTCACTTCCGTGACGTGGGGCGGCCAGTCGCTTACGCAAATCACCGAGGTCTCAGGGGGGGGAACGACAACGATCGACGTGCGCGTGAGCTCTGGGGACAACGACTCGGAAGAGGCAATCAGCACGGGCTCGATCGATCGCAGCAGCAGCGACCTCGAGATGGTCCTGGAGTCGACGGACCAGCTGATCGCAATGCGGTTCACCAATGTGGCTCTTTCCCAGGGTGCTACCGTCAGCGACGCGTACATCGAGTTCCAGGCAGACGAGGCTCACTCGGGCACGACGAACCTCACGTTCCAGGCAGAGGATGTGAACGACGCCGGTGCGCTGGGGACCGGCAGCTACGACATCTCGAATCGCACGAGGACCACCGCGAGCGTCGCGTGGAACAGCATGCCTGCCTGGACTACGGGGACCAAGTACCAGACTCCGGACCTATCCTCGGTCATCCAGGAGGTTGTGAATCGAGGCGGCTGGTCCAGCGGCAACGACATCGTCATCATCGTGAGCGGGACCGGCAAGAGAGTGGCTGAGTCCTACAATGGCTCGTCGGCCAACGCCGCACTGCTCCACGTCGAAGTTGGACTGTCGGACTACATTCGGGGGGAGCTCTGGTACCTGGACGAGGCCGGGATCCAGGCCGCGAGCGGGAACACCTTCTCGCTCGGCTACAGCAGCGGCTCGCCCGACAACTCCCGGCACGCCGCGGTCACCTACCGGACCGTTGACCAGAGCAACCCGATCGGGGACAGCGACAACAGATTCAGCTACACCACCGATCCCATCACCAGGAGCGTGAGCGTCTCCACGGGCTCGATGGCGGTGGCGGGGGCCGTCTCTGCGGATAGCAGCTCGTACTCATGGAACAACAGCTGGGAGGAGCGAACGGATAACTCGAGCGGCTCGATGCGGATGTCCGCAGCCGACGAGTTCGCTACCTCCGGAGGCACAGAAACCGCCAGCGCGAATTATGGGGGAACCCTGAACGCGCAGCTGCTGGTGGTGGCGGCGCTCAACCCAGAGACGGGCGGCGCGATCATCCAGGACTCGACCTCGAACAACAACGACGGCCAGACTTATGGCTCCTGGAGCAGCAGCGATCGCCTGGACGCCATGTTCGGCCGCGGGCTGGAGTTCGACTCGAACGACGAGTACATCGAGGTCCAGCACTCTACGGACTACGAGAACAGCAACGGCACGGTGGAACTCTGGTTCCGGCCCGACACCCTGTCCAGCGACATGGGGCTGTGGTCCAAGGACTCGAGCGGCTACGATTCCGGAGGACATCTGACGATCGAGGCGCTGGGCAGCGACTTCCCGCAGGCCCACCTGCAGAGCAGCAGCGCGGACAACGTCGTGAGCGGCGCCTCGATCTCGACAGGCGCCTGGTACAACACCGCGCTCACGTTCGGCGGCGGCGGAATGAAGTTCTACCGCAACGGCGGGCAGACCACGAACGGCTACACGGGCGGCATGTCCTCGAACACTGAGCCCATCGCGATCGGCGCCTCGACGGCGTCGAGCGGCAACGAGATCGCGAGCGCGCTGAACGAATTCTTTGACGGCAGGATCGACGAGGTCCGGGTGTCGAACGTGGCCCGGTCGCAGGACTGGATCACGACCCAGTACAGCAACTACTCGAATCCAGGCACCTTCTATTCGGTCTCGGCCGAAGAGCCGCTGGGCGCGAACAACTGCGCGACGCCGGACTGCGATGATGCAGACGTCTGCACGGTCGACTGGTTCGATGTCGGGACCTCCACGTGCATCCAGGATACGGTTGCCGCGGAGGGCTTCTCCTGCACTCCGCCGCAGGCCTGTGCCCCGGGCGGCGTCTGCGTGCTCGGCAACTGCGCCTCGCTACCCGTGAGCAACTCGCCCACGATCACAATTGACTCCACGAAGGTCACGGAGAATCTCACGAACTTCCCGATGCTCGTCTCCATCACGGATGCCGACCTGCAGGCGAACGCACGCTCGGACGGCTGGGACATCTGGTTCGCGGACTCCGATACCGTGACGAAGCTCGATCACGAGATCGAGAGCTACGACAGCGCGACCGGGACACTCGTAGCCTGGGTACGGATCCCGTTCCTCTCTAGCAGCGCGGACAAGGTGATCTACCTGAACTACGGGAACCCCGCGTCGCCGGATCAGTCGAATCCGCCGGGCGTGTGGGATGCGAACTACGCAGGCGTATGGCACTTGAACGAGGACCCCTCGGGCACGGCGCCGCAGTCGGTGGACAGCACGTCCAACAGTAACGATGGCACGTCCAACGGCACCATGACGAGCGGTGATCTCGTGACGGGGAAGATTGCCGGGGCGCTCGACTTCGACGGTACGGACGACTGGGTTCAGGCGCCCCACACTGCGAGCGTGAATCT
The DNA here is from genome assembly GCA_965226855.1 of Myxococcota bacterium. Lineage (GTDB taxonomy): Bacteria > Myxococcota_A > UBA9160 > SZUA-336 > SZUA-336 > JAUXJB01. The sequence goes on along the minus strand of CBDDEE010000028.1, from coordinate 229,768 downwards.
CACGGGAACCGGACTCACCCTTAGCAGGCTGCGGAGAAAGTGACTGTGTTGGGCGGGACGCCTTCGACGGGAGGCGTGCCGAGCCGAGTGAGGGATCGCCGTTCCCGGTACGAACCGGTTTCGCGTGGCAGCGGGAGACCTTGCGGGATCATGAGCTACGTCGCCTCCAACAGGTTGCGGATGCGGACCAGGTTGTAGGCCGCGGCGGTGAAGGTGAAGACCCAGCCGACCCGATCCGTGCCCCGGTGTCGGGTCTTGCGCATCAAGCCTACCGTCTTCATCCAGCCGAACACCTCCTCCACCCGTTTGCGGAAGCGCTGGCTCACCTCGTAGCCCGGCTGTCCTGTGGTCCTTCGATCGATCGCGCTTCGGCGGTTCGTCGTGTTCTGTGCCACGTGCGGGGTGACGCTCCAGGTCCGAAGCGCCTGCACGAAGCTCTTGGCGTCGTAGCCCTTGTCTCCACCCAGCGTGATCCGGCGAGCGCCCCCAAGACCCAGCACCATCTCGAGCGCCGCTTCGCGCTCCGCATACCCCGACGCCTGCGTGAGCTTCGCCGCCACCACCAGGCCGTTGCGGTTCTCTGTCACGACGTGTCCCTGATACGCGAGCCGCGCCCCCTGGCCCTTCATCCCCGCCAGTCGGGCGTCCGGGTCCGTCGTCGACGCATGCGTCTGGTTGCTCCGCTTCTCGCCCCGGAAGTTGACCGTCGGGTTGCCCGGGTCGTCATCGTCCTTCCGCTTCTCGTCCTTGCGCACGAAGCTCTTCTGGCTCGCCCACGCCTCGATCAGCGTCCCGTCCACCGTGAAGTGCTCCGATGACACCAACCCCTCCGACTCGGCCTGCGCCAGCACGGCCTCGAAGAAGTACTGGGCAATCTCGCCCTGCAGTAGCCGTTCCCGATTCTTGGTGAATACCGTGGCGCTGAACACCTCGTCGTCCAGCTCCAGGCCCACGAACCAGCGGTAGAGCAGGTTGTACTCGATCTGCTCGATCAGCTGGCGCTCGCTCCGGATCGTGTACAGCACCTGCAACAGCAGCGCCCGCAACAGCTGCTCCGGCGGAACCGACGGCCGGCCGACCCCTTTCGCGTAGATCGCATCGAAGCGTCGCGACAGCTGCTCGAGCGCCGCGTCCACCAGTCGCCGGATCGCTCGAAGCGGATGGTCCTCGGGAATCCGGGACTCCAGCGATACGTAGCTGAACATCCCACCCTGGAGCGTCTGCGATCCTCTCACACCTCCCCCTTGGGGCTTCCCTCAAGGTACCCTTCGAGGAGTAGTTTTTTCAGCAGCCTGTTAGCGGCTGGGTGAGCTCGCTCGGTCAGACTGCTGATGTCGGCATCCTGCTCAAGTCGACCAGCGGCTACCAGATCCATCTGGGCATCGAGTCCGGTGAGACGGGCAACTTCAGAGTCAACACGCCGGACGCCGGCTACACTCGCCTTGATACGACGAGCACGGTGCCGACCAACGGGACCTGGACCTACCTGACGGGCACCTACGACGGAGCCATGGCCAGGCTCTACTTCAACGGCAGCGAGCAGGCCACGGCCCCCCGGACCGGCAACATCGATGCGACCACGGAACCGGTACTGATCGGCCGCCGCGCCATCGGGGACGCCCGCTTCATGAACGGCGACATCGACGAGGTCCGGATGTCGAGCGTGGCCCGGTCTGCGGGTTGGATCCAGACCGAGTACAACAACCAGTCCTCGCCGTCCACGTTCCTGACCCTGACGCCCGGAGGCGGAGTCTGTGACGTCGGCGATCACTTCGTGATCACGCACGACGGCAATGGCATCAACTGTCTGCCCGAAACGATCACCGTGACCGTGGTCGACGGAGCGGGTGCTACCGTCACGGACTACATCAAGCCCGTCGTTCTATCCACCCAGAACGGCAAGGGGACCTGGATCAACGGCGGGGGCAACAACGGCACCTTCAGCGACCCGACTGCCAACGACGGCCTCGCGACGTACACGTTCGCAGACACGGACAACGGCGTCGCCACCTTCGCGCTGGATTACCAGGAAGGACCGGCACTGGTCGACATCGACGTGTTCGACCCAGCCATTCCGACCTTCCGGGACGACGATGCCGAGGGCCTGATCTACTTCTCGGCCAGCAACTTCACCGTGACGCAGAACGGCCTGCCCAACCCGCCGCCCGGCACGATCAACGACCCGATCCAGACGCAGACCGCGGGCAAGGACTTCCCGATCCACCTCGCGGCCTACGGACAGACCGCAAACCACCCGCTGTGCGGCGTGATCGAGACTTACGACGGTTCCATGACGCTCAAGTTCTGGTCGACCTACTCCAACCCGCTCACGGGCACGGTCAAGGTTACCGTCGACGGCACATTGATCGCGCAGTCGGAGGCAGCCTCGACGAGCCAGACGCTCGACTTCTCGTCCGGCCAGGGCGACGTGATCGTGAAGTACAAGGACGTCGGCCAGATCCAGATCACCATGAAGGACGATACCGTGGTCGAGCCCGCAGGCGGGATCACGGGCATCACGAACCTGTTCGTGGTCAAGCCCGCGGACTTTGACATCACGGTCATGCGGCCCGACGGCTCCGCCAACCCCGCCGGGGATACGCCTGGCGGAGGAATCCTGACGGCTGCCGGAGGCCCGTTCCAGGCGATCGTGGAGGTCCGGGACCTGGAGGGCGACCTGACGCCGAACTACGGGAACGAGATCGCCCCGGAGGGCATCAAGATCACGGCGTCCACGCTGGTCGCGCCAGTTGGCGGGCGGAACGGTACGAACAACGACGGCGCGATCGGGAACAACCGGTCCTTCGCCCCGCTGGCGCCCTCCGGCACCTTCAGCGGGAACGCCTTCTACTGGGACGAGGTCGGGGCCATCAAGCTCCAGGCCAGCATCGGCGACGCCGACTACCTGGGCACCGGTGACGTGATCGGCCAAGAGTCCGCCAGCGTGGGCCGCTTCATTCCGGACTACCTCGAGACCTCGCTCAACGCGCCCATCTTCCAGACAGCCTGTGGCGCCGGCGGCTATTCCTACCTGGGCGACAGCTTCGACTACCTGACCGCGCCCATGATCACGGTCACGGCCAAGAACGCGGCTGGCGGAACGACCCAGAACTACAACGGGACCTGGGCAAAGCTCTCTGCGGGGAGCCTGACCGCCCTCGCCTACAACGTCGCGACCGGCGCGCTCAGTAGCGGCGCGCCCAACGCCCCGACGGTCACCCAGGCCGTGCTCGGCGTGGGTTCGCTGGCCTTCAACAACGGCCCGCAGCTGAGCTTCCTGCGCAGCACTCCGGAAGCGCCCTTCTACGCCGACATTAGCCTGGACCTGAACGTCTTCGATCAGGATCTCGTGGGCTCCCCCTCGAACCCGGTGGGCTTCGGCGCCGCCACGGCTGGCTGGGGCATCGCCTTCAGCAACGGCAAGGAGCTCCGCTTCGGGCGGGCGGTCCTGGTGAACGCACACGGCTCGGAGCTCCTGCCGCTGCCGGTGCCACTGAAGACGCAGTACTACAACGGCTCCAACTTCGTGGACCACACGGCAGACACCTGCACCACTTTCGCGGCGGGAAGCCTCAGCCTGACGCCAAATCCGGGCGGGCTCAGCAGCTCTGCGACCATCGCCAACAATCCGCTCCTCGCCGGAGATGCGGCGCTATCCCTGAGCGCCACCGGAGCAAACAATACGGGCTACTTCGACCTTACCTACGCCCTGACCGGCAAGTCCTGGCTGCTTGGAGACTGGGACGGCGACGCGAGCTACGACGACGATCCCGCCTCCCGCGCCACCTTCGGCATCTTCAAGGGCAGCGACATGCTCATCTACTCCCGCGAAATCTACTGAGCGGAGCTCGGATCTCGAGGAAGCTAGCTCGAACTCTCCCCGGACTGGCTCACATCGCGCTCTTTTGCGAGCGAGGCGTTGGGCCTTCTCGAAACTCTCCCCGGGTAGAGTTTGCTCACTCCCAGATCTCACTCGGCACTTCGTGTTCCGCTACTGCTGTGCTGCGAGCTCTGTCACCTTCGCCGCCGAAGGCCTGCAGGGCGTTAAGTAGTTAGGTAGGCGGAGCGGGTGGCTGCACCCTCTTGCCTCAGATCAGGAGGCTCCATCGAGCGAATTCTCGGGCTAGCTTTGGTCGTTTGGGCAATCGGACTTGGCACAGCCAACGCGGAGCAACCTCCTGTAGTGGAAAGCGAGGGAAAGCACGGGAAGATCAAGCTCGATGAGGTGATAGCAGGGCATCTCACCGAGTTGAATGGACGGTACCTGCTCCGTGTGGCGGAGGTGACCTACGATCCGGGCGGCCAGTTCGGATCGCACCACCATGTCGGTCCTGGAATCCGGTGCGTCACGGCTGGGCAGCTGACCTACGTTCAGCCGGACAATACGACGGTCTACAGCGCCGGTGACTGCGTCTTTGAGTCCGGTGCCGTGAGCCACACCGCTCACAACGCCACCGAAAAGCCGGTCGTGCTACTGAACTTTCAGCTGCTTCCCGCAGCTTGGTCCGAGGGCTCAGCCATACCGCTCAGGTAGATCCGCTCGAGGCTGGAGGAGCTCAGCCGGTCAGGATCTCCTCGTAGAAGGCCTCGTACTCGTCGCTCTGGAAGTCGAGGCGCATGCCGAAGCCGGGCTTGCTGCACTTGCCGGGAGGGAGCTGAGCCGTGGTCCAGCGTACCGTTCCAGTGACCTCGATCTGGTTGCCCGAGCTATCCGGAAACACCACGGTCACGAAGGCCTCTGGTAACGGCAGGGAGTCGGTGGCGATGAACATCCCCTCCCGGCTCAGGGTGGCGATCTGTCCCTTTCCGCGCACCTCCTTGGTTTTGAAGGCGGCGTGGATCGGCTTGAGCTTGCGGCTCATGCGCACGCGCTTGTGCTTGCGGGGCTGATTCATGTAGTCATCCACCGCGGCCATCGACCTCTCCGAGCCGGAGCTTTAGCCGTCACCAGCGACGAACGGCGACACCGAGAGCCGGCGAGCTCGTGCTCAGCGCCCAGAAAGCGGTCGTCCCATTCTCTGAGCGCCTGGGCAACCCGGCTCACGGACCCACGTTCCTCGAGGCCGGGATCCATCACCGCGCGATGACGAAGCAGCTCCCGGGAGGAGCGCGCTAGTTGTAAATGACGGCGATCGTGTAGCTCAGCGGCTGGAAGATCCCGGTCACCGCAGTGGCCGAGTCGACCGTGAGATCAGCGCCGACCGTGAGGACGACGGATCCTGCGGCTCCGATGGGAACGCTGCTGAGATCGGTGTGGTTCGTCGTGAAGTTTCCGATCGCGAGCCCGCTAATCGCCGTACCCGTGATCGCTATGCCGATCGTCTGGTTGGGCTCTCCAGTGATGTCGTAGTCGCCGGAGGCGACCGTTCCCCCGACATGGATGCCGTTTGGATCGGCGGTGATCGAGTCGGACGTATCGAGCGTGACGGTGCCATCGCTATCCATCACCACGCCAAAGAGCAGGTCCTGCGTCTCCGCGGCCCCGAGCGCTGAAAAGACGTCCACGTGACCGTTGTGCGCAAAATCGGTAGCTCCCGCGCGCGCACTGATCCCCACTAGCATGCAGAAGACCAGCAGGCTGGAGCTGAACCGAGACAATTTGCTCTCCGATCTCGGGCGCCTCGACTCGTCGGTTCCGTGCATTTGTGACGCGGTTGTCCCAACGAGTCTATCTGACTCTTCGGAAGCAGGACCGTCGATCTTGATGCGTGTGTTGTCACGAAGGGCTGCGGTTTCGAAGCGGCAGGATCAGACATCACAAGCCGGCCGTGGTCGCACCCGCCTGCAGTTCGTGTGCAACTCGGCAGACAAGCCGGCGAAAGCCGGCTCGAGCAGGCGCTCCTGAAAGGTTTCTCGGGCAGGGCGACGATGAAATCTCAGAGGCTCGATTGCGGACACATCTTAACAGGCCGATCCCGGGGCGCTCCGCACTGCAGAGTGTCCTGGCCCCAATTCTCCTGGGAGCGGTTTGCTGGCTCTACTCGCTGCCCGCTCAGGCGCAGGGACTGGCGGAGAACGTGCAGCTCAGCTTTGGAGCCCTTGTCGCCCCGGCGTCGGGGAGCGATACCTGGACAATCGACCTGAGCGACACCGGCAGCGGCACCGCAGAATTCGTGAGTGGGACGACCCTCACCGGGGACTACACAGTCACGAAGGGCAGCGGACCGCCTAGCAGGCTGCTGAAAAACTCCTCATCGAAGGGTACCTTTGAGGGAAGCCCCAAGGGGGAGATGTGAGAGGACCGCAGACGCTCCAGGGTGGGATCTTCAGCTACGTATCGCTGGAGTCCCGGATTCCCGAGGACCATCCGCTTCGAGCGATCCGGCGACTGGTGGACGCGGCGCTGGAGCAGCTGTCGCGACGCTTCGATGGTATCTACGCCAAAGGGGTCGGCCGACCGTCGGTCCCGCCGGAGCAGCTGTTGCGGGCGCTGCTGTTGCAGGTGCTGTACACGATCCGGAGCGAGCGCCAGCTGATCGAGCAGATCGACTACAACCTGCTCTACCGCTGGTTCGTGGGCCTGGAGCTGGACGATGAGGTGTTCAGCGCGACGGTGTTCACCAAGAATCGGGAACGGCTGCTGAAGGGCGAGATCGCTCAGCATTTCTTCGAGGCGGTGCTGGCGCAGGCGGAGTCGGAGGGGTTGGTGTCATCGGAGCACTTCACGGTGGACGGGACGCTGATCGAGGCGTGGGCGAGCCAGAAGAGCTTCGTGCGCAAGGACGAGAAGCGCAGGGACGATGACGACCCGGGCAACCCGACGGTCAACTTCCGGGGCGAGAAGCGGAGCAACCAGACGCATGCGTCGAGGACGGATCCGGACGCCCGACTGGCGGGGATGAGGGGCCAGGGCGCGCGGCTCGCGTATCAGGGACACGTCGTGACGGAGAACCGCAACGGCCTGGTGGTGGCGGCGAAGCTCACTCAGGCGTCGGGGTATGCGGAGCGCGAAGCGGCTCTCGAGATGGTGCTGGGTCTGGGGGGCGCTCGCCGGATCACCCTGGCTGGAGACAAGGGCTACGACGCCAAGAGCTTTGTGCAGGCGCTTCGGGCCTGGAGCGTTACCCCGCACGTGGCACAGAACACGACGAACCGCCGAAGCGCGATCGATCGAAGGACCACAGGACACCCGGGCTACGAGGTGAGCCAGCGCTTCCGCAAACGGGTGGAGGAGGTGTTTGGCTGGATGAAGACGGTGGGCTTGATGCGCAAGACCCGGCACCGGGGCACGGATCGGGTCGGCTGGGTCTTCACCTTCACTGCTGCGGCCTACAACCTGGTCCGTATCCGCAACCTGTTGGAGGCGACATAGCTCATGATCCCGCAAGATCTACCCGTGCGACACCGAACCGGTTCGTACCGGGAACGGCGATCCCTCTCCCTGCTCGGCACGCCTCCCGTCAGAGGCGTCCCGCCCAACCCAGTCACTTTCTCCGCAGCCTGCTAGGACTATCTTCATAGACGTGGCACCGAACGGTACGATCCCCGGGCTCACAATCGGCAGCTTTACGGCAAGCTACGACGGATCGGTGATTTCTCTCCCAGCCAGTGGCCAGCCCAACCCTGGAAACGGGAAGATCCTGAGGATAGGAGCGACCCTCACGATCGACTCCACGGTGGCAAACGGAACGCATCTTCCGGGAATCACCATCACCATCATTAAGGAGTGAGTGTAAAGCTTAGGCGCAATCTGGTATAACCGGCACGTATTGTCCCTGTGGCGCACTGCTGGCGACTCCACTCGTCGGCGGGTGATGTCCGGGCTCACGCGGAGAAGCCTCCCCGTTGCCGGTCAGACTGTTCATTGCCCTCATTCCGATGCTGATCACGAGCGCCACCGCTGCGGGTGAAAGCTTCCGCTTTCAGGCCCGGGTCGATGTGGTCCCCGCTCCGTCCCCGGTCGCCAGTAGTGAGGAGATTCGCGCGGCCTGTACGCTCGAGAGCCGGCAGGTCGACAGCGCCAGCCCGCAGATCACGGGCAAGCGGGAGGCAGATCAGGCTGCCAAGCAGCCAGAGAACAAGGGCTCCCCGCGCTGCGTCGTCACTGTCGTCTACGACTGACGCTGGCGCAGACGCGCCCCGCCGGTCACACGTAATCTCAAGTTCGGAAACCCCGAGGTCGAAGAGATATCTGACTTCCCATAAGACAACAGACGTCAAGTCCAGGCTCCAGGGACATGGCGGAGCCCGAGAAAACGGAGAGCAGACGTGACTCGACTCACAACCATCGCCCTTACCTTGTGCCTTCTGGCAGGATTCAGCCCCCTCGCCGCAGCGACCGACTTCAACGAGACCGGACTCGTCGACATCTTTACTGCGCTGGCGGTCAATCAGGACACCGCACTCGATTTCGGAGCTGTTAGCGACAACGACGGCACCGTTACCCTCGGCTTGACTGACAACATCGCCGCGGACCCGTCCGGCATTCACGTCCCGTCTTCCATCTTTACCACTGGCGACTTCACCATCACTGGCCAGGCGGCCCAGACCGTCGCGGTGACCATCACCGGAAGCGGTCCGACCGCCGGCCTCACGATTGGCAACTTCAACACCGATCAGGGCGCTCCGCCCCTGGCCGGATTGGCCCTGCCCATAACGCTTGCAATCGGCGCCGACCTCACTGTCGATTCCGCCTCCGCAGCCCCCGGTAACGACCAGAACCTGAACTTCACGATCGGGGTCACCTACGAGTAGGATCCCCTTCCTTCTCTGACTTCCCGGCTGAGCCGCCAGGCTCAGCCGGGAACGTTTCCCTCCTGAATCCTCCGCCCGCACCGGGCACCCCGCACTTCAGAGAATCCCCTTTCGTGCCGATGCCTCTCAAGGCCGCAACTCGCACGCAGCTCGACGGAGGGAGAGTAGGTGAACGAGCGGAGGGGACTCGCTATCGCGGGGATCAGTCTGATCCTCGGGGCGGCGCCACTAATACATCGCCCGGCCCTGGCCGGGGGGCGCATGGTCATCGCCCCGACGCGCATCGTTCTGGAGGAAGGAGCGACTAGCGCAACCGTCCACGTCGGGAACAACGGCGACCTCCCTGTCGCGCTTCGCATCTCCGTCGTCGACAAGCGGATGCTGGAAAGCGGCCTCATCGTCGACGCCAGCGAGGCTGAGCCAGGCGAGGTATTCGGCGCCCACCTGATCCGGTTCTCGCCACGGCGGCTGGTGATGCAGCCCAGTCAGGGACAGACCGTTCGGCTGCTGGTGCGAAGGCCTTCGGGGGGGCAGCTCCCTCCAGGTGAGTACCGGTCCCATCTCGTCTTCCGATCAGTCCCCATTCCTCCGCCCGCGAACCAGGATGTGCCGGAAGACGAGTCGGACGACATCAGTGTCTCTGTCCGCGCGATCATCGAGACCTCCATACCCGTGATCTACCGGGTCGGCGAGCTCCCGGCAGCGGTCAGCTTCAGCGAATCCGACATTCACCTCGAGTCAGACCCCGGGGCCGTACCCACCCTGACGCTACGCTTGGAGCGCGAGGGGAAGCGCTCCGTCTACGGCGATCTCGAGGTCAGCTATATCCGACCGGACCTCTCATCGCTTCAGGTGGCGTACCTGGGCGGCGTTGCGGTCTACCATCCCACACCTTCCCGACTCTTTCGCATCGGTCTTCGGCTCCCGGACGGCATGCGCTTTCAAGGGGGTGAGCTGCGGGCTCACTTCCGCGAGCGAGACGGCGAGACGGAGACACGAATCGCGATTCCTCTCGACTGACCTGGGCGCATGCGCCCCCTCCGGCAAGCCAGCCGCCCCGGGGTGCTCTCACTTCTTCTGACCTGCTTGGCGCTGGCGTCCCATGCAGGGGCCCAATCGTCCGAGCTGCCTCTAGCGGAGCTCGATGACGAGGATCTCGTGATCCTGGAGGTCAAGCTCGACGGCTACGTCCTTGGTGACAACCTGCTGGCGTACATGCGCAGGGGAAGCCTACTGCTTCCGCTGGGCGAGCTCGCCGCACTTCTCGACTTCCCCATCCTGGTCGATGCCCACGCCGGACGCGCGGACGGCTGGTTCGTCCGCGAGTCGCGCGGGTTTCACCTCGACCTGGCGAGCAGCCAGGTCGTCATCTCCGGCATCCCGCAGAGCTTCGATGTCAGCCTCGTCGCACAGGACTTCACCGAGCTGTACGTGGATTCCTCCGTCTTGTCGAGCTGGTTCCGCATGGAGTTCGAGTTTGTCATGTCGGCCCTCGCACTCCGGGTTCACCCGTCCGAGAAGCTTCCGGTCCAACTGCGCCTGCTCCGCGATGAGCGCCGCCGCCGGACGCTCAGCGGCGGCTCAGAGCGACCGCAGCTACCCAGGCGGAATGCGCCCTACCGGCTGGCTACCTGGCCGTCGCTCGATCTGACGCTCCAGACCCGCTCTGGCGGCGACGGGGTACACACGTCCTACACCCTCTCCGGCGCAGCGGATGTTGCAGGCCTCTCCACTCAGGTCTCGGCGTCTGGTAACGATGCCAAGTCCATCTCGACGCTGCGCCTGCTCGCGTCGCGGATCGACATCGATGGCAATCTCCTCGGGCCCCTCCACGCAAGAAGGCTCGAGGCCGGAGACGTCTCGGCTCCATCCGTTCCGCTCGTATCACGATCTCGCGAGGGCCCCGGCTTCTTTGCCTCCAATAGCCCCATGGTGCAGCCCGACGGGTTCGGATTCACCTCGCTACGCGGCAATGCCCCGGAGGGCTGGGACGTCGAGCTGTACCGTAACGGCATCTTGACCGACTTCCTGATCGTCGGTGCCTCGGGAAGCTACGAGTTCCCTCGAGTCGAGCTCGGTTTCGGGGAGAACGTCCTGCGCAGCGTCGCCTACGGCCCTCAGGGACAGGCCCACGAACGCGTCGAACGACACCGCATCGGGGCAGACATGCTCCTTCCCGGACAGCTCCGCTACCGCTTCTTTGCCGTGCGTCCGGATCGCGCCCTCCTGGACGGCTGGATCCACGACCTTCGAGGTCGCACCGCAACCGGCGCGTGGGACCTTCACGGACAGGTGGCATACGGCATCGGCACCCGACTGAGCGTGATCGGAGGCGTGACCAGGACGGAGGTTGCCAACGAGGATGAGACCTTCGCCTCTCTTGGCCTGCGCGCCTCTTCGCTCGGAGTCCTGACTGAGGCGGAGATGGCGCGAAGCTCAGCAGGAGGCACGGCCCTGAAGCTATCGGCGCAGACGCGCTTGCGCGGGATCTCCCTGCTCGCGCAGCAGAGCCTGTTTCGCTCGTACTCGAGCAACGCCGAAACCGGAGCGCTGCCGCTCTCAAGGCTCACGCTGTTCCGGGCGACAGGGTCCGCTGCACTCCCGCATCTCCGGTCCTTGTCGTACAACCTTGGCTACGAGCGCCGGAGCTTCGAGACTCCAGGCGCTTCCGACGGGGAGCAGCTCTCGTTCCGCCTGGCCGGCAACGTGGGTGGCATCTCGTTTGCGCACGAGCTCGTCGCGCGGAAGGCAGGCGGATTGGCGCAGACCTTCAGGCGAGTATGGAGTCAGGGGTTGGTCAGTGGACGGTGGCGCGGCTTTCGTTTGCGCGGGCGCGCCCAGTACCAGTGGAAACCAGACCGGGAGCTGGACGTGATTACCGCAACAGTGTCGCGAAACCTGCGAAAGAACCTCAGCTCCTCACTCGTTGTCAGCCATTCTCTCGGCGCGTCCTCCGGAACCAAGCTGAGCGCTCGGATGAGCTGGATCGCCCGCAGGTTCGAGCTGAGTCTGGATCTCGGCCACTCCTCTCGAGACGGGACGACGGCGACGCTCTCGCTGGGCGGATCGCTGAGCCGAGACCCACGCCGGGGAAGGGTCCAGCTGGCACGTCCGGGGACTGCGAACGCCGGAACGGCCCTGGCACGCGTGTATCTCGACCGCAACGCAAACGACCGCTTCGACGCGGAGGACCAGCCGATTCCCGACGCGTCCTTCCTGGGGAACGCGCGGTGGAAAGCAACCAAGACGGACGCAAATGGACAAGCATTCCTCCAAGGCGTTCCAATCAATCGCCTGCACGACGTGCGAATCGACCCGGCTTCGATCGTTGATCCCTACTGGATCCTCGCCGTATCGGGATACTCGGTCGTGACTCACGCTGGCGGACGCGTGGAGCTCGACTTCCCGATCCGCCTCGCTGGCGAAATCGAAGGCACTGTGTACATGGAACGCGGCGGAGTGCGGCAGTCCAGGAGGAACCTCAGGCTGGAGCTGGTCGACGCGGAGGGCTCGGTCGTTCAGGCCACTCGTAGCGCCTTCGACGGCTACTTCCTCTTCGAGAAGGTCCTGCCAGAACGCTATCGGATCCGCGTCGCGGACGAGGAACTCAAGGACCCCACGATCCACGCACCCGAGCTCGAGGTCGTGTTGCCCGGCGATGGCGGGGTGGTTTCGGGCCTGGAGCTTGTCCTCCTCGCCGGGGAGCGGGCCGGGACCGACTTGCAGGACCAGGAGGACCCGGCAGCGAGACCTCCGACCCGGGTGAAGCCCCGCATCGAGGACGCACCGGCCAAGAGAGCCACTCCGGACGAGGAGACCGATTCGGCCTGTAGCCGTCTCGCGCGGGTCCTACTCGATCTTCGAGCCTGGAGACCGGGACCGAGCCCGGAGGTGGGCGAGTGCGCGCGAGCCCGCCGCGAGCAGGAGCCCCCAACCACGAGCGCAGTGGAGGCACACGAGCACGAGAGCGAAGCGGAGCCAGCGGCGGAGAACCGCGGCGTGAGCGAGCGCTACGAGACGCGGGACAACCTGCTGAGCTTCAGGCAGGCCTCGAACACCTGTGTTCGTCGGGACAGTGCATGCCAGCATGTGCGCCAAAGTGCCTCTCTCCCGCGCGACCTGTTGACGAGCCGAGTAGCCCGCCCGGAGAGCGAGACGGGTCGAATGGGAAGAGCGCAGCGTGACGGGGCAGCGACCGTGCCGGTAGATCCGCCTCGCATCTGGACGCATACGTCGGGACGGCCACGAGGACCACCCATGAGCGCCCGAATGACCAAGGCTGAGAATATGACTGCGGATCCGATCATGGCGCAGCCAGTCCGGGAGCCGGCGATGGATGCGCCCGCCTCAACGGAGCCATTCCGTCTCGCCGTTACTCCCTCGGATGAAGCTGCCCCAACCTCCCTTGTTGGGGCGGCGCGGTTCGTCACAGCGCGAACGCGGAACGTCACCGAAGGCCGAAGGGGTCGATCCGTTGCCCGCACGTGAGGGTTGAGCTCTGCGGCCCTGGGTTCGGGCAGTTGGGACGCACTGCTGCGCGCGCGAGAGCACGCAGGGGCCACAGGGTATGAGTCTTGCTCGGACTACCTTCACCAAGTGTTCACCAGAATCACGCGGACGCCGGGCTTTACCTTGATCGAGCTGATGATCGTGGTCGCGATCATTGGAGTCCTCGCAGCCATCGCTATCCCGAACTTCCTGAAGTTCCAGATGCGCTCAAAGGTCGGCGAAGGAAGGCTCAACCTCTCTGCGATACGCACGGCCCAGGAGGCCTACTTCTCCGAGATCGGGACCTACCTGACCTGGCCACTGAGCCCCGCCGCCGCCGCGAACTCCCAGAAACGGGCGTGGACACCGTGTCCCAATGTTCCGCCTCAGGCTGGAGACCCCGGGCACTGCTTCATCGGCTGGGAGCCCGAGGGCGACGTGTACTACAGCTACGTCGTCGCCACGGACTCTCCGCCTCCGAGCAACCAGTTCTTCGCGGTTGGCGAGTCGGACATCGATGGCGACGGGAACCTGAACCTCTGGGGCTATCAGAAGCCAGACACGAGCGGTCAGTTCACGATCCCCGCGACCCAGGGCTGCAACGCGGTGTTGAACGTCGAGCTGTCGACGACCACCGGGGCGAACGTGGCGATGATGGAGCAGGTCGGCCCATGTAATAGCCCGCTCTTCGGCATCACGGTCTTCTGAGCGATCGAGATCGTCGTACCGGCCTCCTCGGCTCGTCCATGCGCGAGGGCGCCGTTCAAGCCCGGACTTCCAACCGCCGACATTTCGGACATGGCGACCGAAGCTCGTAAGCCACTGGCATTGATCGCGGACGATGATCCAGCGCATCGCCTTCTCGCGGCCGCAGGGCTGGAGGCCGTGGGCTTCGACGTGGCAGAGGTGGCCGATGGGAGGGCAACGCTCGAGTACTTCGAACGCATGCAGCCCGATCTCCTGGTCCTGGACCTGAGCATGCCGCACCTGGACGGCGTCGAGGTCTGCCGCAAGCTGCGTGCGACGACGGGTGCCCGTGCCACACCCATCCTCATCATGACGGGTACGCCTGATCTGGACTCCATCGAGAGGGCGCTCGAGGCCGGAGCCACGGAGTTCATTCGCAAGCCGATCAACCCGGCGCTGCTGGCACACCGGGCAAACTACATCCTCCGGGCGAGCCACGCGCAGACCCAGCTCGGTCGACTGGGCAGCTACGACGGCCTGACCGGTCTGGCGAACCGTGAGCGCTTTGCGGACCGCCTGGAGGCGCAGCTAGCGAGGGCGCGGAGCAACGAGCGCGCTCTCGCATTGCTCACCATCGACATCGACCGCTTCAGCCGGATCAACGACACGCTGGGCAACGCCGCGGGCGATCAGGTCATTCAAGCGATCGCTGATCGCATCAGGGACCACGTACGCACGACGGACGCCGTCTCACGCGTTGCACGACTCGCCGTATCGCGCCTGGGAGGCGACTCGTTCGCCGTGATGCTCCCGTCGATCGAGACCGAGCAGGACGCGGGAGTGGTCGCTCGGCGCCTCCTCCAGGCCTTTGCCGAGCCCATCTCGGTAGGAACGCAACAGGTGTCCACCACCGCCAGCATCGGGATCGCGTTGTTCCCGAGGGACGCGGAGGATGCGGGGACCCTGGTGAGACATGCGGACGCCGCCATGCACCACGCGAAGGAGGACGGGGGGAACGGCTTCCGCTTCTTCTCGAGCTACATGAATGCCGCCTCGCTGCGGAGACTCACGCTCGAATCCTCGCTCCGCGAGGCGCTCAAGCGCGAGGAGCTCTCCCTCCACTACCAGCCCAAGGTCGAGCTCTGTAGCGGACGCGTGTCTGGAATGGAGGCTCTGCTGCGCTGGCAGCATCCCGAGATGGGCGCGATCTCGCCCGCGGAGTTCATCCCCATCGCCGAAGAGACGGGGTCCATGGTGGCCATCGGCGAGTGGGTGCTGCGCACGGCGTGCAGCCAGAACAAAGCCTGGCAGGATACCGGACTGGCCAGATTGCCCGTCTCCGTCAACGTCTCGACCCTGCAGTTCAGCCAGCAAGACCTGGTAGAGACGGTCGAGCGGGCGCTCCGGGACACTAGCCTGGAGCCCGAGTTTCTCGAGCTGGAGGTAACCGAGAGCGTGATGATGAAGGATGTGACCGGAAGCGGGCGCATCCTGCGCGCGCTCCGGGAGAAGGGAGTCCACGTGGCGCTCGATGATTTCGGCACGGGCTACTCGTCGCTGAGCTACGTCAGGAGCTTCCCCCTGGACTCGCTGAAGATCGATGCGTCCTTTGTGGGCGACTTGACGCTCGACGTGGGTGCAGACGGGATCATCATGGCGATCCTCGCCATGGCAAAGGTACTCCAGCTCAGCGTGGTCGCCGAGGGCGTCGAGACGGAGGACCAGGCCGACTTCCTGCGTACGCACGGCTGCGCCGAGATGCAGGGCTGGCTGTTCAGCCGGGCCCTCCCGGCGGATAAGTTCGAGAACCTCATCCGCCACATGGACGCGTAGCGGACCATTTCAGCTCGCTCGACCAGCTCCGCGCGACTACACTGGAGCCCGATCTGGAACGCAGTCAAGGGAGAGCTGTGGCCACCTGGCTGAAGCACCGGCTCGGGCAGCTTCTCCTCAAACTCTCGCGCTGGCAGGGCGAGGGGGAGAAGCCCGCCCTGCGCAAGTACGTACTCATCGCGGCTCCCCACACGAGCAACTGGGATCTCATCTACATGCTCGCCCTGAGCTTCGTGTACGACGTGAAGATCTCGTGGCTGGCCAAGCACACCCTGTTCCGCCCGCCCCTCGGCTGGCTCTTGAGAAGGCTCGGCGGGATGCCCGTAGACCGACGCACGAGACATGGTCTGGTGGCGGAGGCTGCGCAGAGCTTCGACGCGAGCGACTCGCTGGTGCTGATGGTCGCACCTGAGGGCACGCGGCGTCGCTCCGAGTACTGGAGGTCCGGCTTTTACCACATCGCCCGCGCGGCCGGGGTTCCCATCGTGCTCGGCTTCCTCGACTACCGGCGACGTACGGGCGGCTTCGGACCGGCGATCGAAACTACGGGGAACCCTCGGACGGACATGGATGTCATCCGCGCCTTCTATCGCGACAAGACCGGCCGCCGACCGCAGATGCAGGGCTCTATGCGCCTGCGCGAGGAAGAGGAGTCGCAGCGCAGCCTGGAGGAACCTGACTCTTCCACCGAGCGAGAAGGATCGACGGGCCCTGGCGCGGCTACGGCGGCTGCTGGATCGGGTACCGAGGAGTGATCGCGGCGGGGACGGCCGCTCCAGGAGATCAGCATGGGCTAACCGAAGTGAGGCATGACCTCCTTGGCGAAGAGGTCAAGAGAACGCATGGATTCGGCGTGGGAAAGGTCTCCCCAGGCGAATGCGCCGATGACGTAGTCGAGGCCGGTGACCTCCAACGTCTTCTCGATTTGCTCGCGGACGGTTCGCGGGGAGCCGGCGACGAGGGCTTCGACCCGGAGAGCGAGCTGGGCGTCGCCGCCGAGTGACGGGTCGCCTACCGGCGAGGGGAACTCGACGTCGTACTTCTTGAAGAGGACCGTCAGGTTCGCGTGGTACGCGGCGAAGGCGCGGATGGCCACGGTCCGGGCCTCGTGGTCGGTCGCAGCGACGAACATGTGGCGGAGAATGCCGATGGTGGGCTCGGCGACGCCCGGGTTGAAGTCGTCCTCATCCGCGCAACCGGCGGCGAGCTCGCGGTGGCGGGCCACGGCCTTGGCCGCCAACGCGGCGGGACCGGCAACCACCGTATTGAGCCGGTGCGCGCCTGCGTACTCCACGTTGCCGGGGTACCAGAACGGTGGACGCGGCTCCTGGAGAGGCTTCATGAGGATGGGCGCATCTCGGTAGCGGTGGAACCGACCCTCGTAGTCGAGCACGTCCACTGCAAGCCCGGCGCGCAGGATCTCGAAGGTCTCCTCGAAGCGGTCGCGCGCCTCGCCCTCCGCATAGCCCCACAACATGTGCTCCGCGGGCGAGATCCCCTTGCCGACTCCGTATTCGAGCCGGCCGTGGGAGAGATGATCGAGCGCGCAAACCTCCTCGATCAGACGGATCGGGTCGTAGAAGGGCAGCAGTGCCACCAGCGGTCCGAAGCGAATCCGGTTCGTGCGCTGCGCAGCCGCTGCGAGGAAGACGTTGGAGGAAGGTGCCGAGTCCAGCGGCACGAAGTGGTGCTCGGCCTTGTGGTAGCACCAGAACCCGGCCTCATCGGCGCGCTCCAGCAGTCGGAGCCGCTCCTCATACAGCTGGTGGAGCGGGCTCCCCCGCATCTCCATGTGATCGAAGATCCCGAAGCGCACGGTTTTTCCTCCGCTCTAGTCCGCACACCCGAAGCAGCGTGCCAGCCAGGCCGTGTTGGAGATCATCTCACGTTGGGCCCTTACGGGTTGGATCGCCATGCTTCCTACGCGTCATCGCTACAGTCTAGTATTGGGGGTCACAATCAAGGGAAGCACGCCATGATTGCAGAGGACGAGCGAAATCTCGGATTCTCAAGGAGCACGATGCGGCAGCTATGCTTCGTTGTGGTAGCCGGGCTAATCACGGCTTGCGTGCAGCCAAAGCCTGTGGATCTGGAAGTCGCACGCCAGGAGGTATTGGCAGCGGATGCAGCTTGGTCGAAGACGCCGCCGGACGCTGGCCTCTTTGCGGAGGTCTTCGTTGAGAGCGGGCGCTTCATGCCGCCCGAGGCGGTGGGACGAGAGAATATCTTGGCGGTGGCTTCGCAGGTGTTCGCCGCACCGGGCTTCTCCTTAACGTGGTCAGCGTCCAGTGCCCACGTCGCCGCTTCGGGAGAGCAAGGCTATTCCACAGGCACCTACACACAGACCTTTGGCTCTCCGGTTCCCGTTCGTATCGAGGGCAAGTACTTGACGCTGTGGAGGACGGACGATGACGGGCGTTGGCGCGTGGTAGCCGATATCAACAACGCGAATGCGCCTCTACAGGCCGGGGCCTCGACCGGACCCGCGGCCTTCTTCATCGCTCAATACGGAGTTGAGGACGAAGCGATGTACCGAAAGTATGCTCAGGCGGTGAGGCCAATCGTCGGCGCCTACGGTGGTCGTCCCGTGATCGTCGACACGACGGCGGAGGCCTTGGAGGGCGAGGTGCCGGGACCCCACAGTGTTGTGCTCCGCTTCGACTCCGAGGAACGCCTCCGGGCCTGGTACGAGTCCGACGAGTACCAGCAGATCCTGGGCAAGCGCCTGCAAGCGACCGAAGGCTTCGCCGTGATCGCAAGAGAGCGCGCACCGCCCGAGGCTCCTTAGAAGATCTCAGCTACGCATCCAGAAGGCTCCGTTACCCACCCGTGATGCCACCATGCAAGTACTGACCCCAACAGGTGGAATCGTCTTCCTGATCGTTTACGGCGCAGCGATGATTGCGCTCACAGCTTGGTTTGGCCGTGGGCACAAGAAAGACAAAACCGAATTCCTTCTCGCAAGCCGCGGCATCGCGGCATCGGTGTCCTAGCGGGAGCAATGTCGATTGCTGCCTCCTGGATATGGGCTCCGGCATTGTTCGTCGCGGCACAAATAGCTTATGAGCAAGGAACGCCGGGGTTGCTCTGGTTCACTTTGCCGAACGTCCTTTCGCTTGTCGTGTTTGCACCGCTGGCTTTCCGCATTCGCAAAGTCCTGCCGGCAGGATACACCCTGCCGGAATTCATGCATTCGAAACACGGTCGCGGTGTACACGTTCTCTATATTATTCAGTTCTTTGGCCTGCAAATATGCTCGTTCGCCGTGCAAATCTTGGCGGGAGCAGCCCTGATCCAGATGATGACAGGCTTAAGCTTCTACTTGGTGGCCGTGATTCTGGTGCTCACTGCTCTGACTTACTCGGTAATGGGTGGCGTGCGCGCATCCGTGGTTACCGACTTTGTCCAAATGACCCTGATCCTCAGCATCGCGTGGATAACCGTGCCGTGGGTTGTGTCGAACGCCGGCGGCGTCCAGGTCGTCACAGGGGGTCTGGCAGGAATAAGCGGCGAGTTCGGAAACATGTTCGATCCTTGGGTCGCCTATTCCTTTTGCATCCCGGCCACCATCGGCCTGCTTTCTGGACCAATCGGCGATCAGATGCACTGGCAACGTGCTTACGCGCTTCGATCGGACAATGACGTGATCAAGACGTTCATGTTGGGAGCGTTCATCTTCGTATTGGTACCACTCACGTTGTCGATGCTCGGGTTCGTGGCTGCAAACAGGGAGATCTCGGAAAGTTGGACGATCGGGAGCAATCAACTCATTGGCCCCATCACGGTGGCGCATTTGCTACCTGGGTTCATGTTGGTCGTCTTCGGTATCATGCTGCTATCCGGGCTCTGCTCTACGCTTGATTCGATCCTTTGTGCTGCTTCTGCACTGGCAAGCGTCGACATCGTGCGAGGAGCCGAGCCCAGCGATGAGCATGGCACTGGGAAGGTGGTCGTTGCGCGGATCGGTATGCTGGCTACGGCCATTATCGGACTCGCCATCGCCTGCGTCCCTAAGCTGCAAATCGTTCACCTTTTCCTGTTCTACGGAACATGGCGAGCGTCCACGATGATCCCAACCGTCTTGTCCCTGTTCTGGAAGAAGATAGACAGCAAGGCGGTTTTCGTCGCAATCCTGGCCTCCTCATTTTCGGCGCTCCGGTGTATGCGACAGGGGCAATTGTGCAAAATCCGCATCTCAGCGTGGCCGGCAGCGTTTTGGTTGTTTTGATTGGGCTCGGCGTTTGCACAATCTGGTCAAATCTCGTACCCGCACGTATTAGGGCCACCGCAGCGAATCCCGCTGGTCAAGATGATGGGTGAGCTCTCGGTTGGTTCTCCATCTGGTTCGCCCAGCGTCCCACGTTCAGGCTCGTTCCTGAGGCCCTTTCGTGAGATGCTGCTGGAGGAGTTCGGTTAGGGGAAGCTGTAAGGAGGAAAGACTGTGGCCCAGAGACAGGAGTATCTGGTGAGCTGTGGCACGACGAAAATCGCCGCCCAGTTGCCTGTTGACCGTACCCGTATCCCGCCGGGGCCCCCACCCTCTGTCGCGCCGTTGCCCGAAGCAGAGGCCGCCTTTCGTACTGCGGTGGCTCACCCGGTCGGGATGCCACCCTTGGAGAAGCTTGTGAGGCCAGGAGCAAAGGTCACGATTGGGATTCAGGATGGTCGGGCCACCCACTATCATCCACAAGACCAAGATCTGCGTATCCTTGGTATACCTATCCTGCTCGACCTGTTGCAGCGGTACGGGGTCAGGCCCGAAGACATTCAGATAAAGGTTGCCAATGCGCTCCATCGGATGTGGACGCGTAAGGAGATGACTCACATCCTCGGCCCCAGGCTGCCCTATACACTGGGCGGCCGGCTGGCGTGCATCGATGCTACCGATCTCGACCAGTTCGTCGACCTCGGGATGACCAAGCGAGGCATGGAAGTCAGGGTCCACCGCTCGGTTGTCGAGTCTGATCTATTCATTTTCATGTCAACTCCCGGTGGTTTCTTCCAAGGCGGTTGGAAGTCAATCCTGGTGGGCATGGGCAATTGGGAATCCATCCGCTACCACCACCGTCCCTGGCCCTTCGCGTCGGGCCACTCGGTCCACGATCCCAAGAACAGCTCCTTCCACAAGCTGCTCAACGAGATGGGGACCTTGGTGGACGCTGAGCTTGAGCGGCGTGGACAGCCACCCATCATGAAAATCGAGGGAGTGCTTACGACGAGCACCCCACAGAAGTTTGCTGCCATTGACGCTGGGCTGATCACGCCGGTCCGGGAGATGCACACTGATATGTTGCTTTCCGAGCTCGTCACTGACGTGGAAGGACAGACCGACGTGCTACTGATGGGAATGGCTGATGGCGACGGGTACTCTCGCCTGTCGGTGTTCAATCCCATCCACTGCCGCAACAAGGCATTGTCCGGGTTGTTCAACGCGTATCACGAGAACCCCCTGGTCCGAAAGGGAGGAATCCTGATCGTTGCCAATCCGTTTCAACCGAAATTCAGCTTGCTCAACCATCCCTCATATCACGCTCTCTACCACGAGGTCTTGCCCGAGGTCCAAGATCCGCTGGAGGTGTGGGATACCTACTCTGAAGAGTACGCCCACCGCCCAGAGTTTGTGCACAAGTATCGCAACGGTTTTGCTTTTCACGGTGCTCACCCGTGCATTCTGTATGGACAGGGGTTGTATGCGCTCAATCATGTAGGCGGAGTGTTGGCTGCTGGTGTCCCGAAGGAGAACGAGGAGGTCGCTCGGCGCATGGGCTTCGAGCCGTTTCCTACGATCGATGCTGCGCTGAACGAGGCGGAGAATCGTCTCGGCAAGGATTGCACCATTACCTATCACAGACACCTGGAGGAACACGGATATTTCACCCGGGTGCATGTGAATGGGGGTGCAGCAAAGCCCTGAAGAGCTGGGGCACCGGTGTTGCAACGGGCCGCTTCCACCTGCGACTGGAGCCGAGCTCACGAAGATTTACGAGGGCGACAAGATGGTGGCTCCCCGACTAGAGTGGGCGCCCTGACCCCAGAAGGATACATCATGAAGCGTTCGGCTCTCGTCTATCTGACAGGCTTTCTGAGCTGTGGGCTCATCGTCATGTTGCTCGCGGCTTCCCCCTCCCCCACGGAGCCCCTTGCCGACCGCGACGTCTACTACCCTGGGACTGAGAAGATCGGCCCTGACGAGATGCGCATCGTCGCGCTGGGAACGGGGATGCCGAGTGCTCGGCCAAAACAGGCTGCCGCGTGCTGGCTCGCCGAGCTCGGCAACGGCGACAAGTTCCTGTTCGACATCGGCAGCGGCTGCCACGAGCGGCTAACAGCGCAGAAAATTCCGTACGACTACCTGGACAAGGTCTTCATGGGCCACCTACACGTCGATCACATGGGCGACCTGCCAACGTTCTGGCTCGGAGGGACGGTGATGAACCGCCTCACGCCGCTCCGTATCTGGGGTCCGAGCGGCTCATCGCCCGAGTACGGCACTGCGCACGCGATGGACCTGATGAAGAAGATGTATCTGTGGGACATCGGGACCCGGTCAGGGGTAATCGACTTCCGAGGTGGCGAGCTAGAAGTGACCGAGTTCGCCTTCGACGGTATCAACGAGGTCATCTACAGCGAGAACGGTGTCGTGGTCCGCAGCATCCCGGCGGTCCACGGCCTGGACGGCGCCGTGAGCTTCATCCTGGAGTGGAACGGGCTCACCTTCGTCTACGGAAGCGACACGATCCCCAACAAGTGGTACATCGAGTACGCCGCCGGCGCAGACCTTGCGGTCCACGAGTGCTTCCTCCCGCCCACACTTCTGGTCACGAAGCAGGGGTTCACTCCTCTGGAGGCGCTCAACGTCGGCACCCAGGGCCACACGTCTCCCGAGCAGTTCGGCAAGGTCATGTCGCTTGTGCAGCCCCGGCTGGCTGTCGGGTACCACTTCTATAACGATTTCGACACCG
Source organism: Myxococcota bacterium (assembly GCA_965226855.1). GTDB lineage: Bacteria > Myxococcota_A > UBA9160 > SZUA-336 > SZUA-336 > JAUXJB01. Next base: position 207,104 of record CBDDEE010000028.1, on the reverse strand, counting down.
AGCCCGAAGTGAGAAAGCGAGTGCGAAAGACCTACGACGGTCCGCTCGCCCTTGCCTTGGACTACATGGTGTTCAACGTCACCAAAGACGACATTCGCGTGCGGATGTCTGTGGTTGATGATGAGGTCTGGCCAAGTCCGCCACTGAAGGCGAAACGGGCACCGGACGTCAGCGAACTCCCGTTCTCCAAATTCATCCTCTCTGGCGCCCGGGGCTTCCCGGAAGTCGTGGGGCCCATCTACGACGAGATCAACAAGCTGTACGGGACTGACTTCGAGCCGTTCTTCAAGCAATAACTAGAGCTGTAAGGCCCGAAAGGTCTGCTGGAGCATCGAGGTTAGCTTCGCAGAACGGCGCTTTGGGATCGCTTCCGCCGAGCGGCGTAGAGAAGCCGGACCTCGTCAGGGTCCAGGGACAGGAGGAAATCTACGGCCTCGTCGCCAAACTTGGAGATCGCCTTCTCAAACTCGAGGTACAACGGATCCAGGTCGAGGACGGGGACTCCGCAGAACACAAACGAAGGGTCGGCTTGGAGGGCGTCGCACAACGCCAGGAAGATCTTGAAGCTGTAGGTACCCGTGGCGCTCTCGATCTGGCTCACGTGCGATTTGCTGCAGCCCACGATCCCGCCGAGCTTGGCCTGGGACAGCCCCCGCGCCTCGCGGGCGCCCCTCAGTCGCCGGCCGATTTGAGTCCTCCGCTCCTGGAGGCGTCGGTCCAATCTATTCATGGTGTTCCCTCGTCGACGCTTGCGCCCAGGAGGATTGGGAGACTTGAGCGGGGTTATGAGCGTGAGCCGCCAGAGAAGCACTCAAGTCTAGCAAATCGCTGTTAGACTCTCTTTTTCCTCCACCCGAAAAGGTGACACCGTGACGGCACCAGCGCCTGAAATATCCGGCACCTGCGATGAGAAGTTCGAGGCGGTTCGGGAAGCGTTTCTGGGAAACTTCCTGGAGCGTGACGAGTTAGGCGCATCGCTCGCCTTGATGGTGGACGGTGAAATGGTAGCTGACCTCTGGGCCGGTTGGGCCGATGCCGAGCGTACCCGAGAGTGGCAACGCGACACGATCGTCAATGTGTATTCGACGACGAAAGGGATCGTCGCAGTGGCGGGCGCCATATTGGCCGACCGGGGGGCGTTGGACTACGACGCGCCAGTTACCCAGTATTGGCCGGAATTCGGCCGCAACGGCAAGCACGACATGCCGCTTGGTTATCTATTCAGCCACCAAGCCGGCCTACCAACCCTGGATGCGGACTTAGCCGAGGGATCGATATACGACTGGGGAACCATGGTAAAAGCGCTCGCCGATCAGGTGCCGATCTGGGATCCCGGAAGTGCGCAGGGTTATCACGCCTTCACCTACGGGTGGTTGGTGGGCGAGCCGATCCGCCGAATCACCGGCAAATCGCTCGGCGCGTATGTCGCCGAGGAAATTTCCAATCCCTTGGCGGTGGATTTTTTTTCATCGGCACCCCCGCCTCGGAGGATCCGCGCATTGCAGACATCATCCCCTTGCCACGAAGTCCGATGGAGCCCGATTCACTGTTAGCCAAGACTATGCTGGGGGCCGATCTAACGGGCGCCGTCAACACTCGGCGATGGCGTGAAGCAGAATTGCCGGCCGCCAATGGGCATGGCAATGCGCGTGCGCTGGCGACGATCTACGGGATGATGTCTCGGGGCGGGGAGTACGGCAATCTGCGTTTACTCAGCCGGGAAGGAGTAGAGCGTAGCGTCGCGGAACAGGTGCGAAGCGTCGATCGCGTGATGGGTTTCGAGATCCGCCGAGCAATGGGATTTATCTTGAATACTCCAGGTGGGCGATATCACTGGGGACCGAACCTGCGCACTTTCGGTCATTCAGGAGCCGGCGGCTCCCTCGGCTTTGCCGATCCGGACGCCCGTATCGGGTTCGGCTACGCGATGAACCGGATGTCGGGCGGCCTGGACGCGGACCCACGTTGGCCGTCGATGATTGATGCGGTATACGGGTCACTCTAAACCGTCGTTCCACCTTCCACAGAACCTGAAACATCGTTCGGTCAGTCCGCAGCTTCGTCGCGCTTCTTTGCGGCCGCAAGTTGTTCATCCAGCTTCGCCTAAGCCGCTACCAGCTGGCGCGCCGCCCTCACCAGCAGAGCCGTCATGACGGGGAAGTTGCTGAAGGCTACGTCGAGCTTCTTAGAGGACTTGCAGAAGTAGGCCTCGCCACCCGAGAGATCCAGGTTCGCGGCCAGACAGAGCTTGACCGTGATGAGGACACAAGCGGTGACGACGATGAACTTCAGAAGTTGACGGGGAGAGCCATCGAGAAGCCGGAGCAACGATGGACCCCCCTCGCAGCTTACGAGTATGGGTGAGATTCGACGCCCTGCAACGAACACGCGCCGACCGGACGCCGCGGTGTCACAGACACGCTCTCGGCGCGCGCGACCCCCTTGACCTTGAACCCGGGTTCAAGCTGTATCCTCATTCGCACCCCGCTGAGTGGGGCAAAACGGAAAGGGGCCGATCTTGGTATTGACTAAAACCGCGCCACTGCGACCTGAGGTGGAGCCGTGACCATCTATCTCGCCGATTCTAGTCCCCAACATCAAGACAGCCCTGGCCTAGAGGCGTGGCGACCGGCTGCCCTGCAGGCGAGTTCGGTGCTGCTCGGGCTTGTTATTCATGCGTTCTGGCCAGTGGGGATACCCTTGGCGGCCGAGTTCGGCAGGATCGTGATTGTTTCGTTCCTGGGGCTTTCGCTCTTGATCATTGCGTCGAGCTTTCGCGAATTTGCTCGCGCCAAAACCAGCGTCCGACCCGACCGCTGTGCCAATGCACTGATTCGGACGGGGCCTTTTGCGTACAGCCGAAACCCACTGTATGTCGCTGTGGTTCTAATGATCCTCGGGATCGGAGTCTGGGTAAACAGCACATGGATCTGGGTAATGGTGGCGCCGCTAGTGCTCGTCATGAACGCAGCTGTGATCGTTCGAGAGGAGAGTCACCTAGAGCGGCGATTCGGCCGGGAGTACATTGACTACAAGAGAGCCGTTCGACGTTGGCTGTAACCAAACCGTGAGGACAGCAACCTGTGGAGGAAGGTCAAATGATTGAAGGCGTAAGGGCTCGACCCGTTGGGCGCGTTGTACGGCTCTTGATGGGTGGCTTACTCACAATCCACGTCCCGGCAAGTCACTTGATTGGTACTTCTCCATCGCTAACCGTACAAGTTGCGGGTGTAGTGTTCGGCCTAATCGTATTCTACGCGCTGGTCCACGTACTGATTTCAAAGTTTGTCCCAACGATCAATCCTTGGCTGGGCGCGTTGCTCGCCGTAACCCCAGTGCTTCTCGTGTTTTTGATGGGTGGTCTTCCGGTGCGACACGGGGTAGTGCTCTTCCTTGGAGTTTCCCTTCTGTTCACTGGTATTCGCGGCGACGGCGGGTGCGAGGTGATGACCTTGCCGGGGATGATCCTGGGGAAACGGACACATCTTGTGTGCATCGTGCTTTCGCCTCTGGATTGGGTGGAGGAGAAATTGACGGGTTCGAAGGGACGTAACTCGATCAAGCAAAGAACAGGTGCTCCGCGCGCAAGAGCCTGACCGCCCAGGAGTCAGGGTCTAGTGGTCTGCAAGGTCTCGGCCGTGACGACTCCGTGCTGGATGAAGTCGTCGATCGCGCTGGCCAGGGCCTCAGGGACGTCGAGCGGCACTTGGTGGCCGGCACGGCTGAAGACGTGAAGCGTGGCGTTTCCCAGACGCTGGAAGTCGCGCAGATTGTCGGCGAGAAGGCCGTCGGCAGCGCCGGCGGCCATCAGGGTCGGGGTTTCGATGGTGCCCAGGCGATCTCCCAAACGGAGCTTGACGAGGGCATCGCTGGCTCCGGTCAGGTGTACCCGTGCGGTGCCGGCAAAGCGCCGGGCACGACGTCGCAAGAAATCTGCATCGACCTCGCGCGCAAAACTCGAACCGATCGCCTGCATGATCTTCTCCAGATCGCCATCCTCGACCAGTTCGATCAGCTGACCGAGCGCCTCGTTCTGAATACCATCGGCGGGGGCCGGCGCGACCAGGACCAATCGCTCTAGCCGGTCTTGCGCGTCCAGGCCCAGTTGCATGCCGATCGCGCCGCCCATGCTGAGGCCGACGTAGGTAAAACGGTTCAGTCCGATCCGATCCGCGAGCGCGATCACGTCGTTGGCGAACTGCGGGATCGTGTAGCCGTCGTCTACATGCTCGCTGTCGCCGGCGCCGCGACAGTCCATGGCGATGCAGCGATAGCGGTCTCGCAGCTGCGGGATCACCCTCTCCCAGGAATCGTGGGACCCGGCATAGCCATGATGAAAAAGAATCGGCGGGCCGGAACCGTCTTCTTCGTAATACAGCTTGGCGCCGTTGATCAGCTCGTGAGGCATCGGAATACTCCTTCTCCGGAACGCTCTCTACGCCCGAGTCTCAACGCGCGAGTGCAGTGTACACGGCCGCGGCGATGCGGCCGCCGCGCGGGTCTCCGAGCAGATCGCCCTCCATCCGGTTCATCACGTAAGCGATCGACAGCCGCGCGTCCAGATCGATGATGGCAAGCGATCCGCCCCATCCGCCCCAGAAGAAGGCGCGCTCGTTTGGGCTGAGGGGCATGAAAAGGCCGCCCAGGCCAAAGCCCATACCGAAGCGGATCGGGACGCCCAGGACGAGATCGGTGCCGTTCGTCTGCTCCTCGAGCGCACGCACCACGCCGGACTCGGAGAGGAGTTGCACGCCGTCTACCGTTCCCCCGCACGCGAAGGCCGAGTGCACCCGCGCCACCGAGCGCGCGTTACCGATGCCGCCCGCGGCCGGGATCTCGGCGTGGCGCCAGGCGGACGTCTGGGGCTCCGTGCCGATCAGCGCGCAACTCGCAAACGTGCGCTCGGCGATGGGGTCCGGGTTGGGGGCGATCGAGTTCGGCGCCTCCGCAGGCGGCACCAGCTCCCCCACTCGCGCGTAGTGCGCGGGGTCGAGGCCAATATGGAAGTCCGCACCCAGCGGCCCCGCGATGTCATCGCGGAAGAACGTGCCGATACTGCACCCGGTGACACGCCGCACAATCTCGCCTTGTAGGTAGCCCTGCGTGACGGCGTGGTACCCCGAGGCCGTGCCAGGTTCCCACCACGGTGCTTGCGCGGCGAGCCGCTCGGTTATCCCGACCCAGTCGTACAACTCCTCGACCTTCTCGATGGGCGGATCGAAGCCTGAGAGCCCGGAACTGTGGCTCATCACATGGGAGACGAGCACGTTCTCCTTCCCGTTCTGCGAGAACTCGGGCCAGTACTTGGCCACGGGGGCGGAGAGGTCGATATCGCCTCGGTCCACCAGAACGAGAACGCAGATGGCAGCCATTGTCTTCGTCGTCGAGTAGACGTTTACGATCGTGTCCTCGGCCCACGGCGTTCCGTCGGGGCTCGCGTCACCGGCCCACAGATCGACTACCGGTTCTCCGTCGTGCGTGACCGCCACGCTGGCCCCGAGCTCGAGACCCGCATCGAAGTTCGCCGCAAAGGCGTCACGCACTGGCTCAAAGCCGCTTTCGCACCGCCCCCGGATGTCCACCTATACTTACCTCCGGGCTCCACCATACGCGTGTTCGACCCCTTGCGCTCCCGCGGAGGCTCTGTTCTCGCGCTGTGTATCGCGCGAACACCGTCTGGTTTCCGGCGCAGCGATCAGCGTTGCTGCAAGATTGCTCATCGAGGTTTCTCTCTACGCCTCGAGACGTTGTTGAGGTGAGCCTTGGGGCCAGTTGCGACCGACGGTGGGGACCAAGCGGCCTGCGGCTTGAAGTTACCATTCTAACTATCTGAGTTCACTAGGATTATTGGAGGCGCGATCGAATTCGAACCGGTCGTCACTCTGAGTCTCTACAAGTAGGGGCCTTTTTTGTCGGGTGATTCTCGCCCGCTGAGTGTCTCGGACCAGACCTATATGCGACCTTGCTCAACACGCTCAAGCGGGGCTTCTGCCGGAGCGGGCTATTCCACACGACTCGCGATGTGAAGCATCGAACCCAAGGACCGCAGATGCACCGCACTCTGAATATGAGGCCGGCGACCGTGTTCTCTCGCACAGCATTGGCATTCCTCGTCGGTGCTTTCACTGCTTGCGGGCCGGTTCCCGGTGGCAGCCTCAACGGAACGCTCGCAGCCTACCCGTCTGATTGGTCAGACGTTCTGGGCGGCGACCGAGCCTTCTGCGAGGTCGAATCTCGGTCCGGCAACCCTCACTCAATTCAGCTCGACTGTTTCGTCCACGAAGGTCGTCTCTACGTTCAGTCCCACCGCTGGGCTCTCTCGCCGTGGTGGCCGACCGAGAGCTGGGCTTCGATCTGGATCGAGCACCCAGAGGTCCGCGTGAGGATCGACACCACGCTGTTCGAGCTACGAGCCGTCCAAGCCACGGACGCTTCCGAGCGGAACTCCATCCTCGAATCCCGAGGATACGACCCGGTGCCTGATGGGATCGTGGTGTTCCGCTTCGACCATCGCGACTGAGACGTGCGCCCCCGCCGGCTGCCCCCTTTGTAGTCTGACTTCGGCCCCACCGCTCGAATCACCCGACAACGAGGGCCTCTACAAGTAGATGGGATAATTGCCGCGTTATCGAGCTCACCGATAATGCTATTCTGAATCAATCACTTACGTCCGATACGCGGCACTATGTCGAATTGACTGGATGAATCGTTGGGATGCTTCAGAGCCCCTGCTTCTTAGCCTCTGCGCAGACATGAGGGCTACAGTCACCAGAGCCTCGAAAGAGATTGAGGAAGGTGTCCAAAACGGGAGTGCCCACGCGTCATAGGGCGTCGGTTGAGTCGACCGGCAGAACTCTAAAGGAGGATGTGATGCCCAATTTTATTTGCATGCAACGAGGCCTGCCGAGTGGAAACGCCGAGAAGCCCTCTCCCGACCAGATGCAGGAGATGTACGCCAAGTTCCGCGCCTGGGAGCAGAAGTTCAAGGACAACCTCGTCGACATGGGCGGCAAACTGGGCGCCGGAAAGCTCGTCGCCGCAGAATCAGCCTCGGACGGGCCCTTCGTGGAGGTCAAGGAGCTGGTCGGTGGCTACATGATCGTCTCGGCCGAGACCTTGGACGAGGCGATCGATGTCGCTCGAGAGTGCCCCGGTCTCGTGGGTCCCGGCTCAGGCGTGGAAGTCATCGAGATCCACACGCGTTGACGACGCCCAGACTCGTTGAGCACTTCTTCCGGCACGAGTACGGCAGGCTGGTTGCCACCCTCTCGCGCCGGGTAGGAGTACACAACCTCGAGGCGGTTGAGGACGCCGTTCAGTCCGCCTTGATGGCTGCACTCGAGAGCTGGAGGGTCGCGGGTCTGCCAGACAACCCGTCGGCCTGGCTCTTTCGAGTCGCGCACAACAACCTGATGGGCGACCTCAGAAGGGGATCGGGCCGTCGTCGCATCCTGGAGCAAAGCAAAGAAGCGGACATGGGAGCTCCGGAGAGCGGTTCGGAGGTCTTCCTGGCCGGGGAGGTGCGCGACGACCTGTTGCGGATGCTGTTTGTCTGCTGCGACGAGGCGATCCCCGTGGAATCGCAGCTGGCGTTGGCGCTGAAGACCCTCTGTGGTTTCAATGTCCGCGAGATTGCGCATCGATTGTTCACCAGCGAAGCGAACGTCTACAAACGCCTCGCTCGAGCCCGCAGTCGATTGCGCGAGCTCTCGCCCAATCTCGGGCAACTGAGCGGTGAGCAGTACGCCTCTCGACTGCCTGCCGTGCACAAGATCCTCTACCTCCTTTTTACTGAGGGGTACCTCTCTTCCCACGCGGAGATAGCCATCCGCCGGGAGCTTTGCATAGAAGCGCTGCGGCTCGGCGTGATCCTGGCGGAGCATCCCGTCGGCCAGGTTCCGGAGACCTCTGCCCTTCTGGCTCTGATGCATCTGCACGCGGCTCGGATTACCGCTCGCCAGGACGGATCCGGCGGGTTGCTCTTGCTGGAGGAGCAGGATCGGGAGCTCTGGGACCAGCAGGAGATTCAGCTTGGATTGGAGTGGTTGGCCAAGTCCGCACAAGGCGATTGCTTTTCTCGGTACCACGCGGAGGCCGGGATCGCGGCGGAACACTGCCTTGCCCCCTCGCTCGAGAAGACTCGGTGGGCAAAGGTGGTGGAGTACTACTCGCTGCTGGAGCGGGTCGCCCCCTCCGCGCTGCACAGGCTGAACCGCGCGGTCGCGGTGGCCGAGTGGCAAGGACCCGGCGCGGGACTCGCCGTCCTCGAGGGCTTCGAGCCACCGACCTGGCTGGCCGGCTCCTATCTATGGGCTGCGGTCCTGGCCGATTTGCATCGGCGCTGCGGAAACACCGAGTCGGCGGAGCGCTATCGGGATGTAGCGGTCAAATCGGCTCCCACGGCCGCCGTGAAAGAGCTTCTGCAGCGACGGCTTCTGACCGGCCCCGCCGACTGACCACTGTGGATTTGACCAATCCCTAGCCGACGCTGCCCAGCGCGCCCGTTACGGTGTCCGCGCGCGCACGAAGTCGCTCATCTCGCTAACCACGCGGGCGTCATCCGGCACCTTCCCTTCCACTGGAACGACACGGCCTCTTGGCTTCATGCCAGGCCGAGCTCGCTCGCCGTGTCCTCGAGGAACGCGATGGCCCTGTCCTGTGCACCCGCGTTCGGTCTGGTTCCCATGTCGTCGATCCCGCGCAGCAGCACGAGGCGCGCCACTCCCAGATCCTCGAAGCGCTTTGCCGTATCAGGAGCGACGGGGCCCGGCGGCGTGACGGTGATCTCGAGGGGCCCCAGGTCCGCGGGGCGCTCGACGCGCTTGGCCGCCTCCTCGAGCCCACGCAAAGCGTTCGCCGTGGCCTCCAGGTCCTGGAAAAAGCCATACCAGCCGTCGCCGTGCCTGACCGCCCGTCGGTAGGCCGCGGCGGACATTCCCCCAATCAGGATCGGCGGGTGCGGACGCTGCACAGGCCGGGGGTGCGACTGGATCCCCGCGAACGAGGTGAACCGGCCCGAGAATGTGGGCTTGTCCTGCGTCCACAGCGTCCGGATCGCCTCGATGTGCTCGCTCGTGCGCGGGCCGCGCTCTTCGAACGGTACCCCGATGGCCTCGAACTCGCCGGGAACGTAACCGACTCCCACGCCGAAGATCAGTCGGCCTTTCGACAGCACGTCGATTCCTGCTAGCTCCTTGGCCAACACCACCGGGTTGCGCTGCGGCAGCAGGATGATCCCCGAGCCGAGCTTCAAGCGCTCGCTGTGCGCTGCCGCGAACGCGAGAGCCGCCACAGTGTCGAGCATCGGCGTCTCGGGCGGAACGGGAGACGGCGGTTCCTGCGGGTCGATAAGCACCACGTGCTCCCCGGTCCAGATCGATTCGTAGCCCGCGTCCTCGACCACACGCACGAGGCGCACCATGGCATCGGGCTCGCAGAAGACGCCCTGGTTGAGTCCGAAGTAGCCGATCTTCATGCTCCCTCATCCTCCGATGTCCACGGCGACTCAACCATCCTATCAAACCCGGAAGCAACCTCAGATCGAGAACGATATGGCCATCGGCCTTAACGGCCACCGCGAGCTGTCATCTGGGATGAAGCGAGTGCACGAGCGGGACGGGGCGAAGAGTAGGGGCGGCTGGAGCATGTGATAATAAGGAATGACCTGTATCCGAACAGCCGGGGCCACAGCTGTACTAGCGATCCTGAGCCTGTTGCCTTCAACGGGCGCAACAGATCTGCTGATTCAAGGTGGAACCGTTGTAACTGCCGAAGGTGAGCGCAAAGCGGACATCCGGATTCGGGGAGAGACGATCCATGAGGTCGGAGCTCTCGAGCGACTGCAGTCGGATGCCCGGGTTCTCGACGCTCGCGGCCTTTTGATCCTGCCCGGAGGTGTCGATCCCCACGTGCACCTGAATCCCGGGGGAGACTTCGCCTTTGCCGACGATTTCGAGAGCGGAACGCGCGCGGCACTGGCCGGGGGTATCACCACTGTAGGTCACATGGCGTTTCCGGCCACCGGGGAGGGCCCGCTTGCGACGCTAGCTCGGGAGAGCGCTCTCATCAAAGAGCAGGCGGTGGCCGACGTGTTCGTCCACACCACCATCTTCGAGCCCACGGAGGCGGCGATTGCGGAGCTAACGGAGCTCGCCGCCGCCGGCCAGCCGTCGATCAAGGTCTTCATGCCCTTCAACCCGTTCGAGGCGGCGATGCCTGGTTTCCTGCGACTGTTGCGCGGCGCGCGAGACGCCGGGATCCTCGTCGCGATCCACTGCGAGGACGCCGCCATGCTCGAGTTTGCGGCGCAGGAGCTGACCGCGGCCGGCAAGACCTCGCTCACAAACTACCCGGAGAGCCGCCCCATCGTCTCCGAGGTCGTCGCTACGGAACGTGCATTGGCTATGGCGGAGATCACGGGGGCGCCGATCTATATCGTCCACCTGTCGGCCGCTCGGGCTCTTGCGGCAGCCGAGGCGGCGCAGACGCGGCTTCCCGTGTACGTCGAGACGCGTCCCCTTTACCTCCACCTTACGGAGACGAACTACCGGCGGCCCGACGGAGCGCTCTTCGTCGGTATGCCACCGATTCGAGGCGCAGAGGATCGACAGGCTCTGTGGCAGGGACTCGCACGCGGCACGATCGCCACCGTGGCCACCGACCATGCTCCCTGGAGCCGCGAGGAAAAGCTCGACTCGAAGCAGACCATCACTTCATTTCGCCCCGGTGTGAACAATCTCCAGGTGATGCTGCCCATGCTCTTCTCTGAAGGAGTTCACGGGGGGAGAATCTCGCTGCGGCGCTTCGTCGAAGTGACCTCCACCAACGCGGCGAAGCTCTTCGGTCTCTACCCTCGCAAGGGCGCCATCGCGCCCGGTTCCGACGCCGACCTCGTTATTTGGGATCCGGAGGAGACGAGAACCATCGCCGACTCGGACATCCTCTCGAAAGCCGGGTTCTCGATCTACGCCGGGACGGAGGTCACCGGGTGGCCGCGGATCACGATTCGGCGAGGCGAGCTGGTCTACGAGGGAGGGACGATCGACGCCGTGAAGGGCTCGGGGCGGCTCATCTCACGTTCGCGGTTCGAGAAAACTGTCGAGTAGTCAGCTAGTCCATCGTGAGCAGGACGGCATTAGAGTCCGGAGCGGGGTGCGGCGAAGCTCCGTTTGAGGGATACCAGAGGTGGTGCAGAACTTGTTGTTCTCAGACGTGGGCTAGTGGTCTGGAAGGCGTCGAACTGGCTCAGTCGAATGCCTGCTTCCCCGCCTGCATACCGGCGATGGCGCCCTTCCAGAATTCGTGCGTGCCTTCTTCTTTCCACTCGCGGGCGGCGCTGGCCAGCGCACCGAGTGCTACGTAGTAAAAGCCGCCGCCGACCGAGATGCGGGCGACACCGATGGAGGCGAGCTCGGAAACCGTGGGGCTACCCGGCCGGCACAGCACGTTCACGGGGATGTTGACCGCCTCAACGATCCTGCGGATCGCGTCGATATCCACGAGCCCCGGTGCGTAGACGACGTCCGCACCCGCATCCTCGTAAGCCCGGAGTCGTTCGATGGTGTCGCCCAGGTCGTCGACGCCACGGATGTGATTCTCGGCCCGCGCGGTCAGGATGATGTTGGCTCCGCCATGTGCGCCGGCCGCCGCAGCCTCGACGCGCGTCACGGCTTCGTCGAGCGGATAGATCCGGAGGGAGTCACCGCCCGAATAGTCCTCGATCGAGCAGCCTGCGAGCCCCGTCTCTCCGGCCAGCCGGATCGTCTCGGCGATGCCTTCGACATCTTTCGCAAAGCAGTTCTCGAGATCGGCGCTGACCGGTAGATTCGTTGCCGTTGCAACGTCGCGGCAGTGATCGAGCACGACATCTCGTGTGATTGCACCGTCAAGACGTCCGAGTGTGCCCGCATGGCCCGAGCTTGTAGTCGCCAGTGCCTCATAACCAAGCGACTCCAGCAGACGCGCGCTGCCAGGGTCCCAGACATTGGCGAGCAATAGCGGCTCGCCCTTGCGATGAAGCTCGAGGAATTGTCTGGAGAGATTCGTGGACTGGTTCATGTTGCTCCTTCGATGCACGATACTAGAGGCGACGGACCAACTACTTGCCTACCAAATAGCCGTCGCCCAAAAGTCATCGGTACGTCAGCTACTTACGCGGCCGTGCCACTAGCGTAGCGCTACGGGGGTCCGACCCAGGAGGCGTGGGAGCACTCGATCACGCGGGGGCCTCCCCTCGAGTCCTCTGCCGGCTCCTCACCCTCTCCGGACATTCCGAATCTAGTCCTGCGGGATCCGTCCGGCATGGTGCGCACGCGCATCACGAATGAACCCTACGATCTCACCCAGCTCCCCCCGATGGACTTCGGCCTGGTCGACATGGATTTCTATACCCGCCCCACGGAGGATCTCATCCGCGGCGTGCCGATCTCCGGCGTAATGATCTTCACCACGATTGGCTGTCCGTTCAAGTGCTCCTTCTGCGTCTCCGGTGGTTGTGGGACATCGTGAAACGCGTCCGCTATAAGCCCGTCGACTACGCCGTCGACGAGCTAGAGCAGCTCAAGCGGGCGTATGCAATCGATGGGCTCTATATCTACGACGACGTCTTCATCCTCAACAAGAAGTTTGCTTCCGCGGTCTCTGACGAGATCATCCGGCGCAAGCTGAACCTGGTCTGGGGCTGCCAGAGCACCGTGCACGTGATTGATCGAGAGATCGCCGCCCTCGCGGCCCGAGCCGGCTGCGTGCAGATGGACTTCGGTGTCGAGTCGGGCTCGGCGGAGGCACTCGTCAGGATGAACAAGTCCTGGGCGAAACAGGAGAAGACTCGCGAGGCGTTTCGCATCTGTCGTGAGCATGGGATCCGCACCCTCGCGAACTGGATGTTCAATACCCCCCAGGAGACCGAGGAGGATGTCGAGGCGACACTCCGCTTCGCGAAGGAGCTCGGCGCTAACACCAACGTCTTCGGATTCTTCGTCCCGTGGCCAGGAGGTGCAGACGCGGAGCCCTTCGAGAGCGCGGGCGCCATCGACCTGCGGGACTTCGAGAAGTTCGTTCGGGGAATGAGCTGGCGGGAGCACCTGGAGACCGTGGACGGGAAGTTCCGGCAGACCGAGCGTGGGATCGGCTTCGTCGAGCTTTACAAGCAGATCGTCCGGGAGTTTCCCGTGCGTTCGAACTTCCACCTCAAGCTCTCGCCGGGATGGCTGGGCCGTTTCTACCACCTGGTCTCTTGGATCCACAGCCCATGGTTCTGGCGCGTCCTGCTCTCGAGCCAGCGAAAGCGCCAGTACCTCGTGTGGTTCCGCTCCAAGATCCGCTCGCTGGCGCCGCAACTGGGGATCAGATTCGACGAGAAGGTCGACCTCCACCTCTCGTCTACGCCCGAGCTGCCGAGCTCTCCCGGTCCAACGCTGCGCGTTGAGTGACTACGTCCTCGCCTTCCGACACGGAATGGTCGTCCCGCCAATCCATATCAGCGAGAGCGGCGACCGCGATATACACGCTGTGCCCTACCCTTCTGGGCCATTAGTGGGCACGTGTTGGGAAATCATCCCATCGTAACTAGCTGATTTCACTAGGATTATTGGAGGCGGCGACCGGATTCGAACCGGTGATCAGGGCTTTGCAGGCCCGCGCCTTACCACTTGGCTACGCCGCCGAAGGAGCTGACACCCCCAACGGAGTTTAGGAGTGCTCAGCAGCAGTTCAAGCCGAGGTCACTCCTCGTCGAGCGTGCCCGGGAGGCCGGGAGCCGGCATCCACTCGCCGCCGCACCGAACCGTGGCCCTGCCTTGCTCGAGCTCCAGATTGGCCAGCAGGTGGGCCTGGCCCTCGCGGGTGAAGCGAGCCGGGAACCGTCCCTTCACGACGCAGCGGAAGACGTCGTCGGGATCGATGGACAGAGTCTCGGGTCGAAGGGGCTCGTCGCTCCGATCCGTCAACTCCACGTTTCCGCGCTCGGGGTCGTAGGCGACAACCCAGTACGGTGTATCCTCGACCTCGATCTGACCGCGGAAGTGTCCCAGGCGCACCACGAACACGCCCTCCTCTTCTGCGAAGTCGACGCCGCGCAGGAAGGCGCTGTGTAGCCTGGGGTGGGTGACCTTGACGCCCTCGTGCCAGAAGGTCACGTCGGCGCGCAGCACGAGGCCCGTGGGACGGAGGGGGGGCGCGCCCGTCACAGGCTTTCGGCGACTCTCGCTCCGTCCGGCTGCTCGAGGATCACCGCGCGGCAGCCGTAGCGGTGCCAGTAGATCAGGCGCTTCGAGCCGTCTTCGAGCAGATAGACCCACTTCTCGTTGAAACGCACGCCGTCCTCTTCCCGGGTACGCGGGTCGTTGACGCTGCCCTCCCACTCGTCCGGCGTGCCCCAGCGCTCGCGTACGGCGTTGTGGGTCAGCTCCTCAGCGGTCACATTCGCCCCCGATCATGTTGATCATGTCAAAGGTGGGAACGATGTCCGCCAGCATGCCGCCGACCATCATCTCGCTCATCGGTGCCACATTGATGAAGCTCGGCGGCCGACAGCGGACCTTGTAGGGCTTGCCGGTACCGTCCGAGACGATATAGAAGCCGAGCTCACCGTTGGGCGACTCGATCGCCGCGTAAGCCTCGCCCGCGGGAACCCGAATCCCTTCGGTCACGCCCTTGAACTGCTGGATCAGCTCCTCCATGCGCCCGAACACGCGATCTTTCGCGGGCCAGCGGATCTTCGGGTCATCCACGTCGACCGGCTCTCCGGTGGTCTTGCGCAGCACGGGAATGCACTGGCGGATGATCCGGATGCTCTGGACCAGCTCTTCCTGGCAGACGAGAAAGCGATCGTAGTTGTCTCCGATCGTGCCGATGGGGACGTCGAAGTCGAGCTGGTCGTACACGAGATAGGGCTCGGCCTTGCGCAGATCGAGGCCTACCCCCGCCGCCCGGAGCAGCGGACCCGTGACGGCGTACTGGATCAGGCGCTCCTTGGGGATCATCCCGGTCCGACGAAAACGATCGACGAAGATCCGGTTCGCGACGATCACCTTGTCGAAGTCGATCAGGAGCGCTTCGATGCGCGCGAGCGCCCGCTCTGCCTGGTCCTCGAATCCTTCCGGGACCTGGCGCTGGAGCCCGCCGATTCGGATGTAGTTCGAGGTGACCCTGGCACCGCAGAGCATCTCCTGCAGATCCCAGGTGAGCTCGCGCGCCTCGATCCCGTACAGAAACGGCGTCATCGCGCCGAGCTCGAGGCAGGCGGCACCCAGGCGTGTCAGGTGATCGCCCATGCGCGAGAGCTCGCTGGCTAGCGTCCGCACCCACAGGCAGCGATGCGGGAGCTCGACCTCGAGCAGCTTCTCGACCGCCATGCAGAAGGCGAGGTTGGCCAGGATGGCCGAGTTGTAGTTCAGGCGATCGGTATAGGGAATCGCCTGGTACCAGGTCCCGCTCTCGCACTCCTTCTCGAAGCCGCGATGCAAGTACCCGACCATGACCTCCATGTCGACGATCGACTCCCCGTCGAGCTCGAGCACGATCTTGACCGTGCCGTGAGTCGCCGGGTGCGACGGCCCCATATTCAGGACCTGGTGATCGGTGTGGAGATCGCTCTTGCCCCCGGGCTCGAGCTTCTTCGCGGTGACCACGTGCCTCCTCCTGGCCTAGTTCCGCGGCCCGATCAGCGGCTGGCGGCGTTCTTTCGGGTAGTCCTTGCGCAGCGGGTGACCTTCGAACTGTTCGTAGAGCAGGATGCGCTTGAGATTCGGATGCCCCCGGAAGACGATGCCGTACAGATCCCAGGCCTCGCGCTCCATCCAGTTCGCCGATGGATAGAGCTCGACCACGGAGTCTATCTCGCACGGATTCTCGCTTACCCTGGCCTTGACTCTCAGGCGATGGGGCACTCGCGAGGGCTCGGTTCCGTGCGGCTCCGTGTCGATTGCGGCCAGGTGGTACACGACCTCGAAGCGAGGATCCTGCCCCAGGTAATCGACGGCGGTGAGATCCATCAGGAAGTTGAAGCGTAGCTCGGAGTCCCGCAGTGCGCGCAACGCCGCGACGATCCTCTCCGCGTCCACGAGCACGGTCGCATCTCCCAGGCGCGCATGGGTATCGATCACGGCGTCGCCGAGCAACTCGCCCACTTGCGCAAGCAGGTCGTCGGCCGCCATCAGCGGTCGTACTCCTCGCGCATAAAGTCGAGGCGGCGCTGGAGCTGCTCCTCGTCGCGCAGGAGGTCCTTCAGATGGAACTGCATCGAGCCTCGCTCGTAGCCGGCGAGCTCTACGTCCCGGCTCATGACGATGGCTTCCTCGGGGCAGGCCTCCTCGCAGAGCCCGCAGAACATGCAGCGCGACATGTCAATGTCGAAGACCTCCGGAATGCGCTCGATGGCCGCGCTGGTCTCGCCTGGAATGATGGTGATGCAGTCGGTCGGGCAGGCGAACTCGCAAAGGCCGCAGGCCACGCACTTGGGCTTCCCGTCCTCGAGTGCCACGAGTACTGGATGCCCACGGAACGCATCGGCGTAGTCGAGCCGCTCTTCCGGGTACTGCACGACGAAGGTCTTCTTCTTGCCGACGATGTACCCGCCGAGGTTTCGAAAGAAGACGCGCGCAGTCACACGGATGCCCACGAAGATCATCGGCAGGTAGAGACGCTGCGCCCAGCCGAGCCTCTCTCGCCGACGGACCCGGACAACCTTTCCCGGCATCGGAGCACTCCTCGCAGTGCAAACTGAATCCGTTGGGGGCGGCGGGATTATAGGCGACGGCTTTCTCGAATCAATGCGACTAGGCCGGGCTAGGCACCCGCCGAATCGCCCAGGCCTGCGAGCTCTTCCGCATGGTAGGAGCTGCGGACCAGGGGGCCAGAAGCCACCTTGCGAAAGCCGATCCGCCTGGCCTCTTCGGCCCAGAACTCGAACTCGTCGGGCGTCACGTAACGCTCGACGGGGAGGTGCTCCGGACTCGGTCGCAGGTACTGACCGATCGTGAGGCGCTCACAGCCGTGATCGAAGATGTCGACCAGGGCCCGACGGATCTCGTCCTGCTGCTCCCCCAGCCCCAGCATGAGGCCCGTCTTGGTCGGGATGTCCGGGCGCAGTCTGCGTGCGTTCGACAGCAGGCCGAGCGACCTCGCGTAGCGGCCGGCTTTTCGTACGGGACGCTGGAGTCGCTCCACCGTCTCCAGGTTGTGGTTCAGCACGTCGGGCGAGGCATCGAGCACGAGCTGGAGCGAGGCGAGGGAGCCCTTGAAGTCGGGGACCAGCACCTCAACACGACAGTCCGGGGCCTGCGCCCGAATCTCAGCGATGGTCCGGGCGAAGTGACCTGCCGCACCATCGGCCAGGTCGTCCCGGGCGACCGAGGTCACCACGGCAAAGCGCAGCTGCAGGGTGCGCACCGCAGCGCCGACGCGCGCGGGCTCGTCTGGATCGAGCGCCTCGGGCCGGCCGGTTTGGACGTCACAGAAGCCGCAGCGACGCGTGCACAGATTGCCGGCGATCATGAAGGTCGCCGTTCCGTTCGCCCAGCACTCGCCAAGGTTCGGACACGACGCGGACTGGCACACCGTGTGGAGCTTCTGCTCGCGCACGAGCGCGCGCAGGGCCGTGAGCTGTGGGGTCTGACGGTAGCGGACACGCAGCCAGGGCGGGCGTTCGGAGCGGCGCGGGGGATCTTCGATCTGTACCAGACGGCTCATTAGAACGCCTTCCTCAGCTGGAACTCGACCCGCTCCGCGACAGCGGACAGCTCGAGTCGCTGACCCAGCACCTCGCTCATGCTGGTCATCTCAACCCCGTCGAGCCCGCAGGGAATGATCGCCGAGAAGCGACGCAGGTCGCAACAGACGTTCAGCGCGAAGCCGTGCATAGTCAACCAGCGCCGCAAACCCACGCCGATCGACGCGATCTTGCGCCGCTTGTCCAGCCAGACGCCCGCATACCCGTCCCTGCGTATGGCGTCGATCCCGAAGTCAGCGAGCGCAGCGATCAGGACTCTCTCCAGCGTGCGCAGGTACGCATGCACGTCGCGCTGCGCGCCGAGATCCAGAATCGGATAGCCGACGAGCTGCCCGGGTCCGTGCCAGGTCACGTCGCCGCCGCGATTGACGCGGTACACCTCGTAGCCCGCGTTCGCGAGCTGCGCGTCGTCGAGCAGCGCGGTGGCCGGCTTCGCGGAGCGCCCGAAGGTGATCACGTCGGGATGCTCCAGCAGCAAGATCGTGTCTCCGACCTGATCCTGCTCACGGGCGGCGCGCAGCTCAGTCTGCAGCTCGAGGGCGTCCGCATAGGCCATCAGCCCGAGATGTCTCACCTCTAGCGCTGGCTCGCGGGCGCTCATTTTGGTCTCAGGACCTCGCGATGGCTACAGCTCGAACTCGGCGGCCTCGAGCTCTCCGGCAACCCGGTACAGGAACCCGTTTCCCGTCACGCCGTCAATGATGCGGTGATCGTAGGAGAGCGCAAGGAACATCATTGGATGGATGGCGATTGTCTCGTCCCCGTCCCGCGCGACGACCACGGGTCTCCTCTTGATCTCGCCCATGCGCAGGATCCCCACCTGGGGTTGGTTGATCACGGCAAAGCCGTAGAGGTTCCCCTGGCGACCGGGGTTCGTGAGTGTGAACGTGCCCCCTTGCAGCTCGTCCGCGGTGATCTCGCGCTCGCGGGCGCGCCGAGCCAGGTCCTCGATGGCGTGTGCGAGACCGGTGAGCGAGAGGCGGTCCGCGTCGCGCACGACCGGCACGAGCAGCCCTCGCTCCGTCTCCACAGCCACGCCGATGTGTATCCCGCGACGCTCGATGATCGCCTCGTCGACCACGCTCGAGTTCATGCGCGGAACTTCCTTGAGCGCGCGCACGGTGGCCTGCACGACGAACGGCAGGTACGTGAGCGCGAAACCCTGGCTGCTGCGGAACTCGGCCTTCGCCGCCTCGCGCAGCTTCACGAGCCTGTGCAGGTCGAGCTCGGCCACCGTCCCCACGTGCGGCGAGACGGTCTTACTCACCACCATGTGCGCTGCGATACGCCTCCGAATGGCTGTGAAGGGGATGACGGTATCGCCCTCCTGCGGCGTGTACTTCGGGATCTTCATGTCGCCGAGGAACTCGCCGAGCGTTCCCGGAGCGTCAGTCCGCTGCTCCACAGTCCGCGCGACGGGAGTCGGAACGGGCGGCTGCGGCTCAACCGGCTGCGGAGCGAGATCCGCCACGGTCACGCGCCCCGCGACGCCAGAGCCACGGAGCTCCGTGAGATCAATGCCCTGATCCTCGGCCATGCGCCGCGCCAGGGGAGTCGCACGTACCTGCGGCTCGGGCTCCACGGGTCGGACGGCCTCGACGGGAGCCGCCGCGGCCTCGGCGGTCGCTGCCTCCGCGGCGATCACCGCGAGCTTGGCGCCCACCTCGATCGTCTCGCCCTCGGCTACGAGCAGCTGGGTGACCACGCCGGCTTCCGGAGCAGGGATCTCCGTGTCCACCTTGTCGGTGGTGATCTCACACAGGTTCTGATCCTTGTCGACCCGCTCGCCCTCTCGCACCAGCCAGCGCTCGAGGGTTCCCTCGAGCACGCTCTCACCCATTTGCGGCATCGTGACGACGGCCATTCCCGCGTTCCCGCCTAGAAGTTGATGGCCCGACCTTCGCTGGCCAGCGCCGTTTCCATGAGGAGCTCAGACAGCGTGGGGTGCGCGTGCGTTGTCTCGCCGAGCTCGTGAACAGTCGACTCGAGGGTCATCGCCAGACCCACCTCGTTGATGAGCTCGGTCGCGTTCTGCCCGATGATGTGACAGCCGAGCAGCTCACCGTACTTGGCGTCCGTGACCATCTTGACGAAGCCCTCGGTGTGCCCGGTCCCGACCGCCTTGCCCGACGCGAGATACGGGACCTTGCCGACGCGCACGTCGTAGCCCTGCTCCCGCGCCTCGATCTCGGTCAATCCGATCGCCGCCACCTGCGGCTGGCAGTAGATGCAGCCGGGAATCGTGGCCAGGTTCACGGGGTTCTCGCGCTCGCCGGCCATGAACTCGGCCGCAGCAACACCCTGGTGGGACGCCTTGTGCGCGAGCATCGGGGCACCGATGCAGTCGCCGATCGCCCAGATGCCGGACGCGCCGGTGCGATAGTCCTGGCCCACCTCGATGAACCCGCGCGCGAGCCCCACGCCGTTCTCCTCGAGCCCGAGACCTTCTGTCTTCGCCACGCGCCCGACCGCGAACAAGACCTGCTCGGCCCGCAGGGCGTTCTCTCCGGCCTCGCTCTCGACGCCGACGATCACCTCGCTCGGGCTCGTCTCGAGCGCCTTGTAAGAGGTGCGCGTGGCGAGCTCGATACCACGGCGCCGGAAGGAACTCGCCAGCGCCTCCGCGACCTCTCGCTCCATGCCCGGAAGCAGCTGATCTGCCAGCTCGACCAGCGTGACGCGGGAGCCGTAAGCCGCGTATGCGTAGGCGAACTCGACGCCGACCGCGCCAGCCCCGACGATCACAATCGACTCAGGGAAGTCCCTGGCCTCGAGCGCCTCGCGGCTCGTCAGCACGCGTTTCCCATCCACCTCGATGCCAGGGAACACGGACTCGCTGGAACCGGTGGCGAGCAGCACGTTCGCTCCCTCCACGACACGCTCGTCCTCGCCGTTCCGCACGACCACCTGGTGACCACCGCCCAGGCTGCCGCGGCCCTCGAACACCTCGATCTCGTTCTTCTTCATCAGGCTCTTGACGCCCGCATTCAGGCGCCGAGCAGCCTTGCGGCTGGCGTCGATGACGGCGCCCCAATCGGCGCTAAGACCCTCCACGACGAGCCCCGGAATCCCGCGCTTGACCGCATCATAGTGCTCGGCGGCATCGAGGATGCTCTTGGTCGGGATGCAGCCCCAGTTGAGACACACGCCGCCGAGAGCGTCTTCCTCGACGATCGCGACCCGCATGCCGAGCTGGGCGGCTCGGATCGCCGCCACATAGCCGCCCGGACCCGAGCCGATCACGACAAGATCAAAGGACGTCATGTGAAGGCCTCATCGGGGCGCGGAGAAGTCTCCTTGAGAGGCAAGTCGGGCTCCGAAGCTGCCTCAGGCTACGGGCTTTTCGATGATGGGGAGCGACAGATCCTCGATCTCGCGGTGGTGGGGCTTGTTCCAGCCTGGTGTCGCCTGAACCCGCCTCTGCAGCTTGATTATGCCGTCGATGACGGCCTCCGGACGGGGGGGACACCCCGGGATGTAGATATCTACTGGAACGATGGTGTCGATCCCCTGGACCGTCGCATAGTTGTTGTAAGGCCCGCCTGAGCAGGTACAGGCACCAAAGGCAACGGTCCACTTCGGCTCCGCCATCTGGTCGTAGACCTTCTTCAGGATCGGCGCCTGACGGTGACTGATGGTCCCCACGACCATCAGCAGGGTCGGCCTGCCGAGGCGAGAAACGCGGTAGCGCCGCGCCAAACCGATCGAGGTCGTAGCGCGGTCCCGCCGCGGACATGAACTCCATGCCGCAGCAGGCCGTGACGAACGGATACAGAAAGAACGAGTACTTCCGGCCCCAGTTGACTACGGCGTCGATCGTCGTCGTGAGGAAGGAATCGTCGCCCTGGCGCAGGATCTCGCGTGTCTCCGTCATCGGCGGAGACTATAGCTGCTCGGGTATGCTCTGCCCGTGGGACTGCTCGCCGCTTGGCTCGTCCACTTCTACACCGCCTCGTCGGTGGTCTTCGGTCTGTGGGCAATCGTGGCCGCGATCCAGCTGGAGTTTCGGCTCGCGATCTACCTGATGCTGCTCACGCTCGTGATCGACTCCACGGATGGGGCCCTCGCCCGGCTCATCGACGTGCGCGGCCGCATTCCCTGGATTGACGGCCGGCGCCTGGACGACATCTGCGACTACTTCACCTATGTGCTCGTGCCCGCCGTCTTCCTGATCCAGACCGAATTACTGCCACACCCCAGCTGGGCGGCGCTCCCGGTGCTGGCTTCGGCCTACGGCTTCAGCCGGAGCGACGCCAAGACGGAGGATCACTTCTTTCTCGGCTTTCCTTCGTACTGGAACGTCGTCGCCATCTACGCCTACCTGCTGCGGCTCGATGCAAGTCTCGCACTCTGGATCGTGCTCGGCCTTTCCGCCGCCGTCTTCGTCCCCCTTCGCTACATCTACCCGAGTCGCACGCGGGCCCTGCGGCCGCTGACGTTGAGCGTGCTAGCAGGCTGCTGAAAAACTCCTCATCGAAGGGTACCTTTGAGGGAAGCCCCAAGGGGGAGATGTGAGAGGACCGCAGACGCTCCAGGGTGGGATCTTCAGCTACGTATCGCTGGAGTCCCGGATTCCCGAGGACCATCCGCTTCGAGCGATCCGGCGACTGGTGGACGCGGCGCTGGAGCAGCTGTCGCGACGCTTCGATGGTATCTACGCCAAAGGGGTCGGCCGACCGTCGGTCCCGCCGGAGCAGCTGTTGCGGGCGCTGCTGTTGCAGGTGCTGTACACGATCCGGAGCGAGCGCCAGCTGATCGAGCAGATCGACTACAACCTGCTCTACCGCTGGTTCGTGGGCCTGGAGCTGGACGATGAGGTGTTCAGCGCGACGGTGTTCACCAAGAATCGGGAACGGCTGCTGAAGGGCGAGATCGCTCAGCATTTCTTCGAGGCGGTGCTGGCGCAGGCGGAGTCGGAGGGGTTGGTGTCATCGGAGCACTTCACGGTGGACGGGACGCTGATCGAGGCGTGGGCGAGCCAGAAGAGCTTCGTGCGCAAGGACGAGAAGCGCAGGGACGATGACGACCCGGGCAACCCGACGGTCAACTTCCGGGGCGAGAAGCGGAGCAACCAGACGCATGCGTCGAGGACGGATCCGGACGCCCGACTGGCGGGGATGAGGGGCCAGGGCGCGCGGCTCGCGTATCAGGGACACGTCGTGACGGAGAACCGCAACGGCCTGGTGGTGGCGGCGAAGCTCACTCAGGCGTCGGGGTATGCGGAGCGCGAAGCGGCTCTCGAGATGGTGCTGGGTCTGGGGGGCGCTCGCCGGATCACCCTGGCTGGAGACAAGGGCTACGACGCCAAGAGCTTTGTGCAGGCGCTTCGGGCCTGGAGCGTTACCCCGCACGTGGCACAGAACACGACGAACCGCCGAAGCGCGATCGATCGAAGGACCACAGGACACCCGGGCTACGAGGTGAGCCAGCGCTTCCGCAAACGGGTGGAGGAGGTGTTTGGCTGGATGAAGACGGTGGGCTTGATGCGCAAGACCCGGCACCGGGGCACGGATCGGGTCGGCTGGGTCTTCACCTTCACTGCTGCGGCCTACAACCTGGTCCGTATCCGCAACCTGTTGGAGGCGACATAGCTCATGATCCCGCAAGATCTACCCGTGCGACACCGAACCGGTTCGTACCGGGAACGGCGATCCCTCTCCCTGCTCGGCACGCCTCCCGTCAGAGGCGTCCCGCCCAACCCAGTCACTTTCTCCGCAGCCTGCTAGGTCTCTGGGTCGTGGGCTTCTCGTGGATTGCGGTCCGAATCCGGCCCGACCCGTTCTGGGTGTGGGTGAGCCTGCTCGGTCCCGCGTACTACCTTGGTGCCTCCCTGCTCTTGAACCTGAGAGCAAGCGAGGCAAAAACGCGCGCATCGGGCTAAGCTTCAAGTGATGCTCGAGCACTGCGTGCTACTGGCCAGTCCCAGGGGATTCTGTGCGGGAGTCGATCGTGCGATCGAGATCGTCGAGCTCGCACTCGAGACCTACGGTCCGCCCGTCTACGTGCGCCACGAGATCGTGCACAACCGCCACGTGGTCGAGCGGCTGCGAGAGCAGGGAGCGATTTTCACGGAGGACCTAGACGAGGTGCCATCAGGGAGCCGGGTAATCTTCAGCGCCCATGGGATCTCGCCGGTCGTGCGCGAGCAGGCTCGCACCCGAGGCCTGCGCAGCATCGATGCCACCTGCCCGCTCGTGACCAAGGTGCACGTCGAGGCGCTCCGCTATGCGCGTGCCGGCTATCGGATCGTCCTGATCGGGCACCGCGGGCACGTCGAGGTCGAGGGCACGCTCGGACATGCCCCCGACCGCATACACCTCGTAGAGACACTGGAGGACGTGGCGACGCTCGAGCTGCCGCAAGCGGACAAGCTCGCCCTGCTCACGCAGACGACCCTCTCGATCGACGACACGCGGGCCATCGTCGCGGCCTTGCAGCAACGCTTTCCCAAGATCCAGCTGCCGAGCAAGGACGACATCTGCTACGCCACGCAGAACCGACAGAACGCGATCAAGGCCATCGCCGCGCGCAGCGAGCTGGTCCTGGTGGTGGGCGCCCCGACCTCGAGCAACTCGAATCGGCTGGTCGAGGTGGCTCGGGCGCTCGGGGCGCGAGCTCACCTGGTCGAGAGCGCCGCGGCGATCGAGCCGGCCTGGCTGGAAACCGCGCGCAGCGTCGGCGTGACGGCTGGCGCCTCGACGCCGGAATTCCTCGTCGAGGAAGTGATCCGGAAACTCGGCTCGCTCGGGTACCCCGAGCCCGAGCACGTCGAGCTGGTACGGGAGGACATCCGCTTCACGCTCCCGCTCGAGCTGAAGCGAGACCTGGCGGGCTAGCCCAAACTCTTCCCGAGAAGACCGAGATCACGGGATCATCCGCCTCGCGCCTGGTCTAGAGGGCCGCCAGAATCGCCGCGCCCAGGCCGCCGAGAGCGAGGATGAGAGTGGCCCCGAATCCGATCACGAAGCCCACTCCCCGCTTGTTCGGATCCTTGACGTAGCCGCGCAGGTAGAGGATCCGGCCCAGGATGAAAAAGAGACCGATAATCGCGGCTGCCACCGGGTTGAGGAATAACCCGAAGAGCCACAGGCTAGGCAGGAACACCACCAGCTGCTCGATGGTGTTCTGCTGCACGCGGTAATAGCGCTCGAAGACCTCGTGCCCCGTCGTCGCGGGCGCCGCGACCTCGTACTTGACCCGTGCCCGTCCGACCAGGATCTGGAAGGTGACGTACTCTAGTACGGACAGCATGGTTACTACTGCGATGAACTCCATGCGCGGGAGTGTACCAGGCTTCCACGCTGACCCCGACCTCTGCTACGCTCAATCGTGATGGTACTGGTGGTCATTCTCCTGCTCGCCTTGCCGCAACCGGCGATCGCCGAGGGCACCCCGGACGTGGGCGCGGCTCACTGCATCGCCTGCGAGGGCTCGCTCCCGAACCCCCGCGCGCTCTACTCTCCCTCGGATTGGCAGGCCCTCGAGAGGGGATCGATCCTCCTGGCCAAGGAGGACGAGCTGATCACCCGGGGCAGCGAGGCTGCGCACGACAGCTCGGCCTCAGGCCTGATCCGCCACGCGCCCCAGCAGGTCTGGGCGGTCCTGACCGACTTCGAGGCCTGGCCGAAGTTCATGCCGCACATCACGCGGACGCAGGTCACCCGCAAGGACGGTAGCCGCACGTGGGTGCGCCAGAACTACCGGGTCGTCTTCTTTGGCATGCAGCACACGACGGTCTACACCCTGGAGCCGCGCTTCGGGGAGCTGAGCTGGTCGCTCGATCTGACGGAGAAGCACGACATCAAGTCGAGTGAGGGACACTGGCAGCTGATCCCCGCGAACAAGGGCAACGAGACCTTGATCCGCTACGCCGCGGAGATGGACGCCGGCCGCAGTGTGCCCGATTCCGTCGAGGGGATGCTGAGGAGGCGGTCACTCGCGAAGCTGATTGCGAATCTGCGGCGCGAGGTGAATCGGAGGTACGGGAACGGGGCGGTGGCGGACTAGGGCGGTTCGAGAGCCCTAGGCCGGATGCCGGAGGCCGGTGAAACGTCCCCCGCGGGACCCCGCTCCCTGCGTGCACAGGCGATATCTATGCCTCGGACACCGCTATCACGGTCCCGCGGGGGACGTTCCACCGGCCTCCGGCGTCCTCGTGTTGCATCTCACCGTGCGGCGTTGTTGGGTGGGTCAGGTGACGATTCGGTAGAGGACGGTGCCTCGGGCGGAGACGGTTTGGTCGGTGGTGCTGGCTACTTCAACGTCGCTCACGAGGAGCTCTCGGTCTCGCTGGACGCAGCGGCCGTAGGCGACTAGGTCCTCCGGGCGGGCAGGGGCGAGGATCTGGGCCTGGATGGACGGGGTTGAGGCTTTGAAGCGGCCCGGGCCCGTGACGGCCCAGGAGGCCATGGCTCCGGTCGTGTCGAGGAGGGCGAGGACGGCTCCTTCGTGGACTCCGCCTGCGAGGTCCGAGTTCTCTTGCCTGAAGGGCATGACGAGTCGCGAGGTGCCACCCGCCATGTGCTCGACGGAGATGCCACGATTCCCGATGAAGGGGACGAGTCCGATGTTCGGGCCCATGGGGCCGGGATCGACCTCGCCGTGGTCGCCGGCCGTGCGATGCAGCTTGGCGTCTTCGGCGCCGAAGCGCGCGCGTACGGCGCTCGTGACGTGTGCGATCGGCTTGCCGGCCTCGGTCGCCACGTCGACCTGGGCAAAGCAGAGCTCCTTGCCAGCACGCAGGAGCCTGGCGCCCGCGACGACGGTTTCCCCGATCGCGGCTGCCAGGTAATTCACCTGCAAGCTGAAGGTGTGAAATGGGCCGGAGTCCGCGCCGAGGGCCAGACGAGCCACGGCCTGGGCTCCCACGGCACCGAGCGATGCCGCGCAGCCCCCGTGCAGAGCCTTCCCCGGGTTCGAGTTCTCGTCCGAATAGGGAAGGACCAGAGTCACGGCTCCTTCCTCGATCTCCGCCGCCTCGATCCCCAGAAAGCGGGTGTACGGTGACTCCTCGATCCAGCGCTTGACTGCCTCCACGGAGCTCAGCGGAGGCCCGGTATGAGGCAAGAGTGAATGGACTCGTCGCCGGGAATCTCCCGCGCCAGGGTGCGGATGGCCAGCTCGGCGTCGCGCAGGTCGAAATCGTGCGTGTGCATCTTCTCGATCGGGACCTTGCGGGACTCGAGCAGGCGGATCGCGCTCGCGTACCCCGTCGAGGTAACGCCGATGGCGCCGCGGATCGAGATCTCTTTCATCACGATCTTGTCGGAGATGAACCCATCGACCGGCTTGTAGCCCTTGACCCCGGCCAGCACGATCGTGCCTCCAGGTCGCACGTAGTCGAGCGCCTCGGCAACCGGATCGGTGGCGTAGGACGTTACGTCGACCACGACCTCCGCTCCGCGGCCATCCGTGAGCTCCCGGATACGCTGCCTGGCGTTCTCGTTCTGCACGTCGATCAGGTGGTCGGCCCCGAACTCCTTCGCGAGCGCCAGCTTCTGGGCGTCCACCGCCAGGCCGGTGACAATGATCTCGTCCGCGCCCGCCTCGCGGCAGGCGATCACGCTCGAGAGTCCGCGCTGACCTGGGCCCAGGACCACGACCGTGTCACCGGGCCCGGTCTCGGGGATCTCGACGGCCCAACGGAATCCGGCACCCAGCGGGTTGAACATCACGGCGACCGCTGCCGGAAGCGTCGGGTCCACCTTGTGCAAGATGGCGTTCGCATCGAGGAAGAGGTACTCCGCGTACGCGCCCCACAGTCCCGGCTCGTCGCTGACCGGAATGTAGGAGTAGATGCGACGGTGCTCACACAGGTGGTAGCGCCCGGTGAGGCACGGCCCACAGAAGCGGCACGAGAGCATTGTCTCCACCGCAACCCGGTCGCCCACGTCTACTCCCCAGCGCCGGGCTGCGCGATCTCCGATCTTCTCGATGATGCCCAGCGGCTCGTGACCGGGAATCACGGGGTCCTTGATTCGCAGCACTCCCTCGAACTGCTCGTAGTCGCTGCCGCAGATGCCGCAGGTCTCCACACGAAGCAGCGCGGTGTCGGCGTCGATCTCCGGGATAGGCAGGTCGCGCGCCTCGAGCGTGCGCGGCGCCGTCTGTACCATTGCCAGGCATTTTTTGCTCGCCATGCTGGCTATCATTGTAGGGGAAGGAGAAGCCGCGATGCAGCCCGAGCCCCGGATCGTGCGACTGTCCATCGAGGACGCAGGGACCGCCGCGAAGGAGGTCGGCGTGACGGAAACCATGGCCGAGCTGAACGTCTTCCGGGTACTCTTGAACCACCCGCCGGTCGCGAAGGCCGTCCACGACCTGCTCGTCGCCCTGCTCTTCGGAGCGAAGCTCGACCAACGCCTGCGCGAACTCGTCATCATGCGCATCGGCTGGGTGACTGGCTCTGACTACGAATGGACGCAGCACTGGCGCGTGGCCCGACAGCTCGGGGTGAGCGAGGAGGACCTGCTCGCGTTGCGCGACTGGCGCGACTCCGAGCGCTTCGGCGCCGCGGATCGAGCCGTGCTGGCGGCGACGGACGACGCGCTGTCAGGCGGCAAGATCTCGGCGGCGACGTGGGCGGAGTGCGAGGCCACCATCGGAGGGAAGGAGGAGCTGATCGAGCTGGTGGGGGTAATCGGCAACTGGCGCATGATCTCGCAGGTGCTCCAGAGCCTGGACGTGCCGCTGGAGGACGGCCTGGCGAGCTGGCCACCCGACGGCCGATCTGGGGCCAGCTGACGAACTCGCTCCTCGGCGGGGTCCCCCTCGTTGCGATACCCTGTAGTTTGGGGAGAGTCGCGATGCCCGAGTCGATCATCAGCGTTAGCGAGGCGGCGGCGAGCGAGATCCAGCGCCTGCTAGAGGCCAAAAGCCTCGACGACAGCGCCATCCGTATCGAGGTGCGTGATCTGGCCGCGCGCACGTACAGCCTTCGTTTTGTACCACGGGCCGAGCAGTCCGATGACGACGTGCTCATGGAGTCGCGCGGGGTGGCGTTGCTGCTCGATCCGAGGAGCGCCTCACGCGTCGCCGGCGCGTCTCTCGACTTCGTCGAGGAGCTGAACTCGAGCGGCTTTCGTCTGGAGAATCCGAACCGGCCGCCCCTGACTGGATTCGCGGCAGACGTGCAGGAAGCGATCGACCAGCACGTGAACCCGATGGTCGCCCAGCACGGCGGGCAGGTGCTGCTAATCGACGTGGACGACGGCCGCGTGCGCCTCGAGTTCGGGGGCGGCTGCAAGGGCTGCGGGATGGTGGACGTGACCTTGAAGCAGGGCGTGGAAACTATGCTCAAAGAGGCCGTTCCCGCGATCACAGAGATCGTGGACGCGACCGATCACGCGGCAGGCGACAACCCCTATTACGAACCAGAGGCACGCTGACCGGATCCATGCCCTCGATCCCCCCTCCTTCCGACAGCTACGGGCGCCAGCTGCGCGATCTGCGCATCTCGGTGACCGATCGCTGCAACTTCCGCTGCCCGTACTGCATGCCTGCCGAGGTCTTCGGTGAGCGCTACCAGTTCCTGCCGAAGGCAGAGGTTCTGAGCTTCGAGGAGATCGAGCGGCTGGCCCGGCTCTTCGTCGACCTGGGTGCGCAGAAGCTGCGCATCACCGGTGGCGAGCCACTGGTCCGCGCACAGCTGCCGCGGCTTGTGGAACGGCTCGCGGCAATCGAGGGCGTGCGCGACCTGGCCATGACAACGAACGGGTCGCTCCTGGCACCCGTCGCCCAGCAGCTCGTGGACGCTGGGCTGCGGCGCGTCACCGTGAGCATCGACAGCCTGGACGAAGACGTGTTCGAGCAGATGAACGGCAAGGCCTTTCCGCTGGAGAAGGTGCTCGCAGGCCTGGAGGCGGCCGAGCGCGTCGGGCTGACTCCGATCAAGATCAACTGCGTCGTTCAGCGCGGCGTCAACGACGAGTCGCTGCTCGAGCTCGCGAGCCGCTTCCGCGGGCCGAACCACATCTTGCGCTTTATCGAGTTCATGGACGTAGGCACGCTCAACGGCTGGAAGCTCGACCAGGTCGTCCCTGCGGCCGAGATCCTTGCGCGCCTAGATCGGGAGATGCCTCTCGAGCCGGCCGAGCCAGGCTACGTCGGTGAGGTCGCCCGCCGTTACACATATCGCGACGGAGGTGGCGAGATCGGCATCATCGCGTCGGTGACACAGCCCTTCTGTGGAGACTGCACGCGCGCCCGCCTCTCCGCCGACGGGCACCTGGTGACGTGCCTGTTCGCGAAGGACGGGACCGACCTGAAGACGCTCCTCCGCGCCGGTGCCTCTGATCAGGAGCTGCGCGAGCGGATCGCTGGCGTGTGGCGCGTCCGCTCGGACCGGTACTCGGAGGAGCGACTTGCCGAGACCCCTGGCGCCGAGCTCGAGAAGCGCAGCAAGATCGAGATGTACCAGATCGGCGGATAGCCCCTGACCCTCGCGTACCACGACGAGATCTTGGGGGCGCTCAGCAAGCTGCATGGAACAGGGCAAAGAGCAGGTGGCTGCGGCGCCTCTCCCTCGTCAGCCTGATTCACTACACGGGCAAGAACGCCGACGCACTCCTACCGAGAGGGACGAGCTCCGAGCGGTGCTTTAGAGAGAGCTATCGTCGTAGAATGCGTCCGCCTATGAGACTCGAGAACAAGGTCGCGATCGTCGCAGGTGCGGGACAGACCCCAGGAGACACGATCGGCAACGGCCGTGCACAGCGATCCTCTTCGCCCGAGAGGGCGCCAGAGTGATGCTCGTCGACAAGAACCTCGGCTCGGCAAAGGATACCCACGCCATGATCCGGGACGAGGGCGGAGAGGCCTGGCCATTCGAGGCGGACAGCACGTGCTGCCCGAGATGCAACGACAGCAGGCCGGGGTCATCACCAACGTCTCCTCCGTGGCTGCATCGACGGCGGCATGTCGGCCCGGGTCGGATGAGAACCGCGGGCGTCGCAGCCGTCGCCGGTCTGCTGGTCTGGAGCTCGTGCGCGCCCGTAGCGGCACCGCCCGACGGAGCGCGGAACGTCAAGACCCTGACCATCCTCCACACGAACGACGTGCACGCTCACCTGCTGCCGGACGAGAGGGGTCGCGGAGGCTGGGCCTCGATCGCAGCCCTGATCAAGGCGAAGAAAGCGAGCCAGCCCGACGTCCTGGTCCTGGACGCTGGGGACATGACGCAGGGCACCCCCGTCAGCACCATCTTCTACGGGAGGCCGATCTTCCACGTCATGAACGCGTCTGCTTACGATATTGCGGTACTGGGCAATCACGAGTTCGACAACGGCACGTCCTATATCCGCGAGTTCCGAGAGATCGCGAACTTCCCGCTGCTCTCCGCCAACGTGCTCGAGAACGGAGAGCTCGTGGCCGATGCTCCTACCGCGCTGGTCGATGTCGACGGGGTGCGGGTCGGCATCATCGGCATCACGACGAGCGACGCGATCTACCAGGAAGACGTGTCGTTCCTAGCGCCGGAGGACGTTGTCGCAAAGTACGTTCCCACGCTCGACGAAGAGGCCGATCTGATCGTCGCCCTGACCCACCTCGGCTACCAGCGAGACCGGGAGCTGGCGGCCGCGTCGGAGGGAATCGACGTGATCGTGGGAGGCCACTCGAACACGGAGCTCGACGCGCCCGTAAGGGTGGGGGGCACGTGGATCGTGCAGGCCGGTATGTGGGGGCTCTTCCTGGGCCAGCTGGACCTGACGCTCGACATGGAGACCGAAGAGCTGCTCTCGGTCAATGGCAAGCTCATCTCCATCCCCCCAAGAGACTCTACGTCGGACCCGGAGACGCTCGCCGTGATTCAGGAATGGGAAGGCCAGGTGGCCGGGCAGATGGACGTGAAGATCGGCTACAACCCCACGGAGCAGCAGATACCCACGCTGAAGCGGAACATCGAGCGGGTCTGGCTCGCGACCTATCGCACCGACTTCGCATACCAGAACCCGGGCGGGACGCGGGCGTACCTCCCTGCGGGCGACATCCTGGTCCGCCACATCTGGAGCGCGATGCCCTTCGACAACACGCTCGTTGTCGTCGATCTCTCGGCAGAGGAGATCCGGACCGTCATGCCAAATGCCGAGTTCCCGGAGCCCAGGGAGCACTACTCCCTCATCACGAACAGCTACGTCGGGGACCGCATGCGGAGCGGGTTCGGCCTGCCGGCAGAGAGAATCCGCCCGATCGATACGCCATGGCGCGAGCCGATCTTGAACTACGTGCGAAGGAACGGGCATCTGAATCCGGATTCCAGTTAGACTGAGCTCCAGTGGACCTCGAGATCCGCCCCGCCACTCTCGCCGACATCCCTGCGCTGGAGCGCCGTTGCTGGCGCGGTGGCGAGGAAGAGATGCGGCAGCGGCTCGAGGATCACGGCACGTGCTCGATCATCGCGCGCGATGCCGGGCGGCCCGTCGCCCAGCTCTACCTTCGCGCGCATCGCCCCGGCTTCCGTTCCCCAGGGGGGCTGATGGACGGCGCGTGGTGGGCCGACCTGAAGGGGGTCCCGGGTACGGTCTCGCTGCCGTCGCGGACGGCGCTTCTGGGCTGCTGGCACGTCGGACGCGTGAGGCTGCCCGACGGCACGGAGGCCGAGGCAGAGGAGTACCGAGGCCGGGGCCTGGGCATCGCGCTGCTCGAGGCCGCAGCTGACTGGCTGCGCACCCCGGGCTCGCCTTTCGACGCGCTCGCCGCAAAGGCGACAGACAGCGAGGACCGCGGGTACATCGGCTGGATCGGGGGACTGCCCAGGTCGGCCTTCGCCGCGCTCGGCTTCCAGTGCCTCGCGACCTTCGAGGACCCTTATCTCCTGGCAGAGCCCGAAGCCGTGCCAGAGTCGGCCCTGGCGGAGCATCCGGCCCGCTTCCACCTGATGCTCCTGCCGCGCGAGACCTAGGAGAGTGACCCAAGATTCCCTTATTGGCTAACTTGGGAGCGTGGGGGAAGAGGTCATGTTCAAGGCGTATGTGCCGCAGCAGGGCGAGCTGCTACCGGCGCACGTGGGGGAGGCTCTGGATCCATCGGATCCGGCGCTGTTCATCGACGATTTGGTGGAGTCGCTGGATCTGCGGCGGTTCGAGAAGCGGTATCGCCGGCGTGGAGAGCGAGCCTTCCCGCCTCGGATGCTGTTGAAGCTGTGGCTTCTGGGGGCGGTCGTGGGCGTGTACAGCGGGCGGGAGCTTGCGCGACGGCTGCACTACGACCTGCGGTTTCGCTACCTCGCGGCTGGGCTACGACCGAACTTCCGGACGATCAACCGATTCCGGGACCGTCACCACAGGGACTTCCGAGAGGTGTTCTTGCAGACGCTGAAGGTGGCGCAGGCGATGGGGCTTGTGAAGCTCGGGCAGGTGGCGGTAGACGGCACGAAGATCCGGGCGAACACGTCGCGGTCCAAGGCGATGAGCCACGCGCGGATGCTGGAGGCGGAGGATCAGCTGAGCGACGAGATCGAGCAGATCGTGGCGCAGATGGACGAGCTCAACGCTGCGGAAGAGCAAGAGCACGGGGACGACGATGGCGGAGGTGGGCTTCCAGAAGAGCTACAGCTGCGCGAGCGACGACGGGAGCGGATCCGAGCGGCCCGGGAGCAGCTGGAGCGGGAGAAGGGGGAGAAGCTCGAAGCGAAGCACCAGAAGAGCTTCGCGGACCCCGAAGCGAACATGATGAAGACCGAGGGATCCTTGCAGTACTGCTACAACGCGCAGCTGGCGACGAGTGAGGACGGCCTGATCGTGGCGAACGAGCTGACAGAGAAGGCCAATGACTACGAGCAGTTGGAGCCCATGGTCGAGGCAATCGAGACGAACACGAGTCAGCGAGCGGAGATTCTGCTGGCCGACAACGGGTACCTGAGCGAGTCGAACCTGAAGGCGTTGGAACGGCGGGGACAACAGGCGTTGATCGCGGTCCGCGGGCGGAAGTCGTCCCGCTGGCCCAAGGGAGCCCGGGCGCAGCGGATGCACCGGATCTTACGACTGCCCTGGGCCCAGCAACGCTACGCGCAGCGGAAGACCCAGGCGGAGCGGCCGTTTGCCGAGATCAAGGCACGACAGCGGTTTCGGCGCTTCATGCTGCGCGGCCAGGAGAAGGTGACGGGAGAGTGGGACCTGGTGTGCTCGGGCTTCAACGTGATGGCGCTCTGCCGAGCGCAGATGGCGTGATCGGGCGGGTGCGGACCCGTTTCGCGCACGTCAGGCCCTGGATCTGACGCATATCTGTGTAGATCGACATCTACCGGCTACCTCGGACCCCCGTTGGCCCGTACATCGCTCCACGTCCAGTTGGGGGCCCTCGCTACAATCACCTCCGCCCACCCGAATCTTGGGTCACTCTCCTAGCAGGGTTCAGGGCCCCTCGAGGGGTGGCTCAGAGGTTGCCGGACAGTCGTGCCGCCTGCGCCCTCTGCACGGCAAGGTTGACGCGACCCAGAGCAGACTTGAGCGTCGCGTTCTTTCTATTGTCGTCGATCGCTCGGAGCCCGTAGCGCAGGTTCTTGCCATACTCCCGGGCGCTCTGAACGACTATCGTACCTAGAATCGACTCGCCGTCGTGGTACAGTGTCGCCTGCAGCGTCTGGCCGACCTCGTACTTCGCGGTCGAGAAGACCGCGAAGCCGGTGGCGCTCATGTCGAGCACCTCGCACAGCTCGGGGTCCTCACCGAGCTGTGCCTTGATGCCAGTGGCGTAGCACGAGACCCGGTAGCACTCCCGACTCTCGGCTGAGACGGGATCTCCCGTCGTCTCGAGTTCCATTGAAAGACCCCCCTCCTCCGTCCGGACGACCGAGAGCACGCGCACGGGCTGCTGCATGAAGCGGCGGTTGACCTCGTAGTAGGCGATGACCTCAGCCCCCTCCTCCAGCTGAAAACTCTGGACCTCGAAGCTGATCGTGAACCCCTTGGCCGACATGGCCGACACCTTGCCTGCGTGGAGCTTCGCCTTCTCAGGAGTTCGCAGGAAGACGGTCGTGTCGGTCTTCATGATGGAGATCCTCTGGGACGGGGTCCGAGCCTCGCCTCCTCGTACCTATCGGAGTCTCATGGCTGTAGTGAAGTTCGCCTCGACGGCGCTGTACGCGAACAGCCTGCTGAACTCGGAGGCTTACGGCGCGTTCTCGAGCTCGATCATGCTCGTTAACGCTCAGTCGATGATCGCGGGGTAGACCAAACTCTGTAGCTGGCCGCGGAAGTTGAAGGTGTCGGACGGCATGAGCTGGGTCATGAAGATGACGATCAGGTCTTCTACCGGATCGTTCCAGAAGATAGTGCTGGCAGCGCCACCCCAGTAGTAATTCTCTGAAGCGCCGATGGACTGGGTCTCGGCGTTGCCGAGCGAGACTGCGAAGCCGAGACCGAAGCCGACACCTTGATACGGCGTCTCGCCGAACCCGCCGAGTGCCATGCCCGCGAGGTCCTGGCCGCCGGGAAGGTGGTTCTCCGTCATCAGCTCGATCGTCTTGCGTCCCAGGATGTGCCGGCCGTCGAACTCCCCGTCGTTGAGCAGCATCTGACAGAAGCGCAGGTAGTCCGCAGTCGTCGATACCAGCCCGCCGCCTCCAGACAGGAAGGTCCGCGGCTTCAGGTAGGGGCTCGTCGCGGGATCGTCCTCGAGAGCAAGGGTTTTGTCGCGTCGGCGTGCGTAGTTTGCCGCGAAGCGCTCCGCCTTCTCCGGCGGCACGCGGAAGCCGGTATCGCACATGCCCAGCGGCTCGAAGATACGCTCGGTCAGGTACTCGTCGAAGCGGCAACCGGAGATCACCTCGACCAGGTAGCCGCAGACGTCCGTCGAGTAAGAGTAATGCCAGCGCGTGCCGGGCGAGAACTTGAGCGGGAGCGATGCCAGTCCTCGTACCATGCTCTGCAGAGTGGCCCCTTCCTCCGTACGAAGCCCGGCCTTCTGGTAAGCGACATCCACGGGGTGACTGGGGTCGCCACCGTACGTGAGCCCGGAGGTGTGCATCAGAACGTCGCGGACCGACATCGGCCGCTCGCACGGCCGCGTCTCGAACTCTCCGTGGCTGCCGGACTCGTACACCTCGAGCCCCTCCCATTCCGGGATGAAGCGAGAGATGTGATCTCCGAGCTGAAAATGACCCTCTTCGTAGAGCATCATCAGTGCAACCGAGGTGATCGGCTTCGTCATCGAGTAGATCCGGAAGATCGTGTCATCGCGCATCGGCTTCTCGCGCTCGAGGTCCATCGCGCCGAACGAGCGGAAGTAGGCCACGTGCCCTTTCCGGGCAACGAGGACCTGGCAGCCTGAAAGCTTCCCAGGCTCGATGTAGCGCCGCTCCAGGTGGCGCGTGACGCGCTCGAGGCGCTCGGAGGACAGGCCCGCTTCGTCCGGTTTGATGACCATCAACCGTCTCTTTCGATGCCGTCGACTGCAGGCATTCCGTCCTTTATGCCCGCATGCCACCGGCAGCCGGATGCAGGCTCTGCTCGGCGCTAGGCCTCGCGGCGACCCGACCGAACCACGCGTCGAGGTTCTTCAACTCCGGGTCGCGTGTCTGACCGATGCCTGCTCCGAAGTCGAGGGCACAGTAGAGCACGATGTCGGCCAGCGTGAAGCGGTCACCCACGATCCAGGACTTCCCGCTCAGCAGATCATCGAGCCAGGCCAGCCGCTCTTGGACGATGGCTTTTAGATCATCCGCCGCCTGGGGGATGACGTGGACGCGGTCCTTGAACATGGCAAGTCCTTCAGCGAAGCGAAAGCCGTTGTAGAGCTGCTCGGTGATGTTCAGCTCGACGCGCCGGACCCACATGCGCGTCTCCGCCTTCTCTTCGGGGTTCGAGCCGATCAAGGCGGGTGTCGGATCCGTGTCCTCGATGTATTCGCAAATTGTCACCGTCTCCGAGAGAACCCTGCCATCGTCGAGCTCGAGGCTCGGCAGCTGGCCGCTCGGATTCTTGTCCGTGTACGGGGCTCGGCGGTTCTCTCCGGCCCTGATGTCGATCTCCTCCGCCGGGATCTCGATTCCCTTTTCGAGCAGGAACAGACGTACGAGGCGTGGATTCGGACCGAGCGAGTTATAGAGCCTCATGGGAGCCCTCCTTGTGGCTCCAAGCTTAACCCCAAAGCAGGGGAGACGAAACCTGACGGAGAGCGCTTTCCGCCTGTAGAATCGCCCCGGCCAGGAGGCAGGGGAAGAAGCATGACCTACGAGTCGATCACGGTGGCGCCCGTCGCAGCTGCGCTCGGGGCCGAAATCCACGGCGTGGACCTGTCCGAGCCGCTCGACGACGCAACGATCAAGGAGATCCGGAGCGCGTGGCTGGAGCACAAGGTGCTCTTCTTCCGGGAGCACAAGGTGCTCTTCTTCCGGGATCAGGACATCGACGTCGAGCAGCACAAGGCATACGCACGGCGCTTCGGCGATCTACACGTGCACCCCGTCCTGCAACAGATGAAGGACCAGGGCCACCCCGAGGTCGTCGTCCTCGAGAGCTCGGCGGAGCGCCCATACGTAGCGGCGGGCTGGCACAGCGACGTGACCTTCGAGCGAGAGCCCCCTATGGGCTCGATCCTGCGCGCGGTGAAGGTCCCGGACGTAGGCGGTGACACCATGTGGGCAAGCATGTATGCAGCGTACGAGGCCCTCTCGGACGCGATGCAGCAGCTTCTATCGGGTCTGCGGGCGGTGCACAGCGGCTCCGGTTTCCGGCGCATCGGAACGGTGGAGCAGGTCGCCGAGCTCGAGCAGAACGAAACGACCGCTCACCCGGTAATCCGCACTCACCCGGAGACCGGACGCAAGCTCATTTTCGTGAACTCGGGCTTCACACGGCAGATCGAGGGAATGAAGCCGAGGGAGAGCACAGCACTGCTCTCGTTCCTCTACGACCACCTCTCGTCCCCCGACTTCACGTGTCGCTTCCACTGGAGGAAGAACTCGATCGCGATGTGGGACAACCGCTGTACGCAGCACCGCGTGCTGGCGGACAACCTGGGTGGCTGCAGGCGAATGGAGCGCGTGACGCTCAAGGGCGACAAACCCTTCTGAGCCTCGGCAGGTTAGGATGGAGCGTGCCCCTCTCCATTCTCACCCTGAACATCTGGAACGACGACGGACCCTGGAAGGAGCGCGCGGAGCGGATCCGCGACTGGATCGAGCTCTTGGACCCGGACTTGATCGGTCTGCAGGAGGTTCTCGTGGGCCCCGGCACCGATCAGGCTCGCGAGCTCATCGCTGATCGGGGCTACTCGTTGGACTTTGCGCCGGCGGTGCGATTCTGGCGGAACCCCGACCTCGAGTTCGGAAACGCCATCGCGTCGCGCTGGCCGCACACGGACCGCGAGCATGTGGCCCTGCCAGATGCTGGCGACGGGGAGACGCGTGTCGCTCTTTCGGTGACCGTCGAGGGGCCGAGCGGTCCTCTCTGCTTCACCTGCACGCATCTCAACTGGAGACTGCACCACGGCTGGGCGAGGGAACGCCAGGTTGTGGCGCTGGGCGAGCTGGTGCTGCGGCGTCGTGCGAAAGACGGCTTTCCGCCAATCCTCGTTGGCGACATGAACGCGGAGCCGGACTCCTCGGAGATGCGCTACGTGCGCGGGTTGCAGGCGTTAGACGGGCGCAGCCTCCACCTGCGCGATGCCTGGCTGCAAGCGGGCTCGGGGAGCGACGGGATCACCTGGGCGAACCGCAATGCCTACGCGGCCCCCGCCCTCGAGCCCGATCGGCGGATCGACTACGTCTATGTGGGACCACCCCAGCGCAACGGTATGGGCCGGGTCGAGAGCTGCCGGGTCGTCATGGACGACGCACGAGACGGCGTCTGGCCCTCCGATCATTTCGGCGTGTACGCCGAGCTCCGCACGGAGCCGCTGTAGAACGGAAGGAGAGATGATGGCTCTTGCTACGCAAGGATGGTTGGACCAGACGCGCGAAGAGCCGCTGGATCCCGAGCTCGAGATCTGCGACCCACACCACCACCTCTGGGACCGCCCAGAGAGCCGCTTCATGCTGGAAGAGCTCGTCGCAGACGCGGAGGGGCACAACGTCAGGAAGACCGTGTTCGTGGAGTGCATGTCCATGTACAACGCGGACGTCCCCGAGGCGTTCCGCCCCGTTGGAGAGACCGAGTTCGTGCAGGGCGTCGCCGCCATGAGCGCGAGCGGCGCGTACGGAGCCATGCGCGCGGCCGCAGGCATCGTGAGCTTTGCGGACCTGACGCTAGGTGCGGCCGTGGACGACGTGCTGGCAGCGCACGTGCAGGCCAGCCATAACCGCTTCCGCGGCATTCGCCACGCGAGCGGCTGGCACGCAAGCGACGCCGTCCGCAACTCGCACACGAGACCTCCCGAGGGACTTCTGCGGGACGCGGGCTTCCGGCAGGGCTTCGCCTGCCTGGAGAAGCGCGGCCTCGTCTTTGACGCCTGGCTCTACCACACGCAGCTCCTCGACCTGGTGGATCTCGCGCAGGCCTTCGAGGCCACCACCATCATCCTCGACCACGTCGGGGGCCCACTGGGAATCGGTCCCCATGCGGGTCGGCGCGAGGAGGTGTTCGAAATCTGGAAGACGGGGATCGACGCGCTGAGCCAGTGCGCAAACGTGGTCGTAAAGCTCGGAGGCATGACCATGCCCATCTGCGGCTTCGACTTCCACAAGCGCGACAAGCCCCCGGGCTCCGTGGAGCTCGCTGACGTGCTGGGCCCCTACTACCTGTTCTGCATCGAGCGCTTCGGCCCACAGCGCTGCATGTTCGAGAGCAACTTCCCCGTGGACAAGGCCTCTTGCTCGTACGGCGTCCTCTGGAATGCCTTCAAGCGCATCTCGGCGGGCTTCTCAACGAAGGAACGTGCCGCGCTGTTCCACGACACCGCGGCCCGAGTGTATCGGCTGTAGGGGAGAGGGGGATCCCGACTGGCCGGGATCCGGGGGGGAGAACCCCGGATCCCGGCGGTCGTACGGGCTTCGGGGACGGCCTAGAAGACCTCCAAGCCGTAGTTCGCGTTGTCACACGGTCCGACCTGATGTCGCATGGCGACGGGTCCACCCGTGGTCTGGGTGAGCTGACGGTTCAGCACGACAGTGCAGTTCTGGGTCGCGCCGATCGTGAACTGGTTCTTCAAATCCGGCTTCTGGAGGCCCCAGATGTTGAACGTGCCGTCACCGTCGATGTCCGACTCGCCCACGGCGAAGAACTGGTTGCTCGGGGGCGGGGCGTTCGTGGCAACGATGTAGTTGAAGTACACGTCACCCTCCGGCTCCCAGCCGATGAAGCAGTAGCCCGGATCGCCGGCCACCGGCGGGGAGTTCAGACAGGTGCCCCAGGCCGACTTCTGCGAGTTGGGCGGGACGGCCGGGGTCAGGCCCCAGGCCTGGAAGGTCCCGACCTCTGCAAAGTAAACCTCCTGCGCCGTGCGGATCGCGGCCAGGTTGAGCTTGCCCTCGCCCGCCTTCGAGCGCAGCTGGAACTTCAGGAAGTTCGGAATCGCGATCGCCGCGAGAATGCCGATGATCGCGACAACGATCATCAGCTCGATCAGGGTAAAGCCCTGCTTCTTCTTGAGCTTGTTGGCAAATGAAATCATGTCGTCTCCTCGATGACGGTCTTTGAATACTCGCGCGGGCCCACTCAGAGGTACGCTTCGCACAACGTCTTGATGTGCGCTAGAGCAAAGCTCGTGCCCACAGCCGGTCGGTACGTCTCGCGGCGGCAAGTGCCGCGGCCATCCGGCCGGCCCTCCTCGCGAAGCGGACGGCGAGGAGCAGCGCTCGAGCAGGCGGCGAAGGTGACACTCAGCGCGCCTCAAGGCGCCGAATTTCGTCACCGGCCAGCGTCGTCCTCTCGACCAATGCATGTCAGTGGCGTCCGGTCGATCCGGAGCCATGAGGCACCTCTACATCGAAATTATCCTCGAACAGGCAATGAAGCCGGACACCATTTTCGGTCACATACCCCGAGACCAACGTCAAGAGAAGAGAAGGCGCACGTCGCGCCTGCTCTCTGTCGGGCTCGAGATGTCGAGATTTCCGGCCGCATCCGCCCCACCGACGAACCTACCGGACCTCACTCGCCCTTGTGACGCCGTGAAACGCGATGTGGGGCCAGTCCCGATCCGGCTATGCTGTTGGGCTGAAAGGAGGGCATTTGGCCCAGACCGATCCCGCAGAGCGGCACGAGGCACTCCGGCTCTCTCCTGTCGAGCGCTGCCTGCGCATCTTCACGGACATTCGGCCCGGCGAGGGGCGTACCGGCCTGCTGATGTTTGCGAACGTGTTGCTCATTCTTTGCGCCTACTACTTCGTGAAGCCGTTACGCGAGGGGTGGCTCGCCGTGTCTACCGTCGAGGGACTGACCGCGATGGAGCTCAAGGCCTACTCGAGCTTTGCGCAGACCGTGCTCCTGGTGGGGGTCGTCGCCGCGTATGGCCGCCTGGTCGGACGCTGGTCGCGGAGCGTCCTGATCACCCGGTCCACGCTGTTCTGCATGTCAAACCTGCTGCTCTTCTGGCCGCTGCAACCGGACTTCCTGATCGCTGGGATTCCGGGTGTGGGGATCGTCTTCTACCTGTGGGTGGGCATGTTCGGTGTCTTCGTCGTGGCCCAGTTCTGGGCCTTCGCTGCGGACCTGTACACGCAGGAGCGCGGGAAGCGTCTGCTTCCCATGATCGCCATCGGAGCCACCAGCGGCGCGGTCGTGGGAGCCTGGCTGACGGAGCAGCTGATCGCCTCGGGGCTGCTGCGCACCGAGAACCTGCTGCTCGTGGCCCTGGTGCCGCTCGCCGCGTCCATCGCGCTGACACGCAGCGCCGACAGGAGAGAGACGAGCAGTGAGGTAGTAGCTGAAGCCGCGCCGCCGAAGCTGCAGACGGGGGGAGCCCTGCCGCTGGTACTGCGGACGCGCTTCCTGCTTATCGTCGCG
The DNA here is from genome assembly GCA_965226855.1 of Myxococcota bacterium. Taxonomy (GTDB): domain Bacteria; phylum Myxococcota_A; class UBA9160; order SZUA-336; family SZUA-336; genus JAUXJB01. The sequence continues at coordinate 165,494 of CBDDEE010000028.1, read as the reverse complement.
GCGATCACCTTGCTGTTGAACTGGGTAAACACCAACGGGGAGAACCTGCTCTTCCAGATCATCCAGGAGATGCTGGCGCGCGACCTGAGTGATATGGGGATCACGAGCGAGGAAGAAATCGTCTCGTACCTGCGCGATGCAACCACCGTATTTTACGGGAGTTTCTTCTTCTGGGTGAACCTGCTGGCATTGCTCATGCAAGCGCTGCTGGCGTCGCGACTGCTGAAGTACGGTGGCTTCGGCGCGATCTTCCTGCTGTTGCCGGTGATTGCTCTAGTCTCGTATTCAGCGATGGCGCTCGTTCCGATCCTGGTCGTGGTCAAGTGGATGAAAGTGGCCGAGAACGCCACGGACTACTCGATCAACAACACGGCCCGCCACGTGCTGTGGTTGCCAATGAGCCAGGAGGTCACGTTCAAGGCGAAGCCCACCATCGACTCGCTCTTCGTACGGGCGGGAGACGGACTCGCAGCACTGATCGTTCTAATCGGGGTGCGGGTGTTCACGTTCCCGCTAGAGGCCTACATGGTCGTGAACATCGTGCTGGTCGCCGCGTGGCTGCTTGCTGCGGTGTGGGTCGTGCGCCGCTATGCAACTCTCTCGGAGTCCGCGGCAGCGTGAGCGGGGCGCCCTACGACGTTGCCATCATCGGCGCGGGCTCGGCCGGCTCGGCCATCGCGGCGCGTGCATCGGAGAACCCCAACCTGCGTGTGCTGCTCATCGAGGCGGGTCCAGACTACCCGCTGCTCGCCGAGACGCCCGTGGACCTGCTGAACGGCCACCACAACTCTACGAACGACCACGACTGGCACAACCGTTACCTCCCGACCGAGCAGGCGCAGTCGCAACGCTTTCCACGCGGGAAGGTCACCGGGGGGTCGAGCGCGGTCAACACGGCAATTGCACTGCGCGGCATGCCAGAGGACTACGACGGCTGGGCGCGAGAGGGGAACCCGGAGTGGGCGTGGGAGCGAGTCCTTCCCGCCTTCATGCGGCTCGAGCGAGATCTCGACTACGGCGGAGCCCCGTATCACGGCGATGCGGGACCGATCTCCATCCGTCGCTATCGCCGAGAGGAGCTGACGGTGCCGCAACAGGCGTTCCTCGAGGCGAGCCAACTGCTCGGATACCCCGACTGCCCTGACGCGAACGATCCGGCAAGCGCCGGAGCCGGGCCACACCCGATGAACAAGCTGGGGCGCACCCGCATCTCGACGGCAGTAGGCTACCTCGCTCCCGCGCGCATCCGCGACAATCTGGAGATCCGACCTCGTTCGACGGTGCAGCGACTCCGGCTCGAGCACGGGCGAGTCCGGGCAGCGGTCGTGGAGCAGGACGGCCAGGTCGAGAGCGTGGAGGCACGGCTCTTCGTGTGCTGCGCCGGCGCGATCGAGACGCCCTGCATCCTGATGCGCTCGGGCATCGGACCCCGGGAAGAGCTCGATGCGCACGGCATCGAGCCCGTCGCGGACGTCGCTGGCGTGGGGGCGAACCTGTGCGACCACCCGGCGCTGTCCGTTCTCATGGTGGCCAAGGACGCGTCGATCTGTGAGCCGGCCCAACCTCTCATCCAGACCATCCTTCGCTACACCGCACGCGGAAGTGATCAGCGGAACGACCTCCAGATCGAGCAGCTCACCTTCGCCGCTCCCGCCGGTGGGCAGCCCACGCTCGCGATCGCTGCGGTGCTCGAGCAGTGCGAGAGCCGCGGCCGGCTGCACCTCTCTTCTGCCGAGCCGACTGCGCGTCCACGGATCGAGCCTGCACTGTGCTCCGACGAACGAGACATCCGTCGCCTGGTTGGATGCTTCAAGGACACGCTCGCGTTCGCGCACACCAAGCCCCTGGCCGACCTGATCGAGCGCGTGATCTTCCCGGACCCCGAGCGCAGGCTCGATGACCAAGGCATTGGCGCCCTCTGCCGTCGTTTCGCCGGCAGCGGCTACCATCCGTGCGGCACCGCCCGAATGGGAGTCGCCGGCGACCCGCTGGCCGTGGTGAATCAGTACGGCTGCCTTCACTCCGTCTCCAACCTCGCCATCGCGGACGCCTCGATCATGCCGAGTGTCCCGCGCGCCAACACCAACCTCACCTGCATCATGATCGGGGAGAAGGTTGGCGAGTGGATCCGCACGCGTCCCGCCCTCTACGGGCTCTGAGTCCGAGTTCGCGCGCCCCCTCCCGTCTGTGCGACAATGCGCCCATGAGTGAGAGAAGCATTCGCGGGAAAGTCGCTATCGTTGGTGTAGGGGAGACCACGTACTACAAGCGCGGTCAGTCGCCGGATCCGGAGTTCGTGCTGGGACTGAAGGCGATCCTGGCAGCCTGCGAGGATGCGGGCATCGATCCGCGCGAAATCGATGGCTTCGCCTCGTACAGTAACGATCGGAACGATCCATCTCGCTTCGCGGCCGCACTCGGGCTCCCGGAGCTACGCTTCTCGAACATGCATTGGGGCGGTGGGGGCGGGGGCGGCTCTGCCGCGGTCGGAAACGCCGCGGCAGCCATTGCTGCCGGCTACGCGAACTGCGTCGTCGTGTTCCGCGCACTCGCCCAGGGCCAGTTCGGCCGCTTCGGCGCCGGACCACGGCGTGCCTCCATCACTGGGGATGCGGCGCTGTCGATGCCATACGGGCTGATGTCGCCGGCACAGATGTTCGCGATGCGGACCCAGCGTCTGATGCACGAGTTCGGCATCCAGCAGGAAGCGCTGCGGGCGGTCGCACTCGCCTCTTACTACCACGCGCAACAGAACCCGCGTGCGGTCATGCACGGGAGAGCACTCTCGGAGGAGTCCTACGACAGCTCTCGCTGGATCGTCGAGCCGTTTCACCTGTACGACTGCTGTCTGGAGAACGATGGGGCCGCCGCACTGATTCTCGTGCCGGCGGAGCATGCCCGCGAGCTGCGCCAGAAGCCGGCCTACCTACTCGGGGCGGTCCAGGGGTCTCAGCACCGCGCCGCGGCAGGATCGCACAATAGCCCGGACTACGCGACGGCGAACTTCAAGACCCTGGCACCACGCCTCTACGAGATGGCGAAGGTAAGCCCGGAAGACGTAGACGTGGTGCAGAGCTACGAGAACTTTACTGGCGGCGTGGTCATGAGCTTGATCGAGCACGGCTTCTGCAAGCCGGAAGAGGCGAACGAGGTCCTCCAATTCGAGAACCTGCGTGCGCCCGACGGGCGCCTGCCGTTGAACACGAGCGGCGGAAACCTGGCCGAGTGCTACATGCACGGGCTCGAGCTGCAAGTCGAGGCGGTACGCCAGATCCGCGGCACTTCTCCCAACCCCGTACCCGACGTAAACGTTTCGCTGGTGGGCTCCGGACCCATGGTTACACCGCTCAGCGACATGATCCTCGGCTCCGAGGCGGTGCTCTGATGGCCGGCTACCTTCCCGAAGGGCTGCCGGCCCCTGCTCCCCTACCCGATGGGCTCGACGCCCCGTACTGGGAGGGGACGCGCGCCCACGAGCTCCGAGTGCAGGAGTGCAGCGCCTGTGGGACGTGCCAGTGGGGCCCGGAGTGGATCTGCCACAAGTGTCTGTCCAGCGATTTTGGCTGGAAGACGCTCGAGCCGCGCGGGAGGATCTATAGCTGGGAACGTGTCTGGCACCCGGTCCACCCAGCGCTGGTGGACACCGTGCCCTACGTCGTCGTGCTGGTCGAGCTCCCGCAGGCCGAGAACATTCGCATGATCGGAAACCTAGTAGGTGACCCCGAGCAAGCCGTCCCGATCGGGGCCGAAGTCGAGGCCGTATTCGAGGACCACGCGGACGGAGATACGCCGTACACGCTCGTGCAGTGGCGGGTCCGCGAGTAGCGGACGGCTGACCGCTCCCTACAGGCCGAGATGGCCAGGGCCCGCGGGGAGACCCCAGAGGAGGCGCCCGCCAGCCTCGTAGACCCGCGCGTTCACAGCGATGTGCTGGCACGCGGTGATGATGTCGCGCAGCTGACGCTCGAGCGCGTGGCTCTTGTGGATTGCCTTAGTGGCCAGCGTATCGAATACACCCTCTACCACCTCCCGCGTAGCGTCGTGCGCGTGCACCAGAGACAGGCGGAAGTGCGCGATCTGCTCCTCGGTCAGCGGAACGTCCCGCTGCAGACTGTCGAAGCACTCCTCGAGGACGGCGTAGACGTAGTGGCGCGCGGCGCTCAGGCGAGCCTGGTAACGGCCGAGGGCGCCGTGCACGACCACGTCGCCCTGAAGGTCGGTCGCCGAAACGGTCGTGACCTTCGCCGCGCGGGAGCTCCGCAGGGCCTCCAGTGCGGCGTCGCCAATTCCCAGCACGCCGCCGTGCTTGCAGAGCAGCATGAACGGGTAGCGGTAGAGCGGCGCAGCGGAGCGCTGGCGACGCCGGAGGTCTAGCTCGTAGCGTGCCGGCACGAACACGTCCTCGACTTCGTAGTCGTGACTGCCGCTCCCGCGCAGGCCTAGCGTGTCCCAGGTCTCGATGATGCGAACCTGCTCACGGGGTAGTGCGAACATACGCACGCGTGGCTGGTTGGAGTCCGCGCGCACGAGCTCTCCGTTCTCGACGACAAGGCAGGCGCCGAGCATGAAGTCCGCGTGCCAGCAGCCGCTGGCGAAGCTCCAGCGGCCGGAGACCTGGTAGCCGCCCTCGACCGCCTCCGCCCTCCCCTTTGGCACGAATTGCCCGGCGGCAATCATATCGAGCCGTGGGAACAGCTCGCTCCGCACCTCGGGATCCACGGCCGCCTGGTAGTACCCCGCGTCACAGCCGATCAGGCCGCACCATCCCACCGACCCGTCGATACGGAACAGGGCCTCGAGGACCTTGACTTGCTGAACCGGATCGAGCTCGGGACCGCCGAGCTCCCGCGGCATCGCGATCCGAAAAATCCCGGCCGCGCGCATGGCGTCGACCATCGTGTCGGGCAGCCGGCTCAGCTCGTCGATCTCGCGACGCTGCGCGTTTACGACCGGCTGCAGGGCCTGGGCAGCCACGAGGATGGACTCGAAGTCGTTGGGTACAGGATCCATGCTCTCGCCGAGTATGCAGGGTAGCAGAGGAGTACCGGGGGACTCCGGACAGCCGACGAGCGCTGGCCGGGTGGGTTAGGATCCAGAGCACCATGGAAGAAGTACTGCCTCGCCTGTACCGCGTCGTCGTCCCCCTGCCCGACAATCCGCTCAAGGAGATCAACTCCTACATCCTCACGTCGGACGACAGGAATCTGATCGTCGATACGGGCATGAATCGTCCCGAGTGTCGGGAGGCCCTCGAGCGGGGTCTGGAGGCGATCGGCGTCGACCTGGCACGGACCGACTTCATGGCAACGCACCTGCACTCCGACCACCAGGGGTTGATATCAACGTTGAAGAGGGAGAGCTCGGACGCCTACATGGGTGAGCGCGACGCGATCCAGATGAAGGGCGGCTCGGGGTTCGGCTTCGCGGGCGGACCCATGGGCGAGTACGCGGCGCGCAGTGGCTTTCCAAGCGACGAGCTCAACACCTCTCTGCAGGAGCACCCCGGCCACAAGTACGGCCCCGCAGGGGAGGTCGACTACATTCATCTGCGCGGGGATGAGGTCTTCAAGGTCGGTGACTACACGCTGGTCAGCGTCTCCACCCCCGGGCACACGGACGGGCACATGTGCCTGTACGAGCCGAACAGGAAGCTCCTCCTCTCCGGCGACCATGTCCTTGGGGACATCACCCCGAACATCCAGGCGTGGTCCGACGAGAGCGATCCCCTGGACATGTATCTGGAGAGCTTGAAGAAGGTTCTCGAGCTGGACGTGGAGCTGTGCCTACCCGGCCACCGGAGCTTCATCACCGACTTCAGCGGGAGGATCGCGGAGCTCCTGGAGCACCATCGAGACCGGGCAAACGAGGTCCTGGACGTTCTGAAAGACCGCGCCAAGACGGCGTATCAGACCGCGGCCGGGATGAGCTGGCGCATCCGCGCCAGGTCTTGGGAGGAGTTCCCCGTCATGCAGAAGTGGTTCGCCACGGGTGAGGCGATCGCGCATCTCCGCTATCTCGAACGCAAAGGACTGGCCCGCCGCGAGGAGCGGAACGGCCAGATCTTCTACGCCGCGGAGGGACGAGCCAGGCTCTGATGAGCGCGCCCGGCCATGCGGTCATCCTGCTCGATCTCGGCGGAGTCCTCTGGGACATCGGGGGTGGCGAGCGCTTCTTGGGCAGGCTGGGCTCGCGCCTCAGCCGCGCGGAGGAGCTCGAGTTCTGGTCGCGCTCGGGCTGGCTGGAGCGCCTGGACACTGGCCAGTGCACACCGTACGAGTTCGCCTCGAGCCTCATTGCAGAGCTCGAGCTGTCTGCTCTGCCGGAGCGAGTTCTAGAGGAGCTGGCGAACATCGACCGCGGCTTGTTCCCGGGTGCCATGGAGCTCCTCGACTCGCTGCGCGGACGCTACCTGCGCGCCTGCCTGAGCAACAACAACCAGCTCCACTGGGAGCGGCTGCGGGCGACGGGAATCGAGAGCGGCTTCGAGCGTTGCTACCTCTCGCACGAGATCGGGCTGCGGAAGCCCGATCCTCGCGCGTTCCAGCACGTGGTCGAGGATCTGGGGGTGCCCCCCGAGCAGATCCTGTTCCTCGACGACCGGGCCGAGCACGTCGCGGCTGCGGCGACCCTCGGCCTCGACGCTCATCGGGCGGTCGGCATCGCGGGCGTGACAGAGGTCCTCGCGTCTCGGAACGCCCTCCCCTCGCCTACACCCATCCCTTGAGCATCATGTTCCAGTACATGAACGAAAGGCCGTAGCGCTTCAGGTACCACATGTCGCGCCGTTCCTTGATCGTGTTGATCAGGGGGATCGAGGGCTTCGGCGTCAGCGTGTAGTCGAACTCGGCGAGCAGCATCTTGTTGCGAGCGGTCGTAAGCGGGCAGGACGAGTAGCCATCGTACCGGGCCTCCGGCTCCTTGCCATTCATCACGGCGAGCAGGTTGCTCACAACGACAGGAGCCTGGCTGCGGATTGCGGCCCCGGTCTTGGAGTTCGGTGAGCCTCCGGCGTCACCGAGCGCGAAGACGTTGGGCCAGCGCACGTGCTGCATGCTGAACTTGTCGATGTCGACGTATCCGGGCGGCGCCTTCATGGCCAGTGGGCTCTTCTTCAGCCAATCGGGCGCGCTCTGCGGGGGAACGGCGTGCAACACGTCGTAGCCGAGCGTTGAGGTCTCCTCGGCATCGTTCTGCCGATTCACCAGCGTGACCTGCTTCGCGCTCGCGTCGACCGCGCTCATCTCGGTCTTTAGCCGTACGTCGATCCCGTAGCGCTCGGCAACCTGGACCAGGACCGCGGCGAACTCGGGCACTGAGAACATCGCGGGGGTCGGCATGGCGAGCACCACGTGGATGTCCTTGAGGATGCCGAGCTGCTGCCAGTAGTGGGCTGCCAGATATGCGATCTTCTGCGGGGCTCCGGGACACTTGATGGGCCCGGCAGGCATGGTGAAGACGGCGGTGCCGCCGCGTAGTTCCTTCAGGAACTCCCAGGTCTTGGGTGCGAGGTCGTAGCGGTAATTGCTCGAGACCCCGTTTTGCCCGAGCGTCTCGTCGAGTCCGGGGATCCTGTCCCAGTCGAGCTGGATCCCCGGCGCTACGACGAGGAAGTCGTAGCCGATCGCCTCACCCGCCCGCGTGGTGACCGTCCGGCTGTCGGGATCGACCTCGAGGGCCGCGTCGCGGATCCAGCGCACACCCCGAGGGATCAGGTCTACCTCGCTACGCTCGGATTCGCTGGCCGGTGCGCAGCCACCCCCGACGAGGGTCCAGAGTGGCTGGTAGTAGTGCTTCTCCGAGGGCTCGATCACGCCGATGTCGCTCTGACCCGCCCTCCGCAGGCGCGCGGCGACGGTAAGTCCTGCGGATCCCCCACCGACGATCAGGATTCGGTGCCGACTGCTGGCTGCCATCGAATTCTCCCCCTGACATGCTCCTGCGCCAACATCCTACACCCACTGCGGAGCCGCGCCAGAGCTCATCAAGCGGGAAAGAGTGCGGCCCCTCTGTCAGGTTGGCCGCGCGAACTGCCGATATCCCTCCCGACCCCATCCAGACGCGGGAGGAACGACGTGAAAGGGCTCGCTCTCGGTTTGATGCTGGCGGCCTCCGCCGGGGTCCTCACCGGCTGCGTGGCGCTCTCGCAGCGCCCAATGCTCCAGACCCGAGTTCCCACGGTAGGTCCGCCTCCTCACGCACCCGCTCACGGGTACCGACACAAGCAGCACAAGGGAGTGGAGCTCGTCTTCGACGCTCAGCTGGGCGTGTATCTGATCGTGGGACGCCCGCACCACTACTTCTCTGCAGGGCGGTACCTGCGCATTCGGAAGGACGTCTGGCAGGTCAGCGGCCACATCGAGCGTGGCTGGGAACCCCTGCCATTCGAGAAGGTCCCGAAGCGACTCCGGAACAAGCACGCGAAGAGCAAGAGACGACACGGCCCGAGCAACCTGCCCGCGAAGGCACGTCACTAGCGCGAAGCAGTCCTCAGAAGCGGAAGGTCCAGAGCAGCTTCAGGGCAACCTGTGTCTCGGTCGCATCGAACTCGAGCCGGTCATCGCGTCGGAAGAACGGGTCGAAGGCCAGCACGAGCTCGCTGCCGGGTTCGATAATCCAGGTCGCGCGGCTGGCCCAACCGAGTAGCTCGCTCTCGTTGTCCCACTGCACGAGGTTCGTCCAGCAGATGTTGGCGTTAAACGCGAAGTCAAAGTTCACTCTGACCAAGCGCGTGGTGAAGTCGCCTTCGGGGAGTCGGACCTGGAATTGTTCGTACTCGGTGCCGAGGGCCACGTGCTCGCTCGGTCTCCACTGAACCGTGAGTGTCGTATCGAAACGCGTGCCTGTAAAAAACTGCCCGTAGTCGAGTACGAGCGTTACTTCGACCGGGCGGTTCCTCGAGGACCGGAACTCGATCTTGTAGCGGTCCCAGCGATAGTGGTCCTTCGGGATGATGATGCCCTTTCGGATCTCGAAATCCTCGAGCAGATCCTCGCGCGTGTAGTTGACACCAATGCGGAAACGGTCGCCGATATCGGACTCGATCATCACTGGAAAGAAATCGACTATCAGGGTCTGAAAATCGTTGTCCGTAGCCGTGACGAGCCTTGCCTCCAGGAGGATGTTGATCGTTCGGAGCAGTCCGCTCGAGCGCCAGCGGCGACGGATGTTTCCGTCGTAGTCTCGAATCGCCTTGCGATTGGCGAAGCCCAGCGCAGGGTTGAAGTTCTCCTGGATCTCCGTTGCGCGCAACTCCCAGTTCCACTTGTCGTTTGGATACTCGAGCGAGGCGCCGAACGCGGCCTCTTTGTCATCGAGCCCGGTCGAGGAAGTCTTTTGAGCCCACAGCGAGCTCTGCAGGATCTTGTCACCAAGGAACCGGACCGTCCGGAAGTTGAAGTCCGCCCCAAAGAGCTTGTTATGTTTGTTCTCGTCGGGATCTCCGTATGTCATGATCACACCGACGTTCGAATCCTTCAGAACGTTGAGCGTCGCTCGCCCAACGGTGAGCCACTTCGGGTCCACGTCGCGGAATGTTTCGTCCTCGACGCTCCCCGTCGTATATCCCTCGACGCGCGTGCTCAGGAACCCGAGGTTCAAGGGGCCGACCCGCCCCGTGAGCTTCTCGCCGAAGCGGATCGCCAGGGGACCGTCCTCGTCGAGCCCGATCCGGCGCGAGAAAAAGGCCTGACCGTTAGACCTGAGGGGGCGGAACCGCCGAAAACGTCCGAAGTCCGCAAAGCGGAAGATGCCCGCATCCTGCAGGAAGAAGTCGCGCTGCTCCGGAAAGAACAATGAGAAGCGCGTCAAGTTGGCGAGACGGCGGTCGGGCTGCGCCTCGGTGAAGTCCGTGTTCGTGGTGAGAACGTTCGTGAGCTCGGGCGTGATCTTGTAAAAGATGTCGAGGGAGGCTTGTCCCTGGTTGCTGACGTTGCCCTTTTCGTCGTTCCGAGTCTGGCGCAAGGTGTACGCGGGAACCGCGTCGAGGCCGATGCCCTGCTCGAGGCCCTCCATCCCGTCCAGGTGGCCGAAGTGCGCGGCGTCGAACAGGAACACGTTCTGGAGCGGGTAGGCCCAGCGCGCCGTCTGGTTCTGGCGCGGGACGCCGCGGGCGAGGTTGAGACCCCAGACTCCCCTGCCCTCCTCTGGAAAGTTGAGACTCTTCATTGGGATCGCGAGCTCGGCGACCCAGCCGTTGTCGGTCATGCGCGCCTCGGCGTACCAGATCGCATCCCACTCGATGCTCATGTTATTGCCGTCCTCGAGCAGCGCGTCCCAGCGGGCGCCGTTCGGATTAACGCTGAATACGTAGCCCGTACGTCGCTCGTAGAAGGTGTCGAGCATGACCATGACGCGGTCGTCGATTCGCTGGTCCGCGTCGCGACGGAGCGCTCTTTTCAGCACGGCAGCAGGATCGTCAAAACACGTGAACCCGAAGTAGATCGCGTGGTCGTCGTACAGGATGCGGACAACGGTAGACTGGCGCAGCGGTACCCCCGCGATCGGCTCGGTGACGCGAAAGTCCTCGACGAGCGTCGCGTCTCGCCAGGCCGGCTCGTCCAGCCTGCCGTCGATGACCGGGGGTTGCTCGGTCCGCGTGGCCGTAACGCGGGGGCCCTGCGCGAGCTCCGGCTCGGGATCGAAGCGTTCCTGGGCGAGGGCCCGAGAGCTCGCCGCGCACGCCGCCGCCGCCAGCGCAAGCAGGCAGATCGAGAGCCGAGATGAAGTCACGGGGAACAGCTTCTCAAGAGGCTCGCAGGGCTCTCGCGGCAGCAGCAGACGGCCCGACGATGGCCGTCTCGGCACTTTCATTCACCCGAGCCGCCCGCACGACATGCTGGTGGGCTTGGTGACATACGAGGGCTGGAACGCCCGACGTCCATTGCCGGCCTCCACGTGATTCGTGCGGCTCACCGGTCTCCGTCCCGAAGCAGCAGCGCTGCCGAAAACGAGTCGCTCTCTTGGGTTGGTTCAGGATCTCTCGACGAGCTGGACCAACACTCCGTGGGCGGAGCGCGGGTGGATGAACACCTGCCCTCCGGGCTGATCGGCTCCGATCAGCCGCGCGCCCTTCTGCTGAAGATCCTTCACGGTCTGCTCGAGATCGTCCACCGCCATGGCCACGGTATGGATTCCCTCGCCACGGCTCTCGATCGCTCGCCCGACCGGCGTCTCAGCGCCAAGCGGCGCAACGACTTCGAGAAAGCCGCCGTCAGCGAGCGGAAAAAAAAAGCTTGCTTGATGCCGATCGCCTCCGACTCCGCGGTGCGTTCGAGCTCCATCCCGAGCGTGTCCCTGTAGGTCGCGATGCCCTCGTCGATGTCCTTTACCCGCACGACGATGTGGTCAACACCCTTAATTGCCATCCGTCCCCTCCTTCCTCCGCAGGCAGTGTACTCTCCCGATGTGAACGCCGTCTTGGCGCCCCTTGGACTCTCTTTATTCACAAGGACTTGCAAGGTATTATTGCGGTCGTGCATGATGGTCCGCCTTTCCGCGCAGAGCATGTCGGTAGCCTGCTCAGGCCGAGCGAGCTGAGGCGCGCCTTTCGAGACCGACGCTCCGGGACGATCGAGGCCGCGGAGTTCTCTGCGCTCCAGGATCGCGCCATCGAGCAGGCCGTAGCGTTGCAGGAGCGCGCCGGCCTCGACCTGGTCACGGACGGGGAGTTCCGCCGGGCGTCGTACTGGAGCCACTTCGTGGAGCGGGTCGACGGGTTGGGGGTGCGCGAGGCCCGCTTCGAGTTTCGGGATGACGCGGGCGGCCGCCAGGCTTTCACCTCTCCCCACGTGGAGGGAAGGTTGCGACGCACACGTGGCATCTCGACCGACGAGTTCGCGTTCCTTCGCTCAGTCACGGCGCGGACGATCAAGCTCACGCTGCCCTCGCCCTCGACGATGCACTTCTGGCGCGGGCCTGCCGGAGTCGAGGATGGCCTGTACACCGATCTCGATGCGCAGTTCGCGGATCTCGCGCAGGTGTACCGCGAGGAGCTCGCGGAGCTCGGCCGCATGGGTGCCCGTTACGTGCAGCTCGACGAGGTGCCGCTGGCGATGCTCTGCGACCCTCGCGTTCGAGATGCAGTCCGGGCGCGGGGCGAGGATCCCGACGCGCTGGTCACGACCTATGTGAGAGCGATCAACTCCGCGCTCGCTGCGCGCCCCGCCGCGATGATCACCGCGCTGCATCTGTGCCGCGGGAACTTCAAAGCGAGCTACCTCTCCGAGGGAGGTTACGAGGCGGTGGCCGAGCAGATCTTCGGTGCCATCGAGGTCGACGCGTTCCTGCTTGAGTTCGATACCCAGCGCGCCGGGGGCTTCGCACCCTTGCGCTTCGTGCCGGAGCAGAAGCTCGCCATCCTCGGCCTCGTGAGCTCCAAGCGCCCGGAACTCGAGTCGCCGGATGCACTGATGCAGCGGATCGATCAGGCGAGCAAGGTGGCGCCGCTGGAGCAGCTCGGACTCAGCCCGCAGTGCGGGTTCGCGAGCACGGCCGGCGGGAACCCACTCTCCCTCGAAGACCAGGAGGCAAAGCTCCGACTCGTCGTCGATGTCGCGCATCGCATCTGGAGCTGAGCAGCCCTGTCTTGGGGACCCGGCCGCGGCGGCCGCGGCAACCCACCTCCGCTCGGCGGCACGACCGCGCCAGCCGTCGCCAGGCTGTAGTCGAGCAGCACGTCGCGTGGCTCCATTAGGAGCTGCTCGACGGTCGACCCTCGAAGGTGGTGGACATCTCCTGTGGGCCTGGTCTCTACACCGCCGCCCTCTCGCGCCGGGGCGCACAAGGCGGCTCTCTAGCAGTCTCGGAAGCGTCCGATGCATGGACTCCGCGGTGCCGGACCCCTCGGCTGAAGGACTCCCCTTCGTCGTATTCGGGTTTTCTTGACACTCAACCCGCTGGATGAACACTACATAGATAGAGCGCCACAATCTACACCGATTGGTGAATAGATGAGCATGCCGGACCGACAACTAACGTTAGAACTGCGACTCCCAGCTCGTCACGGGGGATGGCGGGAAGGGGCCGGACGCAAGCCTGGCCCGAATCCCCTGGTCCGACACTTGAGTCGACCCAAGCTCGCGTCGAGATATCCGTGCCACGTGACGCTGCGGATGCTCGGGGGTGTTCCGTCGCTGCGAGCTCCGGGCTTCGTACGCGTGTTCGAAGAAACGCTCGCGCGAGGATGCGAACGCGGAGAGTTTCGGGTGGTGCACTACGCTCTCTTGCGGGATCACGCACACCTCATCGTTGAAGCGAAGGACCGGCATGCGCTCGGCCGTGGGATGAAGTCGCTCAGTAGGAGGATGGTCTGGGCGATGCGGCGGACGTTCGGGTGGCGCGGTCGGGCGCTGGCGGATCGCTACCACCTGCATGTCCTGAAGACACCGCGCGAGGTCCGGTATGCGATCCGATATGTGCTGCTAAACGCGGCCCGACATCGACGGGCGCCGTTCAGGACCCTAGATCCTGCCTCATCGGGGCGCTGGTTCGACGGCTGGAAGACAGGAACGGGAGAACTCAAGGGTGTCGCTGGAGACCGCTCCGTAGCACTCCCTCACACCTGGCTGCTCACGATCGGCTGGCGGAAACACGGTTTGCTCGATCCGTTTGATTTGCCTGGTGGAGCGCCCGCCAACGATTCCTGCGCTACAGCACGGACGGCTTGCATCCCAAGTGCACTCTCCCACGACTGCTGAGACCCGACCCGTTCGGGGGCGAGTCTCGGTAGCTTTCGGAGCAAACTTTGAAGACAATCAATCACAAGCGTTCGAGCAGGACTCAGCGCTCCGCGGTCCACCAAACCGGGCCAGCGCAACTCCCACGGCAGCGGCCAGCGACAGCGTGAGGATGAATACCTGAGATCTACGCTTCGACGAGGGGTTCGTGATTGCCAGCTCGTAGCCGTCCGGGTCGCGGAGGTGCGAACTGCCTTATCCGTACTCCTCTTCGTTGAGCTCACAGGGGTGAAGCTCTTTGCTTCCAGGTGCGCGTACAGTTCGTCTGCGTTCTCGACGGATACGTACGGCACGACCCGGTGACTTCATTCCTGTTCCTTCCCCTTCAGCAGCTCGAAGACCTTCTCGGGAGTTACGGGAAGCTCCTTCACGCTCACCCCCACGGCATCAAGAATGGCGTTCGCGATCGCTGGGGCAACCGCGCTGATCGACTGCTCGCCGATCGGCTTTCCGCCATAGGGAGCGGGTCCCCCGCTCTCGCTCCGGAGCAAGACCGTGCGAAGCTCTGGGATGTCGCGGATCGTCGGCAGCTTGTACTCGCCCAGCGACAAGTTGGCCACGCGTCCGTCGTCGTACTCGAGCGCCTCTAGCAGGGCTGCGCCAATGCCCTGGACGATGCCGCCATCGATCTGCCCTTGGTGCGCAATGGGATTGAGGATCGCTCCGACGTCGTGCGCGGTCGTAAAGCACACGAGCTTGACCTGTCCCGTCTCGGGATCGACCTCGACCTCGGCCACCTGGCTCGAGAAGTTCGTGATCGACGCATCGAGCTCGCCCTCGTAGGTGTACTCGGCCTCTACGCGACCGCCCGCGCTCCGCGCAAGCTCCGCGAACTCGAGCGGTGGGCTCTCGCCGACGAACGCGCGTCCGTCGGCGAAGCGCACCGCCTCGGGAGGACTCCCGTATCTCGCCGCGGCGAGCCTCGCGAGCTTCGTCCGGAGCTCTCTTGCGACCCCGTAGGCCGCGTGTCCCCCCACGTTCGTGACGCGAGCTCCGCCAACACCGCTGTCGAACTCCGCGTCGTCGGTGCTCCAGGTCTCGACGCGCACGGACTCATGTGGCACCTGTAGCTCCTGCCCAACGATCTGACGTAACACCGTGTAGAACCCTGTGCCCGTGTCGCGTAGCGCGGTATAGAAAGTGAGCGATCCGTCGCTGGCCAGCACGAGCTTCGCAGGCGACACCCCGGCCGGCACGGCGCGCTCGCAGATCGCCATCCCTCGACCAACCACTCTGCCCCGCCGGACGGGCTTCGGGTCGTGGTAGCCGGACTCCTTTGCAGCGGCCTCGAGGGTGCGCGTGGCCATGATGTTCTGCCAGCTCTGACCGAGGGGGGCCCGGTCCCCGTCACGTACGAGGTTCTTCCGTCGGAACTCGTAGGGATCCATGCCAAGCTCGCGCGCGATCAGGTCTATCTGCGCCTCGGAAGCGAAGACGGACTGGGGGTCGCCGGGAGAGCGCATGCTGCCGCACGGCACGTGATTCGTGTACACCATGTACGCGTCGATCCGCCCGTGCCGAAACCGGTAAGGGCCGAGGCTGCGGCGTCCGTACATGATGCCGGGCGCCGGTTTGAAGGCGGCATAGCCACCACTGTCGAACACGAGGTGCGCGTGGCGGGCCGTGATCGTGCCGTCGCGGCGCACTCCCGTCTTGAAGGTCATGACCGCGGGGTGACGGGGGTTTCCGGCCATGAGCTCTTCGCTGTAGCTCATCGTCATCCGGATGGGCCGGCCCGTCGCCTTTGCGAGCCAGTAGCAGACGTGGGTGTCCATGAAGCCGCCCTTGCCGCCGAAGTCCCCCCCGATCAGAATCGGGTTGACGCGTACGCGGTCCTGTTCGATCCCAATGCCGCCCGCAATTTGCTGTCGGAGCTGAAAGGGCATCTTGCTGTTCGCCCAGACCTCTACACGACCCTCGTCGGTGATCCGTACGACCGTGGCATGAGGCTCGATGTAGCCCTGGTGCTGGTGCGCGGTTCGGAAGCTGTGCTCGAAGACGAGCTCTGACTCCGCGAGCGCTCGCTCGACGTCCCCGTTCTCCCAGACCGCGTGCGCGGTCACGTTCGGGTGCTCCTGCGGTCCCTCTACCCGACCCTTGTACGTCATGAAGTCCGGGTGAAGGACAGGGGCATCGCTCCCCATTGCCTCGAGGGGATCTAAAACCGGCTCCAGCTCCTCGTACTCCACGTCGATGAGCCCGAGCGCCTCCTCGGCGATCTCCGCGGTGTCGGCGGCCACCGCGGCCACTTTTTGGCCGGCAAAGCGCACCACGTCGCGCGCAAGCACGGGAATATCTCGCAGGAAGCGTCCGACCAGGACGTCGGGCAGCTCCTGGCCCATGAGCACTGCGCGAACACCCGGAAGCGCGCGCGCCTCCGATGCATCGACCGAGGCGATTCGCGCGTAGGGATACGGGCTCCGCAGGCACTTGCCGACCAGCATGCCCGGCAGGCGGAGGTCTGCCGGATACTGCCCCCTCCCCGTCACCTTGTCCGGGCCATCCGCCCGTCCGACCTCGACTCCGATGGTTCCCGTGGTCGTCGACATCATCGTCCCTCAAAAAGGCGCTCCGCGCCGAGCTGTGAGCTGACCCGCTCCGCAAAGTCCCGCAGCATTCTCTGAGTCTTGCGCCGGATCAGCGGCTGTCCGAACTCGCTGATCTTCCCCTGTAGCTGCGCGTCGAGCCCGACCTCGAGCCGTGTCTTGCCCGCGTGCTCCTCCGCGAGCTGCAGGTCCAGATGTGCTCGAAGTCGACCGCCGCGCTTGCGATCCCTCGCGTCCGCACGGAGCAGGATGCGAGACTGCGCGCGGTCGCGGAGCTCGACCTGCAAGGTTCCCTCGAAACGCAGGGCGACCGGGCCCAGCTTGACGCGCAGGGCGCCGCGGAACTGGTCATCGCCAACCGCGTCGAAGGTCTCGACGCCCTCCATGCAGCGAGCCACGCTCGGAGCGTCGAGAAAAAAGTCCCAGACGGCTAGCCGGCCAGCGTGAATCGTGCAGGTCTCTGTGAACTTCACGCCGCCCCCACCGCCCTCCGCCACGCATCCTCGAGCGCGCGACGCACGAACACGCCAGCCATGGAACGCTTGTACGCCGCCGATCCGCGCGTGTCGCTGAGCGGATCCGTGGCCTCCATGGCCGCGTTGGCGGCGGCGCTCGACAACTGCGGCGTGAGCCGTTGGCCGCGAAGCAGATCTTCGCTCGCCCGAGCTCGCAGCGGCGTCGGGCCCACGCACCCCATCGCGATCCGGCAGTCCGCACAGGTCTCGAGGGCGCGATCCAGCCGGACAGAGACCGCGACCGCCACGGTGGCGTAGTCGTCCTCGCTGCGTGGCAGGAACTTGTGATAAACGACGCCGGTGTCGGCAGCGGGGAGCGGGATGCGGACCCCGGTGATCAGCTCCTCGGGTTCGACAACTGTCTCGTAGTAGTCGCGAAAGAAGCTCTCCACGGGGACCTCGCGGCTTCGCGAGCTGGAGCGGAGCTCGACTCGAGCGTCCAGCGCCAGGAGGGTCACCAGCGGATCCTGATTGGGGTCAGCGTGCGCCAGTGACCCGCCAACCGTGGCGCGGTTGCGGATCCGGATCGTGGCGACACGATGATAGGTCTCGGCAAGGGCGGGGACGTGGGTCCTGACCTGCGGCGCGAGCTCTACGGCCCGATGGGTCAGCAGTCCCCCGAGACAAAGCTCGCCGTCATCAACCTGGATCCGATCGAGGCCTGGCACACGCGAGACGTCGATCACGAGCTCCGGCACGAGCAAACGCTGCTTGAGCATCAGCACGAGGACCGTGCCACCTGCCATCAACCTGGCCTCGTCGCCGTGCTGCTGGAGCAGGTC
This sequence comes from Myxococcota bacterium, assembly GCA_965226855.1. GTDB lineage: Bacteria > Myxococcota_A > UBA9160 > SZUA-336 > SZUA-336 > JAUXJB01. The sequence goes on along the minus strand of CBDDEE010000028.1, from coordinate 147,918 downwards.
GAGGGCCTCCTCCTGCTTGCTGGCCAGGCGGTACTCGAAGCTCACGAGCGCGTCGCTTCTTGCAGGCGGGCCGAGGCGGCTTGAATCGAATCCAGGATCTTGTAGTAGCCGGTGCAGCGGCACAGGTTGCCCATCATCCAGTCCTTGATCTGCTCCTCGCTCGGCGTCGGGTTCTCCTCGAGCAGCGCACGCGCGGCCATGATCATGCCGGGCGTGCAGAAGCCGCACTGCAAGCCGCCGTGCTCGACGAATGCCGCTTGAACCGGATCCAGGTCCCCATCGCTTCTGAAGCCCTCGATCGTCACGACCTCCCGCCCGTCGACAGATGCGGCGAGGATCAGACACGAGCTGACGAGCTGCCCGTCCAGCAAGACGCCGCAGGCGCCGCAGGAGCCCGTGCTGCAGCCCTCCTTGGTTCCCGTCAGGCCCAGGTCGTCCCGCAGGCAGGCGAGCAGCAGCCGCTCATCCTCCACCTCCAGGCGGTGGTCAGTACCGTTGACGCGGATTTGGAGCTTGGTCGACATCGGTTTCAGCGATGATCCGCGAGCGGAGCGCTCGAGGTCAAGTAGGTTCGCGACCTACGCCGGGTCGGATGTTGCCGCCCGCAGCACGCGCCGGATGACCTTGCGCCGCGTGTCGCCGAAGGGCCCGTTCCTCACCGCTCGCGCTTTTAGACGATCGGGGCGTAGACTGACAAGTCACGGAGGAGAGAGCGTGCCCAAACGACGAGGCGAGATCCGGATGTCTGACGCGGAGATCCGCAAGTTCATCGAAGAGCAGAAGAGCCTACAGGTTGCGACACTCAACCGCGACGGCTCCCCTCACCTGACAACGCTCTGGTTCGCGGTGGTGGACGATGACATCGTGTTCGAGACCTTCACGAAGTCACAGAAAATTGTGAATCTCGAGCGCGATCCTCGCGTCACCGTGCTGCTCGAAGACGGGACGGACTACGCCGAGCTACGCGGCGTCTCGATCAGCGGGCACGCAGAGCTGCACAAGGATCCCGAGGTCGTTCACGGCTATGCGACCCAGGTGATGGCACGCAACAACCCCGAGGTCCCGAGGGACAAGCTGGCGCAGGCTGCGAAGAGCATGGCCGCAAAGCACACCGCCGTAGTGGTCAAGAGGACCAAGGTCATCTCCTGGGACCATCGCAAGCTGGGCGGCACCCACTAGACGTTTGCATTGCGACCTGGAGCCGGCACCAGCGCGGCCGCCCTCTCACGAAGGCACAACCCGGGCTGCGCACCCGTCTATCACTCCGTCGAGCCAAGCCAACGGGCAATGAAGAGATTCGTCTCTCCTGCAGGTCCAGCGCGATTGCTCGCGAACACGAGCCAGCGGCCGTCCGGCGAGAACATGGGGAAGCTGTCGAACCCCGGCGCGTACGTGACCCGTACCGGCTCCCCACCCTCGAGACCCACGGTGAAGAGATCGAACTCGCGTTCGGAACCTCCCAGGTTGCTGGCGAAGATCGCTCCCGAGCCGTCGGGTAACGGGTATGGAGCGAAGTTTGCCCGTTCGTTGTCCGTGAGCTGGCGAACATTCGTTCCGTCCGCGTCCATCCAGAAGATCTCGAGCGCGGACGGCTTCACCAGGTGCATGGCGAGGAGCTCGCGGTACTCGTCCAGCGCGGCCCCAAGAGGACGCGAGGCGCGCCACACGAGCGAGGAGCAGTCGGGCGTGAAGAACGCGCCGCCGTCGTAACCGGGGGTGTCGGTCAGCTGCAGGACATCAGAGCCATCGCTGTTCGCAACGTACAGGTCGAGGTCGCCGTTGCGTGTAGATGTGAATACGACGCGTCCGTCGCGCATGCATACGGTGGCCTCCGCATCGTAGCCGGGGTGTGGTAGGAAGCTCTGTGGTGGCGAGGCCGGGTCGGACTGCCAGACCAGGTCGTACTCGAAGAGACTCCAGACGTAGCCGCGCGAGCGGTCGGGGGGTGGCGGACACTCCGCGCTGACCGACTCGGTAGTGGCGTAGATCAGTCGCTCGCCGTGTGGATAGGCATAGTACCCGCAGGTGGTGCGACCGCGCCCCGACGAGAGCCGGGTCTGGGCCCCGGTGGAGAGATCTAGGAGGAACTGCTGATCGCACCCGCCGTCCGCAGGCGTGCGCTGGAACACGAGCGAACGACCATCTGGCGAGAAGTAGGCCTCCGCGTTCTCGCCGCCCGTAGTGAGCTGACGCAGGTCTGCCAGCTGTCGCTCGCGGGGATCCAGCAGGTGCACCGCGGCCTTGCCGGCGGTGGGGACCCAGGCCTCGACGGAGGGCGCTGTCTGGCGTGGTGGGCTGCTCGGATCCACCCTCTCGCGGCGTCCGAGCGTCGCGGCAACAGCGACGCGCGCGTCATCGCGCAGCAGCTCGATCTCGATCATCTCTCCAGGACGGTGCTCCCGCAGCACAAAGGTCATGTCGTACAGGTTGCGGATCTCGACGCCCGCCATCGAGACGATGCGATCACCCTCACGCATCCCCGCCCGATCGGCAGGCCCATCCTTCCGAACCCCACTCAGCAGGACGCCGCCCGTCCCTCCCATCATCTCGCTGAAGTCCGGGACCGTACCAAGGTAGGAGCCGTAGCCGCGGCTATCTCCCACGAGCGGCGCGGCGCTCTCCGCGGCTCGAAAGGTGAGCGCCTCGTCCGCCACCAGCAGCTCACGCAGCACGCCCTGCAGGAATCCCGCCACCCGTCCGCCACCCTCGGCGTTCAGTGTTCGGGGATCGTCATCCGGGGTGTGGTACTCGGAGTGTCCGCCCGTGAAGAGATGGACCACCGGGACGCCCTTCTCGTAGAAGGCAAGTTGATCGGAGGGCCCGTAGCCGTCTCCGCCGGTCACCACCTCCAGTCCGGACTTCTTGCCGCGTCGCTCCAGCAATGCAGACCACTCGGGCGCGGAATCACTGCCGAGCCCCCAGAGCTTGTGATCGCGAAGGCGTCCGACCATGTCGAGGTTCACCATCGCGACGGTGGCCTCGAGCGGAAACGCCGGGTGCTGCACGTACTCGAGCGAGCCTGCCAGCCCGACCTCCTCGGCCGTGAAGGCAATCACCACGAGACTGCGGCGCGGGCCCGGCTCGCCCTCCAGCTCGCGGATCAGCGCGCTGACGCCGCACACCATCGCCGCCACGCCGGACGCGTTGTCGTCTGCCCCGTTGTGGACGACTCCTGCGCCGCTTCGGAGCGAGCCGGCGCCGCCCATTCCAAGGTGGTCGTAGTGAGCGCCCACGACGACCGCCTCCCGCGCCAGCGGGCCGCGCCCGAGCGACAGACCCACGACGTTCTCGACACTGGCCCATGTAGTCTGCAGGTCGACGCGCCCGCTCACGTGGAGCCCCTCGATCTCGAAGGAGCGGGGGCGGGTGTCCGCGTCGATCGCGGCGTGCAGCTCCTCCGGCTCGTGGCCGGCGGCGAGCAGCCATTCCCGCGCCACAGCCCGTGAGACCTGGATGACGGGCAGGCCCGCGGGGGACACGGGACCAAGCGCGTGCAAGGGCGGGAGTCTGTCCTCTTCGTCTCCGGGCGGAGCAACGAGTACGAGCGCCGCGGCGCCGGCCTCGCGGGCGATCAAGGCCTTGTAGCGCAGGTCCGACCAGCGGCTGGCACGCGTACCGTCAAAGGGACTGTCCGGGTCTTGTTCCCCCGGCTCGTAGCGCCAGGCGAGGGCTACCTTGCCCGCGACGTCGAGTCCGGCGTAGTCGTCATACCCCAGTGTCTCCGCACGGATCCCATAGCCAACGAAGACCAGCGGTCCCGAGAACTCCCCCGACGACGAGAAACCGAGCGGCGTGAAGCCCACACTTGGCTCCGCTCGGGTGCTCCCCCACTCGAGCGAGCTCTCTTGTCCTAGAGCAACGCCCGTCACGGTCTCGAAGGGCTGCGTGTAGCCGCTCGCGGTCGCGTGAAGCCCGATCGCGGCAAAACGCTCCGCTAGGTAGCGGGCGGACCGAGCGAGGCCGTCGGTGCCAACGCCACGGCCCTGCATGTCATCGTCCGCGAGCACCTCAACGATACCCTGGAAGCAAGCCGTCGCTGGCACCGCATCCGCAGCTCGGGCCGCGGGCTCGGCGACCCATCCCAGCAGCGCGAGGCTGGCGCCGATCACCCCACGGGCCGATTCGAGCATGACGGGCGTATAGGTCCCCCGGGCCGCACAGTCAACGCCTCTGGTATCTTTTCCGTTCGTGGCCCTCGATCGAGAGAGTGCATGGAAGCAGCTGTGCTCCTGGACGGAGACGGCGTCCCTTCGCAAGCATGCGCGCGCGGTCGAGCTGGTCATGCGGGCCGCGGCCAAACGCTACGGGGCGGGCGAGTCGGACGTGGAGCGCTGGGGCATCGCCGGCATGTTGCACGATGCGGACTACGAGCGCTGGCCGGACGAGCATCCAGAGCGCATCGTCGCCTGGCTCGAAGAGGCGGGGGAATCCGAGATCGCCCACGCGGTCTCCGCTCACTACACCCAGTGGAACGTGGCCCATGAGACTGCCCTGGACAGAGCGCTGCTCGCCTGCGACGAGCTCACCGGCTTCATCGTTGCCTGCTGTCTGGTACGGCCGGATGGGATTCGCAGTCTTGCGCCGAAGAGCGTGCGCAAGAAGCTCAAGGACAAGGGCTTCGCCGCAAAGGTCGAACGTTCGGAGGTCACCGCGGGCGTGGAGCTGCTCGAAGTCGACCTCGCCGAGCACATTCAGTTCGTGATCGATGCGCTGACGCCTCACCTGAACGAGCTCGAGCTCGGAGGTCGCGGCTGAGCTCACTTGATCCGCTGCGCGGCCACCCGGTAGGCTGCGCCGATCATGCCGGCTTCACAGACGACACTCACGCTCGACACCCCGGACGGTCCCATGGAAACGTACGAGGCTCTGCCCAAGAGCCGTGCGCTCGGAGCGGTGAGCGTCATCCAGGAAGCATTCGGCATAAGGGAACACATCCGGGAAGCCGAGCACGGCTTCCACTGCGACGAGCGCCCCTCGTACAACGAGCCCGCGGCAAAGGACGGCTGGGCGCGTACGTTCGGCTGGTTCCGAGAAAACCTCACCTCGAGCTGAGCGCGAGGGAGTCTTGGATCTCCGCTACACGGCACACGTTCCCGGAGGCGTAGGCCCCTTTCCGACTGTGATCGCGCTGCACGGCTGGGGGGCGAACGCGCACGACCTGCTCGGACTCGCGCAGGTGCTGCACCGGGGAGAGGCGCTGATGCTATGCCCGGAGGGTCCCGTCTCTATGCAGATCGGAGACGGAATGGTCGGGCACGGCTGGTACCCGATCGCCGGAGGTGGTGCGCGAGAGCACCCCGAGTTCGAGGCTGCAGCGCGCGCGCTGCGAGATTTCCTGGAGCTCGCCGTCGAGCGCTACCCCGTGGACCGCAACAAGCTGATCATCCTTGGTTTCAGCCAGGGCGGCGTGATGGCCTACGACCTCTTCCTGCGTGAGCCCGAGCGCTTTGCAGCGCTGATCGCGCTCTCGTCGTGGCTCCCCGCGGAGATCGCGACCCTAAGCGTTGAGAGCGCTGAGCTGGCGAGCCACCCGGTGCTGGTAATGCACGGCACGCGCGACCCGATGATCGACGTGGAACGCGCCCGCGAGTCGCGCACGCGACTGATCCAGCTCGGAGCATCCCTGACCTATCGGGAGTACGACATGGGCCACGAGATCGCGCCTGAAGCCCTGCGCGACCTCGTCACCTGGCTGGACGAGAAGGCCATCAGCCCGATCCAGCTCGCGTGACCTCGGTCAGCGCGACAGCAATCCCAACCGGTCTCCCTTCGCGTCCACCGCGATCCGGAGCCTGCGTCCCCTGAGCGTGTGGTGAATGAAGCTCGGCATTGTCCACCAGCGAATCCACGCGGGAAGCCCCCAGGAGAACGGCCAGCACGAGCGATATCGGTCGACGAACACCTGTGGTGTCCCGCTCTGTCTTCCGGGCTCCTCCGGGCCCGGACATCGAAGTCAGTTCGCCGGAGAGGGCGAGACAGGCACTCAGGCCACCTTGCTACGCGACCGTCGCCTACATGGCCTGCAACGCGCCCGGGAAACCGGAACGCTAGGTGTACGTTCCAGCTGCGCGGGCGCGTTGCTGGATCAGGGAGAGCACGACGTCGAGAGCTGGCGTGGGAACGTCGACCAGGTCGCCCATCTCCTGGATGGCGGTCACGAGGGCGTCGATCTCCATTGGGCGGCCCCGCTCGAGGTCCTGGAGCATGGAGGTCTTGTGGGCGCCGACCGCTTCCGCTCCGGCAATTCGCTTGTCGACGTCCAGGCCGAAGCGGACGCCGAGCTTCTCCCCGATCGCCTGTGCCTCGAGCATCATGGAGCGCGCTATGGCGCGCGTCCCGGGATCCGTCGCGATCACGTCGAGCGTCGCGTGCGTCAGCGCGCTGAGCGGGTTGAAGCAGAGGTTTCCCCAGAGCTTGAGCCAGATCTCGTCGCGGATGCGAGGACGCACCGGCGCGCGAAACCCGGCACCGATTAACGCTTCGCTGAGCCGCGTGACGCGCGGCGTCCGTTCGCCACTCGGCTCGCCCAGCGTGAAGCGATTGCCGTCCAGGTGCTTGATCACGCCGGGCTCGAGCACCTCGCACGCGGGATAGACGACACAGCCGATAGCACGCTCGGGCCCGATTCCCCGCCACTGCACGCCGCCCGGATCGACGCTCTCGAGCTGGTGCTCGCGCCACGGCCCCTCGAGCTCGAAGAAGTACCACCAGGGCACTCCATTCGCGGCGGTCACCACGGCCGTGTCGGGTCCGAGCAGAGCCTGCATGGCGTCCACGACCGTGGGCACGGAATGCGCCTTGAGCGTAACGATGACGTAGTCCTGAACACCGATCTCCCCGGGGTCGTCGCTGCAGCAAGGGTGCGCGACGCGTTCGGCGCCGTCCACGACCAGGCGCACGCCGTCGCTCCGCATGGCCTCGAGGTGCGGCCCACGGGCGATCAGCGCCACGTCGTGGCCGGCGAGCGAGAGCTGCCCGCCGAGGTAGCCGCCGATCGCGCCGGCGCCGTAGACGCAGATCTTCATCAGACGAGGCCGAGCTTCTCGGCCAGGCCGATCCGCTGCAGCTTGCCGGTAGCCCCCTTGGGTATCTCGGCGACGAAGACGATCTTGCGCGGGACCTTGAAGTCGGCGAGGCGGTCCGCCGCAAAGCGACGGATCTCGCGCGCCCCCGCCTCCGCACCTTCGCGTAGCACCACGGCGGCCGCGACCTCCTCACCCAGCTTGTCGTGCGGCATGGCGAAGGTCACGACCTGCTCGATCGCGGGGTGATCCATCAACGCGTCGTCGACCTCGCGGGGCGAAATTTTCTCGCCGCCCCGGTTGATGATCTCCTTGAGTCGTCCGGTGATGGTGACGTAGCCCTCGTCGTCCAGCACGCCCTGGTCCCCCGTGCGAAACCAGCCATTCGTGAAGCAGGCCGCGTTTGCCTCGGGGTTGTTCTCGTAGCCCTCGGTCACGTTGGAACCGCGAATCACTAGCTCGCCAACCTGTCCCGCCTCCAGCAGGGTACCCTGCTCGTCCATCACACCGACCTCCGGGCCCGCAGCAACACCCACAGTGCCGGGCTTCCTCGGCAGAGGCGGCAGTGGGTTGCTGGTCATCTGATGGGCCGCCTCGGTCATCGCGTAGGCTTCGACGACGGGCGCCCGAAACGTCTCCTCCAGCACCTTCATGACCTGCGGCGGCAGCGAAGAGGATGACGAGCGAATGAAGCGCAGTCGAGTGGCTCTGATGATCTCCACGTTCCGCTCCGCGCGCGCGAGCAAGGCCTGATGCATCGTGGGCACAGCCGTGTACCAGCTCGGCCTGGCGCCCTCCAGCCAGACGAAGAAGCGAAGCGCATTGAAGGCCGGCGTGCAGAAAACGCTCGCCCCCGCGGAGAGGGACGCGAGGATCGCGGCCATCAGACCGTGGATGTGGAACAGGGGCATCACGTTGAGACAGCGATCGCTGGCTTCGAGAGCGAGGGTGCGTCGGATGTTGTGCGCGGAGGCGCACACGTTCGCGTGGCTGAGCGGCACGATCTTCGGCCGTGAGGTGGTGCCTGAGGTGTGAAGAATGAGGGCGACGTCATCGCTCTCGGCCATACCTCCCGTTCCCGCGAGAGGCCTCGCCGGGTCGCGGCCCGTGAGCTCGAAACGACCGGCGGCGGCACCCGGCCCGGACGCGAGCTCGAGGACCGGAATCTCCAGAGTCGCTGCGGCCTCGACCGCAGCAGACGTGCTGCCCCGCTCGACGACCAGCGCGCGTGTCCGAAGGTCGGACAGATAGAACTCGAACTCTTCTCTACGGTACGCCGGATTCAGGGGTGCGGTAGTCGCGCCCGCGGCGATGCTCACGAATGCGCTCGCCATCTCCGGCCCGTTCGGGAGCACGATCGCAACCCGATCGTTGCGACCAATTCCGAGACGATTGAGAGCGGCGACCGTGCGCTCCGTGTGGGAGCGGAGCTCGCGATACGTGAGCGGCTCGCGCTCGAGAGCCAGCAGTGCGGCAGCGGCGTCGCCGCCCGCGGCCAATAGCTCCGGGATCGTCCTGGGTAGAGCGCTCATCGCAGCGGCAGTCTACAACGCCTACGCTCCCGTCAGAGTGCGTCGCTCTCGCGCAGCCGCGCGATCTCTTCCCAGGAAAAGCCCGCCTCGAGCAGGATCTCTTCGCTGTGCTGGCCCAGCTCCGGAGGCGCGCGCGTCGCGTCGAGCGGCGTCTCGCTGAGCCGGACCGGATTGCCCACGACCCGGATCGTGCCGAGCTCGGGGTGCGACATCTCCGTGATGTAGCCGTTCGCGAGCGCTTGCTCGTTCGTGAGGATGTCGCGGTACTCCTGCACCGGGGCGACCAGGACGTCGATCCGCTCCAGCTCCGACATCCACTCGTCGGTGGTCTTGCTCGGAAACACAAAGTCGAGCATTCGCTCGATCTTCTCACCGCGATAGTTCCGGGTCACGACATCCGCCGACTCGGGATCGGAGATCGCCTGCTCGATCCCCATGACGCGGCAGAAGTTCGGCCAGCGCGCGTCGTCCACACCCGCCAGGCAAATCCAACCGTCCTTCGTGCGAAACGCGCCCCACACTCCGTGGAGAAACTGATGGCCCCGACCGGCCCGCGCAGTCTCGATGCCGCTGACTGATGTGAAGTTGATCTCCATGGGCTGCAGGGCGAGCATCGTGCCGTAGATAGATGCGTCTACCCGCTGGCCGCGCCCTGTCTGCTCGCGCGCGTAGAGCGCGGCGAGGATTCCCGAGACCAAGGTGAGCGCTCCCGAGTGGTCCGCGATCAAGGCTCCGCAGGGGACCGGGTGGGTGCCGGGCATTCCGTTCTTCGCCATGATGCCACCGGCAGCCTGCGCCAGCGTGTCGCGGCTGGGACGTTGCCTCCACGGGCCCTCGGGTCCCCACGAGGATCCCGCGGCATAGATCAGGCGCGGGTTCCGCTCGAGCAGATCCTCGTCGCCGAAGCCGAGCCGCTCGAGGACGCCGGGACGATAATTGCTCAGCAGCACGTCGGCGGACTCGAGGAGCCGGAAGAGAACTGTCTTTGCCTCGGGCTTCTTCAGATCCAGGGTGATGCTCCGCTTGCCGCGATTCATCGCGAGGAAATAGTGGCTGAAGTCCGCGTTCTCGGCCTCGGGCCCGGCGATGAGCCGCACCAGCATGTGTCGAGAGAGGTCACCGATCTCCGGCATCTCGATCTTGACGACGGAGGCGCCCATGTCCGCGAGGAAGAGGCCCGCATACGGGCCCTGGATCTCCTGGGCAACCTCGATGACCTTTACACCAGCAAGCGGTCCCGGCACGGCTTTCACCTCCCAGCTGCAAACGAGAGGCTACGAGCCCAAGGCGACACCGATCGCTTGCTCGCTCCTCCGGTCTGGCAGTCCGATTCTACGCACCAGGTCCTGGAAGCGCGGATCGGGGCGCAGCGAATCGTAGCGCTGGTCAAGCGCGATGTGTGTGAGCACCGTCGGCTTGCCCCCCTGGCACAGCGACTGCGTCCCAGTGATTGGTGGGAGGACGGATACCCGGGGTCGAGCTCCACTGTGTTCTCCCAGGCCCGAGCTCGAGTATTCGTCGGCTGGAGCTGTCATGATGGCTCGAAATCGGGTGATCCAGGAGGCGACGAGATGACGCTGCGGGGCGTGGCCGCGATTGTGGGTGTGGGCGAGCTGAAGCCGGAGCGCAGGACGGAGCCGGGGAAAGGCCCGTTGGAGCTGATCGGAGACGTGAGCCGTCTTGCAATGCAGGACGCCGGCGTGACCATTCGGGACATCGACGGGCTGCTCGTCGACCCCATCAACGAGGGAGGGATGCTGCTGCCCTCCAGCGTCGGGGAGTACATGGGTCTTGACCTGACGTTTGGTGAGCTCGTAGACCTCGGCGGGGCCACGGGAGCAGGCATGGTCTGGCGCGCCGCTGCGGCGATCGCGGCAGGACAGTGCGAGGTCTGCCTGTGCGTCAACGCGGCGCCGCGAGGAGGCGGCTCCGGAATTGGCTGGGGCGGCGGCGGTGGACGCCCCTCTATGCGTGCACCCGACATGCAGTTCGAACGCCCGTACGGCGCGGGCCCCCCGAACGGCGGCTACGCGATGATCGCGAAGCGCTACGAGTACGAGTACGGCCTGAAGGCAGAGCAGCGCGCCAAAATCGCCGTCGATCAGCGCACGAACGCCTGCGCCTACCCGCTCGCCTTCTTCTATGGGCAGCCCATCACCGTCGACGACGTGCTCGCCTCGCCGGTCATCTCGGACCCCCTGCACCTGCTCGAGATCGTGATGCCGACAGGCGGCGGGGCGGCACTGATCGTGACGTCGGCCGAGCGGGCGCGGGCGCTGCGGCCGCAGCCCGCCTACTTGCTAGGCGCAGGCGAGCACCTGACACACAAGAGCATCACCTACGCTCCGTCGCTCACGAACTCCGCGATCCGGCGCGCCGCAGATCGAGCGTTCGAGCAAGCCGGGGCGGCGCGCGAGGACGTGAAGCTGGCCTCGATCTACGATTGCTACACCATTACCGTGATGGTGTCGCTCGAGGACGCGGGCTTCTGTGCCAAGGGCGAGGCAGGCGACTTCGTCGCAGCACGTGACCTGACCTACAAGGGCGACTTCCCCGTCAACACGCACGGGGGGCAGCTCTCGTTCGGGCAACCCGGCCTCGCGGGCGGCATGTCGCACGTGACCGAGGCCGCTCGCCAGGTCCTGGGAGACGCGGGCGAGCGCCAGATCGCCGACTGCGACCTTGCGTTCGTGAACGGGAACGGGGGCATCATGAGCGAGCAAGTGTCGCTGATCCTCGGGAGGAGCACATGAGTCCCGAGGCCCAGACCCGCGGCCGACTGCCAGAGCCCACCACGACCACGCAGCCTTTCTGGGATGCGGCGCACAGGCACGTGCTGTCGATCCAGCTCTGTAAGGGCTGCGGTGTGCACATCTTCTACCCCCGACCCGCCTGCCCGGAGTGCGGGAGCGTCGAGCTCGAGTGGAACGAGGTCAGCGGTCGAGGGACCCTGTACAGCTTCACGATCGCGAGGCGTCCCACCGCCCGCGATTTCGCGGACAAGGTTCCCTACACGATCGCGATCGTGGAGCTCGAGGAAGGTCCACACTTGGCCACGAACGTGGTGGGCTGCGATCCCGAGACGCTGCGCATCGGTCAGCCCCTTGAGGCGGTGTTCGAAGACGTCTCGGACGAGATCAGCCTGGTGCACTTCCGGCCCGTGGACCCCTAGAGCGTTCCTCGCAAGCGGGGAGGAGCGGACATGCTTAGACAGACCGCAGTGGTGACCGCCGTCCTGGTGCTCGCGGGATGCGCCGCACGCGAGACCTTCTGGACCAAGCAAGGGGCCTCTGAGCGTCAGTTCCAGGCACTGAGCCGGCGCTGCACCCAGTGGGCCACGGAAGAGGCGGCGGAGCAGGTGGGCGGTGGCGGCGGGGACACCTGCGTTTTCGACAGCACTTACGGCACCGTTTGCGGACGCAAACGCGATACCGAGCAGGCTGCCTGGGAGCGAGAAGGAAAGCGCAAGTCGAAGGCGAAGCGCCTCTGGGGCGAGTGCATGGAGGACCGCGGCTGGACGTCGAACCACGACGGCGTCGGTTATCAGCGGCCGTAGTATGCTGGGGCCACCAGCAGGAGGAACCGAGAATTGGCAGACGAGCTTCCTGATCTGACAGCGGAGATGAAGGCCGCGATCGGTACGTCCGGGCCCCCCGGGACTCTCGAAGTGACGAGCCAGGGAGCCCGAACCTTTGCCCGCGCCGTCGGCTACACGAACCGGATCTACTACGACGAGGAGTACGCAAAGTCCAAGGGGCATCGGACCCTACCCGCCGCTCCGGGCTTCTACGGCATGCCTGTCTACAACCCCTTCGCTCGCAGCGAGGAACCGCAGCCGCAGTTCTCGAGCCCGTTCAAGCGGGGCCTGAACGGTGGCACCGAGGTCGAGCCAATCCAGCAGGTATACGCCGGAGACCTGCTGCAGGCGGTAACGACGCTGGCGGACCTGCAGCTGCGGAAGGGCCGGCTCGGCCAGATGCTTGTGCGCACCGCCGAGACCGTTTACACACGAAAGTCCGACGGAGTGGTGGTCGCGAAGATGCGCGGGACTGGGATCTCATACTAGGAGCGGCAGCAATGGCAGACGAACAACTCTTCTGGGACGACGTCAGCGAAGGTCAGGAGATCTCGCTCCAGGAGCCGATGAGCTCACAGCGCCTCGTGATCTGGGCCGCCGCTTCCGGCGACTTCTACCAGATCCACTACGACGACGGCTTCGCGAAAGGGAACGACCTTCCGGACATCATCGTGCACGGAGCGCTCAAGGGCATGCTGGTGGGCCGGCTCCTGGACGAGTGGAGGGGAGCCGAGGGCCGCATCGTGAACTGGGGGGTCTCGTACCGCGGCATGGACCCCGCGCGCCACGACCTGCGCGTCTGGGCAAAGGTCACGAAGAAGTACGAGGAGGGCGGCGAGGCCCGCGTGGATCTCAACGTGGGCGTCACGAAGCCCGACGGGACCGAGACGACTCCGGGCACCGCTACCGTCGCGTTACCGAAGCGAGCTTAAGCAGAAGCGGGCGCGAGCCACGTCTCCAAGCCGTCGAGCTCGGGCTCCAGCTCGAGTGCGCCGGTGATAGGCGTGAACTGCGTGGCGAACTCGGGGTTCGCGCGTCTGGCATGCCTCACGATCGCGTCCGTCGCCACGATGCCGCCCGGCGGCGCCAGCTTGAGGATGCGTGCCGCGATGTGGACGCTGGGGCCGACGAGCGACACCGTCTGGCGGAAGCGGGTACCGACGATCCCGATCACGACAGGACCCATGTCGAGGGAGAGGCGGGGCAGTGGGAGCACCGGTAGCTCGGCGCGTCGGCGCAGAAGCTCGTCGCGCAGGCGAAACGCGGCGGGCACCGCCTCCCCCGCACCTTCGAAGTAGAGGAGCGCGCCATCGCCCTCGAAGTCGTGCACGTCACCGCAATGGTAAGCGCCCACGTCGATCACAATCTCCATGAACGCCTGCAAGATCTCGAGGACCTCTTCCGGGGACCGGCCCAGAACGAGGCGCATGGACGAAACCATGTCGACGAACAGCACCACCATCTCGCGCTTTAGCGGGAGCTCACGACCCTCGAGGAAGGTCTGCCCCGCGATGCGCGGCAGAAAGGCAGAGTCGGCCTGGATCCCCATCGCTTCGGGGGTGCGGAACATGTCGCTCAGCGGAACTTCCTTCCACGCGAGTCCCGGCACGGGCATCTGATCGGGGACGGGTTTGAGGGGATGGCCGGCCTCGATCCATGCCTCGAGCCCGCCGCTCAGCACCGCAACGTCTCGATAGCCGTCCAGAACCAGCCAGTTCGCGACCCGCGAACTCGAAGCCTCGCCCGTTCAGAGGCAGTAGACGACGAGCGGGCGGTCCTGTGGGGCGATCGGCAGCAGGATCGGATCGCGATCGAGGGCGAAGGCAACCGCGCCGGGGATCCCGGCGTGCTCACGGAAGGCCGACGCGCGCCGCACGTCTAGGAGAGTGACCCAAGATTCGGGTGGGCGGAGGTGATTGTAGCGAGGGCCCCCAACTGGACGTGGAGCGATGTACGGGCCAACGGGGGTCCGAGGTAGCCGGTAGATGTCGATCTACACAGATATGCGTCAGATCCAGGGCCTGACGTGCGCGAAACGGGTCCGCACCCGCCCGATCACGCCATCTGCGCTCGGCAGAGCGCCATCACGTTGAAGCCCGAGCACACCAGGTCCCACTCTCCCGTCACCTTCTCCTGGCCGCGCAGCATGAAGCGCCGAAACCGCTGTCGTGCCTTGATCTCGGCAAACGGCCGCTCCGCCTGGGTCTTCCGCTGCGCGTAGCGTTGCTGGGCCCAGGGCAGTCGTAAGATCCGGTGCATCCGCTGCGCCCGGGCTCCCTTGGGCCAGCGGGACGACTTCCGCCCGCGGACCGCGATCAACGCCTGTTGTCCCCGCCGTTCCAACGCCTTCAGGTTCGACTCGCTCAGGTACCCGTTGTCGGCCAGCAGAATCTCCGCTCGCTGACTCGTGTTCGTCTCGATTGCCTCGACCATGGGCTCCAACTGCTCGTAGTCATTGGCCTTCTCTGTCAGCTCGTTCGCCACGATCAGGCCGTCCTCACTCGTCGCCAGCTGCGCGTTGTAGCAGTACTGCAAGGATCCCTCGGTCTTCATCATGTTCGCTTCGGGGTCCGCGAAGCTCTTCTGGTGCTTCGCTTCGAGCTTCTCCCCCTTCTCCCGCTCCAGCTGCTCCCGGGCCGCTCGGATCCGCTCCCGTCGTCGCTCGCGCAGCTGTAGCTCTTCTGGAAGCCCACCTCCGCCATCGTCGTCCCCGTGCTCTTGCTCTTCCGCAGCGTTGAGCTCGTCCATCTGCGCCACGATCTGCTCGATCTCGTCGCTCAGCTGATCCTCCGCCTCCAGCATCCGCGCGTGGCTCATCGCCTTGGACCGCGACGTGTTCGCCCGGATCTTCGTGCCGTCTACCGCCACCTGCCCGAGCTTCACAAGCCCCATCGCCTGCGCCACCTTCAGCGTCTGCAAGAACACCTCTCGGAAGTCCCTGTGGTGACGGTCCCGGAATCGGTTGATCGTCCGGAAGTTCGGTCGTAGCCCAGCCGCGAGGTAGCGAAACCGCAGGTCGTAGTGCAGCCGTCGCGCAAGCTCCCGCCCGCTGTACACGCCCACGACCGCCCCCAGAAGCCACAGCTTCAACAGCATCCGAGGCGGGAAGGCTCGCTCTCCACGCCGGCGATACCGCTTCTCGAACCGCCGCAGATCCAGCGACTCCACCAAATCGTCGATGAACAGCGCCGGATCCGATGGATCCAGAGCCTCCCCCACGTGCGCCGGTAGCAGCTCGCCCTGCTGCGGCACATACGCCTTGAACATGACCTCTTCCCCCACGCTCCCAAGTTAGCCAATAAGGGAATCTTGGGTCACTCTCCTAGGAGGAGCGGCGCGGGCGACGTCTCGAGTGAGTGCTTCAGCTCTTCGGCTCCGATACGTCGAAACCGGCCGTGCAGAACGGTGTCTGTCGTGGTCATGACCCTGAACCTAGCATCGACCCGCCACTTCGCCGCAATCCGCCTGCCCTCAGGCCTATACTAGGTGACATTCCGTCTACTGATTCCCCGGAGGAGCCATGAGCGAGAGTCGCAGCATCGATACCGGTACGGAGGATCTTCTGGCGCGCGTCGAAGACCGCGTCGCGATCCTCACGATGAACCGCCCCGACCGACGCAACGCCATGTCGGACCCCATGCTTGCGGGCCTCGAGCGTGCCCTCGCCGACGCCGAGCTGGCGGAAGATGTGGGCTGCGTGGTGCTCACGGGCGCTGGTGGGGCGTTTTGCGCGGGCGGAGACGTGAAAGGCATGGCCAGCGCAGCTGACGGCAGCGCCGCGGCTGTCAGCTTCGACCAGCGCGTGCACAGGCAGCGCCTGAGGCACCGCGGCACCTCCGGGCGGATCTTCGAGATGCCCAAGCCGGTGATCGCATCGCTGCCGGGAGCAGCAGCCGGCGCCGGTCTCTCGCTCGCACTGGCCTGCGACCTGCGCATCGCGTCGGAGCGCGCGATCCTGACCACAGCCTTTGCCAGGGTGGGCTTCAGCGGCGACTTCGGTGGAACCTGGTTCCTCACCCGACTCGTCGGCGCGGCCAAGGCCCGCGAGCTCTACTACCTGTCCGAGCGCGTTGACGCGAAGGAGGCGGAGCGCCTCGGGCTGTTGAACTGGGTGGTGCCTGATGACGCGCTCGAGGAGCGTACGATGGCGCTGGCGCGGCAGCTGGCCAGCGGTCCCACCGTTGCGTACCGCTATATCAAGGAGAACATCCGACGCGCAATGAGCGAGGATCTGTTCGAGTGTCTGGACCTGGAGGCGACGCACCACCTCCACACGGGACGCACGGAAGATCATCGTGAGGCGGCCAAGGCGTTCGTCGAGAAGCGAACTCCGCTGTTCAAAGGACGCTAGCGTCAAAGGAGAGAAGCCATGTACGACGAGATTCTCTACGACGTGAAGGAGCCGGTGGCAACGATCGAGTTCAACCGCCCGGACAAGCTAAACGCCTTCACCTACCCGATGCTCGACGAGCTGCGCCACGCGTTCGCGCAGGCAGAGCAGGACGATAGGGTCATCGGCATCATCCTCACTGGCAGCGGGCGCGGGTTCAGCGCCGGGATGGACATGCAGAGTCTGGGCAAGACCGCGGCCGCGGGACAGGTAGTCGATGGGCCGCCAAAGCTCGAGGCCGATCCCGGCGACAAGGGCATGGGACCCGATTTCCAGGTGGGCTATGGCTTCCTGCTCTCGATCCGCAAGCCGATCCTGGCCGCCGTGAACGGGCCCTGCGCGGGACTGGGCTTCTCAATCGCCATGTTTTGCGATCTCCGCTTCGCGTCGGAGAAGGCCGTGTTTACCACCTCGTTCGCGCAGCGTGGGCTCGTCGCCGAGCACGGCGTGAGCTGGATCCTCCCCCGGCTGCTCGGGAGCGCGCGGGCGCTGGACATCTTGTGGAGCGCGCGCAAGCTCGACGCCGCAGAGGCCGAGCGGCTCGGGCTGGTGAGCCGCGTTGTCGCACCGGAGCAGCTATTGCCCGAGGCTCACAGCTACTTCGAGCACCTGGCCGAGAACTGCTCGCCGACCTCGCTCATGGTGATGAAGCAGCAGGTGTACCGACACCTGATGCAGCCTCTCGGCGACGCCATGCGCGAGACGAACCGGCTCATGGACGAGAGCCTCAAGCGACCGGACTTCAGCGAGGGAGTGAGGTCGTTCGTGGAGCGTCGGAAGCCCAAGTTCGAGAGGTTGCGCTAGGTTTTTTTGGGGGGGCCGACACCCTGACCTCGCAAGCGCCGCCGGTCGAGCTGGCCGACGCCCTCCGCGCGGGCCGACAGCCGCTCGAGGAGTACATAAGCGAGACCTGCGCGCGGATCGTTCAGGTCGAGCCGCGAATCCGGGCACTCTTGCCGGAGCCCGGCCGGCTGCAGCGCTTGCTCGCCGATGCCAAGGCGCTGCGCGAGCGTTTTCCGGAGCCCGAGCGGCGGCCGCCGCTCTTCGGGATCCTCGTCGGGGTAAAGGACATCATCAACGCCGACGGCTTCGCGACGCGCGCAGGCTCCATGCTTCCCCCCGAGCTGCTCGCCGGCCCGGAGGCGGGCTGCGTCCGGCGCTTGCGCGACGCGGGCGCGCTGGTGCTCGGAAAGACGGTCACGACCGAGTTCGCCTACATGGACCCCGGTCCCACGGCAAACCCGAACGACCTCTCGCGCACACCCGGTGGATCTAGCAGCGGGTCGGCAGCTGCGGTCGCGGCCGGCTACGCACCGCTCGCGCTGGGCTCGCAGACCGTCGGGTCGGTGATCCGTCCGGCGGCGTTCTGCGGCGTGGTCGGGCTCAAGCCGAGCTTCGGCCGGATTCCGACAGACGGGGTACTCGCGTTCTCTCGCTCCGTCGACTGCGTGGGCGTATTCGCGAGGGACGTGTCCGGAGTCGCGCTGGCGGCGTCGGTGCTGTGCGACCCGTGGCGGGGAGTCACTGCGAAGGGGCAGCTTCCCACGCTCGGAGTGCCCGTCGGCCCCTACCTGGAGTCGGCGCAGCCAGAGGCCAGGCGTGCCCTGGAGGAACAGCTCGAGAGGCTCACTTCGGAGGGCTGCGAGATCCGCTACGTGCCCGCTCTGCGCGACATTGAGGAAGTGGCCGAACGTCACCTGCGACTCATCGCGAAGGAGTTCGAGCAGGTCCACGACCCCTGGTTCCGGGAACACGGCAGCGTGTACCGCCCCCGGAGCGCGATGCTGATGGAACGCGCGCGGGGTTTCGCGGAGGACTCGATCGAGGTGGGCCGGGCGAGTGGAGACAACCTCCGTACGGCGCTGGAGGCACTAATGGATGCTCACGACCTCGACGCATGGGCGAGTCCCGCGGCGACGGGAGCCGCTCCGGAGGGATTACAGTCCACGGGTGACGCTGCCATGAACCTGCCCTGGACGCACGCCAGGCTGCCGGCCCTCACTCTGCCCTCCGGCAGCTCCGATGACGGGCTGCCGCTGGGCTTGCAGCTCGTGGCTCGCGGCGGGGCTGACGAGAAGTTGGTGGCATGGGCGCAGCGGCTCGAGCCGCTCCTGGCCAGCGTTTGATCTGATGCGAGAAACACCAAAGGAGGTCACCGTGGCGCCGAAGCCGCAACAGCTCGAGACTCGTGTCGTCCACGCCGGCGACCCGCACCCGCGCATCGGAGGGGCCGTCACGCTCCCGATCTTTCAGTCGACAGTCTTCGAGCAGGAAGAGGGCGCGGGCTACCACGAGCTCCGCTATCCGCGCCTGAACAACTTGCCGAACCACGAGGCGCTCGCCGGCAAGCTCGCCGACCTGGAGGGAGGCGAGGCCGCGCTGGTCACGGCCAGCGGGATGGCCGCGATATCGACGACGCTGCTCACGCTGCTCTCGGGCGGAGGACATCTTCTGGTGCAGGACTGCCTGTACGGGGGAACGCACAATCTGCTGACCGACGATCTCGACTCGCTCGGCATGAGCTACGACTTCATCGACGCGCGCGATCCGGACTCCTGGAAGTCGAGCCTCCAAACGGACACCCGAGCGCTGTACGTAGAAGGGCTCTCGAACCCGCTGCTCCAGGTCGCGGACCATCGAGAGATCGTCCGCTTCGCACACGAGCACGGCCTGGTCGCCGTCATCGACAACACATTCGCGTCGCCGATCAACTTCCGGCCGCTCGAGCTCGGCTTCGACCTCGTGCTGCACAGCTGCACCAAATACCTTAACGGCCACTCTGACCTCGCGGCCGGAGCCCTGATCGGGCGGGCGGGCTGGGTGGAGCGGGTGCTCCACCGACTGAACCACCTGGGCGGGAGTCTCGACCCGCACGCGTGCTTTCTCCTGAACCGGGGCATAAAGACGCTCGCGCTGCGCGTGCGCCAGCAGAACACGAACGCCCTCGCCATCGCGGGCTACCTGAGTGCCCGTCCAGAGGTGACCGTGGTGAACTATCCGGGGCTCGAGACCCATCCCGACCACGGGCGAGCGCGCGAGCTGTTCTCCGGCTTCGGCGGCATGCTGAGCTTCGAGCTGTCCGGCGGCGCGGAAGCCGCTCGTCGGCTGGCACGGCGTGTGACGCTCTTCACCGACGCTCCGAGTCTCGGCGGCGTGGAGTCGCTCGTGACCCGCCCGGTCGCCACCACGCACGCCGGGATGAG
Organism: Myxococcota bacterium; assembly: GCA_965226855.1. Taxonomy (GTDB): domain Bacteria; phylum Myxococcota_A; class UBA9160; order SZUA-336; family SZUA-336; genus JAUXJB01. The sequence goes on along the minus strand of CBDDEE010000028.1, from coordinate 128,194 downwards.
CCCGGCGGAGCGTGGGCGGCTGGGGATCTCTGATGGGCTGCTACGCCTCTCGATCGGCATCGAGGCCGTGGAAGACCTGATCGCCGATCTGGATGCGGCGCTGAAGGAGTAACGCCGTCGGTCAGTCCAATTCTAGTCCGCCGCTCGTCCGCGAGTAGAAGCGCGGCGTCGACCGCTGCCTGTGGGGCCCTTCAGAAACGCGAGGAAGTCCCGTGCGGCGGGAGTCGGCGTTCGAGCCGCGTCGCGTACGATCCTGAGCGGCCGGCGCAGCTCGACGTCCGCAACTCGCACCACAGAGAGCATTCCGGAGCTGCGTTCTAGCTCGACGGTGAAGCCCGACACGATCGCGACTCCGAGACCTGCGCTCACCGCATGCTTGATGGCCTCGGTGTCCCCCAGAACCTGCGTTCGCGGAAGCGGCGCCTCGGCTTTCCGAAACGCGGCGTCCACGCTGGCTCGCGTTGCGGAGCCGTGCTCACGTGCCAGCAACAGCTCGGTGTGGAGGTCCGCCGCACGAACCTTGCGACGTCCGGCCAGCCGATGCCGTGCGCCCACGATCAGAACGAGCTCGTCGCTGCGCCATGGCTCCGCCGTCAGGCCCGGCCGGCTGAGCAACCCGCCCACCACACCGAAGTCGGCTTCGCCCGCGCCGATTCGCTCCTCGACCTGGCGGCTGTTCAGGACCTCGAGGCGCACGGCGGCCCCCGACCGCCGACGGCGATACGCGGCAATCAGCTCCGGCAGCAAGACGCCGGGAGTGCTGCTTGCGGCCACGCGGACGAGCTCGTCGCCCTGACTCCGAGCGAGCAGGGCCGTCTCGGCCTCGCGTACGAGCCGCAAGATGCGATCCGCGTAGTCGTCCAGGGCCTCGCCTGCCGGCGTGGGTTGCTGCAGGCGGCCGCGCTGCGCCAGCAGCTCGACCCCGAGCTCTCTCGCAAGGGATTTCATCTGCATCGACACGGCAGGCTGCGTGACGCCGTGCTCTCGCGCAGCGCCCGACAGCGTCCCCAGCCGGACTACGGACCGGAAGATCTCGAGCTGACGGAGCGTCATCCCGATCATAAGTACCCCTTATGACGATCCCAATTCAACCTTGAATTTACTTGGCCGCTCGAGTGCCCGAACATGCCTGTGGGGGCTGAATCGTGCACGACGCGCTGCCAGACATCGACGTCCCTTCTCTCGCGACCCTGGCCCGGGTGGGCCTGGCGCTGCTCGGCCTCGCGGCCGCGATGCTCTGGGAGCGTGCCCGTCCCTTCCGCGGCGCGCGGCGTCGGCGCCTGCGCCACGACGCTTCGAACCTCTCGCTCTGGCTGACGAACGCACTCTTCCTCCAGCTTGTGTTCGGAGCGGCGGCCGTGGGAACCGCACTGCTGGCCCAGCGTAGCGGCCTGGGCCTGCTTCATTACAGCGCGTTGCCGTTCCTGCTGGAGCTCGCGCTCACGCTGGTGGTGCTCGACCTCGCCACCTACTCGCTCCACAGGCTGTATCACGCCGCGCCGATCCTGTGGCGGGTCCACCTGGTCCACCACAGCGACGCGGACCTAGATGCAACGACGGCAGTCCGCTTCCACCCCCTGGAGGTCGGTCTCTCCACCTGCGTGCGGCTGGTCCTGGTGCTCGCACTCGGGGCCACACCCCTCGGCGTGATCGTCTACGAAGCCCTGCTGTTGCTCGCGAGCCAGCTGCAGCATGCGAACGTGCGCTTGACGGCGCGGGCCGACCGCATGCTTCGCTCGCTCGTCATCACGCCGAACATGCACCGGATCCATCACTCGGTGCGCCGTTCCGAGCTCGATTCGAACTACGGAACCGTCCTCAGCTGCTGGGATCGGATCTTCCGCAGCTACCGCAGCCGCCCCGACGTCGAGCGGATCCGCGTGGGCCTGCCCGGGTTCGACGCCGAATCCCCCTCGCTCCTCGGCCTGCTGGCCATGCCATTCGTCGTGCTCCCCGCGGCAGCCGTCGACCGCAGCCGCGAGCCCGTGCTCTCCGCTCGCTCCCGCGACGCGTAGAGAAGCTCGTACGAGATCCTGAAGTCGCCGTGATAGCCGGGCTACGCGATCTGCGCATCGGAGCGCTCGCCTGGGCAGCGCCTCGTTACAGGTCGTAGAGGCGCACGACGTTGTCGTGCGTCATCTTGCGCACGACCTCGGGGCCGACTCCCTTGAAGTTCTGCTCGATCGTCTTCCTGCTATCGGGCCAGGTCGAGTCCCCGTGCGGGTAGTCAGAGGCCCACATCAGGTGATCCGCGCCCGTGAAGCCGATCGCATTCACACCTACCGGATCGTCCTGGAAGGTCGCGTAGCAGTTCTGCTTGAAGTAGTCGATCGGCGAGAGCGGGTCCTTGTAGTCGAGCATGTACCGGAACTGTTTGAAGGCGTGCTCGAGCCTGTAGAGGAAGTGGCCGATCCAACCGATGTCGTTCTCGACGGAGACGACCTTGAGCTCCGGATGCCGGGCGAAGACGCCCAGCGTGAGCATCGCGGCCAGCGACTGCTGCGCAGCGTGCGGGAGCGCCATGTAGTCCATCAGGAAGGGTCCGCGCCCAAGCCCGGTTCCCTCCTTTCCGGTCAGGATGTGCAGGCTGATCGGCATGCCGAGGTCGGCAGCGGTAGCCCAGAAGGGATCGAACTCGAGCTCGCCGTAGTTGCGGCCTTGACCGGGATCGTTCCAGATCATGGCGCCACGCAGGCCGAGCTTGCGCGCGCGCCTGAGCTCCTCGATGCCCGCGTCTATGTCTTCCAGGCTGATCATGGCAATGCTGAACAGTCGACCGGGCAGCTCTGCGGCGAAGTCGGCAACCCACGAGTTGTAGGCCCGGAAGACGGCCTGCTGGTAGGGCACGTCGGAGATCGCGAACATGGGCATCGCCATGCTGGGGTAGACGATCTCCAGGCTCACCCCGTCCACCTCCTGGTCCTTGCGACGCGCTGCCGGGTCCCAGCCTCCCTGGCGAATCTGAGCGTAGCCACGCAGGTTCGCCTTGCTGCGCTCGCGTGGATCGGAGACGTCGGCGGCGGCGAAGATTGCGACGGACTGCGGCGCGATGCCCTCGCAGACGAGGAACTCTCCCTCGGCCTGGCTGCCGTCCGGACGCGTGACGGACGTCTCGATGTGCGGCGCTCGGTCGCGGAAGCTCGGATCGATGTAGCTCGTCCAGAGATCGCCCGGCTCGACGACGTGGGAGTCCGCCGAGTAAACGATCTGATCATCCTTCAGCACGCTCGTCTCGGCCATCCCTGTCCCTCCTTCGGACCCGACTCGGTGCCAGTCTAGTCGCGCGCTCGACGGCGTCGCAAGCCGTTCGCACCGCTGCGTGTGCTCTCCGCAGCAACGAGCAGGGCCGGGAGCACGACGAGGTTTGCAACCAGGGCACCGAGAATTCCGATCCCCGAGACCACGCCAAAGCTCGCGATGCTCTTCCAGGGCGAGAGAGACAGAGCAAAGAATCCTACGCCTAGCAGGCTGCTGAAAAACTCCTCATCGAAGGGTACCTTTGAGGGAAGCCCCAAGGGGGAGATGTGAGAGGACCGCAGACGCTCCAGGGTGGGATCTTCAGCTACGTATCGCTGGAGTCCCGGATTCCCGAGGACCATCCGCTTCGAGCGATCCGGCGACTGGTGGACGCGGCGCTGGAGCAGCTGTCGCGACGCTTCGATGGTATCTACGCCAAAGGGGTCGGCCGACCGTCGGTCCCGCCGGAGCAGCTGTTGCGGGCGCTGCTGTTGCAGGTGCTGTACACGATCCGGAGCGAGCGCCAGCTGATCGAGCAGATCGACTACAACCTGCTCTACCGCTGGTTCGTGGGCCTGGAGCTGGACGATGAGGTGTTCAGCGCGACGGTGTTCACCAAGAATCGGGAACGGCTGCTGAAGGGCGAGATCGCTCAGCATTTCTTCGAGGCGGTGCTGGCGCAGGCGGAGTCGGAGGGGTTGGTGTCATCGGAGCACTTCACGGTGGACGGGACGCTGATCGAGGCGTGGGCGAGCCAGAAGAGCTTCGTGCGCAAGGACGAGAAGCGCAGGGACGATGACGACCCGGGCAACCCGACGGTCAACTTCCGGGGCGAGAAGCGGAGCAACCAGACGCATGCGTCGAGGACGGATCCGGACGCCCGACTGGCGGGGATGAGGGGCCAGGGCGCGCGGCTCGCGTATCAGGGACACGTCGTGACGGAGAACCGCAACGGCCTGGTGGTGGCGGCGAAGCTCACTCAGGCGTCGGGGTATGCGGAGCGCGAAGCGGCTCTCGAGATGGTGCTGGGTCTGGGGGGCGCTCGCCGGATCACCCTGGCTGGAGACAAGGGCTACGACGCCAAGAGCTTTGTGCAGGCGCTTCGGGCCTGGAGCGTTACCCCGCACGTGGCACAGAACACGACGAACCGCCGAAGCGCGATCGATCGAAGGACCACAGGACACCCGGGCTACGAGGTGAGCCAGCGCTTCCGCAAACGGGTGGAGGAGGTGTTTGGCTGGATGAAGACGGTGGGCTTGATGCGCAAGACCCGGCACCGGGGCACGGATCGGGTCGGCTGGGTCTTCACCTTCACTGCTGCGGCCTACAACCTGGTCCGTATCCGCAACCTGTTGGAGGCGACATAGCTCATGATCCCGCAAGATCTACCCGTGCGACACCGAACCGGTTCGTACCGGGAACGGCGATCCCTCTCCCTGCTCGGCACGCCTCCCGTCAGAGGCGTCCCGCCCAACCCAGTCACTTTCTCCGCAGCCTGCTAGGGCGAGGGACGTGGTGCACAGCGCCCGGCCGCGCGAGCGCACCGCCGCCTCGAGCGCCGTCGTGGCCGAGCTGGCGGCCTTGCGCCGTTCATAGAACGGCACGACCACGTGCAGAGCGTCGTCGACCGCAAGCCCCAGCAGCACCGCAGCCACCATCGACGTCCCGACGTCGAGACGGATGCCGAATGCCCCCATCGCTCCGAGCGTGAACACGACCGGTACGAGCGTGGGTACCAGCACGAGAGTGGCGCCAAGCAGCGAGCGCAAGTACACGGCAACGAGCGCAAGCACGATCGAGAACGCCACCACAAAACTCTGCAGCTGCGCGCGGCTGATCGCCTCGACCAGCTGTTGAACAACGGCCAGCGGTCCTGTCACCACTGCGGTCCAGCCCGGCGGGAGCTCCGCTGCGAGGAGTGCGTGGACGTCACGAAGCGAGGCGTTCAAGCGTTCCTGTGGCAGCTTCTCCGCCTGCGCACTCACGCGCAGCGCGCTCGTACGGAAGTCGACGAGGAGCGCGACCCCTCCGGGGTCCTCGGCCCGAAGCAGGCGCAGCAGCCCTTGCCCCTCGCTCGTTTCGGGATCGAGCTCACCCCCGCGCACCAGCCGGTGCAGCACGCGGAGGGGGGCGAGCACGGAGAGCGTGGGCCCTAGCCCGTCGATCCGCTGCAGGCCACGCTCCACGTCGGCGAGTACGCTCAGCGCGAGCGGCGAGCCCGGCTCGGTCTGCGCGGGCGGGCGGAGCTCGATCTCGAGCGTCTCGGGCTGGCGCAGCGCCAGCGCGACCTCCCGGGTCCAGCGCACCACTTTACTGTCTTCGCCGTACAGATCCTCGAAGCTCGCCTCGACCACGAGCTGCGTTACACCCCAGAGCGACACGGCACAGATCAGTCCGGTCGCACCGAGTACGGACCGATGACGCGTGCCGGACCAGGCCACAAGCCGTGTGAGGCCGCGCTCCCAGTGCGCGGCCGTTTGGAACTCACTCGGCGCAGCCCCGCGAAGGCTGCGCAGCACGATCGGCAGGAGCGTGAAGCTCGTGAAGAGCGCGGCGAGAACCCCAAAGGCCGCGCTGAGTCCGAACCGCACGACGCTCTCGAGCCCGGTTCCGGCAAAGGAGGCAAAACCCACCGCGGTTGTGAGCGTGGTCAGCGTGCAGGTCGGACCAACTTCCGAGCAGGCGGCCAGGACGCGTTCCTCGCTTCGGCCCGTGACCTCTTCGGCGGCGAAGCGCGCGAGCACGTGGATCGCGTCGCAGACGCCGATCACCAGGATCAGCGGTGCCAGCGCCGAGGTAAGGCTGTTCAGAGGCCAGCGCAGCCACCCCAGCAGTCCGAAGGTCCAGACCACCGCGAGTCCGACGGCGGCCAGGCTGATTATCGCGGGCAGCCAGCTGCGAAAGAGCACGAGCAGGATGACAGCGACGAGCGCCAGCATCAGCGGAATGATTCTCGCCGTGTGGTACTGCAGCTCGTCGCCGGCAACGACGAACTCGACGGGCCCGCCCACCAGCGCGAACTCGAAGCCCACGACGCGCGCCTCATCAAGCGCGCGCGACAGCGCGTCGAACACGCGTCGGCTCGTCCTGCCATCGCTGGATTCCAGCGTGACAAGGACGGCTCCGGAGCGACCATCGGCGGAGACGATCTGGTGCACCCAGGTCTCGTCTGAGAGTGCTCGAGCTGCGAGAATGTTGATGTCGGCCGCGGGCCTCCCCTCTGGGGCCAGCAGCCGGGCGCGCGGCAGACCGAAGCGCGCGGGAGCAAGCAGGCCGGTCGTAGCCGGACTGTCGACGCGCTGCACACCTGGCACGGCGACGAGCGCGCTCGTCACTCGATGAGCCATGCGGAGCGAGGCCTCGTCGAACACGCTCTCGCAGGGGCTCGACCCTCCACAGCTCCAGACAGCCGCCATGGGTAGCCCCGCGCCGAAGCGCGACACAAAGGCGTCCAGCTCGACGACCGCGGGATGTCGCTTCCCGAGGAAGGCACGGTACCCGACCTCGGTGTCGAGGCGCAGCAGGCCGCTGCCGAGCAGCAGCGTGATGCCCCCAAGCAAGAAGAGAACCCAGCGCGGATGCCCGATCGAGAAACGCGCCAGCGCCGTCATGGGGGCAGTGTAGTGGTCGCCCAGCACCGCAGCGTGAGAGACTGGGCCCGTGGTGCTCGAGCACACGGAAGAGGTCTAGAGAGGATGGCTGGCATAGACTCGAAACGGAGCTCCGTCGAGGCGACCCTGGTGGCGTTCATGGACGACCCGGATGCCCCGCGTCCCGAGAACCCTATCCACTCCACGAGCGGCGCCTTGGAATACGGCTACGCCGCCGCTCTAGTTGGTGGCGTCGTGGTGTACGGCTGGGCAACACCGCTGATCCTCGACGTGCTGGGAGACACCTGGCTCTCGGACGGCTGGGCAGAGGTCGCGTTCCGCCGCCCGACCTATCCCGGGGACGAGCTCACGGTCCGCGTCTCCGAGGAGGACGAGGGGGTCTTCGCGCTGCAGATGGAGAAGGCTACGGGAGAGACGACGCTGGCCGGCCGCGTCGGTCTCGGCCGGGCGCCCTGGTTCGATACCTTCGAGCTGCCGGTGCGGCGCGAGCCCGAGCCCCGGCCCGAGCGCCTACCGCGTCTCACCCTGGCGTCGGCCCGGGTCGGCGAGGACCTGCGGCCCATGGCTTGGCCGATCACCGCGGAGGCTGCAAGAGCGTGGGCCGTCGAACGGGAGGGGGACGACAACCCTGCGTTCACGCGCGGCGATCGCCCCGTGCTTCATCCCGGCTGGATCGCGGGCGTGATGAGCCCGCTGACCCATCACTCGTACGACTACGGACCGTCCATCCACGCGCGGAGCCACATCCAACACCTGGCGCGCGCAGAGGCCGGCCAGACGCTCGTGGTAGCCGGGCACATGCTCCGTGCCTACACTCGGAAGGGTCACCACTACCACGAGGCAGACGGCGTAATTCTGGACGAGGCGGGAGCAGAGCTGGCCTACCTGCGCCACACGAGCATCTTCCAGCTCGCCAGGCGCTAGTTGTGGTGCCCCAGGACGTTGTTTACACCTGAGGGCTCTCTGAGAAGATGGGGTTGTTCGACGACCTCAGACTTCAAGGAGAACCCCCAGGTGCGACTTCATCCTAACGCGAAGCTGACTCCGTGGGCTCGCCATCGTTTGGCGCAGCGAGTTCGAGAGCAGGGTTGGCCGCTGGCTCGTGCCGCTCGAGAAGCCGGTGTGAGCCGCCCGACGGCCTACAAATGGTTGAACCGGTTCGACTCCGAAGGCCAGGTCGGATTGCAGGACCGGTCCTCTCGTCCGCACCGAATCCCGAAACGGACGCCGCTCAAGGCGATTCGCCGCATGGAGCGGCTGCGGCGGCGTCGGAAGACCGCGTGGGAGATCGCGCTGGAGACCGGGATCCCGGCATCGACGGTCTCGCGGCATCTCAAGCAGCAGGGCCTGGGCCGGATTTGGCGGCTGGAGGAGGAGCTCGATCCGCCGCAGCGCTACGAGCATGCCGCTCCTGGAGATCTGTTCCACATCGATGCCAAGCGCTTCGCGCGGATCGAGGGGGTCGGACACGCGATTCACGGCGATCGCAGTCGCAAGAAGCGAGGAGTGGGCTGGGAGGTGGCGTTCGTCTGCGTCGATGACCATACGCGCCTGGCCTACGCCGAGGTGCTGCCCGCCGAGAACGCAAAGTACGCCGTGGCGTTCTTTCGTCGAGCGTTGCGCTGGTTCGGGCGACTCGGGATCCGCTGCCAGCGCCTGCTCACGGACAACGCCAAGTGCTATGCGGAGGCCAAGGCCTTCCGCACGCTATGCGAGGAAGAAGGCATCCTGCAGAGCTTCACCCGTCCCTACACGCCCAAGACCAACGGCAAGGCGGAGCGCTTCATCCAGACGCTCAAGCGACGCTGGGCCTATCGCCAACCGTTCCGGACCTCCGCGATCCGGGCCGCCTCGCTTCCCGCCTGGCTCAAGCACTACAATCATCACCGACCCCATCGAAGCCTGGGAAAGAAACCGCCCATGGCAAGACTCAGACAGACCCGCCAACAACGTGCTTAGGTCCCACACCTAGTCTCGTGGGACCCGGCGCGCGGGCGTCCGCGCGCCACCCACCTCCCCCCAGGCCAAGGGCCTTCGCTGCGCGCGCCGCATACGCGGCGCTTGCAGGGCAGCCGTACGGGAACGGAACTTGGGGACGGTCCTTGATCGGAACCAGTTCAACTCCTCGATCGGACCAAGAAGTTCCGATTGAGGACCGTCCCCAAGTTCCGACTTCCGCCGGGTTGCCGAAACGACAAGGCCTGCGAGTCGAGCCGAAGGCGAGTTCCGAGGCGAGCAAGCCCTCTGCGCGCGCGGGGAGCGGAGAATGCCGGGGACCTCGCGCCCTTCCAACGGCGTCGGTCCCGGTGCCCGCGGCGCGTTACCACTTCTGGCGGATTGGGATCTTGGCGGCGATGAGTTCGTGTTTGAGCTGGCGGATCGTGTATTCGCCGGTGTGGATCATACTCGCGATGATTGCGGCGTTCGCGTCCGCGCGGGTGAAGACGTCGACCAGGTGCTGGGCGGTGCCGGCTCCCCCACTGGCCACCACCGGGATGCGAACGCCGTGCGCGATCATTCTGGTCAGCACGAGCTCGAACCCGCTGCGCGTCCCGTCCGCGTCGACCGAGTTCACGACGATCTCTCCCACACCCATCTCCATGGCCCGCCGCGCCCAGTCGAGGGCGTCGAGCCCCGCGCGGCGGCGGAAGCCCCGGGTGGTGATCTCGTATCCGCTCGGAAAACGAGGGTCTTCGGTCCGCACCGGGTCCATCCCGAGTACGATGCACTGGCTACCGAACTGACGGGCCCCTTCGCGAATGAGCTCCGGATCCTCGACGGCCAGCGAGTTCACCGAGACCTTCTCCGCCCCGGCGTCCAGCACAGCGTACATGTCGGCCAGGCTCGCGATGCCACCACCCACGGCAAAGGGGATCCTGATCGCCCGACCGACGTCCCGCACCATCTCGATGTCGATCGGGCGACCTTCCGCACTCGCGGTGATGTCGTAGAAGACGAGCTCGTCGCAGCCCCCGTCCGAGTAGCCCACCGCCATCTCGATGGGATCGCCGAGCTCCACGTTGTTCTGGAACCTGACGCCCTTGGTCACACGCCGGTTCCGAACGTCGAGACACGGGATCAAGCGCCTCGTCAGCATCCGCTCTGACCGTCCCAGCGCGTGAAGTTCTCGTACAGCCGCAGGCCGATCCGTCCGCTTCGCTCAGGGTGAAACTGCGTGGCGAATACGTTGCCGCGACTCACCACCGAGGCGAAATCGACGTCGGCGTAGCTCGTTCTTCCGAGGATCTCACTTGCGACGCGGGGCGCACAGTAGTAGCTGTGGACGAAGTAGAACTCACTCTCGTCGTCGATCTCAGCGAAGAGCGGGTGCGGTGCCAGCTGCCGGACCGTGTTCCACCCCATGTGGGGAATCTTGTCCATGGGGTCCCGCGGAGCAAAGCGGCGCACCCCACCAGCGATCACGCCAAGGCAGTCCGTCCCCCCGTCTTCATCCGAGTCGTCGAACAACAGCTGCATCCCGAAGCACACGCCGAGAAAGGGCCTGCCCTCATCGATGACCTCGCGCAGCACCGGCACCAATTGGACCTCCGTCAGGGCTTGCATGCCCGCGCCCGCGGCGCCCACTCCCGGGAAGACCACGCGTTCTGCAGCTCGGATCCTCCGTGGGTCCGCCGTGATCTCCGACTCCGCGCCGAGCGCGTCGAGGGCGAGCTTGACGCTCGTCAAGTTGCCGGCCTTGTAGTCGATGATGGCGATCACAGCGCTCTCCAGACTCGAGACCCGCGCACTCTAGCGAACCCCGCCCCCGAGAGCGCACGCCCTTCCCGAACGCTCGCATTGCTCAGGCTGCGATCGGCTCGTCCTTGGCCTTGAGATCCGCCCGGAGGGTGCGGGCCGCCAGGAAGTAGTGCAGGACTGCCCACGAACTGCCGACGACGACGACAACGAGCAGAGCGTAGCGGATGGCCTCGACGCCGAGCGACGGCTCGAGGGTGTCGCTCAAGAAGCCAACGAAGAGGGGCCCGAGTCCGAGGCCGATGATGTTGACGATGAACAGCAGGATGGCCGCGGCCAGCGACATGTGCCGGAACGAGGGCAACTTGAGCATGAAACGGATCACGTTCCAGACAGACTCCGTCTTCTCTTCGACCTCGATGCCCTCGGAGAGACCGCGTTCCGGCTCGCGCAGCGTCAGGCGCACAAGGAGCACGAGGAGGATCCCGGGCGCGCCCACAACGAAGAACGCGGTGCGCCGGCCGAAGAACTCGCCGATCCAGCCACGAAAGAGGTTTCCGAGCGCCGCCCCGATCGGGATCCCGAGGGCGTAGATCGACAGCGCAGTCGCACGGCGCTCGGGAGGGAAGATGTCGGAGATGAAGGAGTGGGAGGGAGGAGAGCCCGCGGCTTCTCCTATTCCCACGCCGATGCGGGCCAGCACGAGCGTCGTAAAGCCGCGCGCCATCCCGGTCATGACTGTCATCGAGCTCCACGCGAAGAGCCCGAGCGCGTAGCGCCGGTAGCCGACGGAGACGCCGTGGCCCGGTGCGCTCGCGGCCTCCAGCGGAGACACGTTGGTCCATACTCTCTCCCTCGTCGCGCTTCGGCCGCCACCGAGAGTCTATCGGAGTGGCACTGCGAAGAGGGGGCTCCGGCGCTCAGGGAACGGACAGTCCGCCCACCCAGATCGGGCTCGACCAGGCGATCCCGCCATCGAGCTGCGTAACGCGGACGTAGTAGCTGTCGCCCTGTCCCACGCGGTCCTCGTCGAGGAACTCGAACTCCCTATCCAGCGCCGCGTCCGGATCGATGCGCCGCAGCATCACGTGGTCCTGAAAGCGGTCGACGTGCACCGGCGTCGTTGCCCGGCCCTGTACAAGGTCCGCGAGCCGCAGCTCGAGCTTCTGTCCCGGAATCTGGGCTGGCTGACGGTAGAGCGACGGGCTCGAGAGCCTCTCCAGGCTCGGCTCGAGCTCGACCTCGATCGTGGTGCCGGGGCCAGCATCCACTAGCTCGAGCACGATCGTGCTGCTCGAGCCTCTGGTGAAGGTGCGGAAGTTCACGCGATTCGGGTGCGAAGGATCGATCGAGACGAACTGCGCGAGCCGGTTTCGAAACGAGGGTGCAGAGGCCGCGACAAGCGGAGCACCGCGCACGTTGAGCGTGCCCTCCCAGATCCGCCAGCCGCGTGGATTGTCGCGGATCCCGGGATCCGCCTGCGACCAGAAGCTCACCGCGACGAACCGCGTCTCACCCTCGTCGAGGGTCAGGAAGTCCTCGCTAAAGATCTCCTGCTGGTTCTTGATCACCGTGACCGTATCAATCGGAGCGGTGCCGCTGACCCGCCCGCGGAGCCTGCGCTCGGCAGCGAATTGCGTTCGGCTCCCAATCGGCGCCTCGTTAAGCTCCACATCGAGTAGGATACGTTGCCCGGTCGTCGCCTACGTGCGCCTCTGCTTGAGCGCGTCGAAGATGCCATCGGAGGTCTCCTCGGTCGCCAGCACCGCGGCGAGTCCGCCAGGCTGAGCCAGAGTCGAGGTCAGGGGAGTCGGGTAGCCCGGGTGACTCAGATGATCGTCGGAGCCCGCGACAAAGCCGACCTCGTGACCGTGGGCCAGGTACTCGCGTCCGAACCACTCGAAGGTCCCCCGCATCGACATGATCTCGACCAGCGACTCCAGCTTGGAGTTGGTCACGCGCCAGTCGGCTGCCTGGTGTGCGTGAGGAATGACGAGAACGTCCTCGAGATCGTTCGAGATCTCGAGACGCCTGTAGAGCTCTGAGGGTACCGAAGCCACCTGCACGGGAACCCGGGCTCGGCCCCGAGGCGTGCGAAACAACACGTTGTGGTGTCCGCCGCGACGTGTGTTGACCGTCCACTCGTAGCCGAGGAAAGCGATGAACTCACCCTCTACTGTGTAGTGCTCCACGTTCTCTCGCAGCGTTTCCCACTCGGCGTCGTCCATCCATAGGTCGTGCTCGGAATGCGAGAGGAAGTCGAGGCGCGCGTCGTCCCGTCCAAAGCGGAGGTACGCATCCGACGTGCCCTGCCCTTCCGCGAAGCCCGAGTGACCGTGGGTGTCGCCCCAGTAGACGCGCCAGAACGGCTGCTCTTGCACCCACACAGGGTTGCTGGCGCCCACGACGTTGCCCTCGGGAGAGCGGAAGCCGAAGCGGTAGACGCCCGGCTCCGTCAGCACCAGGTCCGTCATCAGCGAGACGGCGCCGTCACCAGGCGCGAGCTCGGCGAAGGGCTCTGCGTTCAGACTCACTTGATAGGCGGGGAAGCTGCTCGTGGCGCGATTGTAGTGGATGTCTTCGCTCCGCACGGAGACGGTGAAGGGCTCACCGACCTGCACCACGGAGGGAGCGAAGCCATGGACGCCGTACGCCTGGAGCCCAACGACACGCTAGGGTTGGATGGGGAGCGTGAAGAAGTTCCCATGTCCCTCGAGATCAACGTAGAGCGGGAGCGGGAAGCGCTCGTTGCTGTACGTCTGGACCCGAAACCCGTTAGACCCCCCCTTGGTATCGCCGTAGGTTACGGTCACCGTATCTCCGGTCTCTAGCGCGGCCTCCTCGAGTCGGAAGACGAGAGCCTCGGCAGCACGACGAAATCCGCCGTGCATCCCGCGAAGTGGTATGGAGCCGGGAACGAACCGGGCGTCCGGGTTCGAGGAGCGGATCGAGGCGTAGTTGTCTACGGTCGGGTCGGTCGTCTGAAGCGAGCCCGCGTTCGTCATGAAATGGCGACCGACCAGCACTCCTCCGCCGGGGAGCATAGGCATCTCCCCCACCGTGTAGGTCTGCTCGATCGTCTGATAGCTTCCGGCCGGGAAAGGCCCCGTCCCGTTCGTCGAGAGCGTGCCAATGGCGTCCGGCCGCTCCTCCCGGATCTGCAACTCGCGCACGAACATGTCGAGCCTTCGAAGCAGGTCCGGGGTCCTGGCGTCGTATCCCAGGATTCTCGCAACGACCAGCGGCACGTCTACGTTCATCTCTCGCCCGGTGTGCGAGTAGGCGTTCATCCACTCCCATAGCACGCTGGCCCGCTGCTCGGCGGTAGCTGGCGAGCTCGGATCGCGGGCGACGTCGGCCTTGAGCTGCTCCACCCTGCCGCGCAGCTCGGGACTGAGGTAGTCGCCGGGACACACCGGCTCGCCACAGCCCGCAATGACTGCAACCACGAGCGCGAGCCAGCCCAGTCGCGGGATCGCTCCGCGCGCTCGTGTCTCCGGTCTTAAATCCATTCTCCTCCCCCCCCGAATTGCCGCGATATTGTGACACCGCTCGGCCCTACTACAAGGTGGGACGATCGCAACTTGCGTGCGGGCTGGTGTGTCTGACGCCTCGGCCAGAACGGCGTCGTACAGCTGGGGAAGCGTGGCGCCGCACGGGAGCGACAAAGGGGGAACGGTCATGCCAGCGAAGGACATCCAGGTCTTCTACCCGGAGCGGCGAGGCGCGCTTCTGGCTGCGTCCCCGCTCCTGTAAGCTAGACGACAGGGCACATAGATGGTCAGACTTCGACAGGAGACGAGCATGGATGCGAACGCAAAGAAGACCGCACTGCGAATGATTCCCTACGGACTCTACGTCCTGACAGCAGAGGCGCCGGATGGCCGCGTCTGCGCGTCGACCGTCAACTGGGTGACGCAGACCGCCTTCGAGCCTCCCCTGCTGGTCGTGGGCGTGAAGGCCAACTCCGCAGCGCACGAGATCATCAAGCAGTCGAAAACCTTCGCGCTGAACGTGCTCGGCAAGGGCCAACAGGCGCTGGCCTTCAAGAGCGTGGAGCGCGAGGGAAACACCATCGGCGGAGAGGCGTTCCGTGCCGGAACGACCGGCGCTCCCATCCTGGAGAACGCTACCGCAAGCCTGGAGTGCTCGCTCGTTGACACGCTGGAGAAGGGCGACCACTCGATCTTCGTCGGCGAGGTCCTGGACGCAGGCGTTCGCGAAGAGCCAGCAGGCCGGGCCGACGACGTGACCCTCACGCTCAAGGACCTGGGCGAGAAGACCTTCTACGGCGGCTAGGAGAGTGACCCAAGATTCCCTTATTGGCTAACTTGGGAGCGTGGGGGAAGAGGTCATGTTCAAGGCGTATGTGCCGCAGCAGGGCGAGCTGCTACCGGCGCACGTGGGGGAGGCTCTGGATCCATCGGATCCGGCGCTGTTCATCGACGATTTGGTGGAGTCGCTGGATCTGCGGCGGTTCGAGAAGCGGTATCGCCGGCGTGGAGAGCGAGCCTTCCCGCCTCGGATGCTGTTGAAGCTGTGGCTTCTGGGGGCGGTCGTGGGCGTGTACAGCGGGCGGGAGCTTGCGCGACGGCTGCACTACGACCTGCGGTTTCGCTACCTCGCGGCTGGGCTACGACCGAACTTCCGGACGATCAACCGATTCCGGGACCGTCACCACAGGGACTTCCGAGAGGTGTTCTTGCAGACGCTGAAGGTGGCGCAGGCGATGGGGCTTGTGAAGCTCGGGCAGGTGGCGGTAGACGGCACGAAGATCCGGGCGAACACGTCGCGGTCCAAGGCGATGAGCCACGCGCGGATGCTGGAGGCGGAGGATCAGCTGAGCGACGAGATCGAGCAGATCGTGGCGCAGATGGACGAGCTCAACGCTGCGGAAGAGCAAGAGCACGGGGACGACGATGGCGGAGGTGGGCTTCCAGAAGAGCTACAGCTGCGCGAGCGACGACGGGAGCGGATCCGAGCGGCCCGGGAGCAGCTGGAGCGGGAGAAGGGGGAGAAGCTCGAAGCGAAGCACCAGAAGAGCTTCGCGGACCCCGAAGCGAACATGATGAAGACCGAGGGATCCTTGCAGTACTGCTACAACGCGCAGCTGGCGACGAGTGAGGACGGCCTGATCGTGGCGAACGAGCTGACAGAGAAGGCCAATGACTACGAGCAGTTGGAGCCCATGGTCGAGGCAATCGAGACGAACACGAGTCAGCGAGCGGAGATTCTGCTGGCCGACAACGGGTACCTGAGCGAGTCGAACCTGAAGGCGTTGGAACGGCGGGGACAACAGGCGTTGATCGCGGTCCGCGGGCGGAAGTCGTCCCGCTGGCCCAAGGGAGCCCGGGCGCAGCGGATGCACCGGATCTTACGACTGCCCTGGGCCCAGCAACGCTACGCGCAGCGGAAGACCCAGGCGGAGCGGCCGTTTGCCGAGATCAAGGCACGACAGCGGTTTCGGCGCTTCATGCTGCGCGGCCAGGAGAAGGTGACGGGAGAGTGGGACCTGGTGTGCTCGGGCTTCAACGTGATGGCGCTCTGCCGAGCGCAGATGGCGTGATCGGGCGGGTGCGGACCCGTTTCGCGCACGTCAGGCCCTGGATCTGACGCATATCTGTGTAGATCGACATCTACCGGCTACCTCGGACCCCCGTTGGCCCGTACATCGCTCCACGTCCAGTTGGGGGCCCTCGCTACAATCACCTCCGCCCACCCGAATCTTGGGTCACTCTCCTAGTCGCGGAGTTAGCGGGCGAAGCCCGCTGGACCGCGACTATCATGATCCGGATAGGAGCGCCCCAAGACTTAGTCTTGGGGCGCGGTCTCAGGGAATTCGGACCCTAGAGCGCACCTCGCCCGGCTCCGGAACGGCCGGGTCGGAGAGACCCACGCCGTCAGGGGCGACGTCGCGTGTCTGGCGGACCCGCGCCTCGAGCCGCGAGATCAGGCAGTCGCTGATGGAGCCCGTGACGACCTGTCCGATCTGCGCCTGGAAGTCGCGGATGGACTCGATGGTCCGTGCGCCCAGCGCCCCGTCGATCGGACCCGGGGTGTGGTCCAGCTCCGTGAGCAGCTCCTGAACCTGCTCTACGCTTCCGCGGCGAGCGGTAGCGAGGTCAGGCGCGGGCTCGACGCCCGCCGGCGGAACCGTCCCGACCGCGGGAAGCCGGCCTTCCAGCGCGCCCACCCTCGCCGCATCGACCAGCCCGGCCCTGCTGCGCAACAGATCCGCGAGCTCCCAGTGGCGGTAGTTGAGCGCGACGCGCAACGGTGTCACCCGCCCCCTGCGCTCGGCGTTCACCGGTGCACCGTTCGCGAGCAGCAAGGCGGCGACGTCCGCGTGGTCCGCCGCAACCGCGAGGTGCAGCGGCATGCTCCGATCCACGTTCGTGGCCTCCACATCCGCACAATTCGCGAGCAGCAGCTCGGCGGCCCCGCGATGTCCCCAGATGGCCGCAAGGTGCAGGGGAGTGAGGCCGGAGGGGTTCCTCGCGTCGATTTCCGCGCCACTGTTCAGGAGCAGACGCATGACCTGGGAATGGCCTGAACGGGCTGCCTCGTGCAACGCGGTTCTGCCGAACTCCTGCGGGGCGTTGACGTCCTCTCCCGCCAGGATCGCGGTCTGTACCGATCGGACATCGTTGCGTGTCACCGCTTCGTACAGGGGCGACACGGCTTCGGCGGACCGGCAGATCAGCAGCAACAAGCCCGCCAACAGCAGATAGAAGGTGCGCGGGCGCGCGAGAGAGCTCACCACTCCAGAACTCCTCAGATACGAATCCAGGACGGCCGATCCTAACACGCCACGGCGTAGAACGCCCTCGCGCTCGCGCTCGTGCGCGCTCGCAGATCACGCGTGTCGAAGCAAGCGCAATACGGTGAAGAGGGTCTCTGTCCGCACACGGGCCGGGGCGCCATTCGTGTAGACGGCCCGAAACAAGGATTCGCTCGCGACCTCGACCTGCAGGCGACGTTTGCGCCGCGCCATGGCGCGAGCACTCTTGCACTGAGCCCAGGGGAACCAGACAGATTCGTGTGTGTGACGGCCGAGGTCGAGCCGTTCGGTACCGATGATGCAGAGCCAGCGCTCGAGATCGGTCTTCACGCGCTGGAACCTGCGGGAGCCCGCCGTGCCGCGGAACTCCAGCCGGCTCTTGAGCTCGCTGCCTGCGATCCCGGGACTCGACTCGATCTGCTCCAGCATGCGGCGCGGCTCTGGGCCACCCGCACCCCGGCGCACGGCCGCCGCGGCCTCGCTTGCCAGCGCCTGCAGGGCAGGCCAGTGGCGTCTCGCGATCAGTGTGTTCCGGCCCCGGAAGAGCTTCGCGGTCTCCACGTCCGCCCGCTCGCCGAGCTCCTGATAGAGCCGCCACGCGGGGACGTAATCCCACGAGTACCCACGCGTGACGACGGGGCGCCGAGCTAGCAGGTCGGCGAGACTCGGGATCTCCCACTGTCCCTGCACCAGCAAGAGCCCGTAGCGCTCGAGCGCGCGCGCAACGCGCGTCCGACCCGCCTTCGTGATGGGCGTTGCCTTCCCCAAGCGCGCCCCAGTTCTTGCGGGACCCGGCGCGCGAGCGGTCGCGCGCACCCGCTCTTCGCTCGGCTTCGCCTTGCTGCGCGCACCGCTATCGCGGCGCTTGCAGTGTCGTTCGGCGCCGAGCCGACCGGATGCTAGCACGGACGTGCCAGAACCCCGCAAGGACGGCGATAGCGGATCAGCAACCTGCAAGCGCCGCGACAGCGGCGCCCGCAGCGAAGGGCGTAGCCCTGAGCGGAGGTGGGTGGCGCGCGATCACTCGCGCGCCGGGTCCCACGTTACGAGGCTTTGATGGGCCGGCCTGCCTTGTCCTTGAAGTTCCCGCTCACGATCATGTGATGAAGTCGATGAGCGTCCAGAGTCCGAAGCCGCCGATCGTGACCAGCTGAAGCAGCCCGGTTCCGACCTTGCCCACGTAGAAGCGGTGAACGCCCAGGGTGCCAAGGAAGAAGCAGAGCAGGATCGATGGCACGAAGCCTTTGTCGCTCAGGTTACTCGCGGTCGGGGGTGCCCCGACGGTGTCAACTGCGTCCATGCCAGATTACCTCTCTCACCCGATCTGTTTCGGGTGCAATTTCTGACCGGGGTAGCAGACACGGAGACCGTCTCCGTCCCGATAGCTCCCGACCAGGAGCAAGATCGTCGCGATCAGAGCGTGTCCGAAGTCCGCCACCACGAAGAGCGCGCCCCAGACGGGCTCGCCGAACAGAAACGAGAGGATCCACCCGAGCGATAGGGCGATGTCCAGCAATCCCTCTGCCCAGCGTCCCAGGTAGAAGTGCTGCGCGCCGAGCCAGCCCAGCAGGCTCGAGAGGATCACCGCACGTGCGTAGCTCTTGGGCGAGGCCACCTCGAGCAGCGCTCCGCCTGCCTGCCCCACTGCGAACACGCCTCCCGTATCGGGAGTCCGGATCGGGATCTTGGGTCGAGCCCCTATCCCTGGCGCACATGGCGGGCATGTCGCGGAGGTCGCCAGTCTGCTCTTGTCGAGTGAGTGACTTCCGCGATCCGCCTGTGTAACAGGGTTCTGAGAGGGGTCGCTGGACTAGATACAATGGAGTTCCCGCGCCCACGACACTCTCCGACCTCACGATCGAGCGCCCTATCCTCACCTGGATGATGATCCTGGCGCTACTCGTCTTCGGCGCCATCGGCTACTCCCGCCTCGGCATCGACCAGATGCCCAGGATGGAGTTCCCCGTCGTGATGGCCTCCGCCGCGCTGGAGGGCGCGACTCCCTCGGCGATGGAGGAGGATGTCACCGAGATCCTAGAGGAACACCTGAACGCGATCGCTGGGATTCGATCGATCCGTTCCACGACCGTCCCCGACGTCTCGAACGTGATGGTGGAGTTCGAGCTCGGCCGCGACCTCGACGCAGCGATTCAGGAGGTCCGCGACAAGGTCGCGCTGGCCCGCAGGCAGCTGCCACGGGAGCTCGAGCCACCGGTCGTCTCGCGCAGGGACATGGACCAGTCCCCCATCATCTTCATCCCGTTTAGCACCACGCGGCCCCGGCCCCTGACGGAGACCAGCGAGTACATCCGGCACCACGTAGCCCCCTTCCTGGAGAGCATCCCCGGGGTTGCCGCCGTCAGCATCTTCGGGCGCAGCGACCGCACCATTCGGATCTGGCTGGATGGGGACAGCCTGCGCTCGCGCGGCCTCGCCGCCACTGACGTGCTCACGGCGCTACGCCGCGAGCACGTCGAGATACCGGCAGGGCTCGTGGAAAGCGCGAAGATCGAGTGGTCGGTCAAGACCGACGCCGAGTTCCGCTCTGTCGAGGAGCTCGAACGCATGGTCGTCTCGCGGAACGGGGGCGCCGATTCGCATGCGGCCCGTGCTGATGACAGCACTCTCCATGATCTTCGGCGTGCTGCCAGCGGCCCTGGGGATCGGCCCGGGCGCCGAGACTCGTGCGCCCATGGCCGTGGCGACCGCGGCCGGCATGTTCTCCTCTATGCTGCTCACCCTGGTTGTGGTCCCCGTCTTCTACGTGGTCCTTGACGACTTCGCCGAAGCCCTCCGACAGCTACCGCGCCGCCTCCTCGCCCGCATCTCGCCGCAGCCCGCAGCCAGCGGCTCGCCGCGATCCGCCTGAGGCGAAAGCCAGCCCACAGCAACGCGACGGCCCGAGCACCCCTGCAAGCGCCGCGAACGCGGCGCTTGCAGCGAAGGCCAACGCCCTGACCGGAACTCAGGGACGGTCCTTAATCGGAACTTCTTGGCCGATCGAGGAGTTAGTTCCGATTAAGGACCGTCCCCAAGTTCCGTTCCCGGGAGGACGCCGTGTGAGCGGAGGGGGGGTGACGGCGGCCTGGTGAGACTAACGAGCGCCGTTCTCGTCACCCACGTCCCGTGGTGATCTCCACCTCGCCCTCCCTGCGCAATCTCACGTTGTCGCGCCGCAGGAGCTCGCGCAGGCGGGCGAGGTCTGCGTTCTGGCGCTCGCTCATCGACAGCGACAGAGACCCTCCGGCAAGCTCGACCTCCACCTGGCGGGTCGCTTCCAACCCGTCGGTGGAGCGGGCGAAGACCTCGATCACGTTGCGCCCCGTCTGCATCGGGACGAGGGCGGAGTAGGTTCCGTCCGGATTGCGCAGCTGGTAGGAGGCGGCGGCGGACGTCGTCGCGTTTCGGATGCGCAGCTCGGCGATCTCAGAGAAGCTCGCCCCCTCGATCGCGGCCTGCAGGTCGCGAGGATCTTCGACCGGGGTGAAGACGCCACCCGTCACCCGCGCGATCTCCAGTGGCGTACGAGGCTGACGGGTGGCCTCGCGGCCGATCGCGTAGGTGTGGATGTGGACGCCGCGCCTGGCGGCCATGGCGGCCACGTCGATCGCCCGTTCCGTGTTGACCCGGGTCGAGAAGCGATCGGGGAAGCGTCGGAATACCGTCGGTCAGGAACATCATGATGCGCTGTGCCCCGCTGCGCCGACGGCTCGCCGCGCTCTTCGATCCGAGCAGCTCCACGGTTCCCCGCAGGATCCCGGCGTGCCTGTTCGTCCCACCGTTCGGCCCGTCGAGGAGGACGAAGTCCAACCCACGCTCCACCTCGCGGTAGTCGCGGGTGAGCTCGACCTCGACGAACGCATCAGGCGTGCGGCGATCCTCATCACCGCTGAAGATCACGACACCCGCCCGGGTCGTCCGGGAATCGAGCTGGGACAGCAGCGTCCGCACGGCTGCAACCTCCGCCGCCAGGATGCTGTCCCGGTTCTCTCCTCCGCCCAAACCCAGCAGGCCGCCCGCGCGCCGGGTGACCTTTCCATCGCCGTTGACATCGGCGCCGGAGGCCGCAGCAGTGCTTCCCGAAACGTCCAGCACGAACACGATATCGAACTTCGGCAGGTCGCCGGCGTGCGCATAGGCCAGGCCGGACACGAAGGCCATCCCGGAGGAGTCCACGGCCACGAGTCCCTCGGCCGGTGTGTCGATCCGCAGCGTGAGCTTCTGAGCTGCACCTCGGGCCGCGCTAGCGCCGAGCAGGCTAACGACGACCACGAGCGCGCTCGTGAGTTTTAGCACTGGGCGGCTTCCTCCTCCGAACTCGCTGCCGCTGCCCCGCATGATGAGAGACTCCGGAAGCCTAGCGGAATCGGGCGCAGCGCGGCGAGCGCGGGATCCGTTGTATGCTTAACCGGCAACCCGAGAAGGAGTTCTGGCATGGCCACGCCCGCCCGCGTCGTCGTATTGCCGGGGGAGCCCGGTCCCGCTGCGAGTGCAGGAGGTCGATCTCCCCGACCCCGGAACGCACCACGTCGTTGTGAAGCAGTTCGCGAGTGGCATCTGCCACAGCCAGCTCCACCAGATGCACGCTCCGCGCAGCGCCCCCGGCCTGCTGGGACACGAGTCGACGGGCGTCGTCCTGGCCGCGGGACGCGAGGTCCGCCACGTGCGGGAGGGCGACAAGGTCATGCTGACGTGGGTTCCCCGCGATGCAGAGAACGCAGATCGGCCGGCGGAGCCCGTTAGCCTGGACCTCGGGGGAGGAACCAAAGTCGAAGCGCGCAACGTGTTTACCTGGGCGGATCACAGTATCGCCGACGAGCAGTACGTGGTGAAGGTTGCCGGCCTCGACGGAAAAACGACGTGACCGCGATCGTCGGCTGTGCCGTCATGACGGGGGCCGGGGCGGTCTACCACACCGCCGGGGTCCAGCGCGGCGAGAGCGTCGCCATCTTCGGTGTGGGAGGCGTGGGCCTCTGCGCGGTAGTGGCAGCGAGAGTGGTAGGGGCCGACCCGATCATCGCGGTGGATCTCGACCCGAGCAAGCTGGAGTTCGCGCGGAGCTTCGGCGCGACTCACGGAATCAACGCCTCGAAGGTCGATCCCCGTAGAGGCGATCCGCGAGCTGACCGTCCGCAAGGGCGCCTATAGCATCGCTCGGGAGCCCGTTCAGCGGCGTGGACTACGCCTTCGACTGTATCGGTGTGCGCCAAACCATGGAGCAGATTCTGCCGGCCGCGCGCGGTGGCAGCTTCGGCGTGGGACCTGGCGGAACGGCCATCCTGGTAGGGGTGCCCACGACCGGCCTCGAGCTCGATCCGCGCGAATTGCTCATGCACGAGAAGAGATACATCGGCAGCATCGGCGGTTCCTGCCGCCCAGACCGGGACTTCCCGATGTTCCTGCGCTGGCAGAGGGAGGGCCTGCTGGACCTCGACGCGCTGGTCACCGAGCGCTACCCGATCGAGCAGATCAATGAGGCGACCGCGGCGCTAGAGGCTGGACAGATCCGGGGTCGGGCAATCCTGGAGTTTTAAGCAGAAGCGCCTGGGGACTGCAGCCGAAATGCAGGCTGGATACCCGCGGAGGCGAGCGCGGGTCGCGGCAGCCTCCGCCCTGCATTCGGGATAGACGCGCCTGGCTCCGCCGTGGCAGACTGCGGGCCCTAGCCGCCCCCAATTTCAGAGGACGCCATGAGCAGACGGCATCAGTTCAAGTCGACCGAAGAAGACAACGAAGTCAACCTGACGCCCATGCCTGGGACGTCGTCTTCATCATGCTCATCTTCTTCATCGTGACGGCGTCCTTCGTCAAGGAGTCCGGGATCCGACGTCACCCGACCCGACGCGAGCCAGCAGCAGCAGGAGACGAATAAGCGCAGCATCCTCATCTCGATCACGTCGAGCAACGAGGTGTGGATCCAGAAGCGCCGCGTGGACGTGCGTGCGGTGCGCGCGAACATCGAGCGACTGCTCGCCGAGACCCCGGAGAGCGGCGTGGTGATCCAGGCGGCCGAGAGCGCCGAGAACGGGACCTTCGTGCGCGTGCTCGACCAGGCTCGCATGGCCGGTGCGGGGGAGCATCGCGATCGCAGCCCCGATCTCGAACTGAGCCTTGGCGCCGGGCTGCCGCGAAGGACAGCTTCGCTACAATCGGAGCCGACCGACCCACCGGACGATTAGCTCAGCTGGCTAGAGCGCTGCGTTGACATCGCAGAGGTCACTGGTTCAAGTCCAGTATCGTCCACCATAAGTAATTGATGTATAAGCGGATTTGCTGTCGCTCTTTGACCTTGGGGCTAGTCCTCCACCGCCGCCAAAAGCGTCCTGCAACTTGGCAATGGACGGCAGCATGTTCTTTGTCATCGATTGCACGGCGCCCTGCTGGCCGGGATCGGGATTTGTCAGGGCCGCGAGCAGCCCTCGGAACCCATCGAGACGCGAGGCAAGCAGCCATTTCTGCAGGCCTTCATCCTGCAACCAGTGCGCTTGATTGAGGCTGTCAGCTAGCGTCGTCTTCAACCAGTTCTACGTCGGAATCCGGATGCGGAACCGGTGTGCAGATCTGATTCTTGGTGGTCTCGTCTTGGTACTGCGCCTCGACGTGACCGAATGAACGCCGCACTGAATACCTGCTGACATGTTCGCACGGATTGAAGTGTGATCTTCTCACCCTCGAATACGGGTACTGCCGGACGCCGTTCGAGGCCGTCCGCCGAACAATCTACGTGGAGTGTTGATGAATCTGTGGGGATCGTCCCCTCATCCAGCACAATGAACTCGCTGTCGATTCGTTGCACTCGCCCCAGTCGCACAATGTTCTCGATGCGACGCAGCTGTTTGAGTTCGAGCTGCGTGACCGTTGCGCACCGATACATCGTGGGTTTGATGTCATCTTCCAGCCGGAGCAGTTGCCCGCTCGCGTTCAGTCGCTCGAACAAGTCGTCGATCGAATCTGCGTCGACAATGGCCTCGATTTGTCGTGCGAAGAAACCGAGGCCGGAATTGTCGAACAATGCCGCGCCCGGCTGAATGGAGGCGCGATCGAGCATCCAGGAGTCGCGGGGCATGATCCAAGTGATGGAGTTCGGATCAGCCTCGTTTTTCAAGAGCCAAAGACACGCGTCCATGCCGGTCTTGCCTGCACCAACCACTACATAGCGTTGAAACTCGCCGCTCACGCGCGAGAGGTGGTTGGCAGGCACGCACCGCGCTTCGGATGCCACATCGTACAAGGGGGTACGCATTGATGGCACCGTAACGTTCATGTAGGTGGCGTCTGCAACCTTGTTGACTTGTACCTGATAATTGGCGCCAGATACGAGGGAAACGAAGCGTCTGTCGCCCTGGTACATGCACATGGGGAAGTATTGCACTCGTCCTGAAGGGAGAAGCTGCTGTTGCATCACCTGATCGAAGTAGGCGCAGACCTCGAAATTGGTGGCAAGCTCGTAGAGACCTTTATTCCAACCGGTCTGATCGATCGTGTCGCTGCCAAGTTTTCGCGAGTTCACACCGTAGAAGGACGATGGCTGGTGAAGGCGAACGTACGGGTAGGCATCGTTCCAATGGCCGCCCGGTTGGTGATGTTTGTCCACCATAATCACTGTTGCATCGGTTTCGGCGATGAGTACGTCGGAAAACGCCATGCCCATGGCGCCACCGCCAATCACCAGGTAATCCGCCGAGAGGCTCGTCGTTGCCACGCGTTTCCCCTTCAGGTTCAAGGCGTAGGATAGTCAAAACTGCTCGCCGTTCTCAGGTTGACTAGGCCATGAGGTTCAAAGTCCAGCATCGTCCACCAGGTCGCTCTGCGACCCTGGCTCGTGGATGGCTCCGCGCCTAGACTGCCGAAACGTGTCACTCCTCCGTCAGCGCCCAAGGGACAAGCGCAGGCCAGCCGAGCTCGCCCTGCTGGCGCTGGGCTTTGGGCTCCTGGGAGCGGGGGACATCGGAGTGCCAGAGCCCAAAGCATTCGTGGAGAAGCACCTGCAGAACTCCGTCTCCGAGGTGAGCATTCTCGAGATCGGAGCGCGGAGCATGTTCGTCTACGGCACGGCCGCAACGAATGATCCCGCTCTGCTCGCGAGCTTCTGCACAGGGACAATCGAGGCCCTGGAGATGATCCTGCCTGGGCGCTCGGCGCACGTACTGTGGCACACGCCAAACGGCCGCGACCACAAGTGTCCGGCCCCCACGACGCGGCGCAAGCTGCCGACGCTGGAGACAGTCGCGTCCGAGTAGCGCCCGGCCCTATCGCCCTCCCTCGGAGCCGGCTCAATCGACCCGGATACTCGCCTTCTCGATTCGCACCGTACGTTTCGTACGCCCCGAGCGGCTCCCCAGCTCTTCGATCCGGTCCAGTGTACGGCTGCCGCCGACTACCTCGCCGAAGATGGTGTGCTTGCCGTCGAGGTGCGGTGCGGGCCCGAACAGGAGGAAGAACTGGCTCCCGTCGGTCCCCGGGCCCGCGTTCGCCATGCTGAGGAGCCCTCGCCTGTCGTGGCTGAGCGAGTCCGCGATCTCGCCCGCGTACTCGTAGCCCGGGTCGCCAGTCCCGTTGCCCCGGGGGTCGCCGCCCTGTGCCATGAAGCTGGGAATCACGCGGTGGAACGGGAGCGAGTCGAAGAAGCCGAGTCGCGTCAAGTAGATCGTGCTCGAGACATGGACAGGTGCGACGTCGGGATACAAGCGGATGACCAGCATTCCCCTGTTGGTCTCGAGCTCCCAGATGTAGCGGCGCGCCTTGTCGAAGCGCAACATCGGAGGGGGCGGGAGATTCTCCTTCCAGCGCGGATCCGAGCGATCGATCTCGCGCGTCGCGATGAAGGCGTCGACCGCCGCGAGCGTGGGATCTTCCGGAGCGCTGGCCTCCACGTCGCCCTCGGCCGGAGCTTCCGCCTGCGCCTCGGCCGAGCCCTCCTCCTGCGTGAGCGCCGGGGCGGCCGCCGCCAGAAGACTGAGGACAGCGGCAGGGCCGAGGACCGCTCGGCTCAGCTGAACGTGCACAGGCCCGCATCCAGCACAACGCGACCATCCGCACCTTGAGTCTGGAAAATCGCCTCGTTCTCATCGACCCACATGTTCACGGTCAGCGCCTCGCCAGGAAAGACGGGGGACGAGAAGCGGCCCTCCATGGCGCGGAAGCGCGCGGGGTCACTTGCGCAGAGCTTGTGCAACAGAGCGCGGCCCGTGAAGCCGTAGGTGCAAAGGCCGTGCAGAATGGGCTTGGGAAAGCCCGCCTTGTCGGCGAAGCGCGGATCGGAGTGCAGCGGGTTGCGGTCTCCCGATAACCGATACAGGAGCGCCTGGTCTTCGCGCGTCTGGTACGTGACGGAGTGATCCGGATCGCGCTCGGGGGGCATGTTGCGCCGCCCGGACGGCCCGCGGTCGCCGCCGAAACCGCCCTCGCCGCGAATGAACACAGAGGCGCGCGTGGTGAACAGCGGCTCGCCGGTGCCGACCAGCTTGGACGTGGCCTCAGTCACGATTACGGCTCCCGATCCCTTGTCGTAGACTCCCGTGATCTCTCCGACACTCTCCAGCGTTCCCTCGATCGGGATCGGACGATGCAGCTCGATCGCCTGCTCGCCGTGCACCAGCATCGCGAAGTCGAAGGTACCTGCCTTGTCCAGCCCCCCCATGCCTCCGCCCAGAACGACGCCCATCGTCGGGAGCACGCGCTGCTCCACTCCATCGCTGTTCTCGGTCGTGAACTCGAGCTCCTTGTTCAGAGGATCCAGCGAGCCCGCGCCCACGCCAACGGCGTAGATAAGCGCATCCTTCGAGCTCCAGGAGCGTTGGATCGGTTCGCTCTTTGCACCTACCGCATCCGGATTGACTGGCATGGTCGCTCGTCTCCTCTCTCTGGTGTGGGTCGCTCATGCGCTTCAACGTCACGCATCGAACGTGTCGTCGGGTAGTCCAGGCGGCAGCGGGCCCGGCCGCTCGCAGTGAGTCGATAGCTCCACGTGCCGGCCGCTCTGCGAGGCTTCAAGGCTGCTCTGCATCAGATCGAGAACGTGCGCCGCGAGCTCTCCAGAGGCTCGGTGGGGGCGGCCGTTGCGCAGCCCGCTGACCATGTCGCCGAGCCCGATCCCGCGGCTCTGCTCGCGGTTGCCGTGTGTCAGCTCGAGCTCCGTCCACTCGCGCTCGTCGCGCCTCCGGATCTGCACCGGACCCCCGAACGTGTTGGGATCAGGCACGGAGAGCGTCGCCTCTGTCCCGTAGATCTCGATGTTGCGGTGGCGCGAGGCCTGGACGTCGAAGCTCGTAACCAGGGTTGCGACAGGGCCCGACTCGAAGTCGACCACGCTAGCGACGTGCGTCGGGACATCGACCTGCATACGTTCTCCGGCCAGAGGCTGGCTGTAGATCTCACGCGTCGCGTGCGTGATGCGCGCCGAGCTCGTGACCCTGCGCGCGGGTCCCAAGAGCGAGACGAGCGCCGTGAAGTAGTAGGGGCCCATGTCGAAGAGCGGACCGGCACCGTGCTGGTAGAAGACCTGCGGCCGCGGATGCCACAGCTCGGGGCCTGGCTGCAGCATGAACGCGTTGGCGGCGACGGGCTGGCCGATCGCACCTGCGTCGATCAGACCGCGGCACGTCTGCAGCCCCGCCCCGAGGAAGGTGTCGGGAGCGCAGCCCACGCGGACCCTGCGTTCGGCCGCAGCCGCAACCAGCTCGTTGCCCGCCTGCCGGCTCAGTGCGAGCGGCTTCTCGCTGAAAACCGACTTTCCAGCCGCCACCGCCGCTCGACTGATCTCGGCGTGCGCGCCAGGAATGGTCAGGTTCAGCACCAGGTCGATCTCCGGATCCGCGAGCAGGGCATCGACCGAGAGCACGCCCGGGATCTGCATCTCCTTCGCTAGCATCTGGGCGCGATCGTCGATCAGGTCCGCGCAGGCGACGAGCTCCACGAAGTCGAGCCTTTTGAGCTTCTGCGCGTACGCCTGGCTGATGAAGCCGCAGCCGACCAGTCCGATGCGACTCATGCCCTGCCTCTCGAGAGCTCCCCTCCCACCAGGAAGCCGTAGCTGCGCTCGATCGCCTCGAACATGTCCCCGTCGCAGCGGTCCAGCTCGACTATGTGCCAGTCGGCGTCGGTCGCCGCCTCCAGCGCCGCCTTGATGTCGATCGTACCGTCGCCGACCGCGGTCATGGGCGCTTGCACGTCGTCCGCAGGCCCGTCCTTCACGTGCAGCAGCCTGGCCCGCGTCCCCAGCTCGCTAATCACGCGCGCGGGATCGCGGCCGCCGACGCGCGCCCAGTAGATGTCGACCTCCGCGAAGATCTCCGGGGCGAGCTCGTCGAAGAGCAGCTCGTGCGCGGTGCGTCCGTCGTCGAGCACCTCGAACTCCCACCAGTGGTTGTGGTAGCCGAGGCGCAGCCCACGCGCGTTCATGTTCTCGAGCGCCGCACTCAGCTCCGCCGCCACCGCCTTGACCGCATCGCTGCTAGCGAAGCGTGCCGGGGCCAGCATCGGTACGACGAGCGCCTCGCAGCCAAGCTCCTGCTGGGCGTCCAGGATCCGGTTGGCCTCGTCGCCGATCGGCAGTGGAGAGTGGCTGCTGCTCACGACCATGCCCGCGTCCTCGACAAGGCTCCGAAACTCCGCCGGAGACAGGTCGTGCAAGCCGGCCGGCTCAACGCCAGCAAAGCCAATCTGACCGAGCCGCGCGATCACCGCCGGAAAGTCTGTCGCAGCCTCCTTTCGCAGGCTGTAGAGCTGTACGGAGATGGGCGCGCGCATGTGCCGATCCTCGAAGCTCGCAGCGCTCGAACGCCGCAGCTGGGACTTCCACCGTACCATGCACCGGTCCGCGGATTCCCGAGGCGCGCACTGCTCAGTCCGTCTTGCCCAGATGGGCGGCGTCGTTGAAGCGAACCAGCAGCCAGGAAGCGTCGGCCGCAGGACGCACCCACTCGGTGATCGAGGTGTTCGACGGCTCGAGCCGAAAGGGTCGCTTCCGGTGCATGCCGTGGTCGAGAAACGCCAGAGTCGCCGCACTTACGACGCCGCCGTGGCACACGAGCACGCACGTCTCGCCTGGGTGCTCGCGAACGAGCTGATGCAGGCGACGCTCGACCCGCGCCTGGAAGGAGCTCAGGCTCTCGCCTCCCGGGGACATGGGCCGCTCTGGCTCGGCGCGCATGTCAAAGGCATAGCGCTCGCGATACTCCTCCCAGCGCAGGCCGTCACACTCGCCGGGGTGAAGCTCGCACAGATCGCAGTCGCGCAGCGCAGCGAGATTCCCGAGCGCCGGAGCCAGAATCTCGGCTGTCTCGATGGCGCGCGGCAACAGGCTCGTCAGCAGCACGTCCGCCTGGAGCTCGTTCGTGTCGTACAGGCGGTCGCGCAGCGATGTCGCCTGCCTGCGACCGAGCTCCGTGAGACCGCGACAGGCGCGGTGCCCTGCCACGACACCCTCAACCGCAGCCTGCGCCTGGCCATGACGAATGAAGACCAGTCGCGTGGGGGCCTCCGACACGCGCAGATTGTAGCCGGATCCGCAGCCACTCCGGCGGCCGACCGGCTGATTTACGTAATCTACTGAGGCGGGAGAGTTCTCAACCCTACCGCAGAGAATGCCGTCAAGTTACGGATGGCCGCGAATCTCGAGATTGCCACCGCGTCGCTCACCGACGTAGGACAAGCACGCTCGGAGAACCAGGACTTCTGGGGCGAGTTCGAATCCGGAGGCGAGCGGCTCCTCATCGTTGCAGATGGCATGGGCGGCCACCGTGGTGGAGCCACCGCCAGCAGACTCTGCGTCGACACGGTGGCAAGAGTGTTCAAGGAGGCCAAGGGGCCACCGGGAGAGCGACTGCGCCGCGGGCTCGAGCTGGCGAACTACAAGATCTATCACGCCGCCCTGAAGAACCCTCGACTCAGGGGGATGGGCACGACGGGGGTGGCGCTGCTCTTCTGTCCTCCGCGCAAAGTCTGGATCGGCTGGATAGGCGATAGTCGC
The DNA here is from genome assembly GCA_965226855.1 of Myxococcota bacterium. Classification (GTDB taxonomy): domain Bacteria; phylum Myxococcota_A; class UBA9160; order SZUA-336; family SZUA-336; genus JAUXJB01. Next base: position 97,899 of record CBDDEE010000028.1, on the reverse strand, counting down.
GCCTATCTCGTCCGAGCGGGCTCGGTGCGGCTCCTGACGAGAGACCACTCGCTGGTTGCCGACTGGATCCGCAGTGGGATCCTGTCCGCCGACGAGGCCGGGAGCCATCCTCGCCGCAACGAGCTCACTCGCGCCATCGGGTCAGCCGAGGAAGTCGAGGCGGACGTGGTCGAGCTCGAAGTGCAGCCCGGCGATAGCCTGATGCTCTGCTCCGACGGACTCTGGGGTTCGGTCCAGGAGGAGAAGGTCGGAGACATCCTGGCCTCCATGGATCCCGCGCCGGCGGCCCGAGCGCTCGTCGATGCGGCGAACGCGAACGGCGGGCCGGACAACATCACCATCCAGATCCTCTCCATCGGCAGCGAGCAGGCGGCTCGCAAGTCGCCTCGCGTCGCTCCCAGAGTGGAGACCGAGGTGGAAATCGAGGCCCAGGTCGGAGCGGAGGCCGAGCCGCGCTGGGCCGCGCCCACGGAGCGCTCGATTTTCCACGTTTCGTCGGCCCTTGTCGGCGCCTCTCTGGCGGCACTCACCCTTTCTGTTGGCCTCGTGATTAGCTCGCTTCGACCTGGGTCGGACGAGTCGCACGAGCTGGACGCCCCCGCGGCGCCACTCCCCGCTGAGAGCACAGCCGCGCGATCCGGGGTCGAAGCCGCGCCGGGATCCTCGGCGGCGGCGGGAGCGGAGGCTGAAGCGCTGCGCCGCCTGGAGGGCGTGCTGATGAGCGGCGTGGTCATGCTGGAGTCGATGGCTGACAAGACGTCCGGAGCCGAACAGCAGGGCTCCGAAGCCAGCGTTCTCCCCAGGCTGGGGCCGGCCCCCGCTCGCCGCGTGACGGCCTCGACCCCGGTCAGCGTGGACATGGACGAGCTCGACCCCAGAGTCCAGACGTTTGTCGAAACCTGGCTCGAGGCACTCCGCACGGCCAACCACTCGCTCTACACGAGCCTCGGATTTCGCGAGCCTGCCTCCGAGTTCGAGCGCGCGTACGGGGCTCGCGAAGGCTTCCGGCTCGTCGACAGCGAGATCGCTGACGTCGGGCGACACGCCCCCCTCCGCATCTACCTCCGGGTCGTCGTGAGCTACGCGTTCGAGCGCCCGGACGGCCGCTTCCGAACGGAGGACACGCACCGCATCATCCTCGAGGATGGCCCGGAAGGACTGCGCGTGGCGGGGAGCTGGCAGTAGTCCGAGCTGGCGCCCGCCGTGCTGCAAGCAAGCCGGTATACTGCCGCGCCGACATGGAAGACTCCGCGGCGCGCTACCGAGACCTCCCACCGCCCGCCTCCTTCTCCGACGCCGCGGTCATCAAGACGCTCGGAGACGGGCTCGTGCACCGGCACGCTGGGCCTGGCGACGTAGAAGCGCTGGCCGCCTTCAACGCGGTCGCCCTCGCGAACCCCCCGGACTACGAAGCGACATCGCACCTTCCGATCTGGGTACGCGAGCTGGCCGGAGGCGACCACCCGCGCATGCGGGCGGAAGACTTCAGCATCATCGAAGATATCAAACTACACCGAATAGTGTCGACCTGCTCGCTGCTCTCGCACACGCTGAGCTACGAGGGTGTTGCCTTCGAGGCGGGTCAACCCGAGCTTGTAGCGACGCATCCGGACTACCGACGTCGCGGACTCGTCCGCCTGCAATTCGAAGAGCTCCACCGCTGGAGCGCCAAGCGAGGCCAGCTCTTGCAGCTGATCGACGGCATCCCCTGGTACTATCGTCAGTTCGGCTACGAGTACGCGCTCGAGCACTTCGAGGGACGCGTGGTGCGTGGCAGCCGACTCGCGCACGAGGCGCTCCCGAAGGACATCCGCGTGCGCCCGGCCACCCCGGCGGACCTGCCGTTCATACAGCAGCTGTACGCGCGGCAGCTCGAGCGCTCGCTGCTCGGCTCCATCCGCCCAGAGCACTGCTGGAGGTACGAGCTGGGGCGCGACCCGCTGAGCTACGGGCGTCGCGAGCTGCGCGTGGTGGAGCGGGAAGGCGAGGGGTCCGTGGCGCTCTACGCTCACTACCCCATTCTGATCCTCTCGGGAGCGCTCTTCGTAACGTTCCTCGAGGTGGCGCCCGGCGTGTCGTGGCAGCCCATCGCCGACACCGTGCTCGGTGAGCTGGGCCGAACGGGGGAGCAGTACGCGAAGCGGGACGGGGGCAGCTTCGAAGAGCTACAGGTGCTGCTCGGCTGCGAGCATCCGGTCTACGATGAGGCCCCGGACCTGCTTCGGGTGCGGCGCCCGGGCTCGGGCTACTACGTCCGCGTTCCCGACATCGTCGGGTTCCTGCGGGTGATCGCGCCGGCGCTGGAGCGCCGCCTGGCCGGGTCGAAGCAGGCGGGCTACAGCGGCGCGATCGCGCTCAACCTGTATCGGAGCGGTGTACGGATCGAGTTCGATTGTGGCCGCGTGCGCGGCGTGGAGGAGTGGGCGGCGACCAGGGAGCAGCCCGGGCACGTCGCACTCCCCGACCTGACGGTACTCCAGCTGCTGTTCGGCTTCCGCTCGCTCTCCGAGCTCCGGAGCCACTTTGTGGACGCGCTTGTGCAGGACGGTCCCGAGGGCGCGACGGCCCAGGTCCTGTTTCCGAAGCGCGCCTCCCCCATCTGGCTGACCTGGTAGAGCTCCTGTTCAGACGGCGTCTCCAGCTCGGCACGCGGCGTCAATCTCCGCAGAAGATACGCCGACCTCGGCCAGGATCTCACGCGTGTGCTCGCCGAGGTCCGGCGCCGGGAGCCGGATTCCCGCAGGAGTTGCATCGAAGCGCGCGGCCGGGCGAGCCTGGCGCATGGGCCCAGCGTGTGGGTGCTCCGACTCGACGATCAGCTCGTTCGCAGCGATCTGCGGATCGTCGAGAAGCTCTTCGCGGTTCAGGATGGGGGCGCAGGGGACCTGCTCGGCGCGCAGCAGCTCGAGCCACTCAGCTGAGCTTCGCGTGGCGATGACCTCAGCGGTCAGCTCGAGCCGCGTAGCGGCGTTCCTGACCCGCCGCGCCGCGGACTGAAAGCGCGGATCGTCGCGCCAGTCCGGGCGTTCCAGAGCTCGTGTCAGACCCAGCCACTCGGAGTCCGAGTTCACGGCGACGGTGATGTAACCATCGGTCGTCTCGAAGACGAGATCACGCGCCTCCGTGGGTCGCACGCCCCCCGTGCTCTCGCCGAGGATCGTGTAGCGCGCCATCCCCTCCGGCCACAAGAACGAGATCATCGCATCGAGCATGGAGAGCCGTACGTGCTGACCCACGCCCGTCCGCTCCTTCGCCACGAGGGCAGCCGTGATGGCCTGTGCCGCCGTCATCGCGGTGAGCTTGTCCGGTACGATCGTTCGCACCATGCGGGGGCGCGCGCCCGTCTTGCCGGACTGGATCGTGGCGAGGCCCGAGAGCGCCTGGATGACCGGGTCGTAGACGCGCTGGTCGGCGTAGGGTCCCTTCTCGCCAAAGCCACTGATGGACACATAGATCAGGTCGGGCTTGACGCGCCGCAGGTCCTCTTCGCCGATGCCCATGCGCTCCACGGTCCCCGGGCGGAAGTTCTGCACGAACACGTCCGCGCTCGCCACCAGCTTCTTCAGTAGCTCACGTCCGCCCTCGCTCTTGAGGTTCAGCACGATCGAGCGCTTGTTGCGGTTCGTCGTCAGGTAAATCGCGGGAAAGCCGCGACGCTTTGCACCTGCGCTCCGCACGAAATCCCCCTTGGGGGGCGGCTCGACCTTGATGACGTCCGCGCCCTGGTCCCCGAGCAGCATCGTGGCGACTGGCCCCGAAATCATCGAGGTGACGTCGATGACGCGCGTGCCCTCGAGTGGTCCAGACACATGCTCTCCTCTCAGTCTTGCGCACGAAGCGCCCGCTGTTCCGGGTAAGGTCACTCCCGGATTCTCCCGAATCTTAGGAAGGCTTCACCGCAAGCTCGAACCAGCTTATCAGGCCGGGCGCGAGCCCAGTGCCCGGAGGGATCCATGAGGCGATCAGCGCTACGTCTCGTGCTGGCTTGTGCCGGCCTCAGCTGGGCTGCGAGCGCCCCCGGCGAGTCCACGGGGATCGTCTTCGTCGACGCGAACGGCAACGGTGTCCGGGACCCTGGCGAGCTCGGTCGCGCCAGCATCGCCGTGAGCAATGGAGGCGACATAGTACGTACGAACGTGTACGGCCGCTACCGGCTGCCAGAGCGACCTGGATTCATCGCCCTGACCTGCCCGGATCAGTTCGACTGCCCCCTGCCGCATCGGCGCGGGGCTGGGGACTTCCCGCTGCGAAGCGCTCCCAACGCGAGCGAGTTCTTCTTCGTCCAGATCTCCGATGCGCAGGTATCCGAGAACGTCGAAGACTTCGTCGGCTTCTCGCTGCCGAGGAAGAGCTGGCTTCCTCGCAATGTCGGCGCTCGACTCGTGCTGCGCAGCCTGCGCGGCGCGCTTGCGCTGGAGGAGGGCCGGGTCGTGGACGGGCTGCGCCGCGCACTCGGGCAGTATCGCCCCGTCGACGGCCTGTCGAACGTCGCGATCGTAGACGCCTACTTCTCCGAGCTATTCGCGCCCGGCAGCGAGCTCGGCCGCATCGCGGACGCCGCACGTGACTCTATGGGTGAGATCGCTGCGCTGAGGCCCGCGTTCGTGGTCAGCACCGGTGACTTCGTAGCACAGAGCGGTCGGGGCTCGAGAGCGGCAGTGGAGGCGTGGCTCCGGTTCTACAGAGAGATCACGGACGCCACGGGAGTCCCGTTCTATAACACCCGCGGCGCGGGAAAGCGTACCACTCACAATAACGGCGCGAACGCGGAGCGCGCTTTGCGAGTCGGCGAGCAGCTCCTCCAGAACGTGTACGGCCCCAGCCACTACAGCTTTGACCGCGGGAACTTCCACTTCGTGGCGCTCGACGCGGACTCCCGGGAGTGGCTTGCCGCGGACCTGGCCGCTCACCCGAACATGGTATACGTGGGTCTCGACCAGCCGCCCTCGCACGCATCCACCCGACCCGCTCTCCACTACGCCCTAGCGAATCACGTGGGTGAGACCACGGCCGAGACCCGCAACGGGACGACAACGATCACCACGGGCTCACTCGCCGGCGCTCGCTGGGTGCTTCCGGCGGAGCTCCACGAGCGCGGCTATCGCCTGTTCTACGCGAAGAACGGGCAGCTCTATCACGCGTGGAAGCGAACCGGCGAGCCCCTGGTCGCCTTCCTCGAGGACACCCGACCACTCGCTCCCGCAGGCATCTTCGTCGGCGTTGCGGTCGATCGTTACGGGAAGTTCACCGCCGTCAAGCTCACAGTCGACGGCGAGCCCGTCCACTTCGAACGCTGGGGCGACTACTTCTTTCGCGTCTCGCTCCCCTATCCAGCCGAACGCTTGGTGGTCTCCGCAACGAGCGCGAACGGCGAGACCACGACCGCGGAGCTCGAACCCTGAGCGCTCGTCGCCGCGGGTTACGATTCCTCGGTCTCCGGTAACGGATCCACCAGCGCGACCTTCAGCGCGCGCAGACGTTCGAGCTCCTCCTCCTGATTACGAAGCCGATCCTTTGCCAGCTCGTGCTCGCCCCGTAGCACCATGTAGACCTTGTCGAGGTTCTCGGCGCGCTTGCGCCAGCGCTGCAGCTCGCGCCCTACAGCCCCGAGCTGCTCCTGCGCTTTCGAGAGATCGGCCTCGGTGCGACCAGGGCTGGCCGTGGCCTCTCGTGCTCTGGCATCGGCCTCGTCGCGTGGCCCGCGCGCCGTCTCTCGCTCGCGGTCGAGCCTAGCGTGGACGCGAGTGAGCTCACCGTGCGATTGCTGCAGCTCTTCGCGCGCTCTGGTGAGGTCTTCGCCGCGGAGCTCGAGCGTCCGCTCCAGCTCCTCGATCCGACCGGGCTCGACGCGCTCCCGCTCGCGCGCGGCACCGCGACTCCGCTTCGTCTTCTCGAGCCGCTTGCGTAGGTCGGCTAGCTCCTTACCGCGGCGCCGGTGCTCGTCGCGCTGCTGCTCGCACTTGTGCTCGAGAGCCGTCAGCTCTCCATTGAGACTCTCGAGCTCGCTACGGAGCTCAGCGGCTCGGGAGCTCTCGCTCCGAAAGCGCGCGAGCAGAGAGACTGCGGCAATGGCAGCGAGAACGCTAAGGGCCCAACCGAGCAGGAGCATGACCCCGGCTCACTCGAGGAAGCTCTCGATGGCTTCGTGAACACTCTCCGTCTGCTCATACGGAGCCATGTGCCCGGCGTCTTCGATCCAGGCGAGGCGGGCACCGGGCAGGAGCTCCTGCCAGCGCTCCGCGTACGGCGGAGGGATAAAGCGGTCGTCGCGACCCCAAACCAGGAGCGTGTCCGTGGTCAGCCGGTACAGTCTCTTCGACACGCGCCGGTTTGGAATCGGGAAGAGGATCTTGCCGGCGGTCCCGAGGCGGCGCGCGTTCTCGACCATGAAAGTCTGCAGAGCCTCCATGTTCGAGAAGTCGACGCCTCGCGTGAGGAAGGCCTCGCCCTGCTTCGAGTCCACGAACAGTGCCGCTGCGAGCTCGAAGGGCAGCATGGCAAACAAGTCCGGGATCGGATGCTCGTCGAGCCAGAGACCCGCTGGGGCGACCAGCACGAGCCGGCCGAGCGCGCCGGGGTTCAGGCACGCCATCTCGGCCGCGATCATGCCGCCCATCGAGTGCCCCAGCAGATCCGGGCCCTCCAGCCCCAGAGCCTCTACGACGTCCCAGCCGTGCAACGCGAAGTCGAGCATGTCCTCGAGCAGCTCTTCGCCGCCAGACTCTCCGTAGCCGGGCCACTCCGGTGCGTAGACGCGATGGCGGACGGCCAGCGCTTCCAGCAGCGGCTCCTGCTCGTAGAGCCCGCCCACTCCGTGGAGGTAGACGAGGGGCGGACCCTCGCCCGCCTCGAGCAGTCGTGACTTGATACCCTTTCGTGTCTCGATCGTACGCTCGTTCATCGGCCCTTCTCCGCGCCCGGCATGCTCTCTTCCGGCCGCACGCGTCCCTCGTAAGGCTTGATCCACCAGCGGTTGTCGCCCTTGTACTCGGGCCAGACGTCACGCAGCGCCGGCATGACCTTCTCCGCGAAGAGCTTCGAGGAGTAACGCGTCTTCCAGTCCGGCTGGTTTCCGTTGTGGAGCAGGCAAAAAAAACGTGACCGATGCGCAGACCCTTGATCATGTACTCCATGCGCTCCCGGACGGTGTCGGGACTTCCCGCGATTGCGAAGCCTCCCTCGACCAGATCCTTCCAGGTCAGGTTCTGGAACATCTTCTGGTTCTCGGGCCGCAGCTGATTCAGCTTGCCCGCCTTGATCGTCTTGACGGTCCGATAGCCTGGCGGGTCGGAGAAGTTCGGCGCGACGTGCAGACAGCGGTTGAAGAAATAGAGCAGGTGCTCCGCGTACAGCTCCTCCGCCTCCTGGTCGGTCTCCGCGACGCAGATGATCTGCGCGAAGGAGGCGCGATAGGGTGACTCGTCCACCCCGCGCTGGGCCACCCTCTCCCAGTACCCGTCGAGCAAGGACTTGCCGGCCAGATAGCCGGCAAATGAGAGAAACGAGTAGTTGTAGTCGTGGTCGATGCAAAAGTCCCAGGTCTCGATCGAGCCGCCGCCCGGAATGTAGATCGGGGGATGGGGGCGCTGGATCGGCTTGGGCCACAGGTTGACGTAGCGTAGCTGGTTGTATTTTCCATCGAAGGCGAAGGGCTCGTCCTCGGCCCACGCCCTCATGATCAACCTGTGGTTCTCGTCGTACTTGTCTCGCGTCAGGGCAGGGATCTGCCCGTAGCAAAAGTTCGTGTCCATAGGCGTGCCGACGGGGAAGCCTGCTACCAGGCGACCACCGGAGATCACGTCCAGCATGGCGAACTCCTCGGCTACACGGATTGGCGGGTTGTAGAGCGCGATCGAGTTGCCGATCACGCAGATCGCCGCCTTAGAGGTCCGCCGCGCGAGCGCGGCCGCGATCAGGTTCGGAGAAGGCATCAACCCGTAGCCGTTCTGGTGGTGCTCGTTCACACCGATGCCATCGAAGCCGAGCGCATCGGCGTACTCGAGCTGATCCATGTACTCGTGATAGACGCGGTTGCCCTCGTTCGGGTCGTAGAGCTTGCTGGGTATGTCGACCCAGACCGAACGCGTCGTCTCCCGGAAGTCGTCCGGCAGATGGGGCCAGGGCATCAAATTGAACCAGGTGAACTTCACGAGCTGCCTCCTCGGTGGACCCGAGTATGAAGATCCGATCGACCCTCGTCGAGCATCCCCCTGACCGGCTCCGTTCGCCTGGTCCCTGGTATGATCGAGCCGGGAGGAGTCCATGCAGATCGGAATCGGATTCGGAGGCGCGGCGTCGGGCAGGACCCGCGACTGGGAACGGACGGTCGACTTCGTGTGTGAGGCGGAACGCCTCGGGGTCGACGTGGCCTGGTCTGCCGAGGCGTGGGGCTACGACGCGGTCGCGCCGCTCGCGTTTATCGCTGCGCGCACAACGCGGCTTCGCCTCGGCACGGGGATCATGCAGATCAGCGCGCGAGTTCCGGCAATGACTGCGATGACGGCGCTCACCCTCGCGACCATTTCCTCGGACCGCTTCATCCTGGGCCTCGGAGCCAGCGGACCCCAGGTCGTGGAGGGGCTTCACGGCACCGCGTTTGGGCATCCACTTCAGCGCATGCGCGAAACAATCGAGATCGTCCGCCTCGCCTTTCAGGGCGAGAAGATCAGCTACGCTGGCAGGCATCACCAGCTGCCTCGACCCGCCGGAGAGGGCAAGGCGCTGCGCCTCAGTCAGCCAGCCAATCCCAACATCCCGATCTACCTCGCGACGCTCAGCCCGAAGGCACTCGAGCTCACCGGTGAGCTCGCTGACGGCTGGCTGGGGACGTCCTTCACACCCGAGCACGCGGAGAGCTTTCTCACCCACATCAGTGCCGGGGCAGCGAAGGCGGGGAGATCGATCTCGGACCTCGACATCCAGGTAGGAGGCGGTGTGGCCTTCGGGGACGATCTCGAACGCCTCATCGCGCCCCGCAAGGCGGGACTCGCCTTCACGCTCGGCGCCATGGGCTCGCGCAAGCACAACTTCTACAACGACGCCTTCAAACGGGGCGGCTTCGACGATGCGGCCGTCGAGGTCCAGCAGCTGTGGCTGGAAGGCAAGCGCGAAGAGGCGGCGAGGCGTGTTCCCGACGAGATGGTGGTCCAGGCCAGCCTGCTCGGAACCGACGACATGGTGCGCGAGCGCATCCGCGCGTATCGCGACGCGGGCGTAACGACCCTGCGTCTCGATCCTGCCGGCAGCGACAGCGCCGAGCGGCTCGACACCCTGGGCCGCGCCATCGACCTGCTCCGCGAAGTGTGCGCCTAAAAAAGCAACCCACCAGTCGCTCCCGGAGCGCCTACTCCTTGGCGGCCTCGACGGCGAAGGTCATGGTCCGGTCGAAGCTCACGTCGGGGCTCTTGAAGTCGAGCTCAAACGCGTAGATCCCGACCTCCGCCTCCTCTGGCAGGCGCACGAAGGAATCGATCACCCAGCGACCGGGCTTGAGATCGTAGGCCGCGTCCTTCTCGTGAACGACCGCGCTGCCGCGGTGCATGATGCGGGTCTCGAGATTCCCCGTTACCACGCCCGTGGACGCTGCGGTGCAGAGCGCGTAGATCAAGCGCTGCTTGAACAACTCCCCGGGCTTCAGCCGGCGCGGCGAGAGGTCGAGGAGCTCGATCTTGAAGAACGGCAGTGGCTGCTTCTCGCAGTCGTACTGCTTCCACACCTTGTCTGGAAACGCTTTCAGATGCTCGCCGGGCTCACGAAACGGCCGGTCGAGAACCGAGATCACGCTCGTACAAGCCGCTCCGAGCGCAACTGCGAGCAGGGCCGCTAGTGCCTTTCGATGCTCCATCCGTCCTCCTCGACGTCCTCCGCTGCGGGCTCTCCCGCGGCGGTAGGCTCGTGCGGGGTGGGAGGCCTCGAACTAGGCGTATCGTCCGTTCCGGGCGCGTTCATGATCCATTCGCCCAGGTTGCGACCTCGCCCGGTGCGGGTGGCGGCGGGCTCATTGACAACCGCGTCGGTGCTGGTCGTCGGCGCGCTCTTGGGGGCTTCCGTGCGCTTCGGGGACTGCTTCGCGGGCCGCGCTGCCGGGAGCAGTTCGACGGGAGGCGTCGCCACGACGCGCGGGGTCGGCGGCGGCGAGGGCGACTCTGGCTCGACGACTGGCTTGCTGGCCGGCGGGCTAGCCTCCTCCTCCGAGCGACCCGGCGACTCCGGATCCTGGGACGCAACGACCGGGATCTCTACCGCAAGGTCTTGCCGTGGCGACTCGGAGGCCGGCTCGACGACAACAGGCGAGGCTTCCGGGCGGGGCGCGACGAGCTCCACCTCCATCTGTACGGGCACCGAGGCTGCCGGCTCCGGATCTTCGGATTCGGGTCGCTTCGATACGAGGGCCAGCGTGAACCCGATCAGAAGCAGCAAGCCTCCGAGACCCATGGCGGCCCGCCAGAGCAGTCGCGGAGTGAGCACACGCAGGGCCGCGGGCAGTCTGATCTCTGGCAGGGATCGCTCGGAAAAGTCGAGCTCGTCGGTGAGCAGCGCATCCTGCGTTACATAGACTGCGAGCTGGCCGGGGGGGGGTCGCGTCGATGAGCGTCGGCTCCATGCCTTCGACCTCGACCTGTGTAGCCCCGCGCCCGATGTCGAGGTCGCCGGTCAGGTGGAAGGAGCTGGGCAACGTGTCCTCGAGCACGGAGCGGAACTCCTGGGTTGATTCGAAACGCCCATCCGGATCCTTAGCGAGCGCGCGCAGGATGGCGCGCTCGAGCGCCTCCGGGGCGTCGTCGACGACCGAGCCCAGCGGGGGCGGAGGCTCCTCGATCTGGGCTCGAATCAGCTCGTACTCGCGCGTGCTGTCAAAGGGCAGGCAACCGGCGAGCATCTCGAAGAGCAGGACCCCGAGCGAGTAGATGTCCGAACGGGCGTCCGTGTCGTCGCCCTGGATCTGCTCGGGCGACATATAGTGCGGCGTTCCGACGATCAGCCCGTCGTGTGTCAGCCGGCTCGAGCCCAGACAGCGCGAGATGCCGAAGTCCATCACTTTGACGACGCCCGAGCTGCTCAGCATCAGGTTCGACGCCTTGATATCGCGGTGAATCACCCCGCGCTCGTGTGCGAAGCCGATCCCGTCGAGGGCCTGGAGGAACAGTGGCAGGCCTTGCTCCACGCTCATAGGTCCCGATTCGCGCAGAATCTGAGTGAGGGACTGTCCCTCGACGTACTCCATGACCATGACCAGCACGGCGTCCTCACGCAGCATCGCGTAGAGCGTCGCAATGTTGACGTGATTCAGACGAGCCAGCGTGCGCGCCTCGACGCGAAAGCGCTTGACGATCTCCGGCGATGACGCGAGCTCGGGACGCAGGACCTTGATCGCGACCTCGCGTTCGAGCATGAGGTCCGTGGCCCTGAAGACTTCACCGACACCGCCCTCGCCGACTTTCTCGGTGATCTCGTAGCTGCCTATCGTGAGACCGATCATCGGGCCACCCGGCTGTCTTCAGGCGTAAGTAGCCTGTACGGAGGCCGTATCGGAACAGCTCCAGCGCCTCTTGAAGGCTCGAGAGGGTGCAGCCCGCCGCCTAACCGGGCTCCCTCACGTCAGGAAGTGGCCTCGGAGCGGGTGCCGTTTCGATCGCAGCCTGGATGCGCAGCGCATCCCGCAGGGGGGCGACCGAGTGGGTTCGGAGGTAGTCGACCCCAGCGCGCGCGGCGAAGAGCTCCGCAGCCAGCGACGCCGCGCCAGCGCCCTGCGCATCGCGGCCAGCCACTGCTTGGAGAAAGGACTTCCGCGACACGGAGACCAGCAGCGGTAGCCCGAAGCGGTCGCGCAGTCTGGGAAGGGCGCGCAGAACGCGCAGCGAGGCTTCGGGACTCGTGCCTAGAAAGAGGCCCATGCCCGGGTCCAGGATGATCCGCTCGCGCGCGATGCCCGCTCGCAGCAGGACCTCGAGGCGGCTGGCGAAGAACGCCTCGACCTGCTCCACGATTCGCTCAGGCTCCCCTCGCCGACGCGGCGCCTGCCCCGCCCCGTCGAGCGAGTGCATCACGATCAGACGAGTAGCGGCACCTGGCAGGCCGGCAACTGCCTCAGGGCACGGGAAGCCGCGGGTGTCGTTCAAGTAGGCCACCCCCTGCTCCAGCGCCCAGGCCTGCGTCGCCGTCTGGTAGGAGTCCACCGACACGCGCAGACCCTGAAGGAGGAGCTCGGGCAGGACCGACCCCAGACGCTCGATCTCGGCGTCGGCCGAGACCGGCTGTGCGTCTGGATGCGAAGACGCGGGTCCCAGCTCGATCACGTCGGCACCGCTCTCCGCGAGGGAACGCGCATGCGCCAGCGCAAGAGCGGGAGCCAGATATCGACCACCGTCCGAAAACGAATCCTCGGTAACGTTGACGATGCCGATGATGTGAGGCGTGCTGGTGCGATTCTCCGCGGCGGTGCGGGTCGACATCGAGTCCTGCGCTTCTCCCCCTCCAGTATAGTCCGCTCGCTCGCGCGGGAGCCGATTTCGCTGCTGGAGCGGGATCTTAGCTCTAGCGTAGCGGGGTCTGGAGCCGGGCAGGTGACGTTGGGATGGCTGGCGTGTACCTTAGGCGCCGAAACCCGCACCGCAGCCACACCCGTCAGGAGCGGGGCCTCTAGAGCAGACTGCGCCGAAAGCCCTCTCGGGCCCCTCGTTTCCTCCGCGGTACGCCGAAACCAGGAAGCAGCCATGGCAAGAAAGAGCAAGCAATCGATCCTCAAGCGCCAGCGAGAGCTCAGGAAGGCCGAGAAGGCAGCACTCAAGCGCGAGCGTCGAGAGCAGCGCGTTTCGGAGGCGGGCTCGGGCGACCAGATCGCCACCAAGGAGGACCTGGAGGGCTACGGCTTCGAGCCGGAGCCAGGGAGCACCGAGCAGTAAGTAGCTGCAAGCTCTCGCGGGCCCGCAGCGCAGGGTGTGCAGCTGAACCTCCGGGGCTGCGCCTCTCGGGTCCCTGAGCCGCCAGCCGGAGCCTCGCCTGGCACTCCACTTGCTCTAGTTCCCGCATGCTGTTTCCATAGCGAAGCACGAGGGGCCGAGGGATGAGCGAAACGCTGCGCGCGGAGGAGTGGCTCGAGGAGTCCGTACCGGTCGAGCCGGGCGGAAGACTGTTCATCAATGCGGATCGTGGCTCTCTCGACGTCCGCTCTCACGACCTGCACGAGGTAAGGATCGAGGCCGAGGCTCGGGGGTGGCGCGCCGGACTGGTGACCTTCTGGCTGGAACACGACGACAACGACGTCTACGTGGATGCCAGCATCGATCGATTTCTCCCCCGGCTGTTCGGTGCTGCCCACATCTCCATCCGTGCTTGGGTCCCCCGCAGCTACTCCCTCGATGCCGAGACGGGCGGCGGACGGGTGCTGATAGAGGATCTTCGCGGTCAGGTGGTGGCGCACTCGCACGGAGGCCAGCTCAGAGTTCGTCGGATCCACGGCGCACTCATCCTCCGCACTGCGGGCGGCAACGTCGGGATCGAAGACGTCGACGGAGACGTGCGCGCGCGGACTTCGGGGGGGGACCTCGAGATGACCGGGATCCGCGGCGACGTGCAGGCTCGCTCGTCGGGTGGCCGTGTCGATGCGCGGGCCATCGACGGTCAGCTCGACCTTCGCACGAGTGGGGGCTCGGTGCAGGCCAGCTTCGTCGCGGAGGCTTGCGGACGCCTCGAGACGAGCGGCGGTGGGATCGACGTCTCATTCCCCGAAGACGCTCAAGTTGACCTGGATGCGAAGACCTCGGGCGGGCGGGTGTTCCTCGAGCACGACCTGGAGGAGATCACGCGGCGCAGCAACAGGGTGATCGGTCGCATCAACGGCGGAGGCCTGCCGCTGCTGATCCGCAGCTCGGGCGGCCCGATCCACATTCGCCAGTCGCCGCAGTAGCTACATCCGCTCGACGTAGCTCCGATCGCGGGTATCGATTCTGAGCTTCTCGCCTCGTTCGACGAAGCTCGGGACTTGCACAACGGCTCCCGTCTCGAGAGTCGCGGGCTTGAGCCGCCCGCCCTTCTCCGGCGGATCAGTGCTGGCCACCTCGAGCACCGCGAAGTTCGGCAGCTCGACACCAACGGGCTTCTCACGGTGCAGAAGCACGTCGACTTGACAGCTCTCGGAGAGAAGATCCACGTTCTCGATCAAGTCGCGAACGATCTCGATCTGGTCGTAGCTCTCCTGGTCCATGAAGATCAGCCGGTCCCCGTCCGCGTACAGGTACTGCATCTTGCGCTGGCTCACATCGGCGACGGGCAGCGACTCGCCGCCCTTGAGGGTCCGATCGATCACCGCTCCCGAGAGCAGGCTCTTGAGCTTGAGTCGCACGAACGCGCCGCCCTTTCCGGGCTTCACGTGCTGATACTGGGTGACGACGTACGGCTCACCGTCGATCTCGACGCGCGTGCCTGGCCTTATGCGCGAGGTATCGATGTTTGCCATCGGGCCTGCGAAAGTAGCCGCTCTCGCGAGCGGCCTCAACGCGAGCGGAAACGCGGGGGGGAGAGAGCCGCGAGCCGGGCCAACTCTCGCAGCGAAACCAAGCCCGCACTCGCCGGCGTCTGGCTGGAGATGATGAGTCTGCCGACCCCGAGCTCGCGAAGGCGCGCGCGCTCGGGCAGCAGCTTGCTGTCGCCGGTGACGCTGAGCTCGAAGCGGCCGTCGTCGGTCTCGTTCTCGCGCTGGTAGCGGCGAAGCAGCTCGATGCGAGCCAAGAGGGTCTCCGGCGCGCCATCCGTCGCAACCCAGCCATCGCCCATGCGAGCAGCGCGCCAGATCGCGGCGTCGCTGTCTCCCGCCACTAGCAAGGGCGGCCACGGAACTTGAAGCGGTTTGAGCTCGAGTCTGGCGGCCGCAAAGCGGAAGCTCTCGCCACTGTGCTGCACGACCTCCTCGGTCCACAGTCTCTTGCACAGGATGATCGCCTCGTTGAGCCGGGAGGCATGCGAGGTCCCGTTGGGCGCGTGCTCGTGCGAGCCGGGCTCCCCGATCATCAGCTCGACCCGTCCCCGCGAGACACGATCCAGAGACAGAACCCCGCGCGCCAGTCCCAACGGATCTCGGAGGGCGAGCTCCACGACCCGCAGCCCGAGGCGCACAGTCACCGTGGCCGCCGCCGCAGCTGAAAGGTGGGCCAAAACGTCCGCGGTCTCGGCTTTCGGGAACCAGACGGACTCGAAGCCCAGCGCCTCCGCCTCGCGAGCCGCTTCCGGGTAGAGCGCGGGCTTCGCGCCCACGAGACCGACACCGAGCTTCACTCCACCGAGGCTACCAGCTCCGCGCTCTGCGGGTCGATCGACTGTCGGTGGGCATTCCGGGCGATACGCCGCACCGCAGGCTCGGCATCGTCCACGTAACGGGCGAGGATGCTCGCTGACTCCCCGCCCCCGAGCTGGGACAGGGCGAGCGCCGCAGCCTTGCGTACGCCAGACTCCCAGCCGCGGCGCAGAGAGAACGGGCGCCGCGGCGCGAGCACCTTCGTCAGCGCTGTGATCGCGCTCGGGTCGCCGAGCTGACCGAGCGCCTGACAGCACGCGATGACCCGATCCGGATCCCTGGCGGTTCGCAGGATGTCCTGCACCTCGGTGGCAGCCCCGCGAGGCCCAAGCCGTGCGAGACAGCGGATCGCCATCGCGGCCGGCTCTGCCTCGGGACCCCGCGCCTGCTCCTGCACGATCTCCGTGATCTCAGCCGTCGCGACCCGCTCGGCAAGGCGGAAGGCCGCCTGCCGAACCTCCATCGAGCGATCCGCAAGAGCACAGGCCAGCTCGGCGCCGACATCCGGCGTCACGCGGTCGAGAACCTCGAGGATTCGAACTCGCTTCTTTCGCTCCGCCTCGAACGCAAGGGCTCGCTTCAACACCGTCGCAGCGCTGGCTCCGCTCTGCGCCAGCAGCTTGGCGGCAATCTGGCGGACTCTGCGGCTCTCCGCGCTTCGAATCACCTCCACGAGTAGGGACTCGGCAGCGACGCCGAGAGCTCCGAGCACCCGGGTCGCCCCCTGCTGGCGCTCCAGGTCGGGAGAGCCGAAATCCTCGAGGATGAGATCTTGCGTCGCGGCGTCAAGCTCGGGCTGGAGGAGCTGCGAGAGAATACGCGCCCGCAAGGGGGAGCTCTCCGATTCCGGCTCGAGATAAAGCGCCGAGAGCAGCTGGCACGCAAGCGCGTACTCGCCGAACTCGATGGAGAGAGTCGACATCTGCAGCAGCATCGCGACGATCGGACTCAGCACGTCGGGGTGATCCTCTCCGGTGTAGGCTTCGAGAAGGCGAGCCGCGAGTTGCTTCGCGAAGATCGGCTGGGAACCCGCAGGGAGTACACAGAGCGCGGATCGGCAAGCGACGACAGTGCTCTCGCGCAGATCTGTCGCGCGCGCCCGGAAGCCGTCAAACACGCGCTCCACGAGCTCCGCCACCGGTGCGAGGTCATCCCTACGCAGGCACCCAGCGACGCGCTCGGGCAACGCCTCTAGAAGGCTCGCAAGGTCGTCTAGCTCGATAGCGGTGTTCTCGTCGAGCCGCGCGGCCTGGGCGGCGCCGGACTCACCCTCTTTTTCTTCGGCGCTGCCGATCTCTTCCCGGACCTCATACAGGTTCTCGTGTACATGGATCTTTGTCAGGCCCCGCTCGGAAGCAAAGCGCGACCAGAAGAGCTCGTCGGTTGCTAGATCCGGAAGGTCGCGCAGGCCTGCAATGAAGGACGCGATCTCACTCTCCGGAACAGGAGCAACGAAGGTCAGGCCGGCAAGCTTGACAGAAGTCATGAAGTCGCGCAGGTCAGCCGTCAGCTTGTCGACGTCGCTCCCTCCGAGCCGTTGTCCGTTGACGAGGACAGCGCCCCCAGCCGTGGCCAGGCTCAGCGTCGGGTGAGCCTCGAGCACTCGTGCCAGCGCCTCTTCGAGCTGCTCGTGAGCTGCCCGGATTGCTCGGCTGCGAATCGGGTAGAGCCGTACGGCTCGCGCCGCCCCGAGCAAGCAGCGGATGAGCTCTCGCATGTCGTTGCGCGTCTCGCTGTCGAAGGCGTTCTCGCTCGGAGCATTCGCCGACACTGGAGGCGCGGTCTTCGCGCCCTCTACGGCTGCGAAGGTCGCGCCCGTCCGCACCCTGGTGTAGCGCAGCTGCCGCAGGTCGATGTTGGTAATGCCACACTCGACCAGGAAACGCTCCCAGAAGTGCGAGTCGATCTCCTCCGGGCGCGTACGGGCAAACGCCACCAGCAGGGGACCCAGCTCATGCTCGCCGACACCGGCGCGGAACACGATCGCCCCGAGCTCGAGCCGGCGCAGAATATTGAGGAGCCCCTCCACCACGAGCTCGGCCTCCCCCTCCAGTAGCTCACCGTTGACCAGAATCCCGCGCTCGAGCCGCCGAACGTCCAGCACCCCGATCCTCGCCAGCACCGCTTCGAGCACGTTTTGCAGCTCCGTCGTCGCCGAGATGATCGCGCTGCTCTCGGCCGGATAGAGCCGCACGTTGTTCACCACGGTGAGCATCCAGCGGACGATACTGGGGAGCTGGCCTTGACTCTCTTCGTCGAGCGGCGGGTAGTCCGGCACCTGGTCGCCCGAGTAGAGACATGCCTCATCGGCCAGAAACATGGCCTCGTCCCGCGAGCTCCGGAGCTCCTCGTAGCTCTGGGCCTTCTGCTCGTTCGCGGAGCACTTGAAGTGGTAGGCCAGAATCGAAGCGGAGGGCATGAGCCTCCGCTGGTACAGATCCTCCTGAAAGTTGCCGGCGCGCTCGTGCAGCTGCTGGCGCTCCGGCGTTCGGATGTTGCCGTAGACAATGTCGAGCACGCGGCGGCTGATGAAGTGAATCGACTCGTCGTTGACCTCGAACTCGCTGTTGAGGAGACCCAGGCGCACGGCCTGGTCGAGGAATTCGAAGACCCTGGCCTCCATCATCTCCGACGTCCCGGCCAGCGCACTGAGCTGTACGTTCTCACCGATCACGGACGCCTGCGCGAGCAGCTGCTGTCCCTCCTCGTCGAGGACGGCGACCTTCTCAGCGATGATCTCCTCGAGTGAACGCGGAAGCTCGTTCGTCCCCATCTCTCGGATCAGCCACTGCTGGCCCACCAGCGCGATTTTCTGCTCAGTCACTAGCCTGCGCAGCACCTCGACCAGAAACAGCGGGTTGCCCTTGACGGTCTCGCACAGCTGGGTTTCGAAGCCATCGGGGATGCTGATCGAGGGAAACACCCTCTGCAGGTGGGACGTGATGTCCGCCGGGGTCAGCGGAGTGAGAGCGATCTCCTCGATGCCGAGCTCTTCTTGGTGCGACTCCAGCAGGCGCTCCAGGGGAAGATCTCCGCTGGCGGAGACAACCTCCGTCGAGGTAGCGCACACGAAGAGCGGAACCTCGGCTCGGTTCATGAGCACGCGAAGCAGGTTGAGCGTCGCCTCGTCGGCGAGCTGCAGATCGTCGATTAGCACGATGAGGGGACGGAAATCGACGGCCCGGAAGATGAGCAGAAGCAGCGTGTTGAAGATGAACTCTCGGCGCATGCCCTGCTCGTGCCCAGCGTCAGCATCCCGATCTCTTTCCAGCTGTGGCAGGATTCGCGACGCGCAAGCGAACTGCTCCGCACTCAAGCCCTCCATCACGGAGAGACCCTCGTCGGAGCGCTGGCTCATGAGGCCGACAAGAATGTCAGCAGCCAGGTAGTAGGGCCTGAACAGCTCCTCGGGCCGACCGCGTACGCTCACGATTTTGCCGGCGGAGTTCGAGTCGAGGTGAGGACGGATCTGCTCCAGTAGCGTGCTCTTGCCGAGGCCCGGCCCCCCGCGAATGACGAGGAACTGGCTCTCTCGCAGGGCAAAGCGCTCCAGACTCGCGGCGACCCGCTCGAGCTGCGGCCGGCGTCCGGCAAGCTCCGCGCCCTCGAGCAGCTGCAGGGCGGTCCTCTCGACGGGCTGTTGGAGGTTAACGGCGTCGGCCACTACGTGGCAGCGCCCACCTTGCGCCTTCGCCGAATAGAGGGCGGCGTCGGCACATCGGATCAGGCTCGTACCGTCGATGGCATGTTCCGGCGCCATGGCGATGCCAATGCTGAAGCAGAGGTCGAGCTCCTGGCCGCCCGGACCGCGAAACGCCTGCTGTCGGGCGCGCTCGCGGAGCCGTTCCGCCAGCTCCACGGCCTCGGCGCGCCCCCCCGGGGCATGAGCACGATGAACTCGTCGCCCGCGTAGCGAATCGGCAGCCCGTACGAGCCACCCTCCTCGCGCAACCGCTCCGCCATCCACACCAGCGCCTGATCACCGACCTCGTGGCCGTAGGTGTCGTTGATCTCCTTGAAGCCGTCGAGATCGACAAGAAGGAGAGACAGGCAGAAGTCCTGCCGACCCCACTCCACCTTGTGTTCGAGGTAGTTTCGCAGGAAGCGCCGGTTGGAGATCCCCGTCAGCTCGTCCTCGAAAATCAGACGAGCCGGATCCTTCCCCGTGTGCTCGAGGAGGTTTAGGAGATCTTCGTACTGCATCGCACCGAGGGCAGCTGTCCAGCTAGGGAGATCGGCTCCGGGCAAGTCCGACTGTAGGTTCCTCCGTCGACGTGAGGGTCCTCAAAACGCAACGAACGGCGCTCCCGATCACGCGCTGTGGCGCTGCTGATCTATCCCGTCGTCACGCGCTCGGCAGACGGGACGTAGCCGTGAAAGCTCGCGAGATCTTTCGTCGGGGAGCGCGTACTCTGTGAGTAAGGGGGAGAGCCGAGGAGCGGTGCGATCCGCGCACTCCGCTGATCGTGGTGGTGTACCCTGCTCTCATGAACCCGGAACGCCTGCGTCGGTTCCCCTTCGTGCGGACCCCAGAGGCAACGCCCCTGGCGATCGATCGCGCAGAGGGCGCCTATCTCGTTACTCCCGACGGGCGCCGCATCCTGGACGCCGCCGGCGGTGCCATCGTCGCGAACATCGGCCACGGTCGGCGCGAGGTCGCGGAGGCGATCGCCGAGGCCACCGAACGCACGAGCTACGTGGTGCCGATCTGGGTAACCCCGAGTCGTATGCGGCTCGTCGAGCGGCTGCTCGACCACTGGCTCCCGACCGGACTCGATCGCGTGCTGCTCGCGAGCGGCGGATCCGAAGCGATGGACGCAGCGATCCGAATCGCCCGCCAGTATCAACGCGCCTGCGGACGCGAGGACCGCTACAAGGTCGTCGGTCGCGAGCTCTCCTACCACGGTACGACGGTGGGAACCCTGGCGGTCGGCGGTCACGAGAAACGACGCGCGGACTTCGCGCCGCTGCTCTCTCCTCACCCGAAAGCCCCCGCGTGCTATTGCCTGCGCTGCCCGCTCGACCGTAGCTATCCTGAATGCAACGTAGCCTGCGCGAGCGAGCTCGAGCAGATCATCGAGCGCGAGGGCGCCGAGACCATCGCAGCTTTCGTTGCAGAGCCGATCAGCGGGAGCGGCGCGGGAGCGCTGGTTCCGCCAGAGGAGTATTGGCCTCGCATCTCCGAGATTTGCAAGCGCCACGACATCCTGCTGATCGCCGACGAGGTCATGACGGGATTCGGTCGCACCGGCCGCCGCTTCGCCGTTGAGCACTGGGACCTGGAGCCAGACCTTCTGATCTCAGGCAAGGGCCTCTCTGGCGGCTACGCGCCGATCTGCGGGATCTTCGCTCGCGCTGAGATCGTCGACCCGATCGCCGAGCAGGGTTTGGAGGTCATGTTCTACACCTACGGGGCTCACTCGGGCGCCTGCGCGGCCGCAGACAAGGTACTCGAGATCATGCAACGCGAGTCCCTTGTGGAGCGGGCCGCGGAGCTCGGAGAGCGACTGTCGAAGCGGCTCGACGGTCTGCGGGAACACCCGCACGTCGGCGATATTCGCGGTCGGGGTCTGCTCTGGGCTATCGAGCTCGTTCGTGATCGCGACACCCTGGAGGCATTTCCGCCCGATGCTCGCCTCAGCGCGAAGGTGGTCGCCGCGGGGTTGTCGCAGGGTGTTTTCTTCTATCCCGGGGGCACCGGGACCGCGCGCGACATCATCGTGCTCGGCCCCCCGTTCACGATCGGCGACACCGAGCTGGATCTCATCGCGGAGGTGCTGCCCCGCGCGATCGATGAAGCGATCGCGCGCGTGCACAGCGGCTAGCCGAGACACGCGACCGGTCGATCGCGGAACCGGGTTGCCCGGACTGAGAAGCGCGCTTCACACCGCGGCGGCAGGGAACGCGCAGCGAGCGAGCAGCTCATGCTGCAATCCTTGCGGAGTACAACTAGGAGAGTGACCCAAGATTCCCTTATTGGCTAACTTGGGAGCGTGGGGGAAGAGGTCATGTTCAAGGCGTATGTGCCGCAGCAGGGCGAGCTGCTACCGGCGCACGTGGGGGAGGCTCTGGATCCATCGGATCCGGCGCTGTTCATCGACGATTTGGTGGAGTCGCTGGATCTGCGGCGGTTCGAGAAGCGGTATCGCCGGCGTGGAGAGCGAGCCTTCCCGCCTCGGATGCTGTTGAAGCTGTGGCTTCTGGGGGCGGTCGTGGGCGTGTACAGCGGGCGGGAGCTTGCGCGACGGCTGCACTACGACCTGCGGTTTCGCTACCTCGCGGCTGGGCTACGACCGAACTTCCGGACGATCAACCGATTCCGGGACCGTCACCACAGGGACTTCCGAGAGGTGTTCTTGCAGACGCTGAAGGTGGCGCAGGCGATGGGGCTTGTGAAGCTCGGGCAGGTGGCGGTAGACGGCACGAAGATCCGGGCGAACACGTCGCGGTCCAAGGCGATGAGCCACGCGCGGATGCTGGAGGCGGAGGATCAGCTGAGCGACGAGATCGAGCAGATCGTGGCGCAGATGGACGAGCTCAACGCTGCGGAAGAGCAAGAGCACGGGGACGACGATGGCGGAGGTGGGCTTCCAGAAGAGCTACAGCTGCGCGAGCGACGACGGGAGCGGATCCGAGCGGCCCGGGAGCAGCTGGAGCGGGAGAAGGGGGAGAAGCTCGAAGCGAAGCACCAGAAGAGCTTCGCGGACCCCGAAGCGAACATGATGAAGACCGAGGGATCCTTGCAGTACTGCTACAACGCGCAGCTGGCGACGAGTGAGGACGGCCTGATCGTGGCGAACGAGCTGACAGAGAAGGCCAATGACTACGAGCAGTTGGAGCCCATGGTCGAGGCAATCGAGACGAACACGAGTCAGCGAGCGGAGATTCTGCTGGCCGACAACGGGTACCTGAGCGAGTCGAACCTGAAGGCGTTGGAACGGCGGGGACAACAGGCGTTGATCGCGGTCCGCGGGCGGAAGTCGTCCCGCTGGCCCAAGGGAGCCCGGGCGCAGCGGATGCACCGGATCTTACGACTGCCCTGGGCCCAGCAACGCTACGCGCAGCGGAAGACCCAGGCGGAGCGGCCGTTTGCCGAGATCAAGGCACGACAGCGGTTTCGGCGCTTCATGCTGCGCGGCCAGGAGAAGGTGACGGGAGAGTGGGACCTGGTGTGCTCGGGCTTCAACGTGATGGCGCTCTGCCGAGCGCAGATGGCGTGATCGGGCGGGTGCGGACCCGTTTCGCGCACGTCAGGCCCTGGATCTGACGCATATCTGTGTAGATCGACATCTACCGGCTACCTCGGACCCCCGTTGGCCCGTACATCGCTCCACGTCCAGTTGGGGGCCCTCGCTACAATCACCTCCGCCCACCCGAATCTTGGGTCACTCTCCTAGTCGGGTCCTGAGGTCTGAAACTTGCACCACTCTGCGGCATGCGCTCTCTCATCGCGACGCTCCTCAGCGGCCTGCTTCTCGGCTGCGGACTTGGCTACAACAAAGCTCAGGTGGACCGCCGGCCCGATCGCGCCCTCGGCGTGGGGGCCCGGGTCATCTATCCGGGCGAGACCTCGCCGGCCCTCGCAATGCCCGGTAGCGGGAGCTCCCAGAGCAGCAGCAGCTCGTCGCGGGGACAGCAGTCCGGCTCGAGTGCGAGCTCCGGAAGCTCGCACGAGGCCCCGGAAGAGCACCTGACGATGATCGGTGGACATTCCGGCTCCGCCAAGGAGTCGGAGACGATCAAGGAGGGACCCGCCTTCCTGCCCATCCTCGGCTATCCCTTCTGGGTCCTTGGCAAGTCCCTCGAGAAGAAGGCGGACCGAGCGGTAGAGCGTGAAGCGAAGAAGGAGCGGGAGAAGACCCCCGAGCTCGCGCCGTCGCACACGCCGGACGATGCCGAGCGCGAGCGTCTCAGGCGCGAGAACGAGCAGCTGCGCGACCAGCTCCAACGCTCGCATGCGAGCGCGCGCGAGCCTAGCCCGAGCCGAGCCTCGATTGCCGACGAGCTTGCCGCACTCGAGCGCTCGCTTGCTCCGCCCCCGCGTGCGACCGTGGCCCCGCCGAACTTTCCGCAGACTGGGCTGTCGCTTCCGGAATCGGTCGATCGCAACGCGGACGGGCGACCGGACCTCTGGTCCTACAGCGAGTCCGGCGGGCGCCTGCGCGAAGCGTTCGATGAAAACCACGACGGGCGCGTGGACAAGATCCTGAGCTACGACGGGGAGCACCGCCTGCAGAAGAGCGAGGAGGATCTGGACGGCGACGGAGTGATGGAGACGGTCACGCTCTTCCAGGACGGCCACGTGATCCGTCGGCGAACCGACTCCGATGGCGACGGGCAAGCGGATGCCTGGAGCTTCTACCGCGGCGGAGAGCTGGAACGCCACGAGATCGACCGCGACGGGGACGGGTTCAGAGACCTGGTGCTGAGCTACCGCGACGGCGAGCTCTCGCGCGAGGAAGAGGATAGCAACGGCGACGGACGACCGGACAGCGTGACCGAGTACAGCGACGGGGAGATCACGACGACTCGCGAAGATCTGGATTATGATGGGGTGACGGACATCGAGTCTACCTACGAGCAGGGCAAGCTCGTCCGCCGCGATCTGACCAGCGCGACCGGCCTCGAGGGCTGGGGAGCCGAGGTCGAGCAGTGACGTCCTCGCTGCTGCGCGTCGTGACGGCCTTTGCGCTGGGCTTCGGGAGCATCGTCTGCACCACGACCGGAGCGCTCTCCGCCCTGGCCGGACCCGACGCCGAGCTCGTGCAGCGCGTGAACGAGCTCCGCGCGAGCCACCACTTGATCCCCTTGCGCGGCTCGCCGGAGCTGGGCCGTGTGGCGCGCGCGCACGCCGAGGACATGGCGCGCCGGGGCTACCTTTCTCACGTCAACCCCGCAGGACTCGACCCGCTCGGGCGGGTGCGCGCAGCCGGGGTGGAGGGCTTTCGCCTGCTGGCGGAGAACATCGCTGCCTCTAACGTGGAGGGCGATCGCACCGCCATCGCGATTGCAGAGTGGATGCAGTCCGAGAGCCACCGCGAGAACCTGCTGAACCCCGCCTTCAACAGGACGGGCGTCGCCGTTGTGGACGCAGCTGGGAACCGCACCCTGTTCGTTCAGCTCTTCGCAACGTTCTAGGAGGAAGGCGCGGTCTCGGGAGCCAGCGTCGCAGCGACGCTCCGATCGTTCCACCAGATTTCCATCGGCTCCGCAGGGTCGAAGGCCCTCGGAACGATCATGTACCCCAGCGCCAGGCTGCCGGCCGGAATGGCGCCAGGAGAGCCAACAAGCAGGCCAAGCTCGCGCGGGTTCTCGGGGTCTGGCCGGAAGGTGCGAGAACCCTGAACCACGAAGAAGTTGGGATGAAACTCCGTCTGCTCGCCGGGCGCGCTGACGAGGAAGGCGATGACGCGCCGGTCTTCCGGGGAGAGACCAAGGGGCTCGAGCAGGACCGACTCGAAGGCCCGGGAGTGCGCCATCAAGATGCGCAGTTTCTCACCACCGCGGAGATCCTCGATCGTGAGCTCCGCACTGGCGACCTGCTGTCGCAGCTCGACAAGCCGGATCATGTCCCGGAGCTCGCCCTCCTCGAACCGCAAAGGGTGCATGACTGGTGCGCTCGACTCCGGGCTTCGCGTGCGCAGCCCTACTCTGCCGGGCCTGGCGGCGGGCCGCGGGAGCCGAGCCTCGCGGATCTTCTCTGCAGCCTCGAGCAGGTTGTAGGGGTTGTTGGGATCTCTCGCCTGCTGATCGACGTACCAGGTATAGGGCCTTGCCAAGAGCTGCGGCCGGATCGGAGGAAGATCGGCCGGATCCACGAGCTTGGCCCGCGCGCAAGGCACGTCATCCAGCGACTGGACGATGAAGAAGCTGCCATCCGGGCAGACACCGCTCATGGATTCCGCCCGCCCCAACCCCGCGCATAGCGATCCCAACACCAGCACGAGAGCGGTTACGCTGAGCCGTCTCATACCCGAGAGTATACTCGAATAGATGACTCTAAGTATCTGAATTCATATGGAATTCAATTCGATCTAGTCTCCGTTGTAGGCAGCGGAGTTGCGCTGGACAATGCCGCTTCTCTGCCTTCGACCCCCTGCGATCGGTCAGGG
Source organism: Myxococcota bacterium (assembly GCA_965226855.1). Classification (GTDB taxonomy): domain Bacteria; phylum Myxococcota_A; class UBA9160; order SZUA-336; family SZUA-336; genus JAUXJB01. The sequence goes on along the minus strand of CBDDEE010000028.1, from coordinate 72,498 downwards.
GCGACGAGGCCTTCGCCCGGTAGCTCGCGCCACCATTCGCTCTAATGCCTGCGACTCGGCCGGTCGCAGCCGCCGCGATTCACCCGGCTTGAGGCTCCCGAGTCGAAGCGGGCCAAAGCGGATCCGCAGCAGGCGGCGCACGGGATGGTCGAGCGCGCGCATCATCTCGCGGATCTGGCGCCGGCGCCCCTCGATCAGGGTGATCTCGACCACGCTCCGGTTGGGCGCGGCCGACAACACACGCACCTCACAGGGTGCGGTCCGGCGGCCATCGAGCTCCATGCCGCCCGCGATCTGCCGAGCCTCCACATCGCTGAGCTGGCCTTTCACGCTCACGCGGTAGGTGCGCGGAACCTCGAAGGACGGGTGGAGCAGCGCGTGGGTCAGTTCGCCGTCGTTCGTGAGGAGCAGCAGACCCTCACTGGGCGCGTCCAGCCGCCCGACCGGAAACAGGCGCTCCCTGGACGACACCAGGTCGAGCACCGTCTTCGTCGCGTACGGATCCCGCGTCGTGGTTACCACGCCTCGCGGCTTGTAGACGAGGTAGCTCTGGCGCCTGACCTTGCTGGCGACACGACGACCATCGACGTGGATGCGGTCGCGCCGTGGGTCAGCGCGGGTACCGAGCTCCGTGACCACTCGACCGTTCAGCCGCACGCGACCCTCGCGGATGAGGGCTTCCGCCGCGCGGCGGGACGCGATCCCGGCGGCGGCGAGGATCTTCTGGAGCCGCTCCTCCCGCTTGCGCGGCTCAGGCCGGCGGTTCGTTCTGCGAGTCCGACTGGGCACGGCCGTTTCCGGCGACCTCCGGTGCCTCATCTTGCGAGCTTGCGAGCGAGGGCTCCACTCCGCCGGCGCCTGCGGCCGCGCCGAGGTCGACGATCGTCCCGTCCTCCTCGACCATCGCACGCGCCTCGCGCAGATCCGGGAGGTCCCGAAGCGAGCGCAGACAGAAGGCTTCCAGGAAGTGCGAGGTCGAGCCATACAGGCTCGGGCGACCCGGAACGTCTCTGCGTCCAACGATGCGCACCAGGTCTCGTTCGAGCAGGGTCCTGAGCACGGCTCCGCAATCCACGCAGCGCAGCTCCTCGAGCTCCGCGCGCGTGAGCGGTTGCCGGTACGCGACGACCGCGAGCGTCTCGAGCGCCGCGCGCGAGAGGCGCACCCTTCGCTCCGGACTTGCAGCTCGAATCGCGGCGGCGTACTCGGGGCGGGTCCGAAACTGATAACCGCCATTCACCTCGACAATCTCGTACGGACGGTCCTGGTCCAGGAGCGTCGTGTTGATGGAAGCTACGATCCGGCCCAGCTCGGCTCCGGAGAGCTTCGGGAACACCTTGCGGAGCCTTGCCGTCGTCGAGGGTCGATCGCCCGCAAAGATCAACGCTTCGATCGCGTTCGCAATGCTCTCGCCGTCCCGTTCCAAGCGACCCTCCTACTCTTCCTCAGACTCCACGGGGGACCCTCCCGTCGAGGCCCCTTTGCGGGCCCTCTCCCTATCGGCGGCCCAGGCGCGTTCGACCTCTTCGCCGGCTGCCTCGATCTGGCTCGCGTCTGGCGCGGTATCAACGGCCGTGCGCACCCGCACGGGACCGGTGGGCATGCCGCCCGCACCGACGTTCTGGAACAGCTGCAACGCCTGTATCTTTGCCAGCTCGAGGATTGCGAGGAAGGTCATCACAATCCTGTGTCGCGTGAGCTCGGCGTCGTGCAGCAGGTCTTCAAAGTGCACGGAATCCGTCGCGCAGGTGCGGAGCTGATCCATGATCGCGACCATCCGCTCCCGCAACGTGATCCGCTCCAGCGCGACCTGATGAGGTTGCTCCTCTTCGGGGAGATTCTCCAGTACGCGGCGCATGGCCTCCACGAGAGCAAACAGGCTGACATGCAGGCGCGGCTCCACCTGCTGGAGCCCCGCGACGTCTCCCAGAGACGTGAAGACGTCCCGCCCCAGAAGCGGACGCCGATCGAATTCGGTGGCTACCTGCTTGAAGACAGCGTACTCGGCCAGCCGTCTCGCCAGCTCCGCTCTTGGATCGCCGCCTTCTTCCTCGTCCTCGTCCCCCGGAGTCGGCGGCAGGAGCATGCGCGACTTGATGTGCGCGAGCGTAGCGGCCATCAGGAGGTAGTCGGCGGCCAGGTTGATGTCGAGCTCGCGCATTAGCTCGAGGTATTCGAGATACTGCTCCGAGATCAGCGCGATCGGGATATCGGCAATGTCGACTTCGTTGCTGCGGATCAAGTGCAGCAGCAGATCGAGGGGCCCTTCGAACGCGGGCAGGTTGACTGCGCAGCCGCGCCCAGCTGCAGAGACGGCTTCGCCTGAGCTGTCGGCAGTTCTGATCACACTAGACCAAACGGGGCTACGTCGGCGGCAGACTACCCAATCTGTCGCTGACGAGCCAACCAACGGCGAGCCCAGGCCTCGCCCACGGTATGGCCGTCGAGCGTGCGTCGTCTCGCTGCCCGCAGCAGCTTGCCGACGAGCGGGCCCCGAGCCCCCAGGGCGCGCACGCGGTGGCCATCAAAGGCGCCCCGCACGTGGCGCAGGCTGCGAGCGTAGCGCACAACGCGCCGCTGGCTCGCGCTCGGCACGCTGCAGAAGAGCATCAGGAGGGCTGGCTCCCCGATACCGGACAGTGTCGCGTCGATCCGGCCGGGGCTGTGCGCCCGGGCGAGAGCGCGCAGCAAGCTCGGCTGCGCCGCGAGGTCCTGTTCGATCCGCTGAGCCGCGCCTCCCACAATCCCGAGGCGCTCGAGCACGCGCGAGCGAAGTGTCTTCGTCTGCCCGATCAGCAGGAGGCGCAGGCCGCACGCTCGGACCACTCGGTCCACTGCGGCCTCGGACCACGGGGGGCGATCCTTCACGCGATCGAGGCGGCGCAGCGCGCGGCTGCCGGCGCCGGCGAGCTCCCAGCCAGGCACGACGGCCTCGAGAAGCCCGAGGCGTTGCGTTTGTACGAGCGCCTTCGCGCTGGCCCTCTCGTCCAGCAGGCGCTCGAGCTCGTGAAGGACACGGGCAGTCGAGAGCGCGGCGACCGAGCCGTGTCGCACGGCGCTCCGCGCGAGGGCCGCGGTCTCCCGGTCGAGAAGAAAGCTCAGACGCGCGGCGTAGCGCGCAGCCCTATACAGGCGGGTCGGGTCGTCCTTGAAGCTCGCCTGGTGCAGCACGCGTAGGCGGCGGGCGTCGAGATCGGCCAGACCAGCATGGATGTCGAGGAGTGCGCCTCCGGAACGTGCGTCGAGAGGCAGTGCCATCGCGTTCACGGTGAAGTCTCGCCGCGCGAAGTCCTCCTCGAGCTCCGCGGGGCGCACTCTTGGCAGAGCCCCGGGACTCCTGTAGACCTCGGTGCGGGCTCGGGAGAGATCGATTCTGAAGTCGGGCCCCTGGAGCGTGGCGGTCAGAAAGCGGGAGTGGTGCCGGACGCGGGCCGAGAGGCGTTGGGCGCACGCATCGGCGATCTGCTCCAGGCGGTCCGACAGCAGCACATCCACGTCCTGTACGGGCAGGTCGAGCAGCAGATCGCGAACAGGCCCCCCCACCAGGAACACGCGCACACCCAGGCGCCGCGACTCCTCCACCACGATGCGCAATGGGTCGCCCCGGGTTCCCAGCGCGCGGAAGAGGAGTCGCCGCAGAGGCGCGGCGCGCAGCTCCTTCATTGGCTGGAGCCGCCGCGAGGATGGCGGCGCTCCACCAGCTCGCGGAGGCGCGCCCGGCTGACATGCGTGTAGATCTCCGTCGTCCCAATATCCGCGTGACCCAGCATCTCCTGCACCGAGCGCAGGTCGGCGCCGCCCTCCAGCAGGTGGGTGGCAAACGAATGCCGCAAGACATGGGGCGTCAGCTTGTGAGCGATACCGAGCAGCTGCCCGTAGTGGCGAATACGGTACCAGACCGCCTGGCGCGTGAGCGCAGCTCGGCGCCGTGAGACGAACACCTCCGGTGGTCCAGTTCCCCGCACCCAGCGTGGACGCACTTCCTCTAGGTAGCGTGAGAGCCAGCTGACGGCGGGCTCGCCGAGCAGCGCAAGTCGCTCGCGGCGGCCCTTCCCCTGCACCGTGCAGCAGTGCGAGTCGAGATGAAGATCGGCGAGCCGGAGCGACGTGAGCTCCGATACTCTGAGGCCCGCCGCGTAGAGCACCTCGAGTATCGCTCGATCCCGGATACCGAGCGAGGACTCATCGGGCACTTCCACGAGAGCGGTGACTTCTGCGAGGCTCAGGACCTTCGGGACCCTGCGCGCGCGTTTCGGTCGCGACACGTCCCCGAGCGGATCCGTGTCGAGCCGGCCCTCGCTGCGCAGGTAGGCGAACAGCCCAGAGATGGCCGAGAGAGCCCGGGACCGCGTTGACGCAGCGCAGCCACGAGCCTCGAGGGCGTCGAGATGGCCGCGCAGCGAGGACGCGCTGACACTTTCGATCACGCCCCCGCCGACGCTGTCCGCAAAGCTCGCGAGGTCGCGCCCGTAGGCCTCCACGGTGGCTGGCGACAAGCCGCGCTCCACGGCCAAATGAGCCAGGAACGCATCGATCGCAGCGTCGAGCCTCACAGAAAACCCCCAGCGCGAATGTGTATCACCGCCCGACCGGCCCTCGCCACCCGCTCTCTACCCTTGTGTATGCTGCTGGCGGAGAGCGCCGTCGCACGGCACGAGGAGCACCTTATTGTGAGCGACACGATTCTGTACGAGGTGGAAGCCGAGGTCGCCCTCATCACCATCAACCGGCCAGAGAAGCGCAACGCCATGACATATGCCATGCTCGACGGCTTCCTTGAAGCGGTCGAGCGTGCCGGAGGAGACGAGGCGGCACGCGCCGTGATCGTGACCGGGAGCGGTGGGTCGTTCTGCGCGGGCACGGACCTGTCGGACCTGGCTCGACGTCCGGGCAACCAGCGGGGGGAGCGTGGCAGCTCACCGGCGAGTCGCAAGTGGTGGCCGCTCGTGCAGTGCCCCAAGCCCGTCATTGCGGCGGTAGACGGCGCGGCCGTCGGCATGGGCGCCGAGTTCACGAGTCAGTGCGACGTACGCATCGCGTCGACGCGGGCGCGCTTTGCCTGGAACTTCGTGCATCGTGGGCTCGTCCCGGACACCGGAGCGGGAACCTGGCTGCTGCCCCGCTTGATCGGTCCGACCGCTGCGCTACGCCTGCTCTACTCGGGCGACTTTCTCTCGGCGGAGGAAGCGCTGGCTCTGGGCTACGTCTCCCGCGTCGTCCCGCCCGAGGAGCTTGCGAACGCGGCGCGAGCGGAGGCGAGTCGCTTCCTCCAAGGCTCGCCCTTCTCGCAGCGCCGCATCAAGGACCTGCTCTATGCTGGGATGGAGCGCGGACTGGACGAGCACCTCGGCCACCACGCCACCGCACTCCAGGAGTGCTTCGGCTCCGACGACCACAGGGAAGGCGTCGCCTCATTCCTCGAACGCCGCGAAGCAAAGTTCACCGGCCGCTAGATTTCCAGGATCGAAAAGGAGGACAGGCTAGACGCGGCCCGCCTGGATGGCTTGGAGGACGCTGGCTTCGATCTCTTGCTGGCGCTCGGGATCGGTGACCTTGTGGCCGGCGTCGGTGATGTAGAAGGTGTCCGTGACGCGGTTCGCTCGGATGGCCGCCCGGGACATGACGATCTCCAGACCGAGGTCCGAGAGGCTGCGCGTGATGTCGAAGAGGAGTGCGGGGCGGTCGTTCGTGGACACGTCGATGATCGTGTAGAAGTCCGAGTCCTGGTTCGCGATGCGAACGCTCGGCGGCGGCGCCCTCAGACTACGGGGGCGCCGCGCGCTGGGTCGTGCCGTGTGGGTGCCAACGTCTCGGACGCCGGAGAGCAGCCCGTGGAGCCGCGTCTGGATCCGTTCCACCTCGAGCTCCTCTTCCTCCGCGCCGCCGGCGATCGGGTCCAGCTGGTAGATCTCGATCGCAAGCCCGCTGCGCGTCGTGTAGACGTGCGCGGCCAGGATGTTGTGCCCGCAGGCCGTGAGCACGCCCGTCACCTGCGAAAACAGTCCCGGGCGATCGCGCGCAATCACACAGATGCCCCAGAACTCCGGCTCGTCGTGATCGGGGTGGAAGGGGTACACCCCGACGAGGTCGTCGGAAGCGACAAACGCCAGAGCAGAGCCCAGCTGCGACAGCAGCTGGCTCGGACTATGGTCGAGAAAGAAGCGTGGCGGGACCACGTCGAGGAAGCTCTCGACGCTCGGACGACTCGCGCCGCCCTTCACCAGCCGATCCGCCAAGTGCCGCCGTGCCTCGTCCGCGCGCCGCATAGCGCGCTCGAGATAAGCGCGGGTGGCGTCGGGCCCCTCGCCGCCGGCTTCTAGCCACTCCGCAGCGTTGCGGTAGAGCGCCTCCAGCAGGTTTCCCTTCCAGGCGGTCCAGGCTTCGGGGGAAACGCTGCGGATGTCCGCGATCGTCACCAGGTAGAGGCTGCGCAGCCGCTCGCGGCTTCCGCACAGGTTCGCCAGATTGAGGATGACGCGAGAGTCGTGGACGTCGCGGCGCTCTGCCATCTCGCTCATCGTCAGGTGCTCGCGAACGATGAACTCCACCCTGTCCTGCTCGTCTTCGCTCAAGCCGAGACGCTGGGCAATGCCGGGGACCATCGCCGCGCCCCTTTCGGAGTGTCCACCGCCAAGTCCCTTGCCGATGTCGTGGATCATGCAGCCCAGGTAGATGATCTCCGGCGCCTCAACCTCGCGGACGAGAGCCGTCGGAAACGGGAGCTCTTCGCGCATGTCCCCCTTGCGAAGGCGTCGAAGCTGCTCGATGAGAAAGAGCGAGTGCACATCGACCGTGTACGTGTGGTACATGTCCTGCTGCCACAAGCCCCCGAGCCGACCGAACTCTGGCAGGTAAGCTCCGAGCAGACCCAGCTCGTCCATGACCGCGAGCGTCCGGTAGACGCGCGTCGGAGACTGCAGCAGCTGACGAAACAGCGTGGCGGCTTCGGGATCCTTTCGGAACGCGTCGTCTACCAGCTGCAGGTGCTGGCGAACGAGCCGTTGTGCGCGCGCGGAGAGCTCCACATCGTGGTGCTGCGCGATCGCGAACACCGAGAGCAGGCGCACCGGACGCTCCTCGAGCAAGGAGGCACTCGGGATCTCCAGACGGCCGTCGACGAGCGCAAAGCCTTCGGCGAGCGCGTGAGAGCCACGCTGGGTGGAGGTGCGGCGCAGACGTTCGGAATTGCGCGCGTCGTCGATCACGCGACGGCTCAGGCGCGCCACGCTGCGCGCGTGGATGTAGTAGGAGCGCATGAGCTCTTCGATCGGGAAGGCGCCATCTTCACCCTCGTAGCCGAGATGCTCTGCCAGGGGCTCCTGCGCAGCGAAGTGGAGCCTGTCGTCCTTCCGACCGCTCCGGTGGAGCTCGTTGCGCGCGCGCCACAAGAAGTCGAGTGCTCCAAGCAGCTCCTCGAGCTCCTCGGCGTCGAGGAAGCTGTGCAGGAGCAGGTGCTCCGGCCGCCGGACCTCCCACTGGGACACGCGCGCCATCCACATGGCGGTGTGGAAGTCGCGGAGAGCTCCAACGCTCTCGCGGAGGTTCGGCTGCAACAGGTAGACGGATTCGCCGAAGCGCTCGTGTCTCTTTCGCATCTCTTCGAGCTTGCCATCGACGAAGCTTGTCGCGTGCTTCTTCAGGTGGTCGCGGACCTCGCGCTCCAGCTCCGCGTGGAGCCCCGGATCGCCGATCAGGAAGCGGGCATCCAGAAACGACGTCAGCGTCGACAGATCCTCGCGCCCGACTCGCATGCAGTCCTGGATGGTGCGGGCCGCAACACCAACGGTGAGCCGCGCGTCCCACAGGCGATGCGTGATCACCTCCGTAAGCGTCTCGACGTACGGGTTGATCTTGCCGGGGAAGATGAAGAGCAGGTCGATGTCGGAGCCCAGCGAGAGCTCGCGCCGGCCATAGCCGCCGACAGCGATCACGGAGAGACGGAAGTCGAGCCGCGGAAAGTGCTCGAAGTAGCGATCCTCAGCCAGGCGGAACAGCTTGCGGACCAGACGATCGACGAGGTCTGCGTGCTCCTCGTTCACGCGGCGCGCCGGGGCACCGTCGTCGTGGAGCTCGAGTAGGTAGGTACGAACGGCGTCGAGGTAGCTGCGGACGAAGGGATTCAGGTGAAGAGAAGTCGTCTCCGGGACCGGGGCCACAGCCTCGAAGAAGTCATCGCAAACGGGCTGCACGGTCAGCGCCCTGCCACCATGCGAGCGTGTCGGTCTCTGTATCGGACCACCGCGCCAGCGATTCCATCCGCGACGGCCCGAGCGAATGCCCGCGTCTTGAGACGCTTGGCCTCACTCTTGTTCGTGACGAAGCCCACCTCCACCAGAATCGCGGGCATGTCCGCCTGAAACAGCACGAGGAAAGGACCGCGCTTGACGCCGAGATCTCCCGTAGCGCGGTGGTCGTTCCGCAGGCGCTTCACCAGACGCGTCTGCACGTCTTCTGCAAGCCGCGCGGCGTAGCGTTCGGTATAGCCGAGCCGCAGCGACGCCTTTATCAGGTCCAGGTCGCTGAGCTTGGCGATCGTGGTGCCATTCTCGCGTGCCGCTACGCGCGCGGTCTGGCGATCGTAACGGGTGTCGAGCAGGTACGTCTCCACGCCCTGCGTCCTCCGATTCGGCGAGGCGTTGGCGTGTATCGAGATGAAAAGATCAGCCTGTGTGCGGTTCGCCCGCGCTGGTCGCGCCGCCACCGGGAGAAAGACGTCCGAGTCACGGGTCATGTACACCTCGAAGCCGTATTTCTTCAGGCGCGTACGCAGCTCCTTGGAGATGCGCAGTACCACGTCCTTCTCACGCAGACGGCCTCGTGTCGCGCCGGGGTCCTTGCCGCCATGTCCCGGGTCGATCACCACGCGGCGCACCGGCCGCTCGTCGAAGTCCTCCCCGGTTGCGACGGTAGGAGGGAGGGAGGCGCCCGTGTAGACGTCGGTCACGATGCGGAAAGGATTCTCGAGCTGGAAGGTGCGGTAGCCGTTGTCGTCCCCGGACAGCTCCAGCACCACGCGCGCTCGACGGAGCGTGTTCTGGCCACCGCGAACGAGGCGCACGGGCGCGGTGGACCGTACGCTACGCGGCTCGCGCAGCTCCTTGCCGAGCCACGTGCCCTCGATGTCGATGTAGAGCCTGGGCGGGTTCTCGATCTCGTGGGTCTGGTATGGCACCTGCCGGGACAGCTCGACCGTGATGCGCGTATAGCCGGCGTGGGGGTGGACTCGGATGTCGGTGACGTCCCCGAGTCCCGGCGGGCGATTTCCGGCGGCGAGACAGGCGACGGCCAGAAGTGCGAGCAGACCGAAACGAGCGGCGGAGCTCATTCGCCCTCCTCCGCGAGTCGCCGCAGGCGCTCGAGCTCTACGAGGGCTTCGAGCGGCGTCATCTCGTCTGTGTCCACCGAACGGAGGGCAGTCCGCAGCGGATCCGGAGCCCCCGAGAAGAGCTGGAGCTGGGCTGGCGCATCTCGCGCCTCGCGGGCCAGCCGCGGTGTGCCGCGATCGTCAAACTCTCCCCTTTCGAGATTCGCGAGGATCTCCCGCGCGCGGTGGATCGCTTTTGGCGGGAGACCTGCCACACGCGCCACTTCGATCCCATAGCTGCGACTGGCGGCACCCGGCTCCATGCGCCTCAGGAAGAGGATCTCACCGTCTCGCTCCGCACACGCAAAATGAAACGTCTTCACCGCTTCTTTCGTGTGCGCCAGGTCCGCCAGCTCGTGATAGTGGGTCGCGAACAACACCCGGGAGCGCAAGCCCGGAGCATCGTGCAGGTACTCCGCTACGGCCCAGGCGATCGAAAGACCATCGAAAGTCGACGTGCCGCGGCCGATCTCGTCTAGTATCACGAGACTGCGGGGGCTGGCCTGAGCGAGAATCGTGGCCGTCTCGCGCATCTCCATCATGAAGGTGCTCTCCCCCGTGACGATCGAGTCGGAGGCGCCGACGCGCGTGAAGATCCGATCCGCCACCCCGACGCGGGCACGCCGCACCGGAACGAAGGCGCCCATTTGGGCTAGCAGGGTGATCAGCGCGACCTGACGCAGGAAGGTCGACTTCCCAGACATGTTGGGCCCCGTCAGGATCAGGACGCGGGCATGCCGCGGCTCGAGGACGACGTCGTTTGGAATGAACCCGTCTGGCGTGAAGCGCTCGACGACCGGGTGCCGACCGCCCTCGATCTCGATGCCGAGGGAGTCGTCGAGCTCGGGCCGCACGTAGTCGCCCTCACGCGCCACCTGCGCGAGAGACTGCGCTACGTCGAGCTCGGCAATGGCGTCCGCGACCTGGCGCACGCGCTCGACATCGCGGAGAACGATTGCGCGCACGTCCGCCAGCACGCGAGCCTCGAGGGCCGCTGCGCGCTCGCGCGAGCGGAGCACGACTCCCTCCCAGCGCTCGAGCTCTTCCGTCGTGAAGCGCTCGCCGTTCACGACGGTCTGCTTGCGCTTGTACTCGTCGGGGACTTTGTGCAGGTGGCTACGCGTCACCTGGATCGAGTAGCCAAAGACCCGGTTGTACTTGACTTTGAGTGACGGAATCCCGAGCCGCTTTCGCTCGCGGGTCTCGAGCCGCGAGAGGAACTCGTCTCCCTCCCGCGTCTCCTTGCGCACGCTGTCGAGCTCCGCGTCTATGCCCGTGCGGATGTAGCCGGTATGGGGCTCGCCGCGCGGAGCTGTCGGGGGGCTCTCGACGATCACGCGCTCGAGCTCCGAGCGCAGCTCGCAGAGGGCGTCCGTGAGCGGTACGACCTCGTTAACGGCCGCAACGCCCGACAAGCCCGCGCGCAGCCGCGCGAGCACTGCGGGACCGGAGACCGCCTGGCAGGCCCGAGTCAGGGTGCGGTCGAGATCCCCAACGCGACTCAGCGCGGCCGCCAGCGCGGCACGGCGACTGTCGGGCTCGAGCCACTCCTCCACGCACTGCTGGCGCGCGCGGATCGCGTCCAGGTCGATCAGGGGCTCCCCGAGCCAGCGCTCGAGCCTGCGCCCGCCGAGCGGCGTCCGCGTCTGGTCGAGCAGCTCGAACAGCGTCCCCCCGCGCCCACCGTCGCGCATGTTGCGGAACAGCTCCAGGTGACGGCGCGTCGACGCGTCGAGCAGCAGCCGGTCGCCCGGCTCGTACCGGCGTAGCGCGCCGACCTGGTCGAGTGCGCCCGGTTGCAGGGTGCCCACGGTGGCCCAGAGCGCCGCGGCCGCACGGGCGGCGAGCGAGGTATCGTCATCGCGAAGTCCCTCGGGCAGGCGCCCGATGCGTTGCATTACAGAGGCAGGAACGAAGTCGGAGTCGGGCACGCGGCGTACCCGGAGCTCCGGCGGTAAGTCCTTCTCCGCTCCCCGGGCCACGATCTCGCGCGGTCCGATGCGGTCGAGCTCGGCGTCGTGCACCCCGCGCTCTGGGGTGTGCGCCGCCGCGAACTCGCCCGTCGACACGTCGAGATAGGCCAGGCCGAAGCCTCCCGGATCCGAGATCACAGCAGCGAGATAGTTTGGGCCCGCTCCCTCCAGGCGTTCCGGATTGGAAACGAGGCCCGGGGTGGCAACCTCGACGATCTCTCGCTTCACCAGGCCTTGGGAGTGACGCGGGTCCTCGACCTGCTCCGCAATCGCGACCGATCTCCCCGCCTTGAGAACCTTGCGCACGTAGCCCTCTAGCGCGTGGAAGGGCAGGCCGCACATCGGCGTCGGATTCGGTGCGTCCTTGTCTCGAGAGGTCAGGACGAGGTCAAGCAGCGGAGCCGCCTCCTCCGCGTCCGCGCCGAACAGCTCGTAGAAGTCTCCCATCCGAAAAAACAGCAGCGCCTCCCCGGCCTGCTGCTTGAGGCTCCGGTACTGCTTCATCATCGGGGTGTCCGTGGCCTGCCGCGCCATCTCGCCGCTCCCCTGCCCTCGCGGGCAGTCTAGTGTAGCGAGGGGATTGCGGCCGCCTGGCCGTATCGAGCTTGACCCGGGCTCCCTGGCTACGGTAAACAGAGTTCGTGCGTCGACCGGACTCGAACTCGTTCGCCTTTTCCTACTACCGCTGGTTTACCAGCGGGGCACGAGGGACCTGCGCGATCGAGTAGAACCCATCAGCAGGTAGACCTTTCACGCCCCGAGAAGAGCTTCTCGGGGCGTTTTTTTCTTGCCCGGCCATGCCGGAATCAGCCAGCGAAGGAAGCTCTCGATGCTCGAACAAACGGATGCCACGGGCCCCTCCCCCCTGCCTTCGCCCGCACAGCTGAAGACCAGGCTCCCCAGAGGGAGTGCCGCTCGAGCTGTAGTCAAGTCTGGCCGGCGCGCGATCGCGGATGTCCTCCACGGCCGCGACGCTCGCTTCGTCGTGATTGCTGGCCCCTGCTCGCTCCACGATCCTGAAGCTGCCCTGACCTACGCCCAGCGGCTGAAGAGGCTGGCACGTGAGACGAGCGATGTGCTGGCGATCGCCATGCGCACATACGTGGAGAAGCCGCGGACGGCGCTGGGTTGGAAGGGCCTGGTCAACGATCCCGACCTCGATGGCTCGTGTGACCTCGCTCTCGGCCTCGAGCGCAGCCGGCGGCTGCTGCTCGAGATCAACGAGCTCGGGCTGCCCTGCGCCAGCGAGATCCTCGATCCGATGACCCCACACTACATAGGCGACCTGCTCAGCTGGGCCGCCATTGGCGCGCGCACGTCGGAGAGCCAGACCCACCGTGAGCTGGCCAGCGGACTGCCCATGCCGGTGGGCTTCAAGAATGGGACCTCGGGCGTGCTGAGCGTCGCCTGCAACGGGGTCGTTGCGGCGCGTCGACCGCATAGCTGCTTCGGACTGGACCCGCACGGAAGAGCTGCGCAGCTGTGCACACCCGGGAATCCGGACGCGCACCTCGTCCTGCGCGGGGGTGCCGGCCGCACCAACTTCTCCCCGGAGAACGTCGCAAGCGCCGTCGCACTCCTTTCGGACTCCCGACCGGCGCGACCGGTGTTGGTCGACTGCTCCCACGACAACTCCAGCTTTGACCCGCGGCGCCAGGCAGGCGTCTGCCGGGCGATCCTCGGGCAGGTACGCGACCGCGGAGATGCTCCGATCCTGGGGATCCTGCTGGAGAGCCATTTGCGCCCGGGTCGCCAGGACTGGGTGCGCCACAAGAAGCTCGAGTTCGGCGTGTCGATTACCGACGCCTGCATCGGCTGGGAGGAGACCGAGGCGCTGCTCTACGAGATCGCGGAGGCGGTCGTCCGCTCGAAACGGCAGCAGGCTCCGGATACCCTGAGCATGGGGACAACCATGAGGGAGTGTCCGTGAGCGAGCGACCCTTCTCCGTGCTGGGGCTGCAGCAGATCGCGATCGGCGCCAACGACAAGTCGAAGCTGCGGCGTCTCTGGGTGGAGCTGCTGGGGCTGAAACAAAGTGGGAGCTTCAAAAGCGAGTCGGAGAACGTCGACGAGGACATCGCCACGCTGGGCTCCGGTCCCTTTCAAGTGGAGGTCGACCTGATGCAGCCGATCGATCCCGACGCCCGGCCGCGCGTGAGCACACCGGCGCTCAACCACGTCGGGCTCTGGATCGACAACCTCCCTGCGGCGGTTCGCTGGCTCGAGGAGCAGGGTATGCGCTTTACCCCCGGCGGCATCCGCAAGGGCGCGTCAGGCCACGACGTCTGCTTCGTGCACCCGATCGCGAACGACGAGTTCCCCATGAGCGGCGAAGGGGTGCTGATCGAGCTCGTCCAGGCCCCCGACGACGTAATCGAGGCCTTCCGGACAGAACTTGGGGACGGTCCTTAATCGGAACTTTCTCGAACCGGGACCAGGGGACGCTTTTTTGGAAAAGTTCCGATTAAGGACCGTCCCCAGGTTCCGGCTTTCCGTTGCGGCTAGTCTCAGCCTGGCCCTCGTACATCTTGTCTCCGCGGTGGAGGCGGAGGGCGATGGAGGCGGTTTGCTGGCCCGCTCGTCGGGTCGGGCAGTGGGCGGCGAGGTTCCTCATCACGCCGACCAGGATGTGCTCTGCCTCGGGGCCGCCGTTCCACGCGCGCGCTTGCCTGGCTCCTGCCTCCAGCACCTGAAGAGAGTGGAAGTCGAGGTCTTCGCGCACGGTCGCGAAGGTGAGCGTGTCCACCAGCTTGGCCAGAGGGTGTCCCAGTCTGACGTAGCGCGCTACCAGTCGGGCGGTGGTCTCGATCTCTCCCCTGCGATTGAGATGGGTCAACAGTGACTCCTGCAGCTCCTTGGCACTCTCTGGTAGCTTGTCGAGCTCGCCCCCCAGGCCGGGCAGTCTCGCTGGCGGAACGTTGAGAAAGCGATCCGTATAGACCGCGATCGCGGCCTGCAGAATCGCGCGCACCACGTCTGGTGTCGGGCTGCGCAGAATCGCCTGGTGAACGGCGTTGGCGTGGATGAAGGTGTGCTGCGGATTGAACCAGTCGGTCACCTCGTTGGATGTCGCGAAGCGGGCGAGGCGCAGGGCCGCAGCGTAGGCCCCGCGCCGCGCGAGCAGCTTCGGCGCGGCTCCCCCCCGCAGCGCGTCCATCAGGCTGCGGATGATTGCGAGTGGATCGTCGCCGAGCAGGGTCTTGACCAGATCCTCCGGCTCTGCCCACGTCTTGCCCTGGGCCTGATGCATCAGCTCCGGAAGCAAGCGCTGCGCTTCTCTTAGCGGCTCGACGATCTCGATGGGGTGATGCCAGTCGGTGCTCTCCTCCTCCCCCCGGGCGGCGCTGAGCCTCTGCATGAGCAGGGGCAGCAGCTCCGGGGCGCGCTCCCAGCCCAAGAGCTCGATCAGCTCGAAGGACTTGTTCCAGGCGTCGAAGAGGTGGCCACCTTCCGCATAGAGCCGCTCGCAGGCCGCCCCAAAGCCGAGGTCTGCGAGCTCAGCGTGCGACAGGCTGCGCAGCGCCGTCAGGACCGTGCGCTCCGCGCCGTCCCGGTGTCGCGTCGCGACCCACTGACGCAGCCACCCCTTCAGGGCATCGGCTGGGTGATCGTCCGCGTCTAGTGGCTCGCGCTCGCGTCTCGGGACGGAGTCGCTCGTCTCGGCCGCGACCTGCCGGATCGCATACAGGAGCGCCTGGTAGGCCGTCTCCGGCGTCAGGTCGGGATACAGGTTCGCGACGCAGGTCAGCCGAACCATCCCCTCCGTCCAGCTGTTCAGATTGGCACTCGCATAGATCGTGACTTCGCCCGCGATCCCGGCCAGGTCCACGCCGGAGCCGAGAAGGTTCAGCAGGCTCTTGGCCTGCACGAGCGGGATGTTCTGCTCCATCCCCAAGCGCAGGCGACGCCGGTGATACGTGGCGTCACGCCGATGCAGCGGCTCGCGCGCGACGTACACATCGTCTCCCTCGATCCGCGTCTCGAAACGCGGCACGTCATCGGCCCAGAGGTCGAAGGTGCAGCCGCTGCGCAGGTCGAAACGGGCCTGATGCCAGTGACAGGTGAGGATTCCATCCCGCACCGTTCCCTGGTCCAGAGGAAAGCCCATGTGCGGGCAGCGGTTGTCTACCGCCCACACATCCGCTCCATCCGCGTAGACGGCGACCCGCTGCCGCCCCGTGCGCACGGTCACGACACCATGCGCCCGGAGCTCGCTCAACGTGGCCACGCGCACGAAGTCCGGTTGGCTCATTGGAGAGGCTCTTTATAAAGCTATTTCTTTATAAACACCAGAGTGGCGGGATCTGAGAGGTGGGTCAAGCAGAATCTCCCCCCAAACGCCACCACGAGTCCGCCCGCGATAGGCTGCTGAGTCGTCGCCCCAGGCGTACGGATGGACCGTCCTCGTGATCGGATCTCGTCTCGTCCAGACCGGAAAGGCTCGAAAGGCGGATCAGGGGCTGGACTATACTTGGCCCCAGATGGACCACCCGCCCGCGAAAGACCGTCAAGTCTCACGTTGCGCGCCTGCGCAAGCTCTGTCTGCGCTACCCGGAGGCCGTCGAGGTCGAGCAGTTCGGCGGGCCGTGGTGGAAGGCGGGGAAGAAGTCTTTCTGCATCTACGGCGCCGACGCCGGCCGCTCGGGGGCAGCCTTCAACCTGTCCATCATGGATCAGACGCTTCTCGTTGAGGACCCGCGCTTCTCGCCCACCCGCCACCTTGGGCAACACGGCTGGACGACAGTCGTGTTCAACGGAGCGGTGGATTGGGAAGAGGTCGAGGAGCTGATCGATGCTGCGTATCGGCGGGTTGCCCTGAAACGCATGCTCAGGGCGCTCGACGGCGCCTGACGGAGGCATAAGCCATGCTGAAGTTCGTCTTTCTCGTGAAACGCGCCGACCACGTCACACACGACGAGCTGGTCCGCCACTGGCAAGAGATCCACCTACCCGGCGTCGCCGAGCACCTGCGTCCGGACCACTACCGCGTGACCTTCTTCGACCAGAGGGACGAGGCTCCCTTCGACGGGATGGCGGTGCTCTGGTACGCGGACGCGGAGCGCGGCCGCTACATGCTGGGCGAGGGCAGCCCCGAGGCCGTCCGCCGGGACGGCTTCCTCGACCGCGTGCAGACGCCGTACACCAAGCTGGAGTGCGAGGAGCACGTGATCGTCGACGGTCCCAGGCCCGGGGAGGCGCTCAAGTTGACGGCCCTGGTCAGGGCGAAGGCCGACATCGACGGCCAGGAGCTCTACCAGCACTGGTTGGACGTACACGCACCGAACGTGGCGGGAGAGCTGCGGTCCACGGCAGGTGGCCTGCGCTATGCGCTCTCGTTCGCGACGCAAGGACAAAGCGAGCCGGACTTCGCGGGCATGGCGGAGCTTTGGTACGAGAGCGCCGACGCCTCACGCGCTCATGCCGAGAAGCTCGAGGACGATGGCTTCGGACGCTATGTGGAAGCGGCCACCATGCTCATCGGCCGAGAGATCGTTGGGATCCCCTGACCCATGACGGGAACGCGCGACCGTGCCGCCCCTCGAGCAGCACACTCAGGTGCAGGATGAATGAACAGGAACGACAGGCGTTCTTGAAGGAGACGCGCCTCGGAATTCTCAGCACTCTGAGCAGAGATGACTTACCCATTTCTGTGCCGGTCTGGTTCGAATGGGACGGCCATGTCGTCCGCATGTTCTCCTTTGCCGACTCTCCGAAAGTGAGGCGCCTCACGGCAGACCCCCGGGCATCCCTCCTCGTCGTGAATCACGTTAGCGAGCCGGAAGCGTGGGTCGCGTTTGACGGCGTGATCGCGATCAGCGACGAGGGCGGGTTCGCCCTGGGGGAGCGGCTGGCACCTAGGTACTGGGACATGAACGACCCCGCTCGAGCCAGAGAGCTGGAGGGCTGGCGGAAGAACTCCGCCGCCTTCTGCCTGCTCACGCTCACGCCTTCGCGCGTACGGACGGGCAGCTGATTGGTTGGCGCGGGGACCCTTACGGAGGGCTCTTACACCGCTGGCCCGATTTTTCGGTGCTTTCTCTTTGCCCTCCGAGTTTCTAGGCTTGCGAGATGGAGCGCTCGGCGATCAGGGAGGTCGAAGAACGGCTTGAGCTGACCGGCCTGTCAGCGGCGGTCGGTGCGGCGTGCACGGCCGGACCGGAGCCTCCCGCAGCGCTCCAGCGGGCGGGCGAGGTACTGCGCGCCGCGGCCGAGGCGGATCCCTCGCGCTTGGCCCGCGCCTGGCAACGCAACCGGGCCGAGTTGGTGCGAGCGGTGACCGTCCCGAGCGGCATGGCACCCTTTCTCGTCCGCTACCTGGTCCGCTACCCGGACTGGCTATTCACGCTCGTTGAAGACGACTTGAGTGCGGCGCGTTCGTCCGCCGACTACGAGACGGGCCTCGCCGAGGCGCTTACAGGAGTCGCTCCCGAAGAGGAAGACGGCGCGCTCCGACGCTACAAGTACCTCGAGCTGGCCAGGATCACCCTGCGCGACGGATCGGACGACCTTGTGTCGCAGGAGGCAGTGGGCGAGACGCTGGCAGAGCTTTCGCACCTCGCGGACGCTCTGCTCTCGCGTGCGCTGGAGTTCGCAGCGGTCAGCCTCGCCAGACGGCTGGGACCGCCGCGCTGGCAGGGCGCCGATGGTGCGGAGGTCTTCCCCCGGTTCTGCGTGCTCGGGCTTGGAAAGCTCGGTTCGGAGGAGCTGAACTATTCCTCCGACGTCGATCTCGTCTACGTGTTCGAGGCCGAGCCGGTGTCCGAGGGTGTGCGCGACGGGCCCTCGGAGCTCAGGCCGCAGGAGTACTTCACCCGCCTCGCGCACCAGTTCGGACGGCGAGTCGCCAGCCCGACGCCGGAGGGATTCCTGTACAGAGTCGACCTCGGCCTGCGACCCGAAGGCGCCAGGGGACCGCTCGTCGTGCCGAGCGATTGGCTCGCGACCTATTGCGACGGTTGGGCGGCGACCTGGGAGCATGCCGCCTGGATGAAGGCTCGCCCCGTCGCCGGGGATCTCCGCTTCGGATGGAACGTGATCCGCTCGCTCGCTCCGGTGCTCTACCGATCGGCGATGGACTATGCGGGGGTCGAGGGCATCAAGTCGATGAAGCAGCGGATCGAACGCGAGATGGAGCGCCGCGGTGAAGATTTCGACGTCAAGCTGGGGCAAGGCGGAATACGCGAGGTCGAGTTCGTGGCGCAGGCGCTCCAGCTCCTGCACGGCGGGCGCATTCCTCAGGTACGCGGGCGCTCGACGCAGGAAGCGCTGACATCGCTCGCAGCGTGTGGCGCGCTCGAGCGAGAGCAGGCGGAAGGGCTGCTCGCGTCGTACCGCTTCCTGCGGCGCGTCGAGAATCGTCTGCAGATGCGAGAGGAGCGGCAGACGCATCGCGTTCCAAGCAAGCGAGAGGCGCGCGAGCGCCTCGCCCGCTCGCTCGGATTTGCAGGATCCGATGCCCTCGCCGCCTTCGACAGGGAGCTCGAGAGCCGACGCGAGCGCGTGCGCGAGATCTTCGACCTCCTCCTCTCGGAGCAGGGCAGCGATCGTGTCCTGCGGCTCTTTGCCCGGGGAGCCGCGCGCCTACTGGCGATCCCCTCCACGCGCGAAATGGTCGAGGATCTCGCCCAGCGCTTCGCTCGAGAGATCGACACAGCGGCCGATCCCGAGCTCGCCCTGAACAATCTTGATCGCTTCATCCAGGGGATCGGCACGCGTACGTTCTACTATGGCTTGCTCCTCGATCGGCCCGAGCTGGTTTCTCGACTCGCGGGACTCTTCGGCGCGTCCAGGTACCTGTCGATGTTCTTCGCCCGGCACCCGGACCTGATCGAAGCGGTCTTTCGGGATGCGGACACCCTGCTTCCTTTGAAGTCCGTCCTCCGAGACGACGCGGCGCAGATCCGCTCGCAGCTGGCCGAGCAAAGCCGCCTCGACTCGGCTGCAGCGGAGTTGGCTGCTCTGCGCTTCTTCTACCACCGAGCTGTCGTGAACGTGGCGCTGCTCGACCTTGACGCAAAGATCACGCGGCGCGAGGCGGAGGTGGCTCTCACCGAGATCGCCGAGGTGTGCTTGGAGCGGGCCCTCGCACTAGCCCAGAACCAGGTTCGAGCCTCACGCGAGAACTCGTTTCCCGCGGCGCAGAGCGCGGATTTCCTGGTCGTGGGTATGGGCAAGCTCGGCAGTCGGGAGCTCAGCTACGGCAGCGATCTCGACGTGATCTTTCTCTACGACATCGAAGCTGGCAACGATGCGGCGTTGCTCGAGGCGCAGGGACTCTCGGTGCGGCTCGCGCAGAGGCTCCTCGCGGCGCTGCAGACGCGCACGGCAGAGGGCAACTGCTACGAGGTGGATGCGCGCCTCCGTCCGTCGGGGAGACAGGGCACGCTCGTCAGCTCGCTCGCTTCGTTTCGGAGCTATCACGAAACCAGCGCGGTATGGGAATGGCAATCACTCCTGCGGGCGCGCCCGGTGGCCGGAAGTCCGACGCTAGGAGAGCGCTTCGAGGAAGTCCGGCAAGAGATCCTCCGCCGGCCAGCCCGCGCTGACATCGCCGCAGAGATCCGTCACGCCCGCTCGCGCATGGAGAGCGAGCTGGCGCAGGAGCGACGCGGGCGGTACGACCTGAAGACGGGTCGCGGTGGTCTCCTCGATGTGGAGGATGTCGTCCAGTACTTCCAGCTGCGGAACGGCGTGGCATACCCGCAGCTATTCGACGCGGAGTCAATCGAGACGCAGCTGAGCCGGATCGAGGCGCTGGGGCTGATTGACGCTGAACCGACCGTACGGCTGCGCGAAGGGTGGGACTTCCTCCAGCGACTGTCGAGCCGCCTCAGGATCGTCGAGAACCGATCGATCTCGAACCTAGACGAGGATCGAGGTGACCTGGACTCGGTGACGCGGGCGCTCGGCTATTCCGAATCACAGTGGACCGGCAGCTCTCGGCGGCAGCTCCTGGAGGACTATCAACGTCACACCGAGGCGATACGCGCGGTCTACCTCGAGACCCTGGGGGTGTGACACAGAACTGCGAGAAGGTCCGCTGGACCGTCACTACCAATGCCGAAGCTGTCCCACCTCTCGGGCGGCGCCCCCCTTGGAGCACCCTGACCCGCGCTAGCCGCCAGGCAGGCTGATGGCAGCAACGAACGTCTTACCGGCTTCGGTGCGGGGGAGCACGGTACCCGCCACGAAGCTGGCAACGAAGAGAGCGCTGCCCCAGGCCGTGGTTGCATGCAACCGCTTGTCGGTAAGCAGATCGTGCGCCCATACCGCGAACATCAGCGAGAAGAGCACGACTGGGGGAACGGCGAGACCGGCCTCACCAAACACCGGAAATACCGCGATTCGACCGAGAGCCGGGACGACCAAGATTGCGCTCGCCAACAGCGTTGCTCGTTTGTCCACCGCTACCAGAATGGAGAAGACGACAAGTACGGACAGATCCCCCAGCACAACCACTTCGATAGGGAGCTGCCGAACGCGGCCTCGTGCAATGATGCTCGCGTCGGCGCCGAGAATTAGGAAGAAGGTCGTCAGGACCAAGAGAACGGCCGTAGCAGCGGCGAACGCCCCCAGCCGTTGATGAGTCGCCGTCCGGTTGGTTGCGACAAGCAGGGTCTGTGTAAGGAACAGAATGTACCAGGCGGTGAGTGCTGCTCCGTGCAAGTGTAGATACCAGGGCAGCTCTGGCGTCTCGAAGAAGGTCTTGAGGTAGAACGATGGCGCGAATCCTACCAGGGCTATGCCGAGGAGCAGGGCGGCCATCACAACGAAGAACGGGCTGCGAGTGACGGAGAGTCCTTCGACTCGTTGTTCGTTCGACGATGTGCGATTCACAGCCTACTCATCAGCTATTGTCAAGAAGTATAGACGGCTCAGCCTTCCAGGCGTCGGAAACGGGGTAGGCTCTTCCTCGCCTTGCACGAGAACGCCTACGATCTCTGTCCCGCCGCCCTCCCCAACCGTCACTATGTACGAAGTCCGAAGGAGCAACGCATGAAGGTCCGGGTTCTCATCGTCGGTTCTTTGGCCCTCCTTGCCCTAGCGAACTGTGTCAGCTCCCAGGTGATGAGAGGACAGCAGCTCTTTGCCGGATGCCTCGACAAAGTGGATGACAGGGCCTCGCTCAAGGCAGGGCTCTTCGTCTGCGAGGGCGACAGAGACCCTGCACCGTTCGGTGGCAACGGTAGAGCCTGTGGGGATTGCCACGTCCCAGGAGACAATTTCGGGATATCGGTAACGCGAATTCGCAACTTGCCGGACATCATCCGTTGTTCTTTCCTGGCCTAGACGAGGATCAGAGACTCCTGAGGGCCCGCGGCCTCGTCCACATAGTTGTGCCGGGCCAGATCGACGAGTTTCGTCAGACGCCGAAGCTGATCCATTTGCGGTCGATGTGTGATGACGACGGCAATTGTGATGCTCTGGGGCTGCTGGGAGATAGAGTCAGGAATCTTTGCGTCTTCTCGATCCAGGCCGTAACAAACCACATGGCGAAGACCGTCAACCGGGTACCAGGAAAGGATTTCCAGGTGCCGACTTCGAAAGAGTGTGAAGCCCTCGTGGCTTACATGCTGTCCGATCTAGTGGCCGGCCGAGATGAAAGAAGCCAGTGATGAAGTGGACGCTCGCGATGTGCTTCACGATCCAGCCTGGTGAGGTACCTGTGGATGAACACGCCCATCCTGCGGGGCCGATGCTGGCTCAGTGGGACAGTGTCGACCCGCGTTCCCGTCTTCACAGAGGCCTCCCCTCCCCTACTGAAAGCTATCCCACTCCCCGCACTGGGGGCAGCGCCAGTGGAGGGTCGAGTCCTGCGTACCGCAGACGCGACACTGCAGGCGCGGGGGCTCGCGGGGAAGGTGCTCGAGCAGCCGGCCTACCGCTTCGATCGCCTCTTTGTCCCGACTCTCTGCGAGAAGTGTGCGCGTCATCTCCGCGTGGGCGGGCAGGAACCCCGGCTCCTGATCGAGTAGCCGGTCCAGGGTCGTCAGGCTGTCGGTGACCCGCGCCTGCTCGAGGAGAACTCGGGCGAGCCAGATACTCGCATCTCGATCCTCTGGCGCCTTTGTGATGCGCTCAGTCAACAGGAGCTCGAAGCCATGCAGATCATCCGTACTCTTGAAAGCAGCCCACAGACGCGGGTAGGCCTCCAGACCGACGGCAGGATGCAGGTCTAGCACGCGGCGCCAGTGACCGATCGACCGCTTCGGCTTCCCCTCGCGCAGGCACTGGTCGCCGAGGGCGAGATATGCCTCGGCACAGCTCCGATCGTGTCCGAGTGCACGCCGAAACGCCTTTCTCGCCTCGCTCTCGTTCGACTCCGCCGCACGACGACGCCCGAGCCCGGCCCACAGATGCGCCAGGATGCTCGGCGTGTTCGGCTCGCGCGACCCGATCCGCTTGCGGATGCGAATCGCCTCCTCCCACTCGCCGGCCTCAACCCGAATGCGCTCCAGCTCGCGCAGGGCTTGGATGTTGTGTGGCTCGACCTCCAGCAGCTCCTCGAAGGAAGAGGCCGCGCGCTTCAGGAACCCGCCGCTGCGAAAGTCGAGAGCCAACCCGAGGAGCGCCTCTGCGCGCAGCTCCTTCGGGAGGTCTTGCCGCAGCAGCAGATTCTGGTGGATCTGGATGGCTCGACCAACGTCGCCGCGCGCCCGATACAGGTTCGCCAGCGCCATGTACACGTCGGAGGACGAGGAGTCGACACGCCCCGCCTCGGCGAGTGCCAGCTCGGCAGCGCTCAGGTCCCCCGCAAGCACGTAATGCAGTGCCAACCGCATCTGACCCGTCGCGCTGCGGGGCGGTGGCTCTGGCCGCCTGCTTCGGAACCAGCGCACGCGCTCAGCTCTCCTGCGCCTGGCGCTCCGGCGTCTCCTCGGAGAGGGGTAGTGTGCGGAGCCCGTGAAGCTCCTGCTCGAGCTCGCCGATGCTGCGCTCCTGTCTTCGTACGCGCAGCCTCATTCGGAGCAACGGCCAGGAGAGGAAGCCCACCACGAGTGCCGCTCCCACGATGGCAGAGCTGAACAGCGCCATCCAGACCGGGACCTCGGTGGGGCGGGCGATCAGCAGGTTGATCTCCGGAATTCGGCCAGTGTTCTGATACGCGAACCACCCCACCACGGAGACGAGCGCGAGCGCGGCGACCGCGAAGATCGCCTGTCTCATGAGAGCTCCTGGAACCGCTCGTAGAGCTCCGCGTAGATGTGCTCGATGTGCGTGGGGATGACTCGGATCTCACCCACTACAGTCATGAAGTTGTGATCTCCGCTCCAGCGCGGGACCAGGTGAAAGTGGATGTGCTCCTCGAAGCCAGCGCCGCCTGCTCGGCCGATGTTCGCGCCGATGTTGAGCCCATCGCAGCCGTAGTGGGCTCGCAGGAGTCCGGCAGAATCGCAGATCCGGCCCATCAGATCTTGCTGTGTCTCCCGCTCGAGCTCCTCGACCAGACCGACATGCGCATAGGGGCTCACCATGACGTGTCCCGGCGAGTACGGGAAGCGATTGAGGAGCACGAAGACATGCTCGGATCGAAACAGCACGAGTCGCTCTGCGTCTGAAACGAGCTCGGCGGGCTCGCAGAAGATGCACACCCGAGCCTGGTTCACGCCCTCGATGTACTGCATCCGCCAGGGAGCCCAGAGGGGCCCCTCCACGTCAGCTGATCTCCGAGGACCCCGCGGCTGGCTGCGCGCCACCTGCGGCGCCCTCGCCCCTGAGCTCCAGCTTGCGGCGCTCTTCGATCCGCTCCTTGAGCTCCTTGCCAACCTTGAAGAACGGGGCGCGTTTGGCAGGGATCTTGACCTCGTCACCCGTCTTCGGGTTCCGTCCCTCCCTGGCCTCGCGGATCTTCACCTGAAAGCTTCCAAAGCCTCGAATCTCGATACGGTCCCCTTGCTTCAGCGACTCCGTCATGCTGTCGAAGATGGTGTTGACGACCGTCTCTGTATCCTTCTTCGAGATGTGTGGCAGCCTTTGGGCGACGCGCTCGATCAGATCACTCTTCGTCATACCGCAGAGCCCCCCCGTGTCCCTCCGCTCCTTCTCGCGGCTCAGTCGTCCTCGGAGGACGAGCGTCGCCCTCCCAACTTGTCGCGCGCCTCTCTCGAGAGCAGGTCACCAAGCGTCGCGGTCTGAGAACGCGACTGCGCGGCAACGCGGTCGATCGCCTTGCGTCCCTCTCGATCGTGAATGGCGCGCATCGATAGCGCGATCTTCTGCTCCGAAGCGTCGACGCGGACCACGAGGGCCTCTACCTCGTCTCCCTCTTTGACCACGTCGCGGATGTTCTCCACGTCCTTGCCAACCTCAGACGCGTAGACCAGACCCTCGATTCCCTCGTCGACCTCCACGAAGACCCCGAAGTCGGCAATGCTGGTCACCTTACCGGTGATCTTGCTGCCGATCGGGAACTTCTCCGGGATGTCATCCCACGGGTTGCGCAGTGTCTGTTTGACGCCGAGCGAGAACTTCTCGCTCTCCTTGTCGACCTTGAGAACGACCGTCTCGACCTCGTCGCCCTTCTTGTAGAGCTCCTTCGGGTCGCGGATCTTCTGCGTCCACGAGATGTCGGACACGTGAATCAGACCGTCGATCCCGTCCTCGATGCCGACGAAGACACCGAAGTTCGTCACGTTGCGGACGACGCCCTTGACCCTAGTACCCGGCGGGTAGCGCTCTTCGAGCAGCGACCATGGATTCGGTTCGATCTGCTTCATGCCGAGCGAGATCTTCCGACTCTCCTCGTCCACATCGAGCACAATCACGTCGACCTCGTCTCCGATCGCCACGACCTTGGACGGGTGCTTGACACGCTTTGTCCAGCTCATCTCCGAGATATGGATCAGACCCTCGATCCCCGGCTCGAGCTCCACGAACGCGCCGTAATCCGCCAACGAGACGACCGACCCGTGAATGCGCAGTCCGATCGGATAGCGGGACCCGACATCGACCCACGGATCGGGCAGGGTCTGCTTCAGCCCGAGGCTGACCCGCTCGGTGTCCCGATCGAACTTGAGGACGCGAACCCGGACCTGGTCACCGACCTGGAACAGCTCCGAAGGATGCGAGATGCGACCCCAGGACATGTCCGTGATATGCAGCAACCCGTCGATGCCGCCGAGATCGATGAACGCACCGTAGTCGGTGATGTTCTTGACGATGCCCTCGACGACCAGACCCTCCTTGAGAATCTCCAGGGTGCGCTCGCGCAGCGACTGACGTTCTGTCTCGAGCAGTGCCCGACGCGAGAGGACGATGTTCCCTCGCCGCTTGTTGAACTTGATGATCTTGAACTTGTGCTGCTCGCCAATGATGCGATCCAGGTTCCGCACCGGCCGCAGATCGACCTGGCTTCCGGGCAGGAAGGCTTTCACGCCCTTGAGTCCGACCGACAGGCCGCCCTTGACGCGCCCGGTGATGAGACCCTCGACGACTTCGCCCTGCTCGTAGGCGTTCGCCAGCTGGTCCCACACGCGGAGCCGATCCGCCTTCTCCTTCGAGAGGACAACGACGCCGTCATCCGTCTCCATCGTCTCGACGAGCACCTCGACCGTCTGGCCCGGCTCGATGCGTGCGATTCCACTCTGGTCCGCGAACTCCCAGGTGGCGATCCTGCCTTCGGACTTGCAGCCGACGTCGACCAGGACGAACTCGGGATCGGCGCTGAGAACGATTCCCTGCACGACTTCGCCTTCCTTAATCAGGTTCGTCGTGCCCTCGAAGAGTGCGGCAAAGCTCTCTTCCTCAGGGGCCGTGGGAGCCGTGGGAGCCGCTTCGGCGTCAGGTTCTGTGATCTGCTGTGCTTCTTCAGACATGTGGGCTTCTTCAGTCTCCAATTCGCTCGACGTTGTTTGCCTTCAGCTGGCCTTCTTCCAGCGCACCTTCCAGCGCGGCTCGATCTCCGCGTTGCAACGCAGCTGAAATTCTGTGGAGATCCTCTTCGAACCGGCCAATTTGTTCGGCCACCCTGCAACGGTTCCTGAGCAGAATCTCACTCCAGAGCTCGGGGTTCGCTCGAGCGATGCGAATGAAGTCACGTAGTCCGGGACCCGCCAACCGCAAGACATCCTGATCGGGCAGACCACGCGCGAACGCAAAGGCAATCACGTGCGGGGCGTGAGAGAGAACTGCTGTGATGGCGTCGTGCTCCTCCGGGGCTCTGCGAACCGTAACTGCGCCAAGACACTGCCAGAATTCGTCGATGCGGTCCACTACCTCGGCCGGTTCGTGGCCCTCGGGAGTGAGGATGCAGGGTGCCCCAACAAACAGGTCAGCCCGGGCTTGTGCGAAACCGCTCTGGTGGCCTCCCGTCATTGGGTGTGCACCCACACAGTTTTCGGGATGCGGGAGGATTCTTCTCGCCATCTCCGCCATGGGGGCCTTCACGCTGGCGAGATCTGTGACCAGTGTCTCCGCGCGAAGGTGGGGGACCAGCCCTCTCAGGACGCTCTCCATCACCTCGATCGGGACCGCGAGCAGCAGCGCGTCCGCCCAGCGCGCGGCTTCGGCCAGTGAGATCAGCGTGATCTCGCCAGCTGCGGTGAGATTGGGATCGACTCCGCGTACCTCGTCCGCCGCCCCTCGGTCCCGCGCTGCCAACGCTGCCGAGCCCCCGAGCAGTCCCATACCTATGACGGCGAGGCGAGAGAACCCGGGAACGCTCACGCCCGCAGCTCCTGCGCCAGCGCCTCCAGGAAACGCTCGTTCTCCGCGGGAAGTCCCACTGTGACTCGCAGGTGCTGCGGCAGTCCGAAGCCCACCATGGCGCGAGTGATCACACCGTGCCGCAAGAGGGCCTCGTACAACGGAGCCGCGTCGCGGCCGGTGTCGACGAGCAGAAAATTCGCGTCGCTCGGAGCGAACCCCAAGCCCAGTGCCTGCACGCCGGCTTCGAGCTGGGAGAGCCCTTTGTGCGTCAGGTCGCACACCCTGCGTACGTGCCCGCGATCCTGGAGGGCGCCGCGGGCGGCGGCCTGAGCCAGGCTGCTGACGTTGAACGGGTGTCGCACACGCGCCAGGTAGCCGATCAGCTCGGGATCTCCGATTCCGTAGCCGACGCGGAGCCCCGCCAGCCCGTGAACCTTGGAGAACGTGCGCAACACGACAAGAGTCGGGCGCCTGGATAGCTCGGCCACGGTGTCGGGAAAGTCCGGTCGTCGGACGTACTCCACGTACGCCTCGTCGGCGACGAGCACGACCCGCTCCGGCAGCCCGGCAAGCAGGGTCCTGAACGCCTCCGCGCCGATGGACGTCCCCGTCGGGTTGTTGGGGTTCGCCAGAAACACCAGACGCGTCCGTTTCGTCACGGCTTCCAGGAGCGCAGCGACATCGGCACGCAGCTCGGCGTCGAGCGGCACCTGGATCGCAGTCCCGGCAGCACTCTGCGTGACGATGGGATACATGGCAAAGCTCGGCCAGGGGAAGAGCGCCTCGTCTCCGGGCCCGAGAAAGCACTTCGCGAGCAGCTCGAGAATTCCGTCGGAGCCCGTGCCGAAGATCAGGCTCTCGCCAGCCACGCCGAGGCTCTCGGCCAGATCCCCCCGCAGATAATGACAGGAGTCCTCTGGATAGCGATTGATGTCTTCGGCCGCGGAGAACATCGACTGCACAGCCAGGGCAGAGGGACCGAGCGGACACTCGTTCGAGGCCAGCTTGATCGAGTCGCGGATCCCGAGCTCGCGCTCGAGCTCCTCGATCGGCTTGCCCGGGGAGTACGGCTCTAGGTCGCGGACGTGCGGGTTGACGAGCTTGCGCAGCTTCATCCCGACCCCTCGGCCTCTGGATAGCTGCCGAGCACCTTCACGAAGTCACAGCGAGGTCGGAGCTGCTCGATGGCCTTTGCGACGTTGGGCTCCTCGACGTGCCCCTCGAAGTCGCAGAAGAAGATGTATTCCCAGGCTCGGGCGCGAGTTGGCCGCGACTCGATCCTGGTCAGGTTCACTCTGTTCTCCGCAAAAGGCTGGAGGGCCTTGTAGAGCGCGCCCACCTGGTCGCGCTTGATCGAGAACAGGAGCGACGTGATATCGCGGGAGCTCCGCAACGGGGACTTCTTGCCGATCACGAGAAAGCGCGTCGTGTTCTCCGGATTGTCCTCGAGGCCCGAGCGGACGACCCGCAGCCCGTAGAGCTCGGCAGCAACGGGGCTCGCGATCGCGGCCCCGCGCTCCTCTCTCGTGACCCGCTCCGCAGCCTGAGCGGTCGAGTGCGTGGAGTGCTGCGGCACGCTCGGAAGGTTGAGCTCAAGCCAGTTGCGGCACTGGGCGAGCGCCTGCGGATGCGAGTACACCACCTCGATCCGACTCTCGTCGCCGCTCTTCGAGAGCAGATCGTAGTGGATGGCGACGTGGATCTCCGCGCAGATCGTGAGTGGCGACTCCACGAAGAGGTCGAGCGTGTGGCTGACCACCCCTTCGTTCGAGTTCTCGATCGGTACGACGCCGTACTCTGCGGCAGCGGCCTCGACGGAGTCGAAGATCTCCTGCGTGGTCGAGGCCGGGACCAGATCCGCCATCTGCCCGAATTGCTGAATGGCGGCCTGCTGCGTGTACGTCGCGGAAGGACCCAGGTAGGCGACGCGCACGCCGCGCTGAAGCGAGATCGAGGCGGAGATGATCTCGCGGAACACGTTCCGAATGGCATTCTTGGGAAACGGACCGCGGCTTCTCGCCTCCAGGCGCTCGAAGATCTCGAGCTCCCGCCCGGGCACGAAAGGCGTCGAGCCCGTCCCGGCCTTGAGCTTGCCGATAGCGGCGTTGCAGCCCGCGCGCTCGTTCAGCAGATCCAGGATCTGGTCGTCGAGCACATCGATGCGGGTGCGCACGGCGGCGATCTCTTTGTCGCTCTCCGTCATCCCAGGCTGTTCTCCGTCTTGCGGGTCCCGGCACGCGAGCGGCCTCCCACAGGTCAGCGACCTGCGGGAGGCCGCTGACGGCCACCTGTCTTCGCTAGGCTTCCCCTCGCTGCGCGCGGGCCGGCCCGAAGCCGGCGCGACTATACCCCAGGGGTACACCCGTGCCAACACATCGGTTGGAGTTTCTTTAGCAAAAACAGACCGTTAGGAGCTCGCGTCAGCACAGCGCCGCCGCCAGCCCAGAGACGAACTCCCTCGCCGCGGAGACCGCATCCGAGCGGCTATTGGCCGCGCCGATGCGACTCACAAGGGCGCTCCCGACGATCACGCCGTCGGCCAGACGACCCACTGCGGCGGCGTGCTCAGGCGTGGAGATTCCGAAGCCGACACAGACCGGAGTCGCGGTCACCCGCTTGATGCGGCCCACGAGCAGCGACAGGTCGCGCGGCAGCTCGCGGCGCGCTCCCGTAACTCCCGTGGTCGACACGCAGTAGACGAAGCCCCGGCTGCGCGCCGAGATCTGCACGACTCGCTCGGGCGTACTCGTGGGAGCGACCATGAGAATGCGGTGCACACCGTGTGCCTCGCAGGCGCTCTGCAGTGCCGGCGCCTCGTCGTAGGGCGCGTCCGCCACGATCAGTCCGTCGACCTTCGCGGCGGCGCAGTCCCGCGCCAGCCGCTCCTCGCCGCGCGCCAGCGCGTTATTCAGGTAGCCCATCAGGATGAGCGGCGCTTCGGTGACCTCACGCGCCGAGCTGCAGAGCTCCAGGACCTGATCCAGGTCCGTCCTCTGCTCGAGCGAGCGAAACGAGGCGGCCTGAATGGTCGGGCCCTCGGCGATGGGATCGCTATGAGGAACTCCGATCTCGATGATGTCGGCCCCTGCTGCGAACAGCTCGGGGATCAGGTCGGCGGTGGTCGCGAGATCGGGGTCTCCGGCCGTGATGAAGGGAATCAAGGCCGCGCGGCCCTTGGCACGGGTCTCGGCAAGCACGCGGTCGATCCGGTTCATGCCTTCTCTCCGAGCAGCTCGCGCGCTTCGGCCACGTCCTTGTCGCCGCGCCCCGACAGGTTCAGCACCACGAGGGCGCCGGCCAGCTGCGGCGCTCGCTTTCGCAGCTCGGCGATGGCGTGCGCGGGCTCGAAGGCGGGAATGATCCCTTCCATGCGCGCGAGGTAGACGAACGCGTCGAGAGCTTCGGCGTCGGTGGCCGAGACGTACTCGGCGCGACCCGTGTCCTTGTAATAGGCGTGCTCGGGTCCGATACCGGGGTAGTCCAGCCCGGCCGCGATCGAATGGGCCGGGAAGATCTGCCCGGCGTCATCCTGCAGAACGTAGGAACGGCTCCCGTGCAGAACGCCCGGACTGCCCGCAGCCAGCGGCGCGGCGTGCCGTCCCCGCGTCAGGCCTTCGCCGCCGGCCTCGACGCCCACCATTCGCACCTCGCGATCGTCGTAGAACGGGTGGAAGAGGCCGAGCGCGTTGCTGCCGCCACCGAGACACGCGATCAGCAGATCGGGAAGCCGACCCTCCGCGGCCAGGATCTGCTCGCGCGTCTCCTCTCCGATCACCGCCTGGAGATCGCGGACGAGTCTGGGATACGGGTGAGGGCCGGCCGTCGAGCCGATCAGGTAGTACGTGGTCCGGACGTTCGTTGCCCAATCCCGCAGGGCCTCGCTCATCGCATCCTTGAGCGTGCGGCTGCCCGCGGCCACTGGATGCACCTTTGCGCCGAGCAGCTCCATGCGAAAGACGTTGAGGGCCTGGCGTCGCATGTCCTCCTCGCCCATGTAGACCTCGCAGTCGAGGCCGTAACGCGCGCAGGCGGTGGCGCTCGCAACGCCGTGTTGCCCTGCGCCGGTCTCCGCGATTACGCGCTGCTTCCCCATGCGCCTAGCAATCAGAGCCTGCCCGATCGCGTTGTTGATCTTGTGCGCGCCGGTATGAGCGAGCTCCTCGCGCTTCAGGTAGACGCGACACCCCAGGTCCTCGCTTGTTCGTTCGGCCAGGGTAAGAGGGGTCGGCCGACCCGCGTAAGTCTGTCGCTCCAGACGCAGCTCCTCCCAGAAGCCCCGGTCCTGCGACAGCGCTTCGTAGACCTCACTGAGCTGCTCCACGGCGGGAACGAGAGTCTCCGGAACGAAGCGTCCTCCGTACGCGCCGAAGTATCCGAGGGCGTCCGGACGTCCCACCTCGAGCGGCGCGTGAGCCGCCTCGATGAAGCGGCGCACCCGCTCTGCGGACTTCCGCCCCGGCTCGGACTCGAGCGACGACGACGCGTCCACCCCATGGGGGGGGGCTGCTCGCACCGCTGCGGCCACGTTCTCGGCGGACAGGCCGCCCGCCAGCCAGACGCGTCGCCCGCGGGAAACGAGCGGCCGGGCGAGCTCGAAGTTCCAGCTCTTGCCGCTTCCTCCTCCCGCGGGGTGATCGATGAGGAGATCGGCCGTGGGATAGCGCGCTGCCTCTGCCTCGAGCGACTCGTCACCCCGCAGTGCCACGATTACGGGATAGGGAAGCTCCGCGACGTAGGCCGGGGACTCCTGTCCGTGAAGCTGAACCGCGTCGAGGCCGACACTCTCGACGAGCTCCGCGACTCGCTCTGGCGTCGCATCCCGGAAGACGCCCACGCGCACTACGCGACCTTTCGCTACGCGGCTGATCTCCCGAGCGCGCTCCGAGTCGAGCGTGCGGGGCGTCCCCTCGACGAAGTTCAGTCCGATCGCATCGGCCCCCGCCTCGATCGCAACGCGCGCGTCCTCCACGGAGGTCAGGCCACAGATCTTCACCTGCATCAGCCCGTCCCCCGCAGCCTGGCGAGCTCTTCGCCTGGCTCAGGCGCGCGCATCAGCGCCTCGCCGATCAGAAACGCGTCTACCCCCTCGGCCTGCAGCCAACGTAACGTCTCGGCGCTGTCGAGGCCGCTCTCGCTGACGACGCTGCGACCGGCCGTGTGGGGCAAGAGGGAGCGCGTGACGGCAATGTCGGTGTGGAAGGTCTTGAGGTCGCGATTGTTGATGCCGAGTACCCCGGCGTCGAGCTCGAGGGCGCGGTCCAGCTCGGGGCGGGAATGGACTTCGACGAGAACGTCGAGACCGCTCTCGACGGCAGCGGCCGCGAGCTCGCGCAGCCGCGCATCGTCGACCGCTGCGACGATCAATAGCACGGCATCGGCCCCGGCGGCTCGCGCCTCCAGCACCTGGATTGGGTCGACCATGAAGTCCTTGCGCAACACGGGAAGCGTGCAGGCGGACCTTGCTGCACGCAGATCCGCAAGGCTGCCCTGGAAGAAATCGGCGTCCGTGAGCACGGATAGCGCCGAAGCGCCAGCGTGCTCGTAGGCAGCCGCGATCGCAGCTGGATCGGCGTCTGTTCGAATGGCCCCACGCGAGGGCGAGGCTCGCTTGAACTCGGCGATCACACGGGGCCGTGCGCCCCTACGCAGCGCTGCGGCAAAGCCACGCGCGGGATCCGCAGAGGAGGCCTGCTCGCACAGCGCGGACTCGCCTACGCCTCGACGCAGCGCGCTCGCCTCTTCTTTTTTGCCGGCGAGGATCTCCTCGAGGATGCTCACTACGCCGTCTCGTCGCCGCGCGTGAACGCGACGAAGCGCGCCAGCAGCCGCTCCGCCCTACCGGAGTCGATCGTCTCCGCCGCGAGCTGGACCCCGTCCTCGAGGCTGGCGGCGCGTTCGGCCACGCAGAGCCCGGCCGCGGCGTTCAAGAGCACCACGTCGCGCCGCGGGCCGCGTTCCCCCGCAAGGACGGCGCGCGCAATCTGCGCGTTCTCGTCGGCGTCTCCCCCTATCAGTTGCTCGGGGTCCGCCGCCGGCACGAGCTCGTCAGGTTGCAGCCTGCGCTCTCCGGTCTGACCCGCCTCGTAGCTGAGGACTCGAGTCGGCGCGGAGAGTGAGATCTCGTCCAGCCCGTCCTCGCCATGCACGACCCAGGCACGGCTCGTGCCGAGCTCGATCAGGGCGCGCAGCATCGGCTCCATGTGATCCTGCACTGCCACGCCGACCACCTGTCTGCGCACACCCATCGGGTTCGTGAGCGGCCCCAGTCGGTTGAAGATGGTCCGAATGCCGAGGCCAGAGCGGATCGGCGCCACCCGCGCCATGGCCGGGTGGCAGGCGCGCGCAAACAGAAAGCCAATTCCAACGTCCTGGACGGACTGAGCCATCAGGTCGGGAGGCGCATCCAGGTCGACGCCCAGCGCCTCGAGTACCTCGGCGCTTCCGCAGCGACTGCTCGCCGCCCGGTTGCCGTGCTTTGCCACGGGCACGCCGGCACCTGCCACAACCAGGGCCGACACCGTCGAGATGTTGAAGGTGTTCGAGCCGTCTCCTCCGGTGCCGCATGTATCGATCGCGTCGTCGGCCGCCTCGGGGAGCTCTACTGCGAGCTCGCGCATCGCCTCCGCCGCGCCGATCAGCTCTTCGACACTCTCGCCCCGCGTGCGCATGGCTGCGAGCAGGCCCGCGATCTCCAGCTCATTGCCATCGCCCTGCATGATGGCGCGCACGAGCTCGTTCGCCTCATCGCGCTTCAAGACCTCGCCGTCGACCACCCGCTCGAGAACGTCCGGAATCACGTGGCCAGCTCCTCACCCCGAGCGAGCTTCAGGAAGTTCCCGAGCAGGGCCTTGCCCACTTTCGTGAGGATCGATTCCGGGTGAAACTGGACGCCGAAGACGAGCTGCTCGGCGTGACGCATACCCATGATCTCGCCGTCATCCGCCTCGGCCGTGCACAGCAGCTCGGCAGGCAGCGTATCGGCGGCGACCGCTAGCGAGTGGTAGCGAGTCGCCTCGAAGGGATTCGGAAGTCCGGAGAAGACGTCGCTGCCCTCGTGTCGGATCATCGAGGTCTTACCGTGCATCAGTTCTCTGGCGGCAACCACGCGCCCGCCGAATGCCACCGCGATCGACTGGTGGCCAAGGCATACGCCGAGGATCGGCAGCGTACCGGCGTAGCGCCGAACGGCCTCGACGCTGATCCCCGCCTCGGCGGGAGTACAGGGCCCCGGGGAGATCACGAGCGCCATAGCTTCCAGCTCGCCGAGGCCTTCTACGTCGATGGCGTCGTTCCGCACGACATGGGAGGTGGCTCCGATTTCGCCAAGGTACTGAACGAGGTTGTAGGTGAACGAGTCGTAATTGTCGATCACGACGACTTTCATGCCTCTTCACTCCGACCGGCCAGCTCGACGGCCTGGAGCGGGCCCCTCGCCTTGTACAGGGACTCCTCGTACTCGAGCTCCGGATCCGAGTCCGCAACGACGCCGCCCCCCGCCTGGACGTACACATGGCCGTCCTTGATCAGCAGGGTCCGGATCGCGATACACATATCCATGTTGCCGCGGTAGTCGATGTATCCCACACTCCCACCGTACAGGCCGCGCCGTTCGGTCTCGAGCTCCTCGATGATCTCCATGGCACGGATCTTGGGCGCTCCCGTGAGCGTACCGGCCGGGAAGGTGGCGCGGAGCAGATCAATGGCGTCGCACTCCGGCCGGAGGGTGCCCCGCACGTTCGAGACGATGTGCATGACGTGCGAGTAGCGTTCGATCACCTGAAACTCGTCCACTTCCACCGATCCGATCTCCGACACGCGCCCGATGTCGTTGCGGCCAAGGTCGACGAGCATCAGGTGTTCGGCCAGCTCCTTCGGGTCCGAGAGCAGCTCGGCTTCTAGCCGGCGATCCTCCTCGAGCGTGGCGCCACGAGGCCGGGTTCCGGCAATCGGGCGCAGCTCGATGTTCCTGTCTTCGAGGCGCACCAGGATCTCCGGCGACGATCCCACAACGACGTGATCGCCGCAGCGCAGAAAGAAGAGGTACGGCGACGGGTTGACCACCCGCAGCTGTCGATAGATGGAGACGGGATCGGTCTCCAGGGGGACACTGAGGCGCTGCGACGGTACCACCTGAAAGACATCGCCGGCCTGGATGTACTCCTTTGCCCTCTTCACCAGCTCGCAGTAACGCTCCCTCGTGGTGTTTGAGTGGACCTCCGTGCCGCCCCCGCAGGACTCCCCGGCGGACACATCAGGTGGACGAAGCGGCTGCGCGAGGCGCTCTAGCACGCCCTCGAGCTCGGCCAGCCCCTCCGTGTAGGCCGCATCGGTCTGCTTCGGATCCTCGACCCGGACGGGGTGAATGATCGTGAGTCGCTGGAGCTTCCGGTCGTGCACGAGCACGGTCCGTGGCACGGTGAAGAAGCAATCCGGAATGCCAAGCGTGTCGGGGTTCTCCTCCGGCAAGCGCTCCACGTAGCGCACCCAGTCGTAGCTCAGGTAACCAACGGCACCGCCCGCAAAGCGCGGCAGCCCCGGCACCTCCACCGGCCGCAGCTCCGCGATGAGCGTGCGCAGGCGGTTGAGCGGATCGACCGAGTGGTCCCGAGGGAGCTCGACGGTCTCCCTTTCGCCATCCCGCGTGATCTCGACGCGTCCGTTGCGCGCGATCAGCGTCGCGCGCGCACCGAGCCCGATGAAGCTGAAGCGGCCCCAGTGCTCCTCGCCCTCGGCGGACTCGAACAGAAACGTCGTCTCGCCGTCATCGACTTTCAGAAACGTCGCGAGCGGCGTGTCGAGGTCGGCTAGAACCTCGCGTACCAGGGGGACGATGGGCCCTCGAGCAGCGAGCGCCCGAAAGGAAGCAAGATCGGGCCGAACCATGGAACTGACCTCATGGCGGCGGAATTTCCCACATGAACCGCCGGACGTCAACTAGGGCGAGGAGCTGTCGCGGGCCGACTCCAGATCGTAACCGAAGACCCTAGCACGCCGACCGAGGCCTAGGAGATTCAGGACGAGTACGAAACGCGTCTCTCTAGGACGCGTGTGGTGCTCGATGGCGGCAATCAGATCCCAGCAGCCGCAGCCCGAGGTCAAGATCAGACCGGTCGCGCCCGTGCCGTTGGAGGCAGACTGTAGGGTGACGTAACCCTCGGCGAACAGACGTACGCGTTTCGACAGCGCGAGCGAGGCGTCCACAGTGAGCTGCTTGACGGTGTTACCGCTCTCGAACTGGCCGTAGATGTCGTCGTCGAACTGGAAGTTCTCGAAGCCGACCGAGGCGTCGCGCAGGTAGCGGTAGCGCAGCCCCAGGTGGTTCTTCCTTTCGCCGCGCCAGAACAGGCCGACCTCCGCATCGCCGAGCTCGCTCTCCGCGAGGTCGTACCCGATATCCCAATCGAGATTCAGGCGCGGATGGATGACCCAATGGCCCTCCGCGAAGAGCCGCGTCCACTCGTCCTCGAGAAAATCGTAGCCAGAGCCGATGTTGAGCCTCGCGATCTCTGGGCCCCGCGTCGCGCCAGGGCCCAACGCGTAGAGGTGGTTCACTGCCTGAACCAGTAGAAACCGCTCGTCCGGGACCCGGTCGCTGGGGTTCCGCGTCAGCACGCGCAGGTCTCCGTTGATCAGGCGCCGGAGACGAACGCTGGAGGCGGGAATGAACAGCGGATCGCCGTCCTGGTCGGGCGTCGACAGGAAGGCGAAGCCGAGCCGCGGCTCCACGACGTGCCTCACGCCTCCGCCGAGGTCCAGGTCCTTCGAGAAACGGCTGCGTGCCTCGAAGCGGCCCGTCCACAGTCCGCGGCGCTCGGAGGAGGCGCGCTCGGGGAAGTACAGCGTCTCGCGGTAGCCGATCTCGCTCAGCGTCTCGACGATGCCGGCACGGAAAGGCAGATAGGCATGGGGGTACACATCGAAGCGATGGCCCCAGTCCGCCAGCGGCTCGCCTTCCTGGAAGCGCAGGTCACCCTGCGAGAACTGGTCGCCCGTCCTTCCCGGAATGCGGAAGTCGTCGTTGCTGTTGTCGTCCCGACCTGTGAAAAAGCCGAACTTGTCGGGCTCGTGCGGGTTGAAGAGGGCGTCCTGGCCCGTGTCGAAGAAGAGCCCCCTCTCGGGCGGGATGCCGTCGATCTGTCGGCTCCGGTCAAAGCGGTAGAAGTAGTCGTAGCGACTCTCGACGCCGAAGCGGAGCGGAGTCCCAGCAAGCTTGCCCGGCAGCGTGGCGATGCGCACCTCGGGGAGCGGCTGCAGGAGATAGTCATCCCGATCGAGATCGTTCGGGCTCTGCAGGTCGTCGGCGAGCGAGAGCTCGACGCCGGCGTAGAGCGCGTCGCGCGCGTAGCTGTACCAAGCGGAAGACCAGAGGAAGCGGGCGTGGCGGGACAAGTCGTCGTCACGTTGCCGCGAGAGCGAGCCAGAGGTTCCTCCCAGGCCAGGGGCGCCCGCGTCGTCATCGAGGAAGCCGGCGGCCTCCCCTTCGAGAAGGCCCAGAGTCATGTAACGAAAGTCGACGACGTAGTCGTTGTCGCTCACCCTCTTGATCGAGGCGCCGAGCCGGATTCCCGGCGCCAAAGGCTGCTCGTGACGCAGCCAGAAAGACCAGCGATTGTTGCTGTAACGCGTCTCCGGGTCGTCGCGACTGACGAGGTTGTCGCTCGGGAGCACTGCCGCTCCTCCCTCGCTCCAGCCAGACTCCCCGAACAGGTACTCGTACGACACGCTGTACTTCATACCTCTGCGCCCGATCAGTCGCGGTCGCGCCAGCACGTTGAGGTTCTCGGCAGCCGCCCAGAAGAACGGCAGTTCGACCTCGACACCGTCCCGTGTCGACGTGCTGTACGAGGGAAGCAGAAAGCCGGTTTGACGCTCCGTCTTGGCGGGGAAGATCACCCAGGGCAGGTACACCACCGGCAGACCCAGCGTCTTGAACCACATGTTCTTCGCAACGCCGTACCCGCCGATCTCGACACTCACCTCGCTCACGTCGACCTCCCAAGGCGGCGCCGACTCTCCACCAGCCTTCGGCGGACAGCGGCAAGACGTGAGCGTGCCGCGCTCGATGCGGTAGCGATTCGGAGCCGTGCGCTGGATCGAGCGGCCCTCCGCGAGCAGCCCCGGATCGCTGCTGTCGAGCGTCGCCTCGCCCGCCAGGGAGACCCCGGAGTTCAGGTTCACCGCCAGGTACTCCCCCTCGATGACCTGCCCCCCATCCTCCAGGCGCACGTTCCCGGTGGCGACGCCCACTCCGGTCGGAGCGCTGAAGGTCACCCAATCGGCGCTCAGAACCTGTCCGTCATCCTGGACGATGCGGACGTTGCCAGTCGCCTCGTAAAGGTCCCGAGTGTCGTCGAACTCCACCTCGTCGGCGGTGAGTACGTAGCCTGGGCGCGGGCCACCATCGGCGACCTGGCCGGCCGCAGCTCCTGGCAGCAGGAGGCCACAGAGGACGAGCACGGTGGCAGCGGGGCGGATATGGCGCACCACTGCCCTTCTTAGCCCGACAGTCGCTCCGGTTCAAGCGTCGAGTTTTTCGAGCTCCTCGACCTCGAGAACGGCCAGCTGGTCATCGACGAGCCGGATCAGCCGATCGTCGAGAAGGGCCTGCAGGCACACGTAGGCGTCCCGCATCGAGACCCCAGCCTGCTCGGCCAGGTCGGCGAGCTTGCCCTTGACCGCGCTGGGAGTCTCGCCGGAGACGCGAGCGTCCAGGATAGCTCGCACGAACAGCTTGCGGGCGTTCCGGGGGCCGGTCTTCGCGCTGCGGCGCTTGCTGCGCCGCGCGGCGGGCACGGCGGCAACCTGCGTCTGCCCGAGCTGCTGCGCCAGATGCCGAAGCAGGCGGAATGAGAACTCCTGGCTCTCGCGGCAGAGCTCGTTCAAGAGTGGCAGCCGGATGGACAAGAGGGAGACGTCGCCCTCCGCCTCAGCGCGAAAGGGATACGGCTTGCCCAGGATGACAGCGGCCTCGCCGAACATTCCGCCCTGAGAGACCAGGCGAGGCGCATCGTCCTCCGTGGGGTAGACCCGAACGATGCCCGTGCGTACGACAAAGAGGGTGTCGCCGGGATCACCCGGTTCTACGATGCACTCGCCACTGGCGTACCAGCGCTCGATGTCTCGTTGATCCATGCGTGGCGCGCTATCCCCGTGCCCCAATCGACGCACACGCAATTCTCCTTGAGTCCGTCTGCCTTTGGGACCCTGAGCGCGACCGCTCGCGCGCCGGGTCCCGCAAGACCTCTTAGCCGTGGCGGGCGAGGAGTTCGGCTAGCTCTTGTCGATCGTGGAAGCCCGGGGGGAGGCGTTCGAGGATGCGGCCATCGGCGGAGATGAGGACATGGTAGGGGAACTGCTCGGCACCGTAGGCCAGGGCCAGGTCGAGATCTCCAGCGGCCACGGGGTAGAGCACGCCTTTCTCGGTGACCCAGTTCTCCACGAACTCGCGCGGCTCCGTGTCGATGGAGATGGCAAGCACCTCCACTCCGTTCTCACCGTGGGCAGCGTAGAAGGCGTTCAACTCCGGAACCTCACGCACACACGGGGGACACCAGGTGGCCCAGAAGTCGATCAGCACGGTCCTGCCCTGCAGCTCTCGCAGCGACACCCGGCCGCCGAAGAGCCGTTCGAGGTCGAAGTCGGGAGCCGGCTCGCTCGTCGCGAGAGGCTCCGCCGGGCAGCCCAGGCATAGAGCCAGGACACCTGAGACGACCCACCTGCTTCTCATGACAGCTCTCTCCATGGGAGACCCGAGCCCGCCCGCGCTCAGGATAGCCAGCGAACCGAACGTACGTCCAACTCGGACCTAGGAATCCTCACCCGTATCCAGAATCAGCGTCACCGGACCATCGTTCGTCAGCTCGAGCTCCATCTGAGCCCGAAAGCGTCCGGTCGTGACCGTGATGCCCCGGCCCTCCACATCCGCGATCAGGATCTCTATCAGGCGCTCCGCCTCCTCGGGTGGGGCCGCCGCGTTGTAGCTCGGCCGTCGGCCCTTGCGCGGGTTTCCCAGGAGCGTGAACTGCGACACGATCCCGATGGAGGCGCCGGCGTCGAGCAAGGACCGATTCATCTTCCCATTCTCGTCAGGAAACACCCGCAGGTGGACGAGCTTGTCGGCCAGCCAGCGTGCCTGCTCCGGCTTGTCCCCAACGGCCACTCCCACGAGCACCAGCAGCCCGGCACCCATCGAGCCCACCGTCTCTTCGCCAACCCGGATTTCCGCCCGACTGACTCGCTGTGCCACGGCCCTCACGGCGAGTCCTGCTGCGCGAACCTCCCGCTGTAGATCGCCTCGCCCTCGGTGCGCTGAAGAACGATCTGGCAGATGCGCGTGCCGGGCTGGATCTGGAGCGCCACCCCTGAGAGGTTGCTCATCTCGAGTACCTGGCGATTCGAGACGCCCGGCTGGATGAAGCTGGAGCTGACGTGCACGGTGAGGCCGAAACGCGCGATGCGACTGCGGCCCTCGATCCACCCGCAGATGTCTGGCGGGAAGATCAGGCGCTCCCGGGTCACTCCGTGGACCGTGCGCCCGGGCTCCAGGACGTACGGAGCCGTGAACGGCACGACCTCGGTCTCCATCAGCGACTCCTCATCGTCACTCACCAGAACCGGGCCGTTCTGGTGCAGGGCGAGGATGCGCAGCTCTCCACCCAGATGGAGGTCGATCGAGGCCGCACCGATCTGGGACTCATCGAACGGCTCCACTCGGAGTCTCCCGAGCTCGATCTCGCGCAAGATCACGTCCCGAGTCAGAACACTCATAGACTCCCCCCAAGCCCACTCTCGAACGTCGCGTAGAGCGCCCGCTTGTCAAGGCACCGGCGGCACGCCTACGGTGTGCGGATGCATCCCTTCCTGGCGCTCGACCGGCCACACCTGTTCGGCCACCGGGGAGCGAGCGGCGAGGCGCCAGAAAATACCATGGTCTCGTTCGAGCGAGCCTGGGCAACGGGCGTGTCCTACCTGGAGACGGACTGTCACGCCACCAGCGACGGCGTGATCGTATTGCAGCACGACGCGACTCTCGACCGTACGACGGATGGCGACGGTCCGGTCAGCGCGCACTCGTACGCAGAGCTGCAGCAGCTCGATGCCGGCTATCGCTTCACGCTGGATGGCGGAGTCACCTTTCCGTTTCGCGGTACGGGGACCCGCATCCCACGCCTGTCGGAGCTGATCTCGGCCTTCCCGGAAGCTCGGGTCAACCTGGAGATCAAAGCGGGGGAGCAGGAAACGGTCGACGAGGTCATACGCCTGATCCGCAAAGCAAACGCCGAGCACCGCTTCCTGCTGGCGGCGGAAGACGACGCGATCATGGCCAGGATTCGCAGCGTTTGCCCGGGAACCGCCCTGGGGACGTCCCGTGACGGGGCCTTCGCGTTCTTCGCCGCCCTGGGAGAGGGGCGCATCGCAGACTTCGCTGCGCCCGCTGACGCACTCCAAATCCCCTCGGCCGCGTTCGGACAGGAGCTCGTAACTCCCGCCTCGATCGAGGCCGCGCACTCACTGAGCATGCAGGTGCACGTGTGGACCATCAACGACCCGAGCGAGATGCGACGTCTGCTTGCGCTCGGTGTCGATGGACTGATGTCCGACTACCCCGCCATGCTCGTACAAGAGGCTAGGGGCTGAGCTGCGCACGCGCCCAGCTCGCGGCCTCTGCCAGTACCGGGTCCGGGTCATCGAGGTAACGCTCGATGCTGGGCAGTAGCGCGCGCTCACCCAGGTTCCCTGCGGCGATCAGGGCGTTGCGACGCAGGCCCCGCAGCTTTGTCCGCTTCATTGACGAGCGGCGCAGACGCAGCCGAAGGGCGCCATCATCCAGACTCAAAACGTCAGCGAGCGACGGTGCGTGCCAGCTGTCACGCGGGCGAAACGCCTCCTCGTCCGCCAGCGGGCGGGCGGTTCGCTGGTTCCACGGGCAGACCTCCTGGCAGATATCACACCCGAAGAGGTGGCCACCCACGCCAGGGCGCAGCTCGACGGGCACGGGCCCGCGCAGCTCGATGGTCAGATAGGAGATGCAGAGCCGCGCATCCAGCACTCCCGGCTCTGGAAACGCGTCGGTCGGGCAAGCGTCCAGGCAGGCCCGGCAGCTGCCACAGTGGTCCACCGCGGGGAGGTCCGGGGCAATTGCGAGGTCGGTGAGGACGACGCCAAGAAACAGGTACGACCCCCACTCCGGGTCGATCACACAGGAGTTCTTCCCGATCCAGCCGACGCCCGCGCGCTGCGCCAGCAGGCGCTCCGGTACGGGACCGGTGTCGACGTAGGGCCGGAATGCGGCGTCCGGGAACTCGCGCTGCAGCGCCGCGATCAGCGCGTCGAGGCGCGCCCCCACCACCTGGTGGTAGTCGTCCCCCCAGGCGTAGCGCGAGACCCATCCCGTCTGCTGGTCACGCGCCGCCATCGAATCCGGCTCGCCCGTGTCATACGGGACACCGGCGACAATGGCCGAGCGTGCTCCGGCCATAACCCGGGTGAGATCTTCGCGCTCTTCGAGACGCCGCCCGATGTAGTCCATCTCACCGGCATAGCCGCGCGCCACCCATTCGCGCACGCGCTGCATCTCCGGATAATCCTCAACCGGGGTGACACCGAGGCGAACAATCCCGAGCTCGAGCGCCAGAGCGCCGAGCCTCTCGCGCACCAATTTCGACGACTCATCGCTGACTGGTCTTAGCATTGCTACGCTTGCGCCGTGCCGGGACCGACGTCGCCAACGAGCGTACCCCTTAGCGATAACTCCATCGACCACTCGGGATCCAATAGGCCCCGCAACTGCAAGCGCCGCGATAGCGGCGCGCGCAGCGAAGGCCCCAGGCCTGAGCGGAGGCGGGTGGCGCGCGACCGCTCGCGCGCCGGGCCCCGCAAGACCGGAGGCGGCCCCAAGACGGGGATGTTCACTGACGGCTCGTGCGAGGGGAATCCGGGTCCGGGAGGCTGGGCCTTCGTGTGGGTCGAGGACGATCGGATCGTGGCCGAGCAGCACGGCTATGAGCCCGACACGACGAACAACCGGATGGAGCTGCGCGCCCTGATCGAGGCCTACCGCCACCTATCACGGGACGCGCGCACTACCATCTATTCGGACAGCGAGCTGTGCGTCAAGACGATGAACGAGTGGGCTGCAGGGTGGGAGCAGCGCGGTTGGCGCAGGAAGGGCGGGGCCATCAAGAACCTTGATCTCGTCCAGGAACTCTACGCGCTCTTCAACTCCCACACGGGTGTCGAGCTGCTTTGGATCCGCGGGCATTCGGGCTCGCGCTGGAACGAGTACGTCGATGCGCTCGCCTCGGGCTACATGCGCGACGGGCGATCCTAGACGGATATCAGCCCGCCGCGGACGCTCACGGTTCCACGCTAGAACAGCAGAGCGTCGAGCGAGTAGGCGCCGGGTCCCAGCAACGCGAGTACCAGGCAGATCAAAGCCAGGTTAATCGTGTACTCGGCGCCGGGCGGCTCGTTCGTGATCAGATACCCCGCGCCGCGATGACCGATCCGGCCGGCGATGATCATCGTGAAAATCAACAGCAGACACGCCGGACGAGTGAACAGTCCGAGGACGAGCAGGGTGCCCCCACCGAACTCCGACAGCATAGCCATGCGAGCCTGGATATGAGGCATCGGCACGCCGAGCTCGTCCAGCCAGGCCACGAAGCCAGCCATGTTGCCGGGGCCCACCACGCCCAGCTTCCCGAGTGCGTGGGTGATGAAGCAGACACCGATGACGACGCGCCCGATCAGCCCCGCCAGGTCGACCAAGGATTGGTTGGTCCCGGTGAAGAGGGTCTCGAGACTCATCGCAGACCTCCGAGTGGGCTCTCTTGTAGCAGATTGAGCTCAATCCTAGCAGGCTGCTGAAAAAAACCCTCATCGAAGGGTACCTTTGAGGGAAGCCCCAAGGGGGAGATGTGAGAGGACCGCAGACGCTCCAGGGTGGGATCTTCAGCTACGTATCGCTGGAGTCCCGGATTCCCGAGGACCATCCGCTTCGAGCGATCCGGCGACTGGTGGACGCGGCGCTGGAGCAGCTGTCGCGACGCTTCGATGGTATCTACGCCAAAGGGGTCGGCCGACCGTCGGTCCCGCCGGAGCAGCTGTTGCGGGCGCTGCTGTTGCAGGTGCTGTACACGATCCGGAGCGAGCGCCAGCTGATCGAGCAGATCGACTACAACCTGCTCTACCGCTGGTTCGTGGGCCTGGAGCTGGACGA
Source organism: Myxococcota bacterium (assembly GCA_965226855.1). Lineage (GTDB taxonomy): Bacteria > Myxococcota_A > UBA9160 > SZUA-336 > SZUA-336 > JAUXJB01. Next base: position 28,292 of record CBDDEE010000028.1, on the reverse strand, counting down.
TGAGGTGTTCAGCGCGACGGTGTTCACCAAGAATCGGGAACGGCTGCTGAAGGGCGAGATCGCTCAGCATTTCTTCGAGGCGGTGCTGGCGCAGGCGGAGTCGGAGGGGTTGGTGTCATCGGAGCACTTCACGGTGGACGGGACGCTGATCGAGGCGTGGGCGAGCCAGAAGAGCTTCGTGCGCAAGGACGAGAAGCGCAGGGACGATGACGACCCGGGCAACCCGACGGTCAACTTCCGGGGCGAGAAGCGGAGCAACCAGACGCATGCGTCGAGGACGGATCCGGACGCCCGACTGGCGGGGATGAGGGGCCAGGGCGCGCGGCTCGCGTATCAGGGACACGTCGTGACGGAGAACCGCAACGGCCTGGTGGTGGCGGCGAAGCTCACTCAGGCGTCGGGGTATGCGGAGCGCGAAGCGGCTCTCGAGATGGTGCTGGGTCTGGGGGGCGCTCGCCGGATCACCCTGGCTGGAGACAAGGGCTACGACGCCAAGAGCTTTGTGCAGGCGCTTCGGGCCTGGAGCGTTACCCCGCACGTGGCACAGAACACGACGAACCGCCGAAGCGCGATCGATCGAAGGACCACAGGACACCCGGGCTACGAGGTGAGCCAGCGCTTCCGCAAACGGGTGGAGGAGGTGTTTGGCTGGATGAAGACGGTGGGCTTGATGCGCAAGACCCGGCACCGGGGCACGGATCGGGTCGGCTGGGTCTTCACCTTCACTGCTGCGGCCTACAACCTGGTCCGTATCCGCAACCTGTTGGAGGCGACATAGCTCATGATCCCGCAAGATCTACCCGTGCGACACCGAACCGGTTCGTACCGGGAACGGCGATCCCTCTCCCTGCTCGGCACGCCTCCCGTCAGAGGCGTCCCGCCCAACCCAGTCACTTTCTCCGCAGCCTGCTAGGCACCCGGGTCAGTTTCGGGGCGTACAGAACTGTCCGCATGGCTGCCTCCGCCGAGACCCCCCTGTATCTGTCCGAGCTGCCCGAGGCACGTCCTCGCCCCGCTCCGGTCGTACTGCCGCCCGCAGACGACTCGAGCGGTGGGGAGTACTGCCTGGTGGACGAGGGCGGATCCTGGCAACCGGTACGGCTTGCGGAGCACTCTTTCTTCTGGGAGCGCCCGGACGTCTACGAGTACCTCGTTCGAGACCTGCTCGAGGGCCAGGCGACGGAGACGATCTGCAGAATGCTCGCTCGAGAGGTCGAGGCCGCCGGCAGCCGCATCGACCGTTTGCGCCTGCTCGACTTTGGTGCGGGAAACGGCTGGGTCGGGAGCGAGCTCGCCGGGCTCGGGGCGCAGTGGATCTTCGGCATCGATCGCTCCCCGGCGGCTGCTTGCGCGGCCGCGCGTGACAATCCGGGTGTATACGAGGACTACCTGGTCATGGACATGCGCCGGCTGAGCGAGGCACAGCGAGACCGCCTAATGCACTTCGACTTCAATGGCCTCGCGTCCGTAGAGCCGCTCGGCGCGGACGAGCCGCCGCCGAACGCCTTCACCGAGGCGTTCAACATCCTGGCGCCCGGCGGCTGGGTTGCGTTCCACATCCACGAGGAGGCCCTCCTCGGCCGGCGAGAGTCGCGATTCGCGTCCCTCATACGCCAGATGGTGGAGAGCGGTGCCATCTCCCTGCAGGCTCGAGAGCGGTACAGGCACCGGCTCACGACGCGGGGGGATCCGCTGGTGCACGTCGCCTTCGTCGGTCGCAAACAGCGCGATTTCGAGTCCTGACCTGCCCGTGGGACCCGGCACGCGAGCGGTCCCGCACCTCCCACCTACGCTCGCCAGCCGCTCTCTGGCCGCGCCGCATGCGCGGCGCTTGCGGGCGGGGCCACTGGACTGTTCGCCGAGTTCATAGTTCGAGGTGTTGGTAGAGGGGGCCTTTTTTGAAGCCGAGGCGGGAGTAGTAGGGGCGGGTGCCTATGGAGGAGATTACGGCCAGGTCGGGGTAGCCGGCGGTGCGCGCGAGATTGGTGGCGTGGGTGATGAGGCGGCGGCCAAAGCCCTGGTGTTGGGGGGCGCCGGTGGGGCGCTCTCCGAGGGGGGTGAGAGCGCCGTAGACGTGGACCTCGCGGATGAGCGCGCTCCTCGCGATCTCATCGATGAAGGCGGGGGCGGTGGGGAGCGCGAGGCGGAGAAAGGCGAGCAGGCGGTCGTCCGGCGTGGTCATAGACAGAAAGTGCTCGGTGCCAGTAGACGTCTCATAGCGGAGCTCGCGGAGCTCGGCTTCTCTCGCGTCGACAGTTCCGCCGCGGATCTCTCGGCTGCGGATCTCCGCAAGCGGCCGGCCCTGCTCGGCCAGTCGCGCCTCGACAACCTCCCGCAGGTTGGCGGTGCGGTTACCGGCCACGATGTCAGTTGAGGAGATGTCGCGAATCACGCGCGTTAGGCGACAGTAGGCCGGCGTGCGGGGGAAAGCGTGCTCCAGGACCTGGAGCAGCTGCTCGCGCGTATATGGTCGCCAGGAACCCGACTCGTAGTGCTTCATCAGCTCGGCGCTCTCGATCAGGCTGCAGGGGTAGATCTTCAGCTCATCCGGTCGCAGCGCCGGGTCCTCGAACAGCCGGTCGAAGTCCTCCAGGTCCGCCTCGACCGTGGAGCCGTGCAAGTTCGGCATCCAGTGCGCGTGGATCTTGAACCCGGCTCGTCGCAGGAGTCCTATGGCTCTACGGGTAGTGGCCACGTCGTGACCGCGCCGATTCAGCGCAAGCACCTCGTCCGAGAGGCTCTGCACTCCGATCTGCACCTTCGTCGCGCCGAGACGCCGCAGTACCACCACCTCTTCCGGTGTCACATGATCAGGGCGCGTCTCGAGAGAGATGCCGATCGCACGGCAGCGCCGACCCTCGTTCTCGAGCTGGGCAGCCTCGAGCTCCTCCCACCCTGCGCGCTCCCAGGCGCCGACGAGCGCGCCGTCGAGGCGTTCGCGCAGATACGCGGAGACGACAGTGTTGTAGGAAGGTCCCGCCTTCGCACCGTGGACCGTCGCGGGGAGCTCGCGGAAGTCGGGCCCGGCCGAAGCCCGGCCGGCCGGCTCGGAGCGCGGACTTCCGAAGTCGTTGAGCGCGTCGAGACAACGCTTGATGAACCAGATCTGGTAGGGCTGCGGATAGTACGACCACGTGCCGCCGAGTACGATGAGCTCGACCTTGTCGATCAGATGGCCGAGCTCGTGATAGGCCTGCAACCGCACCCGGGTCTGCAGGTACGGATCGAAGTTCTGCTCGGCGGCGCGCTGCGCGCCGGGCTCGAGTGCCAGGTAGCTCTTGGGCATGCTCACGTCGCTGGGACAGAAGATGCAGCGGCCGGGACACGGGAAGGGCTTCGTCAACACCGAGACGGGAGCGACCCCGCTCAGTGTACGCACGCGGCGCTTGCGCAGCTTCTCCAGGAAGGACGCTTCGTCCTCCCAGCCCCGCTCGGTAGCCAGATGGCGGAAGCCCGAGATGAGCTCGGAGCGCGAGAAGAACCCCTTGCCGTCACGTGGGTACTTGCGCAGAATCCGTTCCAGATCGCGCTGCGAGAAGGCGGGCAGGGATCGAACCTCTGAGATGATGGCAGCGAGCTCCCGTTCGTGGTGTACTGGATCGAAGCCGTGTCGGCTCCACGGGCCCGTCATGTGGGACGCCCTCCCGGCTCAGACGTGAACGACGCGACCGCTCACGCGCTCAACTCGATCAACCGCACCTTCTACCGCGACCACGCCATCCCCTTTCACCTGACCCGACGCGAACCGTGACCGGGCTGGACGCGCCTGGTCCCGCACCTGGAGCGCGCGGGCATGGCTGGTACCCCGCTGTCCGTACTCGAAATCGGCTGTGGAAACGCTCGCTTCGCCCGCTTCCTGTGCGAGACGCTCGAGCGCCCTGTTGTGTACCGGGGCATCGATGCGAGCGCCACCTTGCTCGACCAAGGGCGAGCTTTCACGCGCGGGATGGCTGCCGAATTCGAGCGGCGCGACCTGGTGGAGGATCCCCTCTTGCCGTTGACGGGCGAGGGCTCCCACGCATGTGTCGCTGCGTTCGGGATCTTGCATCACATCCCGGGAACGTGCCGCCGGCGCCAGCTGCTCGAACGCATGGTCGAGCGGCTCGGGCCGGGCGGCCTGCTCGCCCTCGCCTTCTGGGACTTCGGTGCGGACCCACGCTTCGCCGAACGGGAGCTCAGCCTGCGCGAGTACAACCTCAGGGCCGCGCAGCCGCTCGACCCAGTGCAGCTCGAACCCGGTGACACGCTGCTGCGCTGGGGACAGGCTCCGAGAGATGCGCTGCGCTACTGCCACTGGGTGGATACGGACGAGGAGGGGGAGCTCCTAGAGGGCCTCGGCCTGGTGCCGGTCGCGGCCTTCGCGAGCGACGGACGCAGCGGGGCGCTCAACCGCTACCGTGTGCTGGCCCGACCTGATTGACCGGCTGTCAGAAATGACAAAGAATCATCCAAGGTCTCGGCCGCACTGGGCCCAACGACGACGTGACCCGCTTCGTTGAACGTGAGCTGCGCACAGAACAGGCACCTCGGAGCTAGGAGGTTTGAGAGTGACCAAGCTCGTGTACAGCAACGAAGAGCTCATGCGGTCGCATGACTACGCGAGGCCACACGTTGCGGCAGGACGTCGCCTCCACGGCGGTTTCGATGCGAGCGGCACCTACGTGCCGCCGCGACTCGCGGTGCGCGAGCCTGCGATCGCAGCCTGGACCGAGGCGTTGCGCGCGCGCGGTGGAGATTTGCTGGCGGCCGATTCCTCGCTCCTCGCCGGAAAGCGCTATCCGAGTGAGCCCCAGCAGAAGCTCCTGCTATCGGAAGGAATCGGCCAACCCTTCTGGAACTCGCTGACCATCACCGGGAAGATCGAGGGCCGCGGGCGTTTCCTCGCAGAGGCGCAGCTCCCGGAGCTTCAGGACGTGATCTGCGAGGACATTTCCGAGCTCGCCGTCGGGCACTTGAACAAGGGCCTGATCGTGGCGCACGGAATCGATGAGGGGGGACAGCCGGAGCTCGGCATCGGTGGGCACGACGTCATGTGGTTCGCCGCGCGCGACCTCGCCTTCGGAGAGACGGACTTCCCCGATCCCGAGCTGCCGGGACGGATCGGCCGACCGGAGGGGGACGCAGCGGAGATCGAGGGGCTCTCGCTCCCGCACGACCGCCTCATCCAGTTCCTGCTCAATCTACTCATGATCGAGTTCCGCGCCGAGCTCGGCTTCGCGTTCTCACAGCAGCTGTTTCGCGACCCCGAGCTATTCACAGACCGCCGTGCGGAGGCCGAAGAGGCCGCCGAGCTGATCGGGCGGATACGGCGCGACGAGGAGATCCACGTGAGCTCGCTCCGGCTCTACCTGGGAGAGCTCAAGAGCCTCACCTTCCGGAAGAGCGACGGCGCACGCATCCCGGGCACCGAGGTCATCGATCCAAGCTGGCGAGCGATCGTGCAGTGGGCCACGGTGGAGCAGCCAAAGCTCATCGCCGAGCGCGAACGCAAGAGCTTCAAGGCTCGGATCCTCGCGCACCCCGATGGTCCGCGTATTCTGGAAGGCTTCGACAAGCTCGAGGCTGCCTAGCGCTGGGTACGCAGAGCGAAGCCGAGCGCAGCCTCGAGCTCCGCGAGCGCCCGATCGGGATCATCGACCTTGATGGTGGTCATTCCGAGCTGTCTCGCGGTCTTCAGGTTCCGGCCGATGTCGTCCAGGAAAACGGCGGCCCGCGGCTCCACGCCGAGCTCCGCGCACACGTGCTGGTAGATCCGCGGATCCGGCTTCCGCAGGCCGACCACGCTCGACTCGACGAAGACGTGAAACAGGGGGCGCAGGTCGTTCGCTCCTTTGTCGCGCTTCTCTTCGGAGATCCAGTTGTTCGTCAGCGCCGCCACGCGCAAGCCCTGCTCGCGAATCGTGCGGATGGCCGCGATCATCTGCGGATGCGGACCGGCACCCTCGGCGATGCTGACCATCATGTCCCGCGCCGAGATGGATCGGCCAGCCCGCTCGCAGTCGCGGTCGAACTCGTCATAGAACTGCTCGATCGGAAGCTCGCCACGCTCTAGCCGAGACCAAGCTCCTGACGCACCGGTGTCCACGACGACGCGGTTGATGAAGCCCTCGGTAATGCCGTGCTTGCACTCGTAGCGCGCAATGGCGTGCAGTGGGGAGCTCACAACGACGCCACCGAGATCAAAGATCACCGCCAAATAGGTCATCGCCACCACTCTACAGCAGTCCTGCAAGACTGAGCTACACTCCCGACGCTCGAGACGGCTCGAGCATGGAGCTGCAGGAGAGGCTGCGCGATGAAGCTCGATCGAATCGCATTCGTGGCCGGCGACTCCGACGTCGCGCAGGCTTCCCTCGAACGCCTGCGCGATCGCTACGCGAGCAAATGCGTCGAGGAGGCCGACGTCATAATTGCCCTAGGCGGCGACGGCTTCATGCTCGAGACGCTGCACAAGAGCGTGGAACGCGGAGTGCCCATCTATGGCATGAATCGGGGCACGATCGGCTTCCTGATGAACGACTACGATGAGGACGCGCTATTGCAGCGCATCGAGGATGCTGACCTGACGACGCTGCATCCGCTTCGCCTGAAAGCTCGCAGGCAGTCGGGCGAGCAGCTCCAGCTGCTCGCGATCAACGAGGTCTCGATGCTGCGCCAGACCCACCAGGCGGCGAAGCTGCGCATTCACGTGGACGGGATCCCGCGCGTCGACGAGCTGGTCTGCGACGGCGTCCTGGTCGCCACGCCGGCCGGAAGCACAGCCTACAACCTCTCCGCGCACGGCCCGATCCTGCCGCTCGATGCCGGCGTTCTCGCACTCACACCGATCAGCGCCTTTCGGCCCCGCCGCTGGCGCGGCGCCCTCCTGCCCCGCGACGCGACGATCCGCATCGAGGTGCTCGACCACGCGAAGCGTCCCGTCAGCTCCGTAGCGGATTCGAGCGAGGTTCGCGACGTGGTCGAGGTCGAGATTCGCGAGGACCGGGAGTGCTCGCTCAAGCTGCTCTTCGACAGGGGACACGGACTGGAGGAGCGCATCCTGAACGAGCAGTTCGTCCCGTAGCTCCGTGGGCCTCTAGAACTCCGACACCCACCTGATCGCCCCGGACACGTGCATGCGCGACGGCAGGTCCGAGCCGCCGACCTCGAGCTCCTCCGTCGTGGTGGCGGCGCCCGCAGCGATGTCGAGCTGCAGGTGCGTGAAGCGCAGACCGAGTCCCGCGGTGAGGGTGATGCCATCGTCACCATCGGACGCGAGGTTCTTGTACGCCCCGGCCCGGAGGGCGAGGCTCCCCACCCAGAAGGGGATCCGGAGCTCCGTACCCAGCGAGAGCATACGCGAGGAGAAGCCCTCGACGTTGATGGAGTCGTTCTCCGTGAGGTCGACGTCCGCGGCCAGCAGCCAGTTCGGTGTCAGATTGAGGCCGATGCCGGCACGGATCTGCTGGTCCAGCTCCACTCCGTCCGGACCTCTGCTCTTGAACTCCGGCTTGTTCAGGTTCCTTGCGACCACCCCAACGCGGAGCCAATCCACGGGCTGGAGCAGGAGCCCCACATCCAACGCCACGCGTTGGCTGGTCTCCCTGTTGTTGGAATCCGTAACGTCGTCGATCAGATCGTCCGTACCGGTGATGTCATCGTACTGGATGAAGGTGTGGTACGACATCCCGTACACGGCTCGCAGGTTGGCCCCGAGTCCGATCCTCTCACTGAAGAGTGAGTGTCCGTATGCGAGCCCGACCTCCTGTGTCAGGAGCCCCTGCACGAGCACGCCGCTCCCGTTCAACGAGAGATCGGGCGCCGTGATCCCGCCGGTCGCGGTCGCGACGCGCGTGACGATGTCCTGAATGGGCAGCGTCGAAGTGTCGAGCCCCGCAAGCTCTGCCTGGAAGACGAGCTCCTCTGCCTGGTCCTGAGACCAGGCACCGAGAGCCACCGCGATGATGTCGGCGAGCGCCTGGCTGCCGGGATTCGTGAAGGCGCCGGAGCGGTCCGCGCCCACACCGACCACGTTTGCTACCTGGGTGAGCGCGTCGAGATCGTCGCTGAAGGAGAGGCCTGTGAGGTCGAGGATCGGGTCGAGACCAAAGGAGCCGCTCGTCCGGCCGGTGAGCATCAGGCCCCGCCTGCGAAAGCTCAGCCCCGTATGAAGGCCGGTCAGGAATCCCTCGGCCTCGGCTCCCAGGGCAACCAGCTTATCTGCAAGCTCGAGCGCGTTCTGGAGCTCCGCTGCGGTCAGCGCCTGACCCGCCTGAATCTTGGTCAGAACGCCGTCAAAGCTGTTGGCGTCGATGAATTCGACGATCTCGTCTGCATCGCGAATCACCTCGCCCACGGACAGAGCCGTAGCACTAAAGGGCAGCTCGAACTCCGAGGACTGTATGAAGGCCAGCGCACCGGGGTTCCAGTGCGCGGCCCGATTGTCGTTGACGATGGCGACTCCGGCACCGCCCATCGCCTGATACCGCGAGCCCAGGATCGCCCACTCGTCGGCGTTTGCAGGCGATGGGAGGCCCGCTCCGACCGAGAGAAGGGCTGCTGCTACCGAGAGCAGGAGACGGTCTTGCTTACTCATCTGTTCCCCTTCCGATGCGGGGTGTATGGGTGTGCGGGCGGCCGGACCAGCCCGCTACTGTTCGGAGCTTCGTCGGGCGCGGCCCAAACTTGAGGACGCGGAGACGGCTCGGCAGCTCGGGCTCTTTCCGTACAGACAGGGGCCTCGGGCCGTTGGCTGCGCCAGTTGCACCATCGCTGCGCATCGACGCACATCGAATCGGCGGCTAAGGGCGACCTCGCCATGTGCCGAAACAGCAGCCAAGGTGGCTGTGTTACGCTCGACCTCCGTCTACGACCGAACGCGAGTGCTCAAGGCGGCGGCTCGCGCGCGCGCCAAGCGTCGTCGCAAGAAAGCCATCGCACTCTATCGTTGGGTACTCGCGGTCGAGCCGGGCAACGCGGAGATTCACGGCAAGCTCGCCCCTCTGCTCGCTCGCAGGGGCCAGACCTTCGATGCCTGGGTGAGCTACCGCCGCGCTGCGCGAGGCCTGGCGCGGGAGGGGCTCACGGAGAAGGCGCTCGGGATCTACCGTGAGGCGGCGAGCTACCTCCCTCGGCAGCTCGAGACCTGGCTGGCCATCTTCGAGCTCGAGCGACAGCGAGGGCGCGACGCCGACGCGAGAGAGGCCCTCCTCGAGGGTCGCCGCCGCTTTCGGGGCCGACGCTATCGGCCCCAGGCGATCTATCTGCTGCGGCGCATGCGCTCCATCAATGCCTGGGAGCTCGAGACTGTGCTCGACCTCTCGCGCCTTCTCGGCAAGACGAGCCAGCGTCGCGAAGCCGAGATGCTGCTCCGGGAGATGGGGTCCCGTTGCAGAGGACGCGAGTTGCGGCGCGTGCGGACGGCCCAGTGGAGGATGCGCCCGTTCATTGCCAACACCTGGCTCTGGCTGCACGCCATGTTCCAGACGGGCGGAAGGTCCTCGCCCGCACGAGCCTCCCGCTAGCGGCTAGGGCTGCACCGATGGGGCCGCCGACCTCTTTCTCCCGCTGATCTCGCAGCCGAGACAGCGCTTGAAGGTCGCCTCTGCGGGGCCCCTCACGAGAACGTCGAAGTAGCTGGGATCCCGGCTGAAGTAGGTAAACGGCAAGGTGACCGCGTAAATCGCGGCCCCGGCGATCGTGAAGCCCAGGGTCGCGGGTCTCGTGAGCAGAGCGTCGCCGGCGTACACGATGTACTGCTCAACCGGATGCTTGTGGAGCTGGCCGGCCTGCGCCGGCGCGGCAAGGCAGGTCGCGAGGACCGCTGCCACGAGAAGTCTGCCCATCACTGTCCCTCCCTCCGCATCTGGAGCTCTGCTCGGATAGTGAGGCCATTATCCCCCTACAGCCCGCAAGCGGGCAAGAAGCAAGTAGCCGTGTCCCCAAAGGGCAGACCCCGGGTAGAATCGAGCTTCGGACAATCACGGGTGGAGGATCCAATGCGCGCTGCACTCACCAGCGCTCTGCTCGGGGTACTCCTGAGCACGACCGCGGTACGCGCAGACGAGCCGGGCCGGGTGGAGATCTTCGACGGCCCGGTTCCCTCGGCAGAGGAGCTCGGGAAGATCCTGTACGCCGAGCCGAGCGCCGAAGGGGGCTCGGCGCGTGGGATCAAGACACGCGGCATCATGGTCACTCCCGGAGACAAGGCGGCACAGGCGGCAGAGGAGAGGCCAAGGAGCTTCGGCTTTCTGATCCAGTTCGGCTTCGATTCATACGAGATACTCCCGGACTCGAGGCCGTATCTCGATGAAGTCGGCAGGATGCTGAACCTGAAGGGGCTGGTGGACAAGCGGCTCGTGATCGTGGGCCACACGGATGCCAGTGGGAGCGGGACGTACAATCTCAAGCTCTCCAAGCGGCGAGCGGAAGAGATCCGAAGTTATCTCGTCGCGAACCATCGTGTGGACCGCACACGGCTCCAGGCACTGGGCAAGGGAGAGTCGGAGCCTCTCCGCGGCAACGACCCATTCGACGCGAGGAACCGACGCGTGGAGTTCCGATCCGCGAAGTGATCGACGAGTGAGGCGCTGCAGGGCAGAGTTCGCGCGGGGGCTGGTCTGTCTCCTCTCGCTTCTGACTTCGCTCCTGCTCGCGGAGGGGGCGCTAGCCGACGGGGGGACGCGCCGAGCTCTCCTCATCGGCATCAACGATTACGAGCGTCTACCAGCCCTGCGCGGCGCGGTCAACGACGTGGAGACGATCCAAGCGCTCCTCGAGACCCAGTTCGGCTTCGAGCCACAGCACACGAGGCTGCTCACGAACAAGCAGGCGACGCGCGCTGGGATCCTCGCCGCGCTCGAACAGCTCGTGGGTGAGGCCGGTCGCGCCGACACGGTATACATTCACTACTCCGGGCATGGCTCGCAGGTGCGCGACGCGAACAGCGACGAGGCTGACGGGCTCGACGAGACCATTTGCCCGCAGGACGCGCGTACACCGGGCATCGCGGACATCACGGACGACGAGCTCGACGCGATCATCGAGCGCCTGCGCGTGTCGTCCGCTGTCGTGGTGCTCGATTCCTGTCACTCCGGTACCGGCCTCCGCGATGCGGCGGTCGACATTCGTGCGCGCTTTGTACCCCCAGACACCCGTCTGGGGCTATACGCCCTGGCGACCCGCACCGTGGTGCCACTGCCGATCTCGGAGAGGTATTTGCTCTTCACCGGGGCGGCGGCAAACGAATCGGCGCTGGACGGGCCCTTCGAGGGCCGCTACCACGGCCTGTTCACCTTCGCGCTGAGCCGCGGGCTGTCCGGCGCTCCGCGCCAAATCACACCGCTTGGTGTGATGAAGCGGGTCGAGCAAGCGCTGCAGGGTATCAAGCCCCGCCTGGGCGGCCGCAGGTTGCCGGAACCTCAGCTGGAGGGAGCGAGAGACCGGCTGGAGCAACCGCTGTTCGGGGCTGCGCCGCAGGACGCAGCGGCAGAGGCCGTGGGCTCCGCCCGCGTTCCGTGGGTCCAGGCACAGCCGGAGAACGGTTCCCTGCGTCTGGTGAAGGGGGTCGAACTCGGCGCCCAGCCGCAATCGATCTGGGCCGTGTACCCGCCCGGGGAGACGCGCTTTCTGCCCGGCAAAGGGCTCCTGCGTGCTGTGGTACGGGAGGCTGTCGGGGCGGACGCTCTGGCGACTCCGAGCCGGCCAGACGCCCCGCTGCTGCGCGACTCGCGGGCGGTCCTCATCGCGACGCCCCCACCGCCCGAGCGCGTGCCGATCCTGCTGCGCGCGATGACGCCGCCGGTCCGAGCGCAGCTGCGCGAGGCGCTCGAGTCGCTGCTGCGCGGCGGTGTCGCCTTTGTCGAGCCCGGACAGTTCGCTCGCTTCGTCATCGACTGTCCCGGCGGGGAGGAGCGCTGGAGCTGCGGCCTGTTCGGGGCTCAGGGCGAGACCGAACTCGCGGGCTTGGACGCGGCCCCCGGCCAGATCGCCGAGTCGATCGCCGCGACGATCGCGAGGTCAACCGCCGTGGCAGCCCTGCTGAGTGTCGAGAACCCGTCCGCCCGGCTGCGCATCAACCTCACCGCCATCGGGGCAACACCGCGGGTCGAGCGCTCGATCGGGACGCGCGGCATCCGGGTCAGTGCCGACCTAGCGCCTCAGCCACTCCGCTTCTATACATCCGGCGAGGCGCCACCCCCGCGAACAGCCTCCAGCTAGAGGTGGGCACCAGCCAGGATTGCTACCTCACTGTCGTCGACGTGGACGCCCGGGCGGGCACTAACCTGCTCTTCCCCTCGAGCTACCAGAAGAGCGAGTTCTTGCCGCAAGGCCTCATTCGTGCCGGAACCACCAGTCTGATCCCAGACTCGCTCGCGCCCGGGAACGGCGCCGGCTTCTACTTCGACTACGGGCCGCCGGCGGGCCTGGATACGGTACGAGCGATCTGTGCGACGCGACTGGAGGATGCTGAGAGCATTCGCAGCGCGATCGGCGAGCTATCAGCCGCCGGCCCCGGCTCGGCGGCTGATAGCAATCGCGTGCTGCGGCTTCGCCGCGAGCTCGCCTCTACCAGCGCGGACTGGGCCGCAGCCTCGCTCTACTTGAGCATCAGTGAGAACTGAGTCGCAGCGCGAACTCCCGCGCCCAGGTACCGATAGAGCATGCAGCGAGACACCACGTCCAGAAGGGCCAGCGAGATGAACCACCCCTGCAAACGCTGCGAAAGCGACGAGCGGAGGCGGGTGGCCCGCGACCACCCGCGGGCCGGGTCCCGCAACTGCAAGCGCCGCGATAGCGGCGCGCGCAGCGAAGGCCCTGGGCCTGAGCGGAGGCGGGTGGCCCGCGACCGCTCGCGGGCCGGGTCCCGCAACTGCAAGCGCCGCGATAGCGGCGCGCGCAGCGAAGGCCCTGGGCCTGAGCGGAGGCGGGTGGCCCGCGACCGCTCGCGGGCCGGGTCCCGCAAGACCTGCAGCCCGACACTGTGGGGACTGCTGATGCTCCTCCTGCTCTCCCCCTCTGCCCGCGCCAGTGACACGCTCCTGCTCCTGGACGTGTCCGAGGGCATGGCCGCGATGTGTCCGGCAGGCGGCGACTCTCTGCTCGCGCACGCGATCGCGAGAGTCGGAGAGCGCCTAGCAGGCTGCGGAGAAAGTGACTGGGTTGGGCGGGACGCCTCTGACGGGAGGCGTGCCGAGCAGGGAGAGGGATCGCCGTTCCCGGTACGAACCGGTTCGGTGTCGCACGGGTAGATCTTGCGGGATCATGAGCTATGTCGCCTCCAACAGGTTGCGGATACGGACCAGGTTGTAGGCCGCAGCAGTGAAGGTGAAGACCCAGCCGACCCGATCCGTGCCCCGGTGCCGGGTCTTGCGCATCAAGCCCACCGTCTTCATCCAGCCAAACACCTCCTCCACCCGTTTGCGGAAGCGCTGGCTCACCTCGTAGCCCGGGTGTCCTGTGGTCCTTCGATCGATCGCGCTTCGGCGGTTCGTCGTGTTCTGTGCCACGTGCGGGGTAACGCTCCAGGCCCGAAGCGCCTGCACAAAGCTCTTGGCGTCGTAGCCCTTGTCTCCAGCCAGGGTGATCCGGCGAGCGCCCCCCAGACCCAGCACCATCTCGAGAGCCGCTTCGCGCTCCGCATACCCCGACGCCTGAGTGAGCTTCGCCGCCACCACCAGGCCGTTGCGGTTCTCCGTCACGACGTGTCCCTGATACGCGAGCCGCGCGCCCTGGCCCCTCATCCCCGCCAGTCGGGCGTCCGGATCCGTCCTCGACGCATGCGTCTGGTTGCTCCGCTTCTCGCCCCGGAAGTTGACCGTCGGGTTGCCCGGGTCGTCATCGTCCCTGCGCTTCTCGTCCTTGCGCACGAAGCTCTTCTGGCTCGCCCACGCCTCGATCAGCGTCCCGTCCACCGTGAAGTGCTCCGATGACACCAACCCCTCCGACTCCGCCTGCGCCAGCACCGCCTCGAAGAAATGCTGAGCGATCTCGCCCTTCAGCAGCCGTTCCCGATTCTTGGTGAACACCGTCGCGCTGAACACCTCATCGTCCAGCTCCAGGCCCACGAACCAGCGGTAGAGCAGGTTGTAGTCGATCTGCTCGATCAGCTGGCGCTCGCTCCGGATCGTGTACAGCACCTGCAACAGCAGCGCCCGCAACAGCTGCTCCGGCGGGACCGACGGTCGGCCGACCCCTTTGGCGTAGATACCATCGAAGCGTCGCGACAGCTGCTCCAGCGCCGCGTCCACCAGTCGCCGGATCGCTCGAAGCGGATGGTCCTCGGGAATCCGGGACTCCAGCGATACGTAGCTGAAGATCCCACCCTGGAGCGTCTGCGGTCCTCTCACATCTCCCCCTTGGGGCTTCCCTCAAAGGTACCCTTCGATGAGGAGTTTTTCAGCAGCCTGCTAGAGGCGCTGTCCTCGGACGAAGCACAAGTGGGTCTGATCACGTTTGCTGCAGAAGCAAGGGTCCTGTAGACACCAACGTCGGACCTCGGCGCCGTGCGGGCCCTTGTGGCAAGCGCGACGCTGGTCCCAGATGCTGCCTCACTGCTAGCGGCGCTCACGACCGCGGCGCGCGTCATGGAAGAGAGCGGGACGGACCAGGGTGGCCAGATCCTCGTCTTTAGCTCCGGTGGCGCCGCTGACATCGGGGCGCTGCTCGCGCTCCTCGCCTCTCTCCACGAACGTGGCGTGTCAGTCGAGATCGAGCTCCTGGAACCGGGACTATCGGTCGGCAGCGAGACCTGGGCGAGCGTGGACGCGCGTGTTCTCGCGAGCGCGTGCGCCAGCGCCGAGCCGGCCGTGGCCGGCAGCGAGCTGGAGGACTCGGTTCGCCGCATCGCTGCACGCGAGCTCGGGGTCCCCGCCGAGAGCCTGAGCTCCAGCACCGACCTCGTGGCGGACCTGGGGGTGGATCGCGCCACGGCATTCGAGGTCCTGGCGCGTATCTGCGACGAGTACGATGTGAGGGTTCCCAAGTCCGGTGATCTCACAGGCATCGGTGCGATCGCGGACTACGTGGCCAGCGTAGAGGACGATGGCCTCCGCCCGCGCGCTCCCAGCTCCGCGTACGTCCAGACAGTCTTCTACGCTACAAACCGGAGACCGCAACGCTCGTCAGATCCGCGTGGGCTCTACTCTGGCGAACGCAGTCGCGCGGGCCAGCTCCGTTACGGCGTCTGCGAGGTCTCGATCCCGCTGCGCGCACACAAGCCTGGCTCCCTCGAGACGCCGTTTCTCAACCTCGAGTACCTGGCCGACGAGAGGCAACACATCCTGCTGAAAAGTGTGGAGCCCATGGACAAGGCCCGTTTCTTTCGAGACCTGCGGGCCAAGCTGCATCCGGCAGAGGTGAGCAACGACCCCCGGGCAGACGCCATGGTCTTTATCCCTGGCTTCAACACCACGTTCGACGGCGTGGCTCGCAGGACCGCGCAGATGTCGTACGACCTCGGCTTCAGTGGCGCTCCCATCATGTTCTCCTGGCCCTCCGACGGGAGCTTCCTCGGCTACCTCTCCGATCGTGAAGACATCGAGTGGAGCGTGCCTCACATCGAAAGGTTTCTGACGGAAATCCTCGAGGAGGGGAGCCCCCGGAGGCTGCACCTGATCGCGCACAGCATGGGCAACGAGGGCCTGCTCAGGGCCCTGACGCTCATCGCTACACGCAGGGACCCGGATGCGCCGCCGCTCTTCGAGAACGTCATCCTGGCCGCCCCAGACTTCGACGCACAGATCTTCGTAGAGCAGACCGCCCCCCAGGTCCGCGGTCTCTCCCGACGCTGGACGGTGTACGTTTCCGACAATGACGGTGCCCTCAACGTGTCGAGCAGGGTTCGGAACGCGAAGCGACTCGGCCTGCCCATTACCCTTGCTGCGGGAGTGGACACGGTGGATGCCACGGGAGTCGAGGTGACACCCTGGAGTGTGCCCGAGTTCCACTCCTACTATGCTACGAAGCAGCTGGTGATCGTCGACCTGATCGGCGTGCTCGGGGGACTCGACCCGGCGAACCGCAGGCTGCTCTCCGTGATGAGTGGCGGGCTCCCGTACTGGTCCTTCGCGGAAGTTCCCCCATAGGAGCTACGGTTCATCTCCGATCCAACGGGCCTGCCATCCCTCGTCGGGCTGCTTCTGCGCGAACTCCCAGCGCCGCGTAAAGCGTTCCCGAAACACCACGCTCCCTACGGGCTTGCGGCGGACGGGCCCATGCCTGTCGCTGGGGTACCCGATGGGAAGCAGGCAGAAGACCTGATTGGTCTCGGGGATGTCCAGCATCTGCATCAGCTCGGTGACGTGTCCCAACGGCAGATTGAAGACGGAGCCGCTGAGTCCCAGCGCCCGGGCCGCCAGCAGGAGGTTCTGGACGGCCGGGAAGGTGCTGCCACCAGGTGTGGAGTGGCGCCCGCCAGACCGCAGACCACGATCACGGCGGGGACCTCGGCAAGATGCTTTACGAGGTGCTCGACGCTGCGCAGCGAGAGCCGACGCGTCCGCGGAAGCGCATCCATGAGCTCTGGGCGTTCGGCATACTCGGGCTGGTAACGGGCCCAGCCCTCTCCCGCCCATGCCTGCATGCTGCGCTTCACGGCCGGGTCGGTGACGATGATGAAGCGCCAGTCCTGAACGTTCTGACCGGAGGGCGCGCGGATCGCCGCGTCGAACAGCTGGAAGAGGACCTCCTCGGAGATCGGATCGGGCTTGAACCTGCGCAGCGCGCGCATCGTGTACATGGTGCGGAAGAGATCGGGCCGTTGTTTGTTCAATTCCTGCACTCCAGGACCGGCTAGTCGGGGGTTCAACTTATCACGGCGCCTTCTGGGGCGAGGCTGACGTCTACCCTATACTGTCACTACCCGTGCAGGCGCCGCGAAGCGGCGCGCACAGCGAAGCCGGCAGACCTGGGCGAAGGTGGGTGGCGCGCGACCGCTCGTGACCCGCAAGGAGAGGAACAGATCAGTACTCCGGAAGACAGAGGACCGGCGAACGAGGGCTCGCCCCGCGCCGGGGCTACGCGACCGAGCTTCGCGCAGCGTAAAGAACGGCCCCGAGAGGGCGGAGCGTGGTTGCTGATCATCGGGCTGCTCGTCGCCGCGTTCCCGATCTACTGGGGCTACGAGCGCTTCATCGCCACCAACGAGTCGCAGCCGGACTCCGACGCAGCAGAGAAGCGGTCGGATTTTCTCGCCGTCGCCGACGACTACGCCGCGACCCTGTTCGCCGAGGGACGGTGGCAGGAGGCAGCCAAGGCGTACCGTGTGGTGCGGGAGAGATACCTCGAGGCCAACGACGGGGTCTACGACGAGGCCGCAGCAACGCTCCTCTTCAACGAGGCCGCGAGCGAGATGAACCGAGGCAGGAGCGACATCGCGCAAACTCTTCTCCTGGAGCTTCAGGTAGAGGCGCCCTCCTATCGTCCGGAGGAGATCATGGAGCTCGTCCGTGAGACGGCCGACCGAGCCCAAACCGATCGGTACGACTACCTCGCGGCGGAAGCTTCGGCGGCCTTTGACGAGGGCAACTGGACACTGGCAGTGCATCGCCACCAAGAGCTCCTGGTCCACCTGCGCTCGATGGGCTACTCCGAAGCCGACGACCTGGTCTCGCAGACTATGTACGACCACGCCATGGCGTACTCGAACGGGGCTCAGTACGCGGATGCCGAACGGATCCTGAGCGGCATCAAGGCGGGCAACCCCGACTACGATCCTGCACGCGTCGACGAGCAGCACCAGCGGATCATCGCGATTCTCAAGGACCAGTGAACCTTCGATAACAGAACACGGTGTCGGAGTCGCCGCTCCGGAAGCGGTCGCCGTCCCGGAGCGGTTGCTCGGCGCCCAGCTGCGTGCGCAGAACGCGGGCGCCAGCTCTCTCGATGCCGCGCTTCTCCGACTCGAGCCCGACCATGAAACAGCAGCTCCTCGTCTCTACGCTGCGCAGCGTCGCTGGGCTCCTTGCGGGGGGGCATTTCCCAGACGTTGTCGGGGAGGTCACACCGCTCTCGTAGACGTGGATCTTCTCGCCGCCCAGATCCTCCTTGGTGATGTCGTAGCCCAGGGCCGCCTTGCCACGGGGCGGGCCACCCGGGAACAGCTGGCTCGTTCCGCTCACCATCAGATTGAAGTGCGCCAGGCAGGCGTTGACTGCCGGCAGGCCGGGCCCATCACCGCAGAAATCACGGGAACGCGGCTCAAGAGCTCGACGTCGATAGTCGACCAGACGTTGCCGTCTGGAGGTAGGTGCCCCCACCATAACCCAAAGCCGGAATGTCTCAGCACTGAGCCGCTCCCGGACCTCAGCCACGTCTAAAGTCGGCGCTAGGCCCGGCAGATAAGGGAGCATGAACCCGGAGCGGACCGCGAGCACCCGCCACGAGATCCCGGCCCCCGTCGCGTACTGGGGCCCCGACCTCAGGGGCGACGGCACGATCGCGAACATCTCCACGTCCGGCGCCCTCATCGAGCCCGCGTCCTCTCCCGTCAGCAAAGGCACCCGCGTGGGCATCCTCGTCCGCTACTTTCCGGAGGGCGCCGAGCACTGCTCGCTGGAGCTGACTTCAGAGGTCGTGCGCACGACGGATGGAGGGTTCGCGGTGCAGTTCCGGGACCTCGGACCCGAGGCGCTCTTCCTTCTCTGCGGACTGCTCGGCTAGAGCCTTCGAAGCTGCACGCGAGTTGCCGGAGTGAGGCTGGGCCGCAAGCCCGGGGGGTGGCGGCGTGTTACGCTGGGCTCCGTCGCACTGTCACGTTCGGTGACGGCGCCGCCCCTATATGGTCCGCCTACTGCAGAACGCATATCAAGGGCTCTTTCTGGCACGCCCGAAGAACGCCCTCACGCTGCTGCTTCTGCTTCTCGCCTTCTTTTCGTACCACGCGAAGGACTTCAAGCTCGACGCCTCTGCCGACTCGCTCTTGCTGGAGAACGACAAGGATCTTCAGCTCTTCCGGGAAGTCAGCGCGCGCTACGACACCCGAGACTTCCTGGTCGTCACCTTCACGCCCCCCGAGGACCTGTTCTCGGACGAGTCCCTGTCGCTGCTCCAGCGGATACGCGACGACCTGCGCTCGCTCGAAGGCGTGGACTCCGTCCGGAGCATCCTGGACGTGCCGCTGATCAAGAGCTCCGATGTCCCCTTGCTACAGATGGCCGAGAACATTCAGACTCTGGAGACGCCCACGATCGACCGCACGCGCGCCCGCAACGAGCTCGTCAACAGCCCGGTTTACCGGGACCAGCTGATCAGCCCGGACACGCAAACCTCGGCGCTCCTGATCAACCTGGAGGAAGACCAGCGTCTCTCGGCGCTTCAGAAGACACGCAACGAGCTCTTCATAAGACGGGGATCCGTCGGGCTGAGCAACGCCGACAAGCGAGAGCTGAAGGCGGTATCGGCCGCGTACAGGGAGGTGCGCGAGCAGTTCAACGAGGGGCGCCATCGGGAAATCGAGAGTATACGAGCGGTGATCAGCGAGTACCGTGGGGACGCACGTCTGCACCTCGGCGGGGTGCCGATGGTCGCGGACGACATGATCAGCTTCGTGAAAAGCGACCTGATCACGTTCGGAATGGGCGTGTTCGTTTTCCTGATCGTCGTGCTGACCGTGATCTTTCGACAGATGCGGTGGGTGGTTCTGCCCCTGCTGAGCTGCTTCTACGCGGGCATGACCATGATCGGGATCCTCGGTCTGATCGGCTGGGACGTGACCGTCATCTCTTCGAACTTCCTGTCGTTGATGCTGATCATTACGATCTCCATGAACATCCACCTGGCGGTCCGGTACAGGCAGCTGCACAACGACTTGCCGGAAGCCAGCCACCTCGAGCTGGTCTCGCTGACTCTTCAGCGAATGGTCTGGCCGTGCCTCTACACGGCCCTCACGACCATCATCGGGTTCGGCTCTCTCGTCTTCAGCGGCATCAAGCCCGTGCAGGACTTCGGCTGGATGATGAGCGCCGGATTGGCAGTGGCCTTCCTCACCTCCTTCTCGCTGTTTCCTTCCGCGCTGATGCTACTGGGGAGGCCGCGATCCGGCGTTCGCCAGGTCAAGGATCTCAGGGTGACGAGCCGGCTTGCTTCTCTCACGGAACGCCACGGGAACGTCGTTCTTGCGGGCGCGGTCGTCCTGTTGATCATCAGCGGGATCGGGATCTCGCGGCTCACCGTCGAGAACAGCTTCATCAACTACTTCCGGACTGATACCGAGATCTATCAGGGCATGAAGCTCATCGACGAGAAGCTCGGGGGAACTACAACGCTCGAGGTCCTGCTCAACCTCGATGGCGCGCCCGAAGAGGAGGACGTAGCGGAGCTGGAGGACGAGGAGGAGGACTTCGAGGACTGGGACATCGACGTGGCGGCCGCGCCGGCCTACTGGTTCACGCCACTCCGGATCGACCGGATCAAGCAGGTCCACGACTACCTGGACGGACTGCCCGAGGTCGGCAAGGTGCTGTCGCTCGCGTCCGTCATCCGGGTGGCAGAGGACCTGAACGACGGCAAGGAGCTCGACAGCCTCGAGCTCTCGCTGCTCTACCAGCGCCTGCCCGAGGAGGTCAAGCGGCCCCTCGTCGATCCGTACTTCTCCTTCGAGCACAACGAAGCGCGCATTTTGCTGCGCATCCTGGACTCCAAGGAAGATCTACGGCGAAAGGAGCTGCTCGAGCGAATCCGCGCGGATCTCCACAATCGACTGGAGCTCGCCGAGGACGACGTCCGGCTGACCGGTATCCTCGTTCTTCAAAACAACATGCTCCAGAGCCTGTACTCGTCGCAGATCTCGACCCTGGGAGCGGTCACGGTCGGCATCGCGATCATGTTCCTCCTCCTCTTTCGATCCGCCCGGCTCGCCGTCATCGGCATCGTTCCCAACCTGCTCGCCGCCACCACCGTCCTCGGGCTGATGGGACTTGCAGGCATTCCGCTCGACATGATGACCATCACCATCGCTGCGATCACGATCGGCATCGCCGTGGACAACGCCATCCACTACATCTACCGCTTCCGCGAGGAGCTCCCCCAGCAGCCGGGCTATGTCGAGACCCTGTACGTCTGCCACTCCAACATCGGGAGGGCGGTGCTCTACACGTCGGCGACGATCATCTTCGGCTTCTCGATCCTCATGCTCTCGAACTTCCTTCCGACCATCTACTTCGGCGCCTTGACCGGAATCGCGATGTTCATCGCTCTTCTGGCGTCGCTCACACTTCTGCCGCGCCTCCTTCTCCTCTGGAGGCCCTTCGCTTAGCCGGAGCGCCGAGGGGGTGCGCCAACACAAAGGAGACGCCATGCTCGTGATCGCCGGAACCATCCGCATCGACCCGGCAAACAGGGCCGCCATCATGGCAGCTGCAGTGGAGATCATGGAGGAGACGCGCGCCGAGGAGGGCTGTCTCTCCTACACCTTCTCCGCCGACCTCTCCGAAGACGGGCTCTTTCTGATCTTCGAGGAGTGGGAGTCGCAGGAGGCCCTCGACACACACTTCCGAACCCCGCACATGGCCAAGTTCCAGAGCGAGATGGCCGGATTCGGCGTGAAGGAGATGCGGGTCAAGCGCTACGAGATCGCATCGGTCGCCCCCCTGGGAGGCTGAGGTCTGGAGAAGGACCAGCAACGGGACGGGGAGAAGCGCCGGGAGGGTAGCCGGCTCCGCCTCACGACCTCGAAGAGGACGATCGGCCGCCGCGCCTCGACGGCGCTCACGCTGCGACGAGCTCGCGCGTCATCCAGAGGACGGGGCCCCGTCCCTCCGGAGCAGAGGTCGAGGATTTCCTCCTCTCCACAGCGCTCTAACGCCAACTCCTGGAGCGGGAGACGGGGATCGAACCCGCGACCCATAGCTTGGGAAGCTATTGCTCTACCACTGAGCTACTCCCGCCCACCACCGGAGAGTAGCACCTCCGGGGATCCGCCTCGATCGGAGCCTGTCGCCCCATGTCAGCCGGCTGTGTGCTCCGTCCGATCTTGACCTCTCCGGCTAGCCCCGCACGGTCGCAGCGTCGATTTCGGCGACGGCCCGCCACGATCGCCTACAACGCTGGCCTCAGACACGCGGTGCGAGCAGCGACGAGGAGCTCGACTCCGATCTTCCAGTCCCGCAGCTCCATCTCCGCGATCGCGGCTGATCCGTTTTTAGTTGGTCTTCCGGCTAAAGCGAAACTGCTCGCGGAACCGGTATTCGAGTAGAGACCGGAGCGATAGTCCGCGATGAGGCGCACACGTTCTTCCATGGGGGATGTCTCCGTCCAGGGCATGACGTCCTCTCCCCCCTCTGAGAACTCGTCATCATCCTAACCCGACTGTTACCCATGTTCCTGGTCTGATCTGTTACCTATGGAACGAGTTCATATCCTTGACATATAATAGGAAGGCCCTGTTATACACCGAATGGTGATAAACGGAAAGACGCTGCAGCTCTCCCTAGCTCTTCGCGAACGGAGACAGGGTGCAGGGCGCAGGCCAGGTTCGAATCCCTCCGTCCGTCACAGGAGTCGGCCGCGGCTCTCCTCGCACTATCCCTGTCACGTGACGCTGCGGGTTCGCAGCGGGGTTCCTTCGCTCCGTAGTGTTCGATTAGTGCGGGCGTTCGAGGAGACGCTGGCGCGGGGCTGCGACCAGGGTGAATTCCGGCTAGTGCACTACGCGCTCCTCGGGAACCACGCACATCTGATTGTCGAGGCGAGGGATCGGCACCCGAGCGGTGGCGGCCGCGCACACCTGGCTACTCAGGGCAGGCTGGCGACACCATGGGCTACTCGATCCGTTGGAGGTGCCGGGGGGAGCGCGTGCCTCGCCCTAGGGAGCTGGACCGACAACTTGTGGTTCCTAACCACGTTGTTCACGGATTGTAGTGCTTGACCCAGGGCCGGAGTGCAGAGGTTCTAAGGGCTGAGGTCCTGTAGGGACGTTTGTAGGCGCAGTTCTGGGTCAGGGTCTGGATAAAAACCGCTCGACCCCGATGCCCCGTGCCCGGTACCAGGCCAGAGCGGGACGGAGGAAGGCGGTGGTGGTCGTGGGCCGTTCGTCGGAGAGCACCTCGACGTAGGCCAGACGCGTGTGGTCATCGATGCAGACGTGGGCGAACTCCCAGCCGGTGCCGTAGACCCGTTTCGAGCGATCGCCGTGGATGCGATGCCCAACCCCACGGATCCGAGCCAGTTTCTTGCTCGCCCCCTCGCACGACGCGGGCCGGCGTTCGTCGCGGGATCCGTCGGGGCCTCGAGCGTCTGCCAGGCCCACGCACCCTTCGTCGCGATACCGGGCCAGCCACTTGTAGGCCGTCCGTAAACTGACACCTGCCGCCTCTGCGGCTTCCGAGACCGTCCAATGCTGTTCGCGGACGCGCTTCACGAGCAGCCAACGTCCCGAGGGCGTCGTCCTCGCGTTAGGATGGAGCTTCATTCAGGTGCTTTCCTCTGAGGCTGGGGGTTGGTGGTACAAACCCTTTTCTCAGAGGAGCCCTGGATGAACAACCTCCTTGGGAATCACAACTAGTCGATCTGAATCGCGTCGAAGAGGGTTTCGAAGTCGTCGTCGTCTGAGGCGGACTCCGGTTCCATGAAATCCAGTGGCTCCGCCACCGTGTCAGCCTCCTCGTCGACGTTTGTGAGGATACTCCCGAGATCCAAGCTTGAGTCCTCGCCGGCGGGATCGGCCGTGCCCTCGACCTCGGCTGGTGTCTCCGCCGGCTCAGGAGTCCCAGTGACCGCCTCGAGCTCAAGCTCATCCGAGTCATCTTCGATAGGGCTGATCTCGAACTCGAGCTCCGGCTCGGCGGGCGGCTCGGGTTCTTCTTCGGGCTCGTCGGTCGGGAGCTGCAAGAGCCCTTCCAGGTCGAAGTCCGGATCCTCGCTCTCAGAATCGAGCCCCTCGGTCTCGGCCGCACCGAGCTCCCCCTCTAGCTCTGGCCGGCCCGATTCGGAATCGTCATCCGCTTCGGGAGTGCCGGGGAAGCCTTTGAACTCGAGGCCCGCGATATCGTCCTCGGCGGGCTCCTCCCACAGCCCGCTCTCCCAACTCGAGGGTTTGGCCTCGGATTGCTTCCCGCCCTCATCGTCGGACAGCTCCAACGCCACCGCGGAGGCGGAGGCTGCGGGGAGCGGCGGAACGTCCTGACTGGCGTCCGATGCCCCCCGCGAACCCTCGACGTAGGGAGCGGCGGGCGCGTTGACCTCGGATGCGGCCTTCGAGTCAGCCCCCGGGCAGAGCGCCAGATCGTCTGCGGCGTCCGCGACGATCGAAGCGTCGAGCGGCGAGACCTCGGCGAGAAAGCCTTCGAAGAGCGCGTTGTCCGCCAGCGTGTTGAGGACGCGCGGGACACCGCTCGAGTAGCGGTACAGGGCTTCGATCGCCTCGTCGCTCAGGACCGGACTCGAAGCGCCGGCGCAGTCAAGGCGGTGCTGGAGATAGGCTACAGCCTCCTCCTGCTCCATCGCACGCAGCTCCACTCGGACGTCGATGCGCTGCTCTAGCGACGGATCCAGAGCGATCACGTCCGAGAGCTCTGGCAGCCCGAAGAGCACGATCGAGATCAGCTTCTCGTCCTCATGGACGAAGTTGAGCAGACCGCGGAGCTCCTCCATCGCCTGGGTGTTCCGGAACAGCTGGGCCTCGTCAACGAACAGCACTGGGTGCTGCCCTGCATCCCGCACCTGCTCGAGGCAGGAGCCGATCTGATCGAGAAGCTGTGGGATGTGGTCCGAAGGATCATCTACACCGAACTGCGTTGCAAGCTGAGGTAGGAGCCAGCCGTGGGCGCATGCCGAATGCGGCACGACGATGAGCCTCGTCGCCCAGCGGCCCTCGTCCAGGTCAGAACGCAGATGGTGCGCCAGAGTCGTCTTGCCGCAACCCGGGCCGCCGATCAGTACGGAGAGCCCCTTCTTCTGCTCGACGCCGCGCAGCAGCCGCAGCCGAGCGCGCCGCTGCCCATCACTCTCGAAGTAGAAACGGCGATTCAGGTCGTTCTTGAATGGCTCGAGCTTGAGATCGTAGAACTTCAGATAATCCATAGTGGTCTCTGTGAACGTCTGGATCGCGGCACTCAGGACAGACCCCGGAGTCGGTCCGCCACGTCGCGAAACTGCGGCCCCCTGGCCGCAACTTTCTTGAATGCATCGAGCGCCCCGGCGCGATCACCGGCGGCAAGGAGAGCCTCTCCCAGGTCATAGCGGAGCGAGACCGCCGAGCTGCTCCCCTCCCCGACAATCGCCAGCGCGTCTGACAGGTGCATGGCCGCGACGGCAGCCTCGCCCAGCTCGAGCTTGCACGCGGCCATCAATGAGAGCGTCTCTGCCGGCCGCGCGCCTGCTCGCTGCACGGTCTCGAGCTCGCGAACCGCGTCCTCCAGCAGACCCATTTCCTTGTAGGCGATGGCCAGGTCGTAGTGTGTCTCCGATTCTTCCTCGCCGACCTGATCTTGGATGCCTTTTTTGAAGGCAGCGAAGACCTTGTCGAAGGCCGCGCCAGACCTCTCGGCCGTCGCCAGGCCGATCTCCTCGTCCTCGAGCTCCGCCGCGAGATCGAAGTCGTCCTCGGGCTCCGGCTCGACCGCAGCAACGGCAGCCTCCGCGTCCGCCAGCAGGTCTTCGAGGGTCTCCTCCTTGGGGTCTGGGAACGTGCTCTCGCTCGAGCTCAGCGGCGCCGGTTTCGGCGCTGCCTTCGGCTGCTCCAGCTTGACCTCGGGGATCGACGGCGCGTCGACGGGGCTCTCGCCCTCTTCGACGAGCGTGTCTCCCATCATGTCCGTGACCCCGCACGTCACCCCCTCGCCACGCTCGCTCAGAATCTCCCCTAGCCGCAGCATCGCCTTCGGGTGGTTTGGTGAGCGAGAGAGCACCTCCCGGAGCATTCGCTCAGCTTCGGGGATCATCCCCTGCTCGAGGAAGAACTCCGCCTCCTCCAGATCCTCGCTTATGCGTGCGGACTCAGCACTCCAGTCCTCAGCGCCAAAGACGTGCGAGTCGGTCGCCCGGCCAGCAGGAAGTGACGCAGCGGCATCCTCGGGCTCCTCGTCCAGCTCGATGTCGATCTCGATCTCCGCGTCGTCCGGCTCCGCGACAGGGGGCGACGTCTTCTCGATGCCGCGCGGAGGATCGATCGACGCGAAAGCATCGTCGCGGTCCTCCTCGTCGTCAAGCACCAGCTCAATATCCGGCAGTGTCTCGAGCGACTCGTCGTCCTCCTCGTTCTCCACCAGAGGTTCCGCGACGGGCTCCTCGAGCGGCTCGGCCTCTACCTCGAGAGCGACTTCCTCCGTACTCCCGATCCGGGCAAGCAGCTCCTTTGCCTCGGCGTTTGCCGGCTCGAGCCCCATGACCTGCTGCACGAGTCGCTCAGCCTCTTCTGCATCCCCGAACTCCAGCGACACCTTGGCTTCCGCCAGCAGATCGCTCGCGCTGATGAGCGGCTGCGACGAGCGAAGGGACTGGCCGAGGGCTGCATCGACAGGAGCCCCCGCGCCGATGTTCCCCCCGCTCTTGTCGAGGAGCTCGTCAGCGGCCCGAGTGGGTGGATCGTCCAGCTCGTTCGGCTCGTCCTCCTCGGTCAGGAGAAGGCTCGGCGAGGTGTCCTGCGAGGTATTCAGGAGCTGCTCCGATGACACGTGCCGCTGCAAGATGTCGCGGGCTGTTTCCGGTTCGCCGCGGTTGTTGTAGATTTCCGCAATCTCGCGGTATACGCCGCGCACGCCCTCTGCGTCTCCGTCGGCCTCGTAGGCCATAACGAGGACTTCGCGGAACTCGATGTCATCGTCGAAGTGCGACTGTACCCCCCTCAGCAGCTCGACGGCTTGCTTGGGTTGGCCGGTGCTGATCTTGACCTCCGCCAGGGTCGCAAGCGCTTCCTTGTGATTCGGAAACGAATCGAGTGTGGCTTCTGCCACGCGCGTCGCCATCTCGGCGCTGGTATGCCTGGCGACCTCCTTCAGAAGAAGTCCGAACTCCTGCTCGGCGTCGTCTTCGAGACCCTGCCGCAACATCAGGCTAGCGAGGTTCAGCCGATTCGGGATGTTCCCGGGGTCTAGCAGGGCTACTTTCTTGAGCTGGTCGAAGGCTTCGCGCTTCAGGTCGTTCGCCTGGCAGTATTTGACTGCAATCTGGAACTCGCGCAGTGCGTCGGAGGCCAAGCCCATGCGCTGGAAGTGATCGCCGAGCTGAATCCGCGCTTCCAGACAGTCGCTGTCGACACGAAGGATCTGCTTGAAGATGGCGACCGCCTTCGCGTCGAAGCCGCCTTTCGAAAACTGTTGCGCTACCTGTGAATACGCTTCGATCGCTTTCTGCTTGTCACCCTTCTTGAGGTGAAGGTCGCCGATCTTCAAGCGGACGTTCGTGTCCCGTGGGTCCGCAGCAAGTAGCTTCGCGTACTCCTTGAGCGCCTTGTCGTACGCACCCTTCTGAGCGTACTTCTGCGCTGTCTCGAGCGTCTTCCGCTTCTTCTGTCCCGACGCGGCCAGGGCAGTCCTACCTTCGGTTGCGTCACGCGTGCGCAACACCCCCTCTAACCGAAGAGAGACGTGGAACACGCGGCTACGGATGGTATCGGCGAATCCGGAGCTTCATGTGAGCGCTGCGCGATGCGGTCGCTGCCTGCCGACCTGGCGCGAGCCTATCCCGCTGCGTCTCCTTGTGCCCGCCTGCCAGTCGCCGACGGCGACTTACTTCAGACGGGCGACGAGAGCGCTGATGGCGAGTTCGTAACCCAGTGCTCCCAGACCACAGATCTGGCCAACCGCGATCCCGGCGACCAGCGAACGGTGCCGGAACTCCTCCCGCGCGTGGATGTTCGACAAGTGGACTTCCACGACGGGTAGACCGATGCCGGCGAGCGCATCTCGGAGAGCGACGCTGGTGTGCGTCAGCCCCCCTGGGTTGATCACGATCCCCTGATGGGTCTGGCGGGCCGCCTGGATTCTGTCGATCAGTGCACCCTCATGGTTGGACTGGTACGTGTCCACTGTGGCGCCGAGCTGCGCCCCATGCGCGCGAAGGCGCTCATCGATCTCGGCGAGCGTCGCGCGACCGTAGACCTCGGGCTCGCGTTCGCCCAGGAGGTTGAGGTTCGGACCGTGCAGAACCAGGATCTTCATGACGCGCAAGTCATCTAGAGGGCTTCCCTCAGCTCTTGTAGCACGGTCCGCACGAGGTATCGCGCCTTGCCCAGGCTGCCGACGGGGTCGATCGCCACGACGAGCACAAACTCGCCGTCGATCCGGCGGAACAGGACCTGATGCCGCTCGGTCACGACGATCAGCTCGTGGAGCGTGTCCTCCCCGGTGCCATAGAACGCACTCGCCACCTTGCTCGAC
>CBDDEE010000027.1:0-313212 GCA_965226855.1 Myxococcota bacterium | reverse complement strand
TCACAACCCCTTCGAGGACAATGGCGTCAAGTTCTTCTCGAGCGACGGCTTCAAGCTCCCGGATGCAGTGGAGGTCGAGATCGAACGGCTCGTGCACTCCGCCGAGCTGGCGAACCAGCGCCCGGTGGGGGCGGACCTGGGCTACGCCCGCCGGATCGACGAGGCGGGCGGGCGCTACATCGTGTTCCTCAAGAAGACCTTCCCGCGGGAGTACACGCTCGAGGGCCTGCGTATCGCCGTAGATTGCGCGAACGGGGCCGCCTACAAGGTCGCGCCGGCCGTGCTTGCGGAGCTCGGGGCGGAGGTGATCCCGATCGCAACCGAGCCGAACGGTCTCAACATCAATGCGGGCTGCGGCGCCCTGTATCCACAGAACGTGGCCCAGACCGTGCGCGAGTACCGGGCCGATCTCGGTATTGCGCTCGACGGGGATGCGGACCGCGTGATCATGGCCGCGGAGGACGGGTCGATCGTCGATGGGGATCGCATCCTGGCGATGTGCGCCATAGAGATGCAGAAGAGCGGCTCGCTCTCGGGGGGCGCCGTGGTCGCAACGGTCATGAGCAATCTCGGCCTGGAGCGCGCGCTGCAACGCACAGGTCTCGAGCTCGTGCGCTGCGACGTGGGCGACCGCTACGTGGTCGAGACCATGCTCCGCCGGAACCTCAACCTGGGTGGCGAGCAGTCCGGACACCTGATCTTCCTCGACCACATCGCCACGGGTGACGGGATCCTCTCCGCGCTGCAGGTGCTCGCACTCATGTGTCGAGAGCAGCAGCCGCTCTCGCAGCTCGCGCGGCTGATGGAGCCCGTTCCTCAGGTGTTGCGCAGCGTACGGGTGCGCGCCAAGCCCCCGCTCCAGGAGCTCGAGCGCTTGCAGATGAAGGTGAGCGAGATCGAGGCCGAGCTTCGCGGCAAAGGACGAATCGTGGTGCGCTACTCCGGAACCGAGCCGGTGGCGCGCGTCATGATCGAAGGTGACGACACTCGCCGCATCGAGACGCTGGCCGACGAGTGTTGCGAGGAGATCGCCAAGGCGTTGGGAGAGGACGCGGAGTGAGCCGGGCCCGACTGGTCGTGAACGTGGACCACGTGGCTACCCTGCGCCAGGCGCGGCGGGGAGTTGACCCCGATCCCGTTGCAGCCGCGACGCTCGCTCTGCTCGGCGGTGCCGACGGGATCGTAGTCCACCTGCGAGAGGATCGGCGCCACATTCAGGATCGCGACGTGCGCCTCCTCCGCCAGGTCGTGCATCAGCTCTTCTGCCTCGAGATGGCGGCAACACAGGAAATGCTCAAGGTCGCTCTCGAGGTGCGGCCCAGCTCCGTGACGCTCGTTCCCGAGCGGCGCGAGGAGCTCACCACGGAAGGTGGTCTTGACCTGGTCGGGCAGCTGGGCGAGATCGGAGAGGTCGTGCGCACGCTCGACGAAGCCGACATCCGCAGCTGCGTGTTCGTCGATCCGGACCTCGATCAGATCAAGGCGGCGCACCGTGTGGGAGCCCGGGCAGTCGAGATCCACACAGGGCGCTACGCCGACGCCGCGTCCGGCGGCCAGGACGAGCTAAGACGTGTCTGCGATGCCGTCCGCCTGGCGTCAAAGCTCAAGCTCGAGGTGGGCGTCGGGCACGGGCTCGACTACCGGAACGTGTGTGCTCTCGCCGACGTCGATCAGATCGAGGAGTACTCGATTGGACACTCCATCGTGTCGCGTGCTGCCCTGGTCGGCATGGAGCGCGCCGTCTTCGAGATGCGTTCTCTTGTCGGCTGAGCTGGCCGGGGTCGGCGTTCGCCTGGTCGAGGTCCAGCGCTTACGGCGGGCCCTGGAGCGGTTCGGCGACCGGCTCTTGGAGCGGCTCTTCACGTCGGCCGAGATCGCCTACGCCGCGCGTAAGCGGAACGGAGAGCAGAACCTGGCCGCACGGCTCGCGGCGAAGCTCGCAGCGCGACAGCTCCTCCGCGAGAGCTCTGGCTCGAGCGTGCCCCTGCGCGAGCTGGAGGTGGTGCGCAAGCGCAGCGGCGAGCCGGAGCTGTGGACGCGTGACGGGCAGCGCCTGCTCGTGTCGCTGACGCACGACGCTCACTTCGCTCTGGCAAGTGTCTGGTTGGAGGGTCCTCGCCGGCCCGCCTCGCGATGTGCAAGCGCCGCCTAGCGGCGGGCGCAGCGAAGGCCGTAGGCCTGAGCGGAGGTGGGTGGTCCGCGGCCGCACGCAGGCCGGGTCCCACATGACGCCGCACGAGCTCCGAGCAGGGGGGTGGCCGTGCCCCACGAGCGTCGAGATGGGCCGCGTTGACGCTTATGCGATCGAGGCGTGCGGGATCCCCGGACGCCTGCTTATGGAGGCTGCGGGCCGCGCGGTGGCAGAGGCCGTCCACCGCAGGTTCCCCGATACGCGGCGTCCGCTCGTGGTCTGCGGCGGCGGCAACAACGGCGGGGATGGCTTTGTGATCGCGCGCCTGCTCCACGGCTGGAACGGCGCCTGCCGACCGCTTGTGATCTCTCTCGCCGAGTCGGAGCGCCAGAGTGCAGAGGCGCGCGAGAACCTGGAGCTTCTGCTGAGGTCTGGGGTCGAAGTCGCTCTCAAACCAGGGCCGAAAGAGATTCAGGGATTACTCGAGGGTTGCGACCTCCTGATCGACGCCGTCTTAGGTGTTGGCCTCTCCCGCCCCGTCGAGGGTTCGCTCGCCGAGATCCTCAGCGAACTGGCGAAGGCGCGCCTCCCGACGGTGGCCGTAGATCTGCCGACCGGCATCTCCAGCGATCTGGGCACCGCGCTCGGGACCGAGCTGCCGAGCGACGTAGTGGTCACGCTGGGCTTGCCAAAGCTCGGGCTGGCCGTGCAGCCCCGCTTCGCCGAGGTATGGGTCGCGGACATCGGCCTGCCGGAGGTCGCCGTGGAACAGGTTGGCATCCGCCAGTTCCTGCTGACCGCTGCGGCAGCAGCGCGCCTCCTGCCCCGCCGACCCCGCGAGGGGCACAAGGGTACCTTCGGCCACGTTCTCGTGGTCGCAGGCTCGCTCGGAAAGACCGGTGCGGGCGTGCTGGCTGCCGAGGGCTCCCTTCGGGCCGGCGCAGGCCTGGTCACCGTCGGCGTTCCCCGTAGTCTGAACTCGATCTTCGAGACCAAGCTGACGGAGGCGATGAGCCTGCCCGTTGGAGAAGACGCCCCGTACCTCGATGCTTCCTCCGCGCCGCTGCTGGCCACGGAGGCCGCGAGCCGGGACGCGCTGGTCCTGGGACCGGGGATCGGAACCGAGCCTGCGACCGTCGAGCTCGCGCACGCGCTGCTCGAGCAAATCGCTACGCCGGCAGTCGTCGATGCCGATGGGCTCAACGCCTTCGCGGGTCGGCCGGAGGCTCTCGCGAGCTCCGCCCCGAGGGTGCTCACTCCGCATCCGGGCGAAGCCGCGCGCCTGTTGGGCTGGTCGAACGCCAACGTGCAGGCGGACCGTGTAGCGGCCGCCCGCGCGCTGGCGGAGCGCTCGCGCGCCGTGGTCCTGCTGAAGGGCGCGAGGAGCCTGATCGCAGCGCCGGATGGCGAGCTTTGGATCAACCCGACGGGCGGCCCTGGACTGGCCAGCGGAGGAACCGGGGACGTGCTGGCGGGAGTAGTCGGCGGCCTGCTGGCCCAACATCTGCCGGCTCTCGATGCGGCGCGCCTCGGCGCCTACCTCCACGGCTTTGCCGGCGACCTCGGCCCCGCGGTCGGCGGCCTGGCCAGTGAGATGGCCGCTCGCATCCCTGCAGCCTGGCGTGAGCTCCTGGAGCGAGGGGACGAGATCCGTGAGTCAGGACCGCTCACTCGCTTCCCGTAGCGCGGAGGACACCCGGCGGCTGGGCGCCCTGCTCGGCGAGCTTCTGGTGGGCGGCGACGTCGTGTGCGTGTCCGGGGAGCTCGGGGCGGGCAAGACCTGCCTCGTGCAGGGCATCGCACTCGGTCTCGGGGTCGATCCGGCGATCCTCGTCACCAGTCCGACCTTCACGCTGGTCGGCGAGTACCCCGGCCGCGTGGCCCTGCGACATGCGGACTTCTACCGGGTTGAGAGCTACGCTCGGCTGGACGACGCGGGCTTCGCTGATCTGCTCGACCGCTCCGGAGTCCTCGTCGTCGAGTGGCCGGAGCGCTTTCCGGATGCCCTACCGGAGGAGCGGCTAGAGGTCACGATCGAGTTCGTCTCGGAGTCAGCGCGGCGATTCCAGCTCTCGGGCAAGGGAGACCGGGCCGAACAGGTGGGCAGGAGGCTCTGCGAGCAATGGGGCTGATCGTTCAAAAATTCGGCGGCACCTCCGTCGAGAACATCGCCAAGATCCGCCACGTTGCGCGGCGCGTGGTCGACGCGCAGAAGGCCGGGAACGACATCGTGGTCGTGGTCTCCGCCATGGCGGGCGAGACGAACGAGCTCGCGGAGCTGGCCGCGGAGCTGACGGGCGCCCCTGATCCGCGCGAGTACGACGTGCTGATCTCCACCGGGGAGCAGAAGAGCGCGGCCCTACTAGCGATGGCGATCCAGGTGCTCGGCGTTCCCGCGCGCTCGTTGCTTGCCAGCCAGGTCAAGATCCATACGGACAAACAGCATGGGCGCGCTCGAATCCAGCGGATCGATGGCGAGCTCATCAAGAGCGAGCTCGAACGCGGCGCGCTCGTTGTGGTGCCGGGCTTTCAGGGCGTTTCTCCGGACGGAGACATCACGACCATTGGTCGGGGGGGATCCGACACCAGCGCTGTGGCTCTGGCGGCCGCGCTCTCCGCAGACGTTTGCGAGATCTATACAGACGTGGAAGGCGTCTTCACGAGCGATCCGAACGTCGTGCCCAAAGCCCGCAAGCTTCCGCGCGTCTCGCACGACGAGATGCTCGAGATGGCGAGCCTCGGTGCCAAGATCCTGCAGACGCGCTCGGTCAAGTTCGCCAAGCAGTTCGGCGTGCCCATCCACGTTCGCAGCAGTTTCAACGACAAGGAGGGGACCTGGGTGGTTCCAGAGAACGAGATCATGGAGCGCCTTGTTGTCTCGGGCGTAACTTACAATCGTGATGAGGCCAAGGTAACCATCTTCGGGGTACCCGACGTCCCCGGGGTTGCCGCCCGCATCTTCGTGCCGATGTCGGAGGCTGACATCGTCGTTGACGTGATCGTCCAGAACGTGTCGACGCAGGGGCACACCGACGTGACCTTCACGGTCGCGCGCTCGGACCTCGACCGCGCACTACCGATCGCGGAACGTCTCGTGAGAGAGCTCGGCGCGGCTGGCGTGGAGAGCAACGATGCGATCGCGAAGGTCTCCGTAGTCGGACTGGGCATGAAGGACCACGCTGGCGTCGCGGCCAAGATGTTCCAGGCGCTCTCGGACGAGGGGATCAACATCGAGATGATCAACACCTCCGAGATCAAGATCTCCGTTGTCGTGGAGGAGAAGTACACAGAGCTCGCGTGCCGCACCCTCCACGATGCCTTCGAGCTGGATCAGATCGAGCCCGAGAAAGAGGAGCTCTGAAGGAGCTCCCGCGGGTCCCGAAGCTGCACAGAGCTCGGGGACTGCTCTGGGCTGGCCTGGCTCTCGCGACGCTCGCCTACGTTTCGAAGCCTGCAGCGCCACCGCAGGTGGGGGTCGTTCGAACGGCCACCAGCTGTCGCCTCGACGCGGTTGGTGGCCCGCCCTGTCCGTGTCGGAGCACGCCAGCAAGGATCCGCCTCCTGCTCGGTCTCCCACTGCCGCTCAACTTCGCCAGCGAGAGCGACCTCGAGGCGATCCCGGGAATCGGTCCGGTGCGCGCCGCCGCCATCACCTCCGAGCGGGCCACCGGCGGTCCCTTCGCATCCCTCGGCGCGCTCGAACGCGTCCACGGCGTGGGACCCGTCATGGCGGCGCGCCTTGGGGAGTTTCTCTTCGTGGGTGAGGCCGATCCGGCCTGCTACAGGAGCGAGCCCCGGCTGCCGTCGCCATAGGCGGCCAGTAGACGCCAGCGCCGCCCTGCGGCGCGCCCCTCGACGCGCAGGAGCGCATGACGCCCGGATGTGGCCGATACGGGGTCTGCAATGGTGGCTTGGACGAACCACATCCTGGCCAGACCCGTAGGAGTCTGGCGTAGCTCCTACACGGTGCGTTGCTTGAGTCGGACGCTACGCGGCTTCCTGCGCGACCGCTGCGCCCTGCGCGCTTCCGCGCTCACCTTCACCAGCTTGCTCGCGCTGGTGCCGTTCCTGGCGGTGGTCCTGGCCCTGCTCAAGGGCGCGGGCTTCGAGGAGTCGCTCCGCCCCTTCTTGCTGTCCAGGGTCCCCGTTCTGGGCGAGGTCCTGGTTGACCAGCTGCTGGCGTACATTGCTCGCGCGAACGCGCAAGCGGTCGGCGGCATTGGCTTTGCGGCACTATTGGTGTCGTCCTGGACCCTGCTCTTCAACGTTGAAGACTCGCTGAACCACATCCTGGGAGTGCGCAGGCCGCGCAGCACCCTTTTGCGCTTCGGTGAGTACGTCGCGATGCTGCTCGTGGGCACCGCGATCCTCGTGCTCTCGACACTGCTCCAGACCGTGCTCGGCAATCCCCTGCTCTTCGAGAAGCTGATCGGCCCGTCCGCCGCAAGCGGTCTCTCCGGTGTGGCGCTGACGACGCTGCCCTGGCTCAGCGTCTGGGTGGGGTTCGCGTTTCTGTACGGCTGGATGCCTGCGATCCGTCTGCGGGCCGAGGCGCGCCTGCTGGCGGCCTTCGTTGCCGGGACGCTCTTCCAGCTGGTCCAGCTAGCCTACATCGAGCTGCAGCTCGGCTTTGCCCGCTTGCACGTGATCTACGGAGCGCTCGCGCAGCTCCCCATCGTGCTGGTCTGGATCTATCTGTCTTGGCTCGTTGTGCTGCTCGGCGCGGAGCTCGCGAGCGCATACACCAACCGCCACATCCCGATAGCCCCCGGCGTTCCCAAGGGTCCGCGAGCCGCCGTGCCGTCGATCGCTCTCGGACTGATGGCCCTACGCGCGACCCTCGAGGCGTTCCGGGCGGGGGTTGCGACGCAGCGCGCCGACGAGCTGGCGGCACGCTTCGATACCAGCGCGCACGCCGTCCGGGCTGCCTTGGAGCCGCTGCTTCAGGCGGGGATCCTGGTGGAGCCGGACGCCGAGCACGGCTATCTCCCGGCGACCTCTCCCTCGACCATCTCGCTCGAGCGAGCGTTCGTCGCGCTGGGCGAGGAGCTTGTTCTGGAAGAACAGGCGGGGTCCGCAAGCCGCTCCTGCCGCGAGTAGCTACCCTTAGCGGGCGATGCGGCGCATCTACCTCGACTACAACGCGACGACCCCGCTGCGGGCGGAGGCCCTTCAGGCGATGACCGAGGTACTGGAGCACCACTTCGGCAACCCGTCGAGCGTGCACTGGGCAGGCGCCGAAGCACGCTACAGCATCGACCTCGCGCGGCGTCAGGTGGCGGAACTCGCCGGGGTCGAGCCGGACGGGATCGTCTTCATGAGCTCGGCCACCGAGGCGAACAACACTGTGCTGCGCAGCGCCGCCCAGCGCGCCGCGGCGGGTCAGGATCATATCGTCACCTGTGGCACTGAGCACCCGTCGATCCTCGAGTCGCTGGACGAGCTGCGCGGCAGCGGCGTGCGAACTACCGTCTTGCCAGTGGAGCGCGACGGTCGCGTGGACCCGGAGCGTTTCGCCGCCAGCCTCGATGAGCGGACGCTGCTGGCCTCCTTCATGTGGGCGAACAACGAGACCGGAGTGGTCCAGCCCGTCCCCGAACTGGCCCGGATCGCGGCCGAGCACGGTGTCCGCTTCCACACCGATGCTGTCCAAGCCCTCGGCAAGCTGCCGCTCTTGCTGGGGGAGCTTCCGATCGACTTTGCCTCCTTCTCGGCGCACAAGCTCGGCGGGCCCAAGGGCATCGGCGCGCTTTACGCGAGCCCCACCAGCCGCTTCACGCCTCTGTTGCGCGGCGGACCGCAGGAGCGAAACCGACGCGCCGGGACGGAGAACGTGCCGGGGATCGCTGGCTTCGGGGCGACTTGCGCCGCGGCGCGCGCCGACATGGAGGAGCGCTCTCGGCGCCTGGCCGGGCTGCGCGATCGACTGTGGAGCGGGATTCTGGCGAAGATCCCCGAGGTGCAGTCGAACTCGCCTGCCGCCTCGCTCCCGCACACCCTCAACGTCTCGTTCGCTGGCGCCGATGGGGAGGCCCTGGTCGAGGCCCTCGACGTGGAGGAGATCGCGGTGGCCTCGGGGGCGGCCTGCCACTCGGGCTCGACAGAGCCCTCGCACGTGCTGCTCGCGATGGGCGTCCCAGTCGATCTGGGGGCGGGCTCCATTCGTTTCAGCCTTGGTCCGGAGTCGCGAGCCGACGAGATCGAGCACGTCCTCGACATTCTTCCGGGTCTCGTCGATCGGGTGCGCGGCGCGACCCGGGTCGAGCGCGCGGCGAGGCAGAGCCAGAAACGATGAGCGAGCGCTGGGTCGTCGCCATGAGCGGCGGTGTGGACTCGTCAGTGGCCGCCGCGCTGCTGGTCCGCGAAGGCAAAGACGTGGTGGGGATCACCATGGACATCGGCGGCGGGGCTCCGCCGCAAGGGGCGGCTGGCAGGAAAAAGTGTTGCGGGCTGCCCGACGCCGAGGACGCGCGGGCGGTCGCTCGCACGCTCGGCATCAAGCACTACGTGGCGAACTACAAGAGCGCGTTTCGAGAGTCGGTCATCGAGCCCTTCGTCGAGGACTACCTCGGGGGGCGCACACCCATCCCCTGCATCGCTTGCAACCGCGTACTCAAATTCGACATGCTGCTGCGGCGCTCGTGGGCGCTCGGCGGCCGCGGCGTCGCGACCGGTCACTACGCGCGCGTCGCCCCGGGCCCCGGTGGAGAGCCCGCCTTGTACCGCCCCTGTGATCGCGAGAAGGACCAGACCTACTTCCTGTTCGACCTGCCGCGCGCCGTGCTGGGCTCGATCTCCTTCCCACTCGGCGAGCTCGAGAAGTCCGAGGTGCGGGAGATCGCGCGCACGCTGGGACTGGTGACCGCGGAGAAGCCCGAGAGCCAGGGCATCTGCTTCATCCCGGACGGAGACGTGCGCTCCGCCCTCGAGCGGCTACGTCCTGGTCGCGAGCGGCGGCCCGGCGCGATCATCGACGAGGGCGGTCAGGCGCTGGGGCAGCACGACGGCGCGCTCGGCTTCACGCTCGGCCAGCGCAAGGGACTCGGTCTGTCGGACGGACCCTGGTACGTGAGTGAGGTGGCCCCCGGGGAGAACCGGGTCCGGGTCAGCCGCGCGAAGCGGCTATGGCGGCGGGAGGTGCGGGTGCGCGGCCTGTGCTGGTTCGACGGCGCGCCACCGCGGGAGAGCATCCGAGTGCAGATCCGGCACCGGCAACGCAGCGTATCGGCTCAGCTAGAGCTGGCCGCCGGGTCGGCGGGAAAGCTGCTCCTCGACGAGCCCGCCTGGGCGCCCGCCCCGGGCCAGGCTGCTGTCGTCTACGACGCGGACGACTCGCGAGTGCTGGGAGGAGGTTGGATCACTGCCTCGGTCTAGACCCCTTAACGAGCTCGAGCACTGCCTCGGCCACTCCTTCTCGAAGCGCGAGCTACTCGAGCGGGCATTGACGCACGGCTCGCGTGCTCACGAGCGCGGCGCTGAGGAGGGCTCGAACGAGCGCCTCGAGTTCCTCGGCGATGCCGTCCTCGACCTGATCGTGTCCGAGTGCCTGATGGAGTTGAACCCCGGGGCCGACGAGGGCGCCCTGTCACGCGCCCGAGCGGAGCTCGTCAACACAGCTGCACTGGCGGGCCGTGCCCGGGCGCTGGGGCTCGGCAGCTGGCTGCGACTGGGCAAGAGCGAGGAGAAGAGCGGTGGCCGCGACAAGGAGTCGATCCTGGCCGATCTGTTCGAGGCCGTGCTGGGAGCCGTGTACCTGGACGGGGGGCTAGGGCCTGTGCGCTCGCTCGTGGCTCGGCAGTTCGGACCGGATGTCGCCCAGGTGGCCAGCAGCGAGCGTCCGCTGCGGGACGCGAAGTCCCGTCTGCAGGAGCTCCTGCACACGCTCGGCGAGCCCGGACCCGTCTACGCGATTACCGCGGAGTGCGGGCCTCCACACGCCCGCGAGTTCGACGTCGAGGTCAGCGTGGGAGGCAGAGTGCTCGGTTCGGCACGCGCGCGCTCCAAGCGTTCGGCGGAGCAGGGCGCGGCGCAGGGCGCGCTGCGCCAGTTCGGGGAGACCGGGGCGTGAGCGCGCCTGCTCGGTCCGGCGCGGGGCCCCACCGCTGCGGCGTCGTGGCGCTGCTCGGACGACCGAACGCGGGCAAGTCCACGCTGCTGAATGCGGTCCTCGGCGAGGAGATTTCCATCTCTGCCGCCCGCGCTCAGACAACGCGCAGTCAGCTGCTCGGCGTGCTGACCCGGCCCGAGGTCCAGATTATCTTCCTCGATACGCCGGGCGTGAACCGAGGGCGCGCGCTCTTCAACCTCGCGCTCACCGAGCGCGCGCTTCGCTCCGCGGAGGATGCGGATCTGCGCGTGATCCTGTTCGAAGTCGGAGCCGAATGGGAGCCCGTCGAGGAGCGGCTGGCCGAGCTTCCCGGGCCGTCGCTCTTGCTGCGCACCAAGTGTGACCGGGGTCAGGCCGGCCCCGCGCCGGACTCGGCGCGCTTCGTCGACGTGCTCGAGGTTTCCGCTCGAACGGGGTCCGGGCTCGAGATCTTCGTCGAGCGGGTGACCGCGCTCCTGCCCGAGGGGCCAGCCCTCTATCCCGCCGACTATCTCACGGACGCCCCGCTGCGCTTCCTGGCGGCCGAGCGGATCCGCGAGGTCGTCTTTGACACGTACGCGGACGAGATCCCTTACGCCATCGCGGTGGAGGTCGAGAGCTGGAAGGAAACGGCGGGAGAGCTCCGCCTGGCGGCCAATGTGCTCGTGGAGCGCGACTCGCAGAAGGCCATCGTGGTGGGGCGGGGCGGTCGGATGCTCAAGAAAGTCGGCATTGAGTCCCGCAAGAAGATCGCCGAGCTGTGTGGGCTACCCGTGCACCTCAGCTTGTGGGTCAAGACCGACAAGAACTGGTCAAAGCGACCCAAGCGCGCCAGACAGCTCGGGTATCTGTAGTTGGCACGGGGTGCCATCTTCCGGTACGGTGCTCGGGTCAGCTGGAGGACGGGCCCCGTCAACTACACCTGAGAGTGTCGTTTCGTTGGACCCGCACGCCGACGTGTAAAGGAGCGGCCGTGAGCGAGCGGAGCGACCTGCACGGCCGCATCGACCGGATCCTGGAAGGTGGCTCCCCGGCCGCGCACGAGCGAGCGGCGAAGCAGGCCAAGCTCTTCGTGCGCGAACGCATCGCGCTCCTACTCGACAAGGACTCCTTCGTCGAGGACGCCCTCTTTGCCAACGTGCTCGCTCCTGATCTTCCAGCCGACGGAATCGTGATCGGGACCGGGCGTATCGACGGTCGATTGGCGTGCGTGATGGCGAACGACTCCACCGTTAAGGCCGGCTCGTGGGGACGGCGAACCGTCGAGAAGATCCTGCGCATCCAGGAGACGGCGGAGCGACTGCGTGCTCCACTGGTCTACCTGGTCGACTCTGCGGGTGCCCGCATCACCGACCAGGTCGATATGTTTCCCAACCGCCGCGGGGCGGGCCGGATCTTCCACAACCAGGTGCGGCTGTCCGGACTCATTCCCCAGGTCTGCTGCCTGTTCGGCCCCTCGGCAGCCGGCGGCGCCTACATCCCCGCATTTTGCGACATCGTCCTGATGGTGGAGGGAAATGCGAGCATGTACCTCGGCTCGCCGCGCATGGCGGAGATGGTGATCGGGCAGAAGACCACTCTCGAGGAGATGGGCGGCGCTCGCATGCACTGCAGCCAGAGCGGCTGCGGCGACGTGCTGTGCGCGGACGAGCACGAGGCGATCGAGGCGGGGCAACGCTACCTGTCCTACCTGCCTGGGTCGGCTGGAGACGTGCTCCCGGCCGCCGAGGCTCGAGCCCCCACCCGCTCGTGCCAGGACCTGGGAGCAGCGATCCCCGAGGACGAGAACCGGCCCTTTGATATCTTCGAGGTGATCGACCGAGTGGTCGACGAGGACTCCTTCTTCGAGATCAAAGAGCTGTGGGCGCGCGAGCTCGTGACCGGCTTCGCGCGCATCGACGGGCAGCCTGTCGGGGTGATCGCGAACCAGCCGAAGTGGAAGGGCGGCGTGCTCTTCGTCGACTCGGCTGACAAGGCAGCCCGCTTCATCCAGATCTGCGACGCTTTCGGTCTGCCGCTCTTGTACCTGGCGGACGTCCCCGGCTTCATGATCGGCTCGAAGGTCGAGCGCGAGGGCATCATTCGCGCCGGCGCGAAGATGATCTCGGCGGTCTCGGAAGCCACCGTGCCGCGTATCTCGGTGATCGTGAGGAAGGCCTACGGCGCTGGCCTGTACGCCATGTGCGGTCCGGGCTTCCGTCCCGACGTGTGCATCGCATTGCCTACGGCGAAGATCGCCGTGATGGGCCCCCAAGCAGCGGTGAACGCGGTCTTCTACAACCGGATCCAGTCCACTCCCGAGGCGGAGCGCGAGGCTCTGGTCGCTGACCTGCGCGCAGAGTACGAGCGCGACGTCGACCTGATGCTGCTCGCGTCCGAGCTCGTCATCGACGACGTTGTCCCCCCGGAACGCCTGCGAGAAGCTCTCGTGCGCCGCTTCGCGCTCATCAGCGACCGGCCGGAAGACGAGCCCCCAGCGAAGAAGCACGGGATCATTCCCGTTTAGCGGTGCGTGCCCGGACCGACGCCGTCGGAGGGCGGGGACGTTCCCGCCCTCCGCCTCTTTGCCGGGACCTTCCGGTACACTCATTTCCATCTTCGTCACGGCCGGGAGTGGAGTAGGGCGTGCCTCGCTACAACTCAGCGCAGTGGCTAAAGTTTCCTCTATGAGCACAGTCCAGGCGAGCGTCGATGCGGCGACGGCGGGGCGGGGCCCTCTACGCGTGGTGACGGCGGCGTCGCTGTTTGACGGGCACGACGCTGCGATCAATATCATGCGGCGGCTGCTGCAGCAGCTGGGGGCCGAGGTGATCCACCTCGGGCATGATCGCTCCGTGGACGACGTGGTCACCGCCGCCATACAAGAAGACGCGGATGCGGTGGCCGTCTCCTCGTATCAGGGCGGACACGTCGAGTTCTTCAAGTACCTGCTCGATCGACTGCGGGAGGAAGGTGCGCCACACGTCCGAGTCTACGGGGGTGGGGGCGGGGTGATCTCGCGTGAAGAGGTCGAGGAGCTTCACCGCTACGGGGTCACGCGGATCTTCCGCCCTGAAGACGGTCAGAAGCTCGGCCTAGAGGGGATGATCCGACAGATTGTCGACGCCGGCGTGAGTCGTCCCGAAGTATGCTGGGAGGAGGAGCTCGAGCGCGTCTGCGTCGAGCAGCCGACCGCTCTGGCCCGCTTGATCAGCCTGTTCGAGGAGCGCGCGGGCACGGAGGATGCCGAGCTGGCGTCCCTGCGCGTCGCGCTCGATCAGCGTCGGGGTGAGTCCGCACCAGTGGTCGGCTTCACCGGGACCGGCGGCGCGGGCAAATCGAGTCTCGTCGACGAGCTGGTGCGGCGCTTGCGTCTGGAGGATCCGCAGCGCTCCATCGCTGTGATCTCCATCGATCCCACGCGCCGACGCTCGGGCGGAGCACTGCTCGCCGACCGCCTGCGCATGAACGCCATCCAGCCACCGCAGGTGTTCGTGCGCTCGCTGGCGACGCGACAGGCGCACGCCGCGATGTCACGTTCGGTCGCGGACGGGATCCGCGTGCTCCAGGCTGCCGGCTTCGACTTGATCCTCATCGAGACGGCGGGCATCGGACAGGCCGATTCGGAGATCATCGATCTTGTCGACGTCTCCGTCTACGTGATGACGCCGGAGTACGGGGCGCCCTCCCAGCTGGAGAAGATCGACATGCTGGAGCTCGCCGATGCAGTCGTCGTGAACAAGTCCGACCGTCGCGGCGCGAGCGATGCCATGCGCGACGTGCGCAAGCAGTGGCGTCGCAACCACGGCGGCGCGCAGCGCTCCGATGCGGAGACGCCGGTGTACGCGACGATCGCGAGTCGCTGGGACGACCCTGGTACGGACCGCTTCAGCCAGGCGCTCGGTGCGCTGATCGCGGAGCGCGGCTTCCGAGCATTTCCGCGGCGGCTCGTGGGACCGGCGCAGGAGCCCACGGGGCGACCGCTGATCCCCGCCGAGCGCACGCGCTACCTGGCGGAGATCGCGGAGACGCTGCGCGCCTATCGGTCCCGGGCGGTCGAGCAAGCGGAGACCGCACGGCGCGCCTGGGCCGTGGCGCAGGCGCTGGAGGAGCTGGGCGACGAGCCGCTCGAGGGAGACGCGTATCCGGAGACGCCGGCCGAAGAGGACGCGACGGCGGGCGAGATCCTGGCGTTGCGGCGCAGGTACAACGCACTCATCGGCGAGCTCGAGCCGGCGCTGCTTCGGCAGCTCGCGGACTGGCCGCAGCGGCGCGAGCGCTATCGCAGCGAGAGCCAGTCCTACGAAGTCCGAGGGCGCGAGATCCCGATCGCGAACCATGTCGAGACACTCGCCGGTCTCTCCGTACCTCGAGTGGCGGTGCCCGAGCTCCGCGACTGGGGCGAGCGCGCGTGCTTCCTCGCCTTCGAGAATCTCCCCGGCTACTTCCCGTTCACGAGCGGCGTGTTCCCGTTCAAGCGCACCGAGGAGGAGGAGACCGCTCGGATGTTCGCGGGCGAGGGCATCCCCGAGCGTACGAATCGACGCTTTCACCTCCTGTGTCAGGGGCAGCCCGCGAGGCGTCTATCTACAGCATTCGACAGTGTGACCCTGTACGGGCGAGATCCGCACGAGCGGCCCGACGTGTACGGCAAGGTGGGTACCTCTGGCGTCTCGGTGTGCACGGTGGACGACGCCAAGAAGCTCTACTCCGGCTTCGACCTCACGGATCCGAGGACCTCGGTCTCGATGACGATCAACGGCCCGGCCCCCGTGCTGCTCGCGTTCTTCTTCAACGCCACCATCGATCAAGGCGTCGAGAAGCACCTGGCCGAGACGGGCCAGCTCGAAGGCGTGGTGCGGGAGCTCCAGGCCAGGGGGCTGCCCGGCTACACGGGCGAGCTGCCCGAAGGGCACAGCGGGCTGGGTTTGGCGCTGCTGGGGGTCTCGGGCGACGAGCTGGTCGAGCCGGAAGTTTACGAGCGGATCAAGAAGGACGCGCTCCGCAGGGTCCGGGGTACGGTGCAGGCGGACATCCTCAAGGAGGACCAGGCCCAGAACACCTGCATCTTCTCAACGGAGTTCGCCCTCCGGATGATGGGCGACATTCAGGAGTACTTCTGCCAGAACGAGATCACGAACTTCTACTCCGTCTCGATCTCGGGCTACCACATAGCCGAAGCGGGGGCGAACCCGATCAGTCAGCTGGCCTTCACGCTTGCCAACGCCTTTACGTAC
The DNA here is from genome assembly GCA_965226855.1 of Myxococcota bacterium. Taxonomy (GTDB): domain Bacteria; phylum Myxococcota_A; class UBA9160; order SZUA-336; family SZUA-336; genus JAUXJB01. The sequence goes on along the minus strand of CBDDEE010000027.1, from coordinate 297,779 downwards.
TGCGAGGCGTACCTGGCGCGCGGGCTTGGCGTCGACGAGTTCGCGCCCAACCTCTCCTTCTTCTTCAGCAACGGTCTCGATCCGGAGTACGCGGTAATCGGGCGCGTCGCGCGGCGGATCTGGGCCGTTGCCCTGCGCGCACGCTATGGAGCGCTCGAGCGCAGCCAGAAGCTCAAGTACCATATCCAGACGTCGGGGCGTTCCCTTCACGCCCAGGAGATGTCGTTCAACGACATTCGCACGACCCTCCAAGCCCTGCTGGCGCTCGGAGATAACTGCAACAGCTTGCACACGAACGCCTACGATGAGGCCGTCACGACCCCGACGGCGGAGTCGGTGCGACGCGCGCTCGCGATCCAGCTCATCCTCAATCGGGAGTTCGGCCTGCTCAAGAACGAGAACCCGTTCCAGGGCTCGTACGCCATCGAGGAGCTGACCAACCAGGTGGAGGAGGCCGTGCTGGAGGAGTTCGAGCGGATCTCGGAGCGGGGCGGCGTGCTCGGCGCGATGGAGCGGATGTACCAGCGCGGCAAGATCCAGGACGAGAGCCTGGTCTACGAGGCGAGGAAGCACTCGGGGGAGCTGCCCGTGGTCGGCGTGAATACCTTCCTGAACCCCGCCGCGGAGAGCGCGGCGGCGAAGCCCCGCCAGCTGATTCGCGCCTCCGAAGAGGAGAAGCGCCAGCAGCTGGAGAACCTGCACCTCTTCCAAGAGCGCCATGCGGGCCGGGCGGGGGAGGCGCTGCGCCGGCTCCAGGCGGTTGCCTCTGAGGGAGGCAACGTGTTCGGAGAGCTGCTCGAGGCCACGAAGGTCGCGAGCCTGGGACAGATCTCTGACGCCCTCTTCGAGGTGGGCGGACGTTACCGAAGGGCGATGTAGATGCAGGATCCGAAAGGCAAGGCAAATCTCAGCGCCTGGCGTGAAGCCGCTGCTCGGGAGCTCGGCGGAGCGGACCCGGAGAGCCTCGAGTGGACGACGCCCGACGGCATCTCGATCAAGTCGCTCTATACGGCGGAGGATCTCGAGGACCTGGAGTACACGGACAGCGTGCCCGGCCTGGCGCCATTCCTGCGCGGCCCGCGCGCCACGATGTACGCGAACCGGCCCTGGACGGTGCGGCAGTACGCCGGCTTCTCGACGGCGGAGGAGTCCAACGAGTTCTATCGCGCGAACCTGAAGGCGGGCCAGCGCGGGCTCTCGATCGCCTTCGATCTCGCGACGCACCGCGGCTATGACTCGGATCACCCGCGCGTGGTCGGCGATGTGGGGATGGCCGGCGTCGCGATCGACTCGATCGAGGACATGAAAATCCTGTTCGACCAGATCCCGCTGGACCAGATGTCCGTGTCCATGACGATGAACGGCGCGGTGATCCCGACCCTCGCCTGCTTCATCGGGGCCGGAGAGGAGCAAGGCGTCGAGTGCTCGAAGCTCACAGGGACCATCCAGAACGACATCCTGAAGGAGTTCATGGTCCGGAACACGTACATCTACCCGCCCGAGCCAAGCATGCGCATCGTGGCGGACGTGATCGAGTTCACTTCAAAGAACATGCCGCGCTTCAACTCGATCTCGATCAGCGGCTATCACATGCAGGAGGCCGGAGCGACCCAGGTCCAGGAACTGGCTTTCACCCTGGCGGACGGCGTCGAGTACGTACGCGCGGCCCTGAGTCAGGGGCTCGGCATCGACGAGTTCGCCCCTCGGCTCTCGTTCTTCTGGGCAGTTGGCATGAACTTCTTCATGGAGATCGCGAAGATGCGCGCAGCGCGGCTGCTCTGGGCCGAGCTGATGGCCGGCTTCAACCCGAAGGACCTGAGCTCCTCCATGCTGCGCACGCACTCCCAGACCTCGGGCGCGAGCCTCACAGAGCAGGATCCCTACAACAACGTGATCCGCACGACGATCGAGGCCATGGCCGCCGTGTTCGGGGGCACGCAATCCCTCCACACGAACGGCTTCGACGAGGCGGTAACCCTGCCAACCCCCTTCTCGGCGCGCATCGCGCGGAACACCCAGCTCATCCTGTGCGAAGAGACCGGAATCACGCGCGTGATCGATCCCCTGGCGGGCAGTTACTACCTGGAGAGCCTGACGCACAGCATCGCCCGCGAGGCCACCAAGCTGATCGACGAGGTGGAAGAGCTCGGGGGCATGACGAAGGCCATCGAAGCGGGCATGCCGAAGCTGCGCATCGAGGAGGCCGCGACGCGACACCAGACGCGCATCGACCGCGGCGAGCAGGTCATTGTCGGCGTGAACCGCTACCAGGTCGAGGAGAAGACCGAGGTAGAGATCCTCGACATCGACAACACCGAGGTGCGACGTCGCCAAATCGAGCGGCTCGATCGTGTTCGAGGCGAGCGCGATCGTGCACGCGTGCGCGCGGCGCTCGAGGCGCTGACCGCGGCTGCGGGCGACCGGAGGGAAAACCTGCTGGCGCACGCGGTCGAGGCGGCGAAGGCGAGGGCGACCGTGGGCGAGATCTCCGAGGCGCTGGAGAAGGTGTACGGCCGACACCGCGCCGAGATCCGCAGCGTGTCCGGCGTCTACGCCTCCGCATACAGGGACGACGAGGAGTTCCTGGCCCTGCGCCGCGACATCGAGGACTTCCTGGAAGACGAGGGCCGGCGTCCGCGCATCCTCGTGGCAAAGCTCGGGCAGGACGGCCACGATCGCGGCGCCAAGATCATCGCCACTGCGTTCGCCGACATGGGCTTCGACGTAGACATCGGAACCCTGTTCCAGACGCCGGAGGAGGTCGCCCGGCAAGCCGTCGAGAACGACGTCCACGTGGTCGGCATTTCGAGCCAGGCAGCCGGACACAAGACCCTGGTGCCCCAGCTGATCGAGGCGCTCGCGAACGAGCACGCCGAAGACGTGACCGTGGTGTGTGGCGGCATCATCCCCCATAAGGACTACTCGTTCCTGCACGAGCAGGGCGTGGCGAAGATCTTTGGCCCGGGGACGGCCGTGCCGGCCGCTGCTCGCGAGGTGCTTCAGGCCGTTCGTGACCGCCGCGCATGAGTCGCCGCGGCCTCACAGCCGCCGACTACTGCAAGGGTGTGCTGGCTGGTGAGCGGCGCCTGGTCGCAAAGACCATCACGCTGCTGGAGAGTCGCCGCAATGATCACCGAGCGCTCGGCCAGCAGGTCCTCGACAAGCTGGCTCCGCACACCGGAGGCGCCACGCGCGTTGGCGTCACCGGTCCCCCCGGCGTTGGCAAGAGCTCGTTCATCGAGGCACTGGGCCTCGAGCTCACGGGCGCAGAGCACCGCGTAGCAGTCCTCGCGGTCGACCCGTCGAGCCCAATCAGCGGCGGGAGCATTCTCGGCGACAAGACTCGCATGGAGCTCCTGACGCAGCAGGAGGATGCGTTCATCCGACCGACGCCTTCGGGCGGCACGCTGGGGGGTGTCTCGCACCGCACCCGCGAGGCCATGCTCGTCTGCGAAGCCGCAGGCTTCGACGTCGTGCTCGTCGAGACCGTCGGAGTCGGACAGTCGGAAGTCGAGGTCCGCTCCATGGTCGACTTCTTTGCGGTGCTCCTGCAGCCCGGCGCGGGTGACGATCTTCAGGGGATCAAGAAGGGGGTGTTGGAGCTCGCGGACGCACTGGTCGTGAACAAGGCCGACGGCGAGAACGTGGCTCAGGCCGAGCGCACCCGCGTCGACTACGAGCAGGGCCTGGCACTGCTGCGCGCGAGCGACTCGTGGCAGACTCCCGTGCTCGTGGCGAGCGCCAAACTGGGCCACGGGATCTCCGAGTTCTGGCGGAGCGTCGAGGCTCACCGGGAGTGCCTGCTAAAAAGCGGGGAGCTCGACCGGCGGTGCCGCGCCCAAGCGGGGGCCTGGCTCTGGCGCCTGGTCGAGGAAGGGCTGGAGTCCGCCTTTCGCTCCGATGCCGGCGTTGCCGAGCGTCTGGGCGAGCTCGAGCAGGAGGTCGAGGCCGGCAGCATGACGGCACCGCGAGCGGCCAGCGTGCTGCTCGAGAGCTTTCTGGGCCGTTCGCTGCGAAAGTCGCGATAAGCGCCTCAATCGGCACACCTACCCCGCCGATAGGCAGGGCGTAGTTATAGGCCCGACATGCCGCAGCTGAACCTAGAAACCCGTGAGATCGCGCTCAAGATCGTCTACTACGGTCCTGCGCGCTCCGGGAAGACGACCAACCTGCAGCAGATCCATCGCCTGCTGTCGCCCGACTCGCGCGGCGAGATGGTCACCCTGGACACCCAGGATGACCGTACGCTGTACTTCGACTTCCTGCCCGTCGAGTTCGGCGTCGAGGGTGGCTATAAGGTGCGGCTCAAGCTCTTTACTGTCCCGGGTCAGGTGCTCCACCGCTCGACCAGACGGGTCGTGCTCGCAGGCGCCGATGCCGTCGCCTTCGTCGCAGACTCCCAGCGCTCGACGGCCTCCGCGAACGCCTATTCCTACCGGGATCTAGAGACGAACCTCCGGCTGAACGGACTCGACATCAACGAGATTCCGCAGGTCGTGCAGTTCAACAAGCGCGACCTGCAGGACATCAAGTCGCTGGAAGAGATCCGTGAGGCCTGGAAGGGCACGGGCATCCCCACGGTGCCGGCCTCGGCTACGCAAGGAGTGGGCGTGCTGGAGACGCTCGAGGCGCTCCTGGTCCGCCTTTATCGCCATCTCGACCACGGCCACTCGTTCTCCTCCAAGTTCGGTCTCAACGAGGAATGTTTTCTCGAGGGCGTGATGCGCAATCACGTTGCGGAGAAGGAAGAGGCTTGAGCCGCACCCACCGCCGTAGGTGGCGGAAATTGACACAAGAATCACCCGCTGATACGTTTCCTCGGTTCGTATCTACCCGGCTTTTGGGTAGTGTGCGTGCCTTGGAGGTCCCCCCCTGGGCACCCCGTGGAGGATCTCTTTGGGCAACCCAAACAGCGGGGAGGCGAACGTCCCCCCGACTGAGCGGCGAAGCGAGATCTTCACGCGGGTCGAGCGGGCCCTTGAGGATATCGCCGCCGGGAAGATGATCATCCTCGTCGACGACGAGGACCGGGAGAACGAAGGCGATCTGTGCATGGCCGCCGACCTTTGCTCGGCGGAGGCGGTCAACTTCATGGCCATGCACGGGCGCGGGCTGATCTGCCTGGCGCTGACCCCGGAGCGCGGGCAGGAGCTCGAGCTCTCGATGATGGTGCCAGACGCCGCAAACACCGCGCCCCACGGCACGGCCTTCACAGTCTCGATCGAGGCCCGCGAGGGTGTGACGACGGGTATCTCCGCCGCGGATCGGGCTCGCACGATCCAGGTCGCCATGAACCCTGCCAGCAGGCCCTCCGATCTCAGCCGGCCCGGGCACGTGTTCCCCCTGATCGCGAAGCCGGGTGGCGTCTTGCGTCGTACCGGCCAGACCGAGGGTGCCGTCGACTTGGCCCGGCTAGCGGGCATGCAGCCGGCCGGCGTGATCTGCGAGATTATGAACCGGGATGGAACCATGGCGCGCAGGCCGGACCTGGAGGTGTTCTCCCGCGAGCACGGCCTGCGCATCCTCTCGATCGCGGAGCTGATCAAGTACAGGACTCGAACGGAGCAGCTCGTCCGCCGCTCGGCGGAAGCCACGCTGCCGTCGCAGTTCGGCGATTTCCGCGCTGTAGTGTTCAAGAACGAGATCGACTTCGTCGACCACATCGCGCTGGTGCGCGGCGAGATAAAGCCCAACGTGCCGACGCTGGTGCGCGTGCACAGTGAGTGCCTGACCGGCGATGCGTTCGGCTCTCTTCGCTGCGACTGCGGCGAGCAGCTCCAGACCGCGCTCAAGCTGATCCAGGAAGAGGGCACCGGCGTGCTGCTCTACATGCGCCAGGAAGGGCGCGGGATCGGACTCGTCAACAAGATTAAGGCCTACGGGTTGCAGGAGAACGAGGGGCTCGACACTGTCGAGGCGAACGAGCGCCTGGGCTTCCCACCCGACATGCGGGACTTCGGCGTCGGAGCGCAGATCCTCGCCAACCTCGGCGTGTCCCGGATGAAGCTGCTCACGAACAACCCGTCGAAGCGGGCTGGTCTCGAGGGCTACGACCTCGAGATCGTCGACCAGATCCCGCTCGAAGCTCGGCCGAACGAGGAGAACTTCGAGTATCTGAGGACCAAGCGGGAGAAGCTCGGGCATCTCCTGATTCTGATGAACTGAGCCGTCGAGACCCGCACACTTCTCGGGGTCTGCGTCGGCTCCCGTACTGGCGTATGCTCGACCAGTAAGGAAATCCAAGGGCTGGAGGAAGCCATGTTCGATACGGTAGAGGACGTTCAGAAGAGTCTTCTGGAGCAGAGGTATATCGCGGGCAAGAACATCGGCACCGTGGTGTTCCTTGCTCTGAAGCTCAACAAGCCGGTCCTCGTCGAGGGTCCAGCAGGTGTCGGCAAGACCGATCTCGCGAAGGTCGTGGCGGCAGCCCTCAAACTCCCGCTGGTGCGTCTGCAGTGCTACGAGGGCCTGGACGAGTCCAAGGCGCTCTACGAGTGGGAATACTCCAAGCAGCTGCTCTACACGCAGATGCTGCGCGACAAGATCGGCGAGGTGATCGCCGGGACCTCGACTCTGCGCGAGGCCGCCGAACGGATCGGCGAGCAGGACGACGTGTTCTTCAGCGAACGCTTCATCGTTGCCCGTCCGCTGCTCGATGCGATCACGGCCGACGAGCGCCAGCTGCTGCTGATCGACGAGGTCGACAAGTCCGACCCCGAGTTCGAAGCCTTCCTGCTCGAGGTGCTCTCGGACTACACGGTGAGCGTCCCGGAGATCGGCACGATCCAGGCGAAGAACATTCCGGTGGTGTTCCTGACCTCGAACGATGCGCGGGAGATGACCGATGCGCTGAAGCGCCGCTGCCTGCACCTCTACATCGACTTCCCCAGCGAGGAGGAGGAGGTGCGAATCCTGGAGCTCAAGGTGCCGGGGATCGGTCAGCGCCTGGCGGAGGACATCGTCCAGCTAATCCAGCGCATCCGCACACTGGACCTGAAGAAGACTCCGTCCATCGCGGAGACGCTAGACTGGGCGCGGGCGCTGCTCGTGATGAACGCGGACACGCTGGACTCCGCGCTCGTGAGCGACACGCTGAACATCATCCTCAAGCACCAGGGCGACATCCACAAAGCGCAGTCCGAGCTCGATGCCCTCTTGAAGAAGAAGGCGAGCGAGGCCCCGGCGGGGCAGCCGCAGGCCGCAGGGGAGCCTGCCACGGCGGCCAAGAAGAGCGTCCTCCACTAGGCGAACGACGATGGAAAAGAAAATCGTCGAGTTCACGAACATTTTGCGCAAGGCCGGGGTGCGCGTCTCGGTGGCCGAGACCCTCGACTCGTTCATGGCCATCGACGAGATGAGCCTCGACGACCGAGAGCTGTTCAAGGACGCCCTGCGCACCACGATGATCAAGCGCGGTGACGACATCGATACCTACGATCGCCTCTTCGATCTGTTCTGGTCGGGCTTCCACGATCAGCTGAGGGAACAGCTGGCTCAGGCGCTCGGCGGCATGTCGGGGGACTTCGACCTCGAGCAGATGCTCGAACGCTTGCGAGAAGTACTCCAGAACATGGACGTGGACCTCTCGGAGCTAGCCCAGGCCCTGCTCAGCATGGACGCAAACACGCTCGAGCAGCTGGTGAACCAGGCCGGCGAGGATGCGGACATCGGCAATATCCGCAACATGCTTCAGGTCGGCTTCTTCAGCCGGCGCATGCTCGAACAGATGGGTCTCGACGAAGCCGGTGGCGGTCTGCAGGACTTGATCGAGCAGCTGCGCGAAGCCGGCATGTCGGAGGAGGAGATCGCCCAGCTCGGCGAGCTGATGAGCGCGCTTCAAGACGCGCTGCGCCGCGCAGTCCGGCAGTATGTCGAGCGCGAGCTCGACAAGCAGAACCACGACTACATGGAGCGCTTTCGCCGCGAGAGCCTGCAGGAGAAGAGCTTCTACAACCTGACGGAAGAAGATCTGCGCAACATGCGCGATGTCGTCAATCGACTCGCACAAAAGCTCAAGAACATCGTCTCGATGCGGCGCAAACGGCGGCGCAAGGGCAAGTTTGATCTCAAGGCGACGATGCGGAAGAACATGGGCCACGGCGGCGTGCTGTTCGAGCTGATCTTCAAGCATCGCAAGAAGGAACGGCCGAAACTGGTGATCCTGTGCGACATTTCGAGCTCCGTAGCGAACGTTTCGCGCTTCTTCTTACAGTTCGCCTACAGCCTCCAGGAAGTGTTCACCAAGATTCGTAGCTACGTCTTCGTCGCAGAGCTAGGCGAGGTCACCCAGCTGTTCCGGGACCACGACATCTATGATGCGATCGACAAGTCGGTGGACGGGGGCGATGTCATCAACCCGTACACTCGCTCCAACTTTGGGATGGCCTTCCATGTCTTCTGGCGAGACTTCCTGTCCTCGCTGGATCTGCACACCACGGTCGTCGTGATCGGAGACGCCCGGAACAACTACAATGACCCCCGGGCCTGGTGCCTGCGCGAGATTCACAACAAGGCCAAGAACCTGATCTGGATCAATCCCGAAGCCCCCGGGGCCTGGGGCTTCGGCGATAGCGTGATGGACAAATACGTTCCCTACACCGACGTCGCCGAAGAGTGCCGAAACCTCAAACAGCTCAACCGCCTCGTCGACAAGCTAGTTCTGTAAAGCGAGCGGCTCCCCACAAGAAAGCCCCCCCGGCACCATGTGCCGGGGGGGCTTTCTTGAAGGGTCGGAGAGGGCGGCGGATCACTTGTGGGGGGTGAGAGGTTGGACATTTCAAGACCGAAATGCCGACTCCGCCGCCTTCTCCGTAGGAAACTTTTAGGTGGCTCCCGTTGGGTCAGTTTGCGACCCGACGGACACATTATGCATCGACGGACACAGATGTCAATCGCTTTTCCATAGCGTCCACCTGCACGCGGGGTGTCGCCGAACAAGCTCGAGTACACATGAAGAATGACACTGTAACTATCTGGAAATAGATAATATTCTGTCCTCTAATCCGTCGATCCGCTCTTCCACCTGCGTGCGAACTCTCGACCCCGAGACTGCCGCGCATGGCCCGCCCGAACCGCTCCGCTACCCTGGCGCACGCGATGTCCGGCCGCTTCCAGATCCGCACCTTCGGCTGTCAGATGAACCAGCACGACTCGGAGAAGATGTCGAATCTCCTCCACCACGAGGGCCTGCGGCCGACGACCGAGGCGGATGAAGCGGACCTCATCCTGGTACACACCTGCTCGATCCGAGAGAAGGCCGAGAAGAAGCTCTACTCGGAACTCGGGGCGCTGCTCGGCCGCAAACGCCGCAACCCCGAGCTGATCGTCGGCGTCGGGGGCTGCGTCGCCCAGCAGGAGGGTGGCGAGCTGCTCCGGCGCTTCCCGGGACTCGATTTCGTCTTCGGTCCGCAGAACCTGGTACACCTGCCGACGCTGATCTCGAACGCGAGGGCCCGGGTTCGAGACCTGCGCGTGGACTACGACGCCGACCCTACCTCGCGCTTCGAGCTGCCAGAGCGCCATCCTGAGTACACCTCGCCCACTCCGGGGCGAGCCTTTGTCACCGTCATGGAGGGCTGCGACCTGTTCTGCACCTACTGCGTCGTGCCGAGGACCCGCGGCCGCGAGGTGAGCCGACCGAGTCCGGCGATCCTCGACGAGGTGGCCGGGCTTGCCGAGCGGGGTGTCGTCGAGGTCACGCTGCTCGGTCAGACGGTTAACGCCTATGGTCGGCGGCGACCCGGGCGCGTCGAGGGGGAGCTCCCCTTCAGCAAGCTCATCCGACGCGTCGCGTCGACGCCAGGCATCGAGCGGGTTCGCTTCACCAGCCCCCACCCGAGCTTTGTCACCCCGGATCTGGTCCGTGCCTACGCGGAGGTTCCCGAGCTCTGCCCCCACATTCACCTGCCAGTCCAGAGTGGCTCGACTCAGGTGCTGAAGCGGATGAAGCGGCGCTACGACAGGGACGAGTACCTGCGTGTCGTTTCCGAGCTGCAGGAGGCGCGTCCCGAGTTGGCGATCACCACGGACCTCATCGTTGGCTTTCCCGGCGAGACACGGGCCAATTTCGCCGAGACCTTAAGCCTGGTGCGAGAGGTCAGCTTTGTCGACAGCTTCTCCTTCAAGTACTCGGCGCGCCCGGGAACACCGGCCGAGCGCCGCGGGCTCATCGGTGTGGATCCCGCCGAGTCCCAGGCGCGTCTGGAGGAGCTCCAGGCGCTGCAGCGGCAGCTCACGCTCTGCGCACATCAGAAACGAGTAGGCGAGATCGTCCCCGTTCTCGTCGAGGGAGCCAGCCGCCGGGGGGGGGGGCAGCTGCGCGGCCGCGGACCCTACAACCGTGTGGTGAACTTTGTCGGCTCCCCGGCGATCCGCGCGGGCACCATCCACGACGTCCAAATCACAGCCGCCTCCCCCCACTCCCTCCTAGGCCGCCAAGCGGACCCTACCGCCTCCCGACAACTCCCCCTCCTCTGACCTCGTCGAAAACCGGAACTTGGGGACGGTCCCTAATCGGAACCAATCCTCAATCCGACCCAAGAAGTTCCGATTGAGGACCGTCCCCAAGTTCCGTCGCGCAGTCAGAAGTCGGACTTAGGATGACCTAGGGCTCCCCTTGCAAGCGGCGCGAATGCGGCAGGCGCAGCGAAGGCCATAGGCCTGAGCGGAGGTGGGTGGCCGCGGCCGCCCGCGGCCGGTTCCCACAAGAACAGAAATCCTTCATTGGCCGAAGAGTAGGGGGAAGCCGCTGCGCCCGGGAGAGGGGTCTCTCTCGTCGGTTGCCGGGGGAAGGACGGCTTCTTTCTGGGGCGGTACTCCCACTGCCCGAGGAGGGTACTTGGCGACGGAGCCGGCGACTCCTGCGAACGAGGCCGCAGCACCCTCGCGTCACGAGAGTCTGGTCGACGAGAACATCGAGCTCATGGCGCGACTCTCGCTCATCGAGCAGGCGCTGCCGCTCTTGCGCATGCGTGGGCGCGGGCGGGTCGCGGAGTCTGTCCTCGCGCTTCTATGCGCGGAGGCCTGCGCCCCAGACGGGGTAATCTGGGCCATCTCCTCGTCTGGCGAGAGCCTGGAGCTGGCGGCCAGCAGCGGGAACATCCGCCACGCCAAGGAGCCGCAGTGCTGGCCGGATTCTCCCGTCGATGCGGGCCAGGCGTTCCGCTCTAGCCGCGTCATACGCGTGTCGGCGAGGTCGGGAGCAGCGGCGCGGGTCCTGGTTCCGTGTCGCGAGGGAGATCGGCTGCTGGCCGTCGCCAGGCTTTCGGGCTGGGTGGGTAGAGGCGAGCCCTCAGAGCAGGCCATCCAGGCCTGCGAGAAGATCGCCGAGATTGGCGCGCTCGCGTTCCGTGCAACATGCGAGCGCTCGGAGATCTCGGCTTCAAGCGTTCGGGACCAAGAGACGGACTTGCCGACGCGCGCCTTCCTGGAGGAGGTGGCGAAGACCGAGCTGCCAAAGGCGCGCCGCTTCGGTCGACGGATCTCGCTCATCTGTATCGACCTGGAGAGGGTCGATCCCCGAAGGCACCAGGCGGAGCTGGCGAGCCTTGTCGAGTGCGTCTCGCGCTCCATCCGAACGACGGACATCCTCGCGATCGAGCAGCCGAACCGCTTCTTGCTGTGGCTGACGGACTCCGATCCGCTCGGCGGGGCCGTGCTCAAGCGTCGGATCCACGACCGCTTGTGCCAGGTGCTCTCGCCGACCGCGACCGATATCCGGCCCGCACTCGGGCTGGCCACTTTCCCCCGGGATGGCGAGAGCCTGGCGGCGCTACGGCAGCAGGCGCTGGAGCGCATCCGCACGGCTCGGACCAGCATCGTGCGCGACCTCGGCATCGAGGCAGAAACCTCACTCGCAGCCATCAGCGAGCGCCTGCGCGAGCAGGCCGTGGCGGTGTCCGGGGAGGTGGTGCTGGAGGCCGCGGATCTGCTGGTCGCCGAGCTGAGCTGCCGGCCTCGCGACCAGGGGCTCCTGTTCCTTGCACCGGGCCAGGATTCGCCGGCCTTCCTTCGGCCCCTGATCGCCCTCGGAGAGGCCGACGTGGCGACGGACGTGTTCGTGGCCACCGAGGAGGATACGCTGCCCGCGGGCTCGGTAGTGAGCGCCCTCGGGCTGCCGCCGCAGGTCTCAGCAGACACGAGCTGGATCGTCCGCTTCGGGGAGGCACCGCCCTATGCCATGTTGGCCTGGCCCGGCAAGGCAAACGGCACGCGTCCGGTCTTTCAAACCTCCGACCCCCTCCTGGTCGAGCATCTGACCTTCCGCCTGCGAGCGGAGGTTGGCTTCGGGATGAGGGCCTGAGCATGCGGACCCTGATCGCAGACCACGATTTCACTCGCGCCAAGGGCATTGCGGAGGCGTGCATCGCGCGGGGCATCGTGGTCGAGCACGCGTCGCACGGGGCCGCCGCTCTTCAGATCGCGCTGGAGCATGTGCCCGACCTGGTGATCTGCCCGCTCGAGCTGCCCGTGATCGACGCCGTGCGCCTAACGGAGATCCTGCGGGCGAATCCTTGTACGCGCGGGGCGCGCTTTCTGTTCCTGACAACCGACGAGCTCGACGCCTCGATCGTGATGGATCCGCGCGATGTTGCCGTCCCGAGTCCCTGGGACGTCGAAGAGATACTGCGGTACGTCGAGCCGATCTTGTCCCAGAACACGCGGCCTGGAGCGTCACGTTCCAACAGCGAGATCTCGGGAAAGCTCACCCAGATCTCACTGCTCGATCTCCTTCAGATCTTCCAGATGAACGGGAAGACGGGCACGCTGCGCGTCTCGAACGCCGGCACGCGCTCGGCGGTGGTGCTCGTGCGCCAGGGTCAGGTAATCGATGCGAGTATTCCCCTCGCGGACGGCACCTCGATTGCCCGTGAGAAGGCGCTCTTCCGGCTGCTGACCTGGGGAGAGGGGAGCTTCGAGTTCCTGCCGGGGGAGCCAGCTGGGAATGCGCGCATCCAGCTGCCCATGCGGTCCGTGCTCCTCGAGGGCATGCGCCAGAAGGACGAGCTGGCGACGAGGCGGGGCGACCTGCCTGCGGACATCTCGCGGCTGCGCGTGGTGGCGCGCAGCGAGGACGTCCGTTCCTGGACCCACCCGGGCATCCGCGAGGTCGTGGAGGCTGTGGACACCTACGAGCGGGTGAGCGACATCGTCGACCATTGCCGGATGCCCGACTACCAGGTGCTGTGCGCCCTCTCGGAGCTGCTCGCGCGCGGCGTACTCGCAGTCGAGAGACCCGGTGGCCTGCCGGAGCACGAACTCGCGTCTGGCGACCGGAGCATTCTGACAGCGTTGGAGCTGCGTCAGCTGCGCGAGTGGGCGTCCGCCTCACGGCTGACCTCGGGCCCCGTCGTCAAGGTGGTCGTGCTTGCAGGCGAGCAGGCACGGCTGGACGCGTTCCGGCGCGCGCTGGCGGAGTCCGGCGATTTTCTGCCTGATCCCCGCATGGCGCGCGAGCCGCGGCGAGCCGGGAGCCTGGGACACTTCCGCCTGGGGGACCAACTCAGCCTGAGACTGATCGCAGTGCGGTCGGCGCCCATCCACGCGCCCCTATGGGAGGTCGTGACCTACGGGATGCTGGGGGCGATTGTGCTCCTGCCGGAGCAGGGTCCGGGGCTCGCACCCGAGGCGGAGCTGGGCTTCGCCGAGCTCGCCGAGCGTGCGGGCGCGCGTGTGCTCGGGCTCGTGCAGAGCGACTCGGGCGCAGCGCTGCCCCAGCTGCAGGGCGCTGCCGGCGACGCAGCTCTCGTCCTGCCCCGGACTCCTGCTTCCGCGCGCCTGGAGGTGCTGCGCCTGCTCTTTGCGAGGCTGCTGCCATGAGCATGGACCTGGGGAAGTTCGAGCTCCTGCAGGAGCTCAACGACGAGCAGCGCGGCGAGCTCGCGCCGCTCCTCATCGAGAGTAGCGTCGAGGACGGGGAGTTCATCTTCCGCGTTAACGAGGAGGCGGCCGTGCTCCACCTGATCAGCGAGGGCTCCGTCCGCCTCGAGCTGAAGGGGCGCGAGCTCGGCGAGCTGAAGGCCGGCGAATCCATCGGCGCTATCAGCCTGGTCGTGATTGGGAATCGGCAGTGCGATGCGATCGCCATCGGCGAGGCGACGCTTCTCACGCTCACCCGTGAGGGGTATGCGCGCTTGCGGGCCGACGCCCCTTCGGTCGCGCTCGCGCTTCAGGAAGGGGTCCTGCGCATCTTCTCCGGCTTCCTTCGCTGCACCGTGGCCGACCGACGTACCCCTCCGACAGAGGGTGCTTGACGCGGTCCAGACCGCTCCCTACCTTGCGCTCCAACCTGACGCGGAGGCACCGACTTGTCCCAGGCCCCGCTCCAAGATGCTCTGACCTTCGATGACGTCCTGCTTGCGCCCGCAGCCTCGTCCGTTCACCCCAGCGAGGTCGACCTGTCCTCCCGGCTCACGCAGCAGATCCGTCTGACGGCCCCCGTAGTGTCCTCGCCGATGGATACGGTGACGGAGCATCGGACGGCCATCACCATGGCGCAGGAGGGCGGGATCGGGTTCGTGCACAAGAACCTGACCATCGAGGCCCAGGCGGACGAGCTGGCCAAGGTGAAGCGCTCCGAGTCCGGCATGATCGTCGACCCGATCACGCTCGAGCCCGAAGAGGCCATCCACGAGGCGCTCGAGATCATGCACAGGAACCGCATCTCGGGCTTGCCGGTCGTCCGCGGCGAGCAGCTCGTCGGCATCGTGACGAACCGGGACCTGCGCTTCGTGAAGGATCTGGACCGTCCCGTCTCCACGATCATGACCAGCGGCGAGGCTCTCATCACCGTTCAGCTCGGCGTCACGCTGGAGCGAGCCAAGGAGCTCCTGCACAAAAACAGGATCGAGAAGCTGCTCGTGACCGACGCGCGTGGCAACCTGCGCGGCCTGATCACGATCAAGGACATCGAGAAGGCGCAGCGCTTCCCCAACGCGAACAAGGACGCGCTGGGGCGGCTGCGCGTGGGTGGGGCCATCGGCGTCGCGCGGGACTGCCTCGAGCGGGCAGAGGTCCTGATCGCGGCGGGCGCAGACGTGCTCCTGCTGGACAGCTCGCACGGCCACGCGGAGGCGGTGCTGCGCACCCTTGGCGAGCTGCACTCGACCTTCCCGGACGTCGACCTGATCGGGGGCAACATCGCGACTGCGGAGGGTGCGGAGGCGCTGATCAAGCAGAGGGTCGCCGCCGTTCGCTGCGGCGTCGGACCGGGCTCGATCTGCACGACGCGCGTCGTGGGGGGGGTAGGAATCCCGCAGTTCACCGCGATCATCGAGGCGGCCGAGGTCTGCCGGCGCCACGGCATTCCGCTCATTGCTGACGGCGGGATCAAGTACTCGGGTGACATCACCAAGGCGCTAGCTGCCGGAGCCAGCAGTGTGATGATCGGGTCGCTCTTCGCAGGCACCGACGAGAGCCCTGGTGACGTCGTTCTGCAGGGAGGCCGCTCCTACAAGGTCTATCGCGCGATGGGTTCGCTCTCGGCGATGCGCCGGGGCGCCAGGGACCGCTACTTTCAGGAGGACGTCGACGAGCTCGCTAAGCTGGTGCCCGAGGGCGTGGAGGCGCGTGTGCCCCATCGCGGCCCGCTGTCCAACAGCCTGTATCAGCTTCTCGGCGGCGTCCGTTCGGGAATGGGTCTCGTTGGCGCAGCGAACCTCGGCGAGCTCGTGGAGCGGGCGCGCTTCGTCCGGATCACCGCCGCAGGCCTGCGGGAGTCACATCCTCACGATGTGATCATCACGGAAGAGCCCCCGAACTACTGGCTCGACAGTTAAGGTGACGCCGTCCGAGCGGGTCGTCATCATCGACTTTGGGTCGCAGTATACGCAGCTCATAGCCCGACGCGTCCGCGAGGAGCACGTCTACTGCGAGGTTGTGCCGCCATGGGTCGAGACCCAGCGCATCCGTGAGCTGGATCCGCAGGCACTGATTCTCTCGGGGGGGCCTGCGAGCGTGACCCGGGACGACGCGCCGCCCTTCACCGAGGACGTACTCGATCTGGGCGTCCCGATCCTCGCGATCTGCTACGGCCTCCAGCTCCTAGCCAAGCACTTCGGCGGCCTGGTGAAGACCGCCGCCCAGCACGAGTACGGCCGGGCCGAGCTCGAGTTGCAGTGTACGGACCCGCTGTTCGAGGGGGTGCCCGCGAAGAGCGTCGTCTGGATGAGCCACGGGGATCGCGTCGAGCAGCTGCCGCCAGGCTTCCGGGTACTGGGGACCTCGGCAAACAGCCCCATCGCGGCCATCCGCGACGAGAGCGGGCGCATTTACGCCCTCCAGTTTCACCCCGAGGTGGCGCATACCGAGGCGGGCACGCGCATCCTGCACAACTTCCTGCACCGCATCGCGGGGCTCGAAGGGCGCTGGTCGATGCAGGAGTTCATCGACGCCCAGCTGACGGACCTGCGCGCTCGCATCGGCGGGGCCGCGATCGTCTGTGGCGTTTCGGGCGGCGTCGACTCCACGGTCGTGGCGGCGCTCTTGCAGCAGGCAGTCGGGAGCCAGCTCCACTGCTTTAGCGTGGACAACGGACTCCTGCGAGCGGGGGAGGTCGAGGAGGTCCGGCAGATCTTCGAGCGTGAGCTGTCGATACCACTCGAGGTCATCGACGAGGCGGACCTGTTCCTGGCTCGCCTGCGCGGCATCGAAGATCCGGAGAAGAAGCGCGTGATCATCGGGCACACCTTCATCGAGACCTTCGAGCGTGCCGCCGCCCGGATTCCCCACGCAAAGTTCCTTGCCCAGGGAACGCTCTATCCGGACGTGATCGAGTCGGTCTCCGTCTGGGGCCCGTCCGCGACGATCAAGACGCACCACAACGTGGGGGGGCTGCCGGAACTCATGCAGCTCGAGATCGTCGAGCCCCTGCGCGAGCTCTTCAAGGACGAGGTCCGCGAGGTCGCGGATCGGCTCGGCATCTCGCGCCGACTCTCGCGCCGGCATCCCTTTCCAGGACCGGGCCTCGCCATTCGCGTGCTCGGAGAGGTGAGCGCGGAGCGCCTCGCCATCCTGCGCGAGTCGGATCGTATCGTCCTGGAGGAGATCCAGAAGGCGGGCTGGTACGACAAGCTCTGGCAGGCCTTCGCCGTATTCCTCCCCGTGCGCACCGTGGGTGTCATGGGGGACGCGCGCACGTACGAGCACGTGATCGCCGTCCGGTGCGTGACCTCGCGCGACGCGATGACCGCGGACTGGGCGGCGCTGCCGCCGGAGCTCCTGGGCTCCATCTCCAACCGTCTCATCAACGAGGTCGCCGGCGTCAACCGGGTCGTCTACGACATCTCGAGCAAACCTCCAGCTACGATTGAGTGGGAGTAGCCGCCCCGCTAGAATCGAAGAGCGCAGCCAGTGGGGGGGAACGCATTGTCGCGCTTCGCGCATCTGCACCTGCACACGCAGTACTCAATTCTCGACGGCGCGATCGCGATTCCCCCTCTCGTCGAGCGCTGTGCCTCGCTTGGAATGCCGGCACTCGCGCTGACCGATCACGGCAACATGTTCGGTGCCGTCGAGTTCCAGGAGCAATGCCAGCGCGTAGGGGTAAAGTCCATCATCGGCTGCGAGGTCTACGTCGCGCAGGGCTCGCGCTTCGAGAAGGATGCCTCGACGGGCGGCTTCGACGGGATCAACCACATGATCCTGCTGGCTATGAACGAGCAGGGCTACCTGAACCTGGTCAAGCTCGTCTCCAAGGGATTTCTCGAGGGCTTCTGCTACAAGCCACGTGTTGATCTTGAGCTGCTGCGCGAGCACAACGCGGGCCTGATCGCGACGTCTGGCTGCCTCTCGGGTGCGATTCCACGGGCGATCGTGGACGGGAGGCTCGATGCTGCCCGGAGCCTGATCGAGACCTACTCAGGGATCTTCGAGGACCGCTTCTACCTCGAGTTCCAACGCCACGGCATCGCCAGCCAGGAGGTGGTCAACCGGGAGCTGCTCGGCATGCAGAGGGACCTCGGGCTGCCGCTCCTGGCCACGAACGACTGTCATTACCTCAGCTGCAACGACGCCCATTCGCACGAGGCCTTGCTCTGCGTGCAGACCGGAAAAACCCTTTCCGACCCGCAGCGCTTCCGCTTCGACGGCGAGGGCTTCTACGTCAAGGACGCGGACGAGATGCTGGAGGTCTTCCACGACGTCCCCGAGGCCGTGACCAACTCGGTGGAGCTCGCGGAGCGCTGCAACTTCGAGCTCCAGACCGGTCAGGCCCTGCTGCCGGAGTTCCAGGTTCCGTCCGGCCAGAGCGCCTCGGGCTACCTGACGAAACTGGTGCTCCGGGGCCTGAAGGAACGTCTGAATCTCGAGCCCGCCGCGCCCTTCAAAAAGTGCCACGCAGCGTACGAGCGGCGCATCCGCTACGAGCTCGAGGTGATCATCTCCAAAGGCTATGCGGGCTACTTCCTGATCGTCTGGGACATGATCCGCTTTGCGCGCGATCGCGGGATTCCAGTCGGACCGGGCCGGGGGTCTGCGGCGGGCTCACTCGTCGGCTACGCGCTTCGCATCGTCGACATCGATCCCGTCGAGTACGGCATCCCCTTCGAGCGCTTCCTGAACCCCGAGCGCCCCTCGATGCCCGACATCGACGTCGACTTTTGCATGAACCGGCGCAGCGAAGTGATCCGCTACGTCGAGGAGAAGTACAACGGTGAGGGCGAAGAGGGCCCCCGGGTTGCAGGGATCGTGACCTTCGGCACCATGCAGGCCAAGGCGGCCGTGCGCGACTGCGGCCGGGTGCTGGGCATGCCCTTCGCAGACGTCGATCAGATCGCGAAGAGGATCCCCGATACGCTCGGCATCAAGCTGGCGGAGGCGCTCGAACAATCTCGGGAGCTGCGTGAGCTTCGAGACCGCCAGCCCCAGGTACGAGAGCTGCTCGACCTGGCTATCTCTCTGGAGGGGCAGATCCGCAACCCCGGTCGCCACCCCGGTGGCGTCGTGATCTCGTCGAAGCCACTGCTCGAGGTGGCGCCCCTCTACCGCGACTCGCGCTCCAAGGAGGTCGTCGTCCAGTTCGACGTTCGCGCCTCCGAGAAGGTTGGATTGGTCAAGTTCGACCTGCTCGGCCTACGCACACTGACGATCATCCAGGATGCGGTCGAGCGGGTGCGCGCTCGCCATGATCCCAACTTCGACATCGTCCAGACGGACCTCGCCGATCCACCGACGTACGAGCTCCTGTGTCGGGCTGACACCCTCGGTGTCTTCCAGCTGGAGTCCTCCGGCTGCTCGGAGCTCGTCTACCGTATGCAGCCCAAGCACTTTCGTGACCTGATCGCGATTCTGGCGCTCTACCGGCCGGCGACGCTTCAATCGGGGATGGTCGACGAGTTCATCGAGGCACGCCAGGGCCGCCGTCAGCGTCCGTACCTGCTACCGGAGCTGGAGGAGGTTCTCGCCGAGACCTACGGCGTGATCGTCTACCAGGACCAGGTGCTGCTCATCGCGAACAAGATCGCCGGCTACTCGCTCGGCCAAGGCGACCTGTTGCGCTACGCCATGGGGAAGAAGATCCCTGCGGAGATGGAGAGGCAGCGGGTCACGTTCGTGGATGGCGCCGTCGCGAACGGTCATCCCAAAGAGAAGGCCGAGCAGCTGTTCGACCTCATCTTCGAGTTCTCCGGCTACGGGTTCGGCAAGGCGCACTCCGCGGCCTACGCCCTACTCACCCACCAGACCGCCTACCTCAAGGCGCACTTCCCCGCGGAGTTCTACGCCGCGGCTATGACCGCCGAGTGGCGCGACCAGGGGAAGCTCGACCGCTATGTCAAGGATGGGGCGAAGCGGAGCATTGCGATCTTGCCACCCGGCGTGAACGAGAGCCAGGCGGAGTTCAGCATCGGGGAATCCGGGCAGGACGTGCGCTTCGGCCTTGCTGGGATCAAGAACGTGGGCGAGTCTGCTGTCGAAGCGATTCTGAAGGAGAGGCGTCAAACAGGCAGCTTCGAGAGCCTGTTCGACTTCTGCTCCCGAATCGACACCAAGCGCGTGAACCGCCGTGTTGTGGAGAGCCTGATTCGCTGTGGTGCCTTCGACTTCACCAAGGCAACACGCGCCTCGCTGTGGCAGGCGCTACCCGCTGCGCTCGTGGCAGGCCAGCGCGCGCAGCGCGATCGCGAGCAAGGCCAGGGCTGGCTCTTCGACGGCCTCGAGACGCCGGCCGAGCAGCTCGGCGAGGCCGAGGAGTGGACGAGAAGCCAGCTCCTTGCCGGGGAAAAGGAGATGCTCGGCATCTACTTGACTGGACACCCGCTAGACGACAGGCGCGACCTCCTGGAGCGCTTCTCGACCCACACACTCGACGCCATTCCCGAGACGGCTCGGGGCGACGTCTGGCTCGGTGGGCTGGTGAGCGGGCTGCGCACCCAGAAGACGCGGCGCGGAGGCCTGATGGCGCGTGGGCGTCTCGAGGACCTCCACGGCACCATCAACACCGTGTTCTTTCCGGAGACCTACGAGAAGGCCGCGGCGCTGCTACGCGACGAGGAGCCGCTATTTCTGAAGGGAACGGTCGTCGGGGAAGCCGATCTCGTGGAGCTCCAGGTGCAGGAGGCCATCCCGCTGGACGAAGCGTGGAAGCGTCGTACGATCCGGCTCACGCTCCAGGTCGAGGCGCAGGTGGTCACGAGAGGGCGGCTCGCCAGCCTGCGCTCGATCCTCGATCTCGTGCCTGGCCCGGTTCCTGTCAACCTAGAGCTCCTGCTGCCCAGTGGGGCCCAGACCGTGCTCCACCTGCGCCGCCACCGCGTCGCGGTCGGCCCAGAGCTCGTCGCCGAGATCGACGCGCTCTTCGAGCAGCCAGTGGCACGTTGCTGCCTAGCATGATCGCTCTGCGGCTTCGTCGGTCGCTGGCGGCGGCTCTCATCGTCTCCCTGGTGGGTGGTCCCGCGGTGGCTGCGGATCCGATCTCGGTGGGGGCCGAAGGAGTTGTTCCGGTCAGCCCGGGGAACACGCGCTCGATGCGCGAGCGCGCACTTGCGGCGGCCATCGTCTCTGCCGTGCTGGAGGCGAGTCGCCGCTACCTGGCGCCGGCTGTCTTCGAGGTCGAGGAGGAGCGCGACGCGCTGCGGGAGACCTTGCGTCCGACCGCACCAGGCTTTGTTCTCACCTACCGGGTCGATGGAGCTCCGATCCGCCGACCGCAGGCAGAGAACCCCGATCTCGAGGAGGTGGTCGTGCGGCTCACCGCCACGGTGGACGGCGGCCAGCTCCGCGACTTTCTCCGCGAGAAGGGATTGCTCGCTGACTCCGCGGAGCAGCCATCGATCGCCCTCCGCGTTGCGCCGGCCATCGGGCTCACCGCCGCACAGGCAGCGGGTCCGCTGGCGGGCTTCGAGCAGTTCCTGCTGCGAAGTCTGGAGTCGGACGGGTTCGTCGTGGTGGAGCCGGCCCTGCGGCCTGCTGGCCTGGAGCAGCCGGAGAACGCGCTGGCCCTGGCGCGCTCGCTCGGTGCGGATCTAGCACTCGACGTGAATGTCAGCTGGCGCCGACGCCTGGCGGATTCGGGCGTCGTCGGGGGCATCGCCGATGTTCGCGTGCGCGCGCTCCGTGCGCACGATGGCGCCGAGATCGCGCGCTCGCGCTTCGAGGCACCGGGCTACCACCGGGATCCGCAGGAGGCAGTTGTGCGCGCCCTCGAGGCGGTCGGCGAACAGGTCGCGCAGAACCTGCAGCTCCAGCTCGAGCGAAACTGGCAGACGCTGGCAGGCGAGGACGGCCCGGTGCAGCTGCAGCTCCAGCTCGAGCGAAACTGGCAGACGCTGGCAGGCGAGGACGGCCCGGTGCAGCTGCAGCTCATCAATCTCACGAGCCTGCTGCAGGCAATCGCGGTCAGGGACATGCTGGCGGGCACTCTGGACGCGGAACGTGTCGCCCTCGTGGAGCTCGGTCCGGGACGCGCCGCCATGCAGGTCGAGATCTCGCTCTCTCCGGGAGCGCTTCAGGACCGGCTCGCAACGGTCCTCTTCGACGGGTTTCGGCTGGAGCCCGTCGAGACCGGCCGCGACCGCGTGGAGCTCCGGGTCGAGCCGATTCCCGAGGCTACAGACGAGGCAGACGACGCGGCCGTAGGCAGCCCCTGAAACTCTTGACCAGACCGCTCGCACACCGGGACCAGATGGAGACGTTCCCGCCCCTGACGGCGTTCCGGCGCATGCGCGCTTGTTCTCGGGCTGCCCGAAATTGACACCCCGAGACTGAATTGATATGGATTCCGCAGCCTTACAGGCATCGAGTCATCCTGAGGAGGGCGGCCTGGAGGCCGCTAGGTGACTCTTCCGGCTGTGCTTGCGAGCCCTGCTGAGTTTATTTGCCATGACCCGATGAGCGAAGGACAGATTGAGCTCTTGCTCCCCGACGGTACTCGCGTGAGGGTGTCGGACGGAACTACCTCGCTCGCGGTCGCGCGAGAGATTGGCCCGGGCCTGGCCAAGGCGGCTCTCGCCGCCAGGCTGAACGATCAGCTCATTGATCTGCGCGCTCCCATCCGCGGTGGGGGCTCGTTCTCCGTCATCACCGCCCGGGATGCAGAGGGCGGCGAGGTGATCCGCCACTCTGCCGAGCACGTCATGGCCGATGCCGTGAAGCGGCTCTGGCCTGAGACCCAGGTCGACGTGGGTCGCAGCGATCACAGCGAGAAATTTCAGTATGACTTCGACGTCCCGGTACGGCTGACGAGCGACGACCTGCAGAAGATCGAGACGGAGATGGGTCGGATCATCGCCGAGGGCCTGGACTTCAGCGTGTCGATCGTTACGCGCGAAGAGGCGCTCGAGCGCTTCGCCGACATGGGCGAGCAGCTCAAAGTCTCCCGCCTCGGCGACATCCCAGAGGGTCAAGAGATCACGCTGTTTCGCCACGGACAGTTCGTCGACCTCTGTCGCGGGCCGCACGTGCAGAACACCAAGCAGATTGGGGCCTGGAAGCTGACCGAGCTGGCCGGCTCCTATTGGCGTGGGGACGAGCGCAATCCGATGCTGCAGCGGATCTACGGGGTCGCCTTCAAGGACCAGAAGGAGCTCGACGCCTACCTGAGGCGGCTCGAAGAGGCGAGACAGCGAGACCATCGACGCCTGGGGGCGGAGCTCGGCCTGTTTCAGTTCCACGAGTGGGCGCCGGGGGCACCGTTCTACCTGCCAAAGGGGCTTACGCTCTACCACGGGCTGATCGATTACATCCGCGGCCTGTACCCGAAGTACGGCTACCAGGAGGTGATGTGTCCGCAGGTCTTTTCAGCAGAGCTCTACAAGACGTCCGGGCACTGGGACAACTTCCGCGACGAGATGTACGTGTTCGAGGGCAGCGACGAGCGGGATCCCGTCGCGATCAAGCCGATGAACTGCCCCGGCCACTGCCTGATCTTCCGGTCGCGCAAGCGTTCGTACCGCGAGCTGCCGCTGCGTCTCGCTGAGTTCACGCGCCTGCACCGCAATGAGCGCTCCGGCACACTCCACGGCCTCTCCCGGGTGAGCTCGATGAGCCAGGACGATGGTCACATCTTCATGGAGCCGGACGATCTGCCGAGTGAGGTGGACCGAACGCTGGAGATGGTCAGGGAGGTGTATCGCGACCTGGGATTGGACGGCGCAAAGTTCGCCGTTGCGACCCGCCCGGAGACCTACATCGGTAAGGTCTCCGACTGGGAGCGCGGGGAGCGGCTGCTGATCGACGCGGTGGAGCGAACGGGTAATCCTTGCGGCATCAATCGAGGCGAGGGTGCCTTCTACGGCCCGAAGATCGAATGCACGTTCACTGATGTGATGGGCCGGGACTGGCAGCTTGCCACCGTCCAGGTCGACATGGCCATGCCCGCACGCTTCGGTCTGCGCTACGTCGGCAGGGACGGACAGGAGCACGAACCCGCGATGGTGCATCGTGCGATCCTCGGCTCGCTGGAGCGCTTCATCGGGATCTATCTGGAGCACACCGGGGGCGATCTGCCGGTCTGGCTGGCGCCGGTCCAGGTCAACGTTCTGCCCGTCGCGGACCGCCATGCGGCCCACGCACAGGATGTGGTCGAGGGGCTTCGGAAGCTCGGCGTACGCTCGGAGCTCGATGCGCGCAACGAGACGCTCAACTACCGCGTGCGCAGCTCTGAGAAGCAGAAGGTACCGTACGCGCTCGTCACAGGAGATCGAGAGCAGGCGGCCGGCACAGTGAGTGTGCGGCGTCGAGGCGAGCAGCGCCAGGAGACGCTCTCGACCGGTGAGTTCCAAAAGAAACTACTCGAGGAGATCAATACGCGTGGGATTCCGTAGGCGTCGATGGCGTGACGTCAAACCCGAGGAAGAGAAGGTCCGAGTCAACTTCAAGATCCGCGTCCCAGAGGTACGGGTCGTGAATGAAGACGGTCAACAGCTTGGCATCATGGCGACGGACGCGGCGAGAGACATCGCCACGCAGATCGGGCTGGACCTGGTCGAGATCTCGCCCAACGGCAAGCCGCCCGTCTGCAAGATCATGGATTACGGTCGCTACAAATACGAGCTCAAGAAGAAGGCGTCGAGTGCGCGGAAGACGCAGCATCAGAGCCAGCTCAAAGAGGTCAAGCTGCGCCCCCAGATCGATGACCATGATCTCGCGTTCAAGCTGAATAACGTCCGACGCTTCCTCCTCGAGGGCGACAAGGTAAAGACCACGGTGATGTTCCGGGGTCGGGAGATCGTGCACTCTCAGCTTGGTCGCGATCTGCTCGACCAGGTGGTGGAGCGTCTCGAGGGTGTGGCGAAAGCGGAGTCAGCCCCGCAGATGGAGGGCCGCACGCTGAGCATGATCCTGGCACCGGACAGGGACGGGATCAAACGAGTCAAACGAGTGGAGGCTGCTGCTGCCAAGGCCGAGGCCGCCGCCGAGAAGGCGGCGCAAGAGGCCCAGGGAGGGGCCGCCGAGGCTGAGTCCTCACCAACGGCGGAAGTCGAGCAGCCCGCTTCCGCCGGCAAGGCCGGGCCAGCCTAACGAGGAGCGGAGGATGCCGAAGATCAAGACGCGGCGCGGCGCTGCGAAGAGGTTCAGGAAGACGGGGAGTGGCAAGATCCGACGCTCGAAGGCGTTTCGACGCCACATCCTCACCAAGATGAGCAGCAAGCGAAAGCGCCAGCTGCGCAGGTCGACGCTGGTCGACGCCGCGGACGCGCCGCGCGTCCGCCGGCTGCTGCCGTATCTGTAGGGAAGGAGGCAGCTCTCATGAGAGTGAAGCGAGGCCAAGTACGCCACCAACGTCACAAGCGCATCCTCAAGCAAGCCTCGGGCTTCCGTGGCGCACGCGGGAAGCTGATCCGCCCCGCGCGCCTTGCGCTCGAGCGGAGCCTCCGCTTCGCCTATCGGGACCGTCGCCAGCGAAAGCGCCAGTTTCGACGGCTCTGGGTCACGCGCATCAACGCGGCGGCCCGTCTCCACGGGACGACCTACAGTCGACTAATGCGCGGCCTCAACCTGGCAGAAGTCGAGGTGGATCGGAAGATGCTGGCGGATCTCGCCGTGTCCGATCCGAAGGCCTTTGGCGAGCTGGCAGAGCTCGCAAAGTCGAAGGCCGCCTGAAGGTCGGGATCGGGATGCGCGGGGGGGTCGACAACCTCGAGAGCCTGGAGCGCGAGGCGCGGGACGCCATCGCCGAGACGACGACACTCCAGGCACTGCATGAGGTGCGGGCGCGCTTTCTTGGCCGGAGCGGCTCGGTTGCAGAGCTGCTTCGCGGGATCGGCAATCTGGATGCGGAGCGGCGCGCCGAGGTTGGCCGGGCCGCTAACGCGAGCAAGGAGTACATCGAGCGCTGGGTCCGTGAGCGTCGGGGCGCTCTCGAGCACGAGCTCAAGAACCGCTCCCTCGAGGATCACCGGCTCGACGTGAGCCTGCCTGGCGCGCGGCCGCGTCAGGGTCATTTGCACCCCATCACCCTGGTCGAGCGCGACATGGCCGCGTTCTTCGCCAGCATGGGCTTCTCGATCGAAACGGGTCCGCAGGTGGAGACGGAGTACAACAACTTCGATGCGCTGAATTTCCCGCCGGATCACCCATCGCGAGACACACAGGACACCTTCTTCGTCGAGAACGGACACCTTCTGCGCACCCACACGTCTCCGGTACAGATCCGTGCCATGTCCGGTCGCACGCCCCCCTTTCGCTTCATCGCGCCCGGCCGCGTCTATCGCAGCGACAACGACGCAACGCACTACCCGATGTTCCACCAGATCGAGGGCTTCTGCGTCGACGAGAAGGTGACGTTTGGCGACCTCAAGGGGGTGCTCTACGCCTTCGCGCGCCACCTGATGGGACCCGACGTCCAGTTGCGCTTTCGCGCCCACTTCTTCCCCTTCACCGAGCCCTCCGCGGAGATGGATTTCTCCTGGAAGGGGAGCTGGCTCGAGTGGGGGGGCTGCGGGATGATTCACCCGAACGTGCTCGAGAACTGCGGGATTGACCCGACTCGCTATCAGGGCTTCGCGTTCGGGATGGGGATTGACCGAACAGCCATGCTGCGCTTCGATCTCCCGCACATCCGGCTGATGTTCGAGAGCGACGTGCGCGTCCTCGAGCAGATCTGATGCGCGTCCCCCTGGGCTGGCTCTCGGAGTGGATCGATCTACCAGACTCGCAGCGTCGGCTGGAAGAGCGACTCACGCTCGCCGGTGTGGAGATCAAAGCCGCCCTGCAAACCGGCCCCGATCTCACCGGAGTTTTCGTCGGGCAGGTCGACTCGAGCGAGCGGCACCCGAATGCGGATCGACTCTCGCTCTGTTATGTGGAGCTCGGCGAGGGCGAGAAGGTCCAGATTGTGTGCGGCGCGCCGAACGTGTCAGCCGGGCAGAAGGTCGCTGTCGCGCGTCCGGGCGTCACGCTCCCCGATGGCACGCGGCTCAAGAAGTCGAAAATCCGTGGCGTCGTCTCCGAGGGCATGATCTGCTCTGCGCGCGAGCTCGGTCTGGGGAGCGACCAGGAAGGGATCCTCGTCCTCGACCCGGCCGCCGAGGTCGGCGGGCCCGCTTCGACGGTGCTCGGCGGCGGACAGGCAGTGCTCGACGTGGAGATCACGCCGAATCGTGGTGACTGGAGCAGTCTGCTCGGGATGGCTCGCGAGACCCGCGCTCTCTTCGGGGGCAACGTGCGCCTCCCCGACTGCGCGCCGCCCGAGTCCTCCAGAAGGACCGCGAGCGACGTCCGGGTCGTTATCGAGGACACGGACGGCTGCTACCGCTACGTGGCCCGCGTCGTGCGCGGGGTCACGCTCGGTGCCTCCCCGGAGTGGCTCGTCGAGAAGCTAGAGGCGGTGGGGCTGCGAGCAATCAACCCGCTCGTCGACGTCACGAACCTGGTCTTGATGGAGTTCGGACAGCCCCTGCACGCATTCGACCTCGGCACGTTGCGAGGCGGACTGATCCGCGTTCGGAAGGCTTTCGAAGGCGAGAAGCTGGTCACTCTGGACGGTCTCACGCGAGAGCTCGACCCCGAGGACCTGGTCATCGCGGACGCCGAGCGCGCCATCGCGCTGGCGGGAGTCATGGGCGGCGCGGAGACCGAGGTGAGGCAAGGGACGACCGATGTTCTGATCGAGAGCGCGCACTTCCATCCCTCCCGCATCCGGCGGACGGCGCGCCGTCTCGGACTCAGCACCGAGGCCTCGTTTCGCTTCGAGCGCGGCGTCGACGGCGCTACCGTCGCGCGGGCCGCGAACCGCTGTGCGCTTCTGATGGCGGAGATCGCCGGAGGCGAGGTCTCCAAGGGTGCGGTGGAAGCGCTGGGCGAGCCCTTCTTCCACTGCGACGCGGTCGCGCTCGATCCCCAGCATCCGAACCGGCTTTTGGGGCTCTCTCTCTCCCCCGAGGAGATCACCGCGCTCCTGGCTCGTGTCGATATCCACGCAGAGCGGGGAGCCGACGGTCTCCTGCACTGCCGCATCCCCAGCTACCGAAACGACATCGGTATCGCGGAGGACCTCATCGAAGAGGTGGCGCGCATTCACGGTTACGACCAGATTCCGTCCACCCTTCCGGTCGGCGCGCTCGAGGCGGTAGCCGAGCCGGCGGACGTGGTGCTAGAGAACGCGGCACGAGACAGCCTGCGGCGCGCCGGCCTCAACGAGACGCGCAGCTTTCCCCGCATGCGCGAGTCGGATGCGGACGCCCTGCGCCTCGTGCCGGGCGATGAACGGCGCCAGGCGCTGCGGATCTTGAATCCGATCCTCGAGGACGAGCCCTTCCTGCCCACGACGCTCCTGCCCACGCTGTTGCGCGCGACCCGGTACAACCTCGCAAGGCAGGTCGGGCGTGTGCGCCTGTTCGAGCTTGCCAGCGTGTTTCGCCGCGTCGACGACGGCGGGCTGCCCGACGAGCCTCGCTACTTGGTCGCCGTCCTGACTCAGGGCGAGCGGAGTAGCCTGTGGGATCCGCAGGAGCCTCCCCCGCTGTTTTTTGAGGTCAAGGGGATCGCCGAGTGCCTGCTCCGCGATCTCGGGCGCTCGGCTCGCTTCGAGCCTACGAGCACGGAGCCCTATCTCCACCCGGGAGCCTCCGGTCAGTTCCTGGCGGGCAAGGCCACTCTCGGACACGTGGGGGAACTTCATCCGGAAGTGGCGGCCGCCTACGAGATCGACGTCCCCTGTGCTCTCCTGCAGCTGAAGCTCTCCGAGCTGTTGCGACAGCCGGCGCAGCCGCGCCAGTTCTCCGAAGTCTCCCCGTACCCGCTGGCCAGACGTGACGTGTCGGTCCTGCTGCCACGCGACCAGGCCGTGGGCGAAGTACTGGCGGCGATCCGGAAAACTGCCGGCAAGCCCCTTGTGTCCCTGAGCGTATTCGACCGATACCTTGGGGCGAACGTGCCCGACGACAAGGTCAGTGTGGCGTTCCGGCTGGTCTTTCAGCGGCCGGACCGGACGCTGACCGACGCAGAAGTCACAAAGATGAACGATCGAGTGGTGCAGATGCTGACGCATCGCTTCGGAGGCCAGCAGCGTTAGCCGCTTTGCGTGAGGAGAAAGATCCATGACCAAAGCCGAGATTGTCGAGACGATCTACGAGCGAGTCGGGTTCTCGAAGAAGGAATCGGCCGAGCTTGTCGAGACCGTCTTCGACGTGACCAAAGATGCCTTGGTCGACGGCGAGAAGGTGAAGTTCTCGGGCTTCGGCAACTTCATCGTGCGTGAGAAGAACGCGCGGAAGGGTCGGAACCCCCAGACGGGGGCCGAGATTCAGCTCGAGGCGCGACGAGTGCTCACCTTCAAGCCGAGCCTCGTACTGAAGAACGCGCTCAACGATCCGCCGGTCGACGCGAGCGAGCTCAGGGCGCGCAAGTCCTGATCACGCTCCGCGTGCCTTTCGCGCCGTTTCGAGCTATCAATCTCGTCCGAGAGTCACGAGGGCCGTGCTGAGGGAGGGGTCATGCAGGCAGTCCAGCGGGCACTGGATGGGATTCCGGAGAAGACCTACTACCGGATCGGTGAAGTTGCCGGGTTCACCGGCATCAAGCCTTATGTCCTGCGCTTCTGGGAGACTGAGTTCAAGATGATGATGCCGCCGAAGTCCCGCTCGCGGCAGCGCATGTACCGACGCAGGGACATCGAGACGATCCTCACCATCAAGGAGCTCCTGTACAAGGAGCGCT
Source organism: Myxococcota bacterium (assembly GCA_965226855.1). GTDB lineage: Bacteria > Myxococcota_A > UBA9160 > SZUA-336 > SZUA-336 > JAUXJB01. Next base: position 268,187 of record CBDDEE010000027.1, on the reverse strand, counting down.
TCACCATCGAGGGGGCGCGCAAGCGGCTCGTCGAGATCATGCGCGGGCGCCGCGCGGATGCCTCGGGCCAGGGATCCGCCACGAGCCGCGAGCTCAGCCGAATCAAGAGCGAGCTCAGCGAGCTCCGAGAGCTGCTCGCATCCGCCTGAAGCTCAGCTGGACAGCAGGCGCTGCCGCCGGCGAGCAAGGGCAGCCGTGATCGAGTCCGTGACGAACGGCTCGGGACGCGAGGGGCTGCGACGCGCGGTCGACTTCTTGCGAGCCGCACCACTCTTTCGAGGCATGCTTTTGCGCGTGGACGTCTTCTTCCGTGCGCTCTTCTTGCCTCGAGACGTCTTCTTCCGTGCGCTCTTCTTGCCTCGGGACGTCTTCTTCCGTGCGCTCTTCTTGCTTCTGGACGTCTTCTTCCGTGAACTCTTCTTGCTTCGGGACGTCTTCTTCCGTGCGCTCTTCTTGCTTCTGGACGTCTTCTTCCGTGAACTCTTCTTGCTTCGGGACGTCTTCTTCCGTGCGCTCTTCTTGCCTCGGGACGTCTTCTTCCGTGAACTCTTCTTGCTTCGGGACGTCTTCTTCCGTGCGCTCTTCTTGCTTCTGGACGTCTTCTTTCTTGCCGCCATTCCCCCCACTCCGCTAACAGTTTCGCGGGCGCATTATACCCGACACCAACGCCTACGCTATCCAGAGCCTCTGGGACGGCCCTACCAAGCGAAGGCCGGAGGCCTGAGCAGAGCTGGGCGCCCGCGGCCGGGTCCCTCAAGACACGCGGACCGCTACGGTGATCACCAGATGGAGGGGGAATGAATCGAGAGCCGCTACGAGGGGTCTCCGTCCCGCTGGCTGTGCGGGGCTCCATTGGTGGCGGCTTGATGGGTCTGGCAAACCTGGTTCCGGGGATCAGCGGCGGAACCATGCTCCTCGCCGTCGGTGTATACCCCGCCTTCATCTCCGCGCTGGCCGAGCTCACCAGGTTCCGGCTGCGGGCGCCGGCGTTGCTGCTCGTGGGGTGCGTCGCGCTCGGGGCGGGGACCGCCATCTTGCTTCTGGCAGGACCCACGAAGACACTCGTTGTCGAGCAACGCTGGATCATGTACAGCCTGTTCGTGGGGTTGACCCTGGGCGGCATCCCCCTCGTGCTCAGGCTCGCGCGGCACGTCTCCGTCGCGCTCGTTGGAGGGGCGGTTGTTGGTCTGCTGCTCATGCTGGTCATGAGCGTTACCGGGGGCAGGGGCGCAGCTGGAGGAGAGTTCAGCCAGGCGCTGCTGGGACTCTCGGGCCTGGCTGCCGCGTCGGCTATGCTTCTGCCCGGAATCAGCGGCGGCTACCTGCTCCTGCTGCTCGGCCAGTACGAGACGATCCTGACCGCGATCGATCGGGTGAAGCAGGCCCTGCTGGGTGGCGGGCTCGGCCCGTTGCTGGATGCGCTGACCGTTCTGGGTCCGCTCGCCATCGGCGTGGTGGCCGGTCTCGTCGCTGTGAGCAACCTGCTCGGCTGGCTGCTCCGCCGCTTCGACAACGCCACCCTAGGAGTCCTGCTCGGGCTGCTCCTTGGCGCAGTGGTCGGGATCTGGCCCTTTCAACGCGGCGTCGCTCCTGTGCCGGGCGATCTCCTCGACGGCCGGGTGCTGGATGCGACCCAGATCGCAGCCCTTGATCCCGATCGCTGGCCCGTCCGCTTCTTCGAGCCGAGTCCGAGCCAGGTGCTGGCTGCGCTCGCCTTGATCGGCCTCGGCTTTGGCGGAACGCAGCTCGTCGATCGAATCGGGCGACGGCTCGAGGCGCACGACACCTAGCAGGCTGCGGAGAAAGTGACTGGGTTGGGCGGGACGCCTCTGACGGGAGGCGTGCCGAGCAGGGAGAGGGATCGCCGTTCCCGGTACGAACCGGTTCGGTGTCGCACGGGTAGATCTTGCGGGATCATGAGCTATGTCGCCTCCAACAGGTTGCGGATACGGACCAGGTTGTAGGCCGCAGCAGTGAAGGTGAAGACCCAGCCGACCCGATCCGTGCCCCGGTGCCGGGTCTTGCGCATCAAGCCCACCGTCTTCATCCAGCCAAACACCTCCTCCACCCGTTTGCGGAAGCGCTGGCTCACCTCGTAGCCCGGGTGTCCTGTGGTCCTTCGATCGATCGCGCTTCGGCGGTTCGTCGTGTTCTGTGCCACGTGCGGGGTAACGCTCCAGGCCCGAAGCGCCTGCACAAAGCTCTTGGCGTCGTAGCCCTTGTCTCCAGCCAGGGTGATCCGGCGAGCGCCCCCCAGACCCAGCACCATCTCGAGAGCCGCTTCGCGCTCCGCATACCCCGACGCCTGAGTGAGCTTCGCCGCCACCACCAGGCCGTTGCGGTTCTCCGTCACGACGTGTCCCTGATACGCGAGCCGCGCGCCCTGGCCCCTCATCCCCGCCAGTCGGGCGTCCGGATCCGTCCTCGACGCATGCGTCTGGTTGCTCCGCTTCTCGCCCCGGAAGTTGACCGTCGGGTTGCCCGGGTCGTCATCGTCCCTGCGCTTCTCGTCCTTGCGCACGAAGCTCTTCTGGCTCGCCCACGCCTCGATCAGCGTCCCGTCCACCGTGAAGTGCTCCGATGACACCAACCCCTCCGACTCCGCCTGCGCCAGCACCGCCTCGAAGAAATGCTGAGCGATCTCGCCCTTCAGCAGCCGTTCCCGATTCTTGGTGAACACCGTCGCGCTGAACACCTCATCGTCCAGCTCCAGGCCCACGAACCAGCGGTAGAGCAGGTTGTAGTCGATCTGCTCGATCAGCTGGCGCTCGCTCCGGATCGTGTACAGCACCTGCAACAGCAGCGCCCGCAACAGCTGCTCCGGCGGGACCGACGGTCGGCCGACCCCTTTGGCGTAGATACCATCGAAGCGTCGCGACAGCTGCTCCAGCGCCGCGTCCACCAGTCGCCGGATCGCTCGAAGCGGATGGTCCTCGGGAATCCGGGACTCCAGCGATACGTAGCTGAAGATCCCACCCTGGAGCGTCTGCGGTCCTCTCACATCTCCCCCTTGGGGCTTCCCTCAAAGGTACCCTTCGATGAGGAGTTTTTCAGCAGCCTGCTAGGAGAGTGACCCAAGATTCGGGTGGGCGGAGGTGATTGTAGCGAGGGCCCCCAACTGGACGTGGAGCGATGTACGGGCCAACGGGGGTCCGAGGTAGCCGGTAGATGTCGATCTACACAGATATGCGTCAGATCCAGGGCCTGACGTGCGCGAAACGGGTCCGCACCCGCCCGATCACGCCATCTGCGCTCGGCAGAGCGCCATCACGTTGAAGCCCGAGCACACCAGGTCCCACTCTCCCGTCACCTTCTCCTGGCCGCGCAGCATGAAGCGCCGAAACCGCTGTCGTGCCTTGATCTCGGCAAACGGCCGCTCCGCCTGGGTCTTCCGCTGCGCGTAGCGTTGCTGGGCCCAGGGCAGTCGTAAGATCCGGTGCATCCGCTGCGCCCGGGCTCCCTTGGGCCAGCGGGACGACTTCCGCCCGCGGACCGCGATCAACGCCTGTTGTCCCCGCCGTTCCAACGCCTTCAGGTTCGACTCGCTCAGGTACCCGTTGTCGGCCAGCAGAATCTCCGCTCGCTGACTCGTGTTCGTCTCGATTGCCTCGACCATGGGCTCCAACTGCTCGTAGTCATTGGCCTTCTCTGTCAGCTCGTTCGCCACGATCAGGCCGTCCTCACTCGTCGCCAGCTGCGCGTTGTAGCAGTACTGCAAGGATCCCTCGGTCTTCATCATGTTCGCTTCGGGGTCCGCGAAGCTCTTCTGGTGCTTCGCTTCGAGCTTCTCCCCCTTCTCCCGCTCCAGCTGCTCCCGGGCCGCTCGGATCCGCTCCCGTCGTCGCTCGCGCAGCTGTAGCTCTTCTGGAAGCCCACCTCCGCCATCGTCGTCCCCGTGCTCTTGCTCTTCCGCAGCGTTGAGCTCGTCCATCTGCGCCACGATCTGCTCGATCTCGTCGCTCAGCTGATCCTCCGCCTCCAGCATCCGCGCGTGGCTCATCGCCTTGGACCGCGACGTGTTCGCCCGGATCTTCGTGCCGTCTACCGCCACCTGCCCGAGCTTCACAAGCCCCATCGCCTGCGCCACCTTCAGCGTCTGCAAGAACACCTCTCGGAAGTCCCTGTCCCTGTGGTGACGGTCCCGGAATCGGTTGATCGTCCGGAAGTTCGGTCGTAGCCCAGCCGCGAGGTAGCGAAACCGCAGGTCGTAGTGCAGCCGTCGCGCAAGCTCCCGCCCGCTGTACACGCCCACGACCGCCCCCAGAAGCCACAGCTTCAACAGCATCCGAGGCGGGAAGGCTCGCTCTCCACGCCGGCGATACCGCTTCTCGAACCGCCGCAGATCCAGCGACTCCACCAAATCGTCGATGAACAGCGCCGGATCCGATGGATCCAGAGCCTCCCCCACGTGCGCCGGTAGCAGCTCGCCCTGCTGCGGCACATACGCCTTGAACATGACCTCTTCCCCCACGCTCCCAAGTTAGCCAATAAGGGAATCTTGGGTCACTCTCCTAGGAGTTTTGCTAGGCTGCGGTGGGCCGGCGCGCATCCCTAAGGAGGACGCCATGAAAACGTTCGATAGGGTGCTCGTACTCGCGCTTACGCTCGCACTCTGGACACTGGCCGTCGGGCAGATGACTCCGGCGTCCGCTCAGGAGCGGTTTCAGGTTACCCGTGGCTTCAAAGAAGCCGTCGAGCGGGTCGTCGACGATTATTACGTCGGCAACCTAATCAACGAGCTTTGCTACGTCAGTAACGGCGAGGTTCAGAACGGCGCCAAAGACGACGTGAGCTACGTCCACTGCTGAGCCTGGGCGTCTCCTACGCGCTCCGAGTGCACGAAGAGGCCGACCCGGCTGCTAGCAAGAATCCCTGTAGGCTCGGCTCGACGGCCTCGAAGCGCAGCGCGAAGCTCGACGGGCTCCGCCGGATGACGGTCCCGAACGCATAGAGTGGTGTCTCGGACTCGTTCGTCGCAAAGAACAGGCGAACGCGCGTCCCCAGCTCGGGCGAGCAGCTCGCCTCAGCGACGTGGGCGCCGGAGAGTGAGAGGTCCTCGATCAGGCCGCTCCCCTCGCTGCGCCCTGCAGAAAAGCGTACACGACCCGGAAGTCGTGGCGCGTCTCGCCGTTCGGCTGCTGGGTGGCGACGGGAGCGACGTCCCAGACGATTTGGATCAAGCTCCGAGCGGTGCGTTGATTCCACGCGCATAACAAGTTCCTTCCTCCAAAGCCCCCGCCTCCTGAGGCCACCTTGTGGTATTGTGCGAACAGAATGAGAGCAAGCTCCGTGCCCAGGGTTCGCGCCTTACGCAATCCGCGGAGACGCTCCGAAGGTGGCTGGGTTCCGCCCGATGGAAGAAGCGCGGACGGAGCTGCAGCCGGGCTGCACGCTGGTTGCGCTTCTCGTGCCGATCGACGGGAACGTACGAACGAATCAAAGACGAGGGAGATCCGATGACTGGACGTGCCGTCCTTTCTGCCATGTTGTTGCTGCCGCTTTTGCTTGGCTGCGCCACGATTCGCCAGGCGAGCGAGGAGCGGGGGCCGCTCGTGTGTGCGGCTGTCGGCGGGTTCATAGGCGGCGTGGCCGGCGCGATCATCGGCAACAACAACAGCAGCGATGATCCGGTCGCGGGTGCGGCGATCGGGCTCGGCTCGGGCGCCGCGGTGGGCGCGGCCCTGTGTGCAGCCTTCGCGCGCCCGAAGCTCGAGCCGGTGGCGAGCGTGAGCGGCAGTCCGCTCAGCGGCAGAGCGCCTTTGACGGTCAACCTGCGCGCGGACGCGAGCGATCCAGACGGACAGATCGTGAGCTACGCCTGGGATCTCGGCGACGGGAACCGCGCGACAGGGGACAGTCTCTCCCATACCTACACGAATCCCGGTGTCTATACTGCGGAGCTCCTGATCACTGATGACGACGGGCTGACGGCGACGAACTCAGTCCGCATCGACGTGACTGCTCCCGTGAGCGCGCCGCCGCCGCTGACCACCCGAGGCGTGCCCATTACGTTGGGCGATCTCTACTTCGCCTTCGACTCGGCGGAGCTCCTCGCGGAAGCGGACGGACCACTGAGCACACTCGTGCGCGAGCTCCAGGGCGATCCCGATCTGCAGGTCCGCGTGTCCGGCTACACTGACAGCTCGGGTCCCGAGGAGTACAACCTGCTCCTCTCCGAGAGGCGCGCGGTATCCGTCGCCGGCTACCTGCGTAGCCGCGGCATCGAGGCCTCGCGCATCGAGCAGCGCGGCTACGGAGAGAGCAACCCTATGGCGGACAACGCGACGCGGGGGGGGCGCACCCAGAACCGCAGGGTCGAGCTCCAGATTCTGCAGTAGGCGAGCCCCGCGCGCGGCGCCCACGTCGCCAGGGCTGCCCACGAGGCACATAGCTGCGGCTGGCCGCCCGGCGTAGGCGGGCTAAAGCCGCAGGTGCCAACCATCCGATCCTTCTCAGGGATCCGGAATAGGCGCTTTCTGTCTGCCTAGCTGGGCAGTTCCACGCCGGGCTGCATCGGCTCAGGAACGCCTGGTCTGCCGGCTCTCCGCGGCACAGCCAGAGGAACGCGGTCAACGCAGCCAGAGAACAGGCGGATGGATTCACCTCGAAGTATGGCGAACGAACGTGTAGGTCTAGCGATGATTGCATCATCGCTGACGGTGATCGTCGTCATTACTGGTCTGCTTCTCATGTCACAGATCGAGTCGCGCCGCGAGCAAGCTCGAGCGGACGGAGTGAGGCTGGTCGCACTCCTCTCGAAGATTCCGTTCGATCAGCTGGTGCCGGGAGAGGGACACGAGGGACCGCTCCAGGTCATCGATCATCTGCAGACGAACTCGGACTTCGCGTACGCGCTCGTCGTGAACGCATACGGGGATCCCCTCGAGGAGGTGACCGCACCGGGCGTGATCGTGCCGCGCGGTTCGATGGGGACGGAGCCGACCTCGTGGCGAGGAGAACGGGTCTTCGAGGAAGAGGGTCGCAGAACCCTCCACGAGTTCTTCGGCCCGGTCCTCACAAGAGGCCAGGTTGTAGGCCACGTCCGAGTCGGCTTCTTCGAGCCCGGCTTCGGCATCATCTTCGAGCAGGCGCCCTTCTTTGCCCTGCTAGCCCTGCCGATCTTCCTGCTCACGCCCCTGTCCTATCTGCTGCTTCGCGTTGAGATCCGCCCACTCGCGGCGGCGAACTCCCGCATCACGGCGCTGCTGGACGGTCAGGAGGAGTCGCGTGTCCGGACGGGCACCACGGGTCAAGTTGGGTCCTTCGTTCGCTCGTTCAATCAATTCGTAGAGTTGACGCAGGAGCGGCTGCAGACCGCTCAGTCGCAGCAAACCGGCATCCTCGCGTCGTCCAAGGTGCTCTCGTACCAGAAGGCTCGGATTGAGACGATCCTCGAGACCCTGCCGGATGCCGCGATGGTCCTGGACGAGACCGGAACCGTGACCTTTGCGAATGCCAAGGTGGAGTCCTTCATCGGCGTTGGCCCGGCAGAGGTCCTGGGTCAGAAGCCAAGGGCGTGGTGCGAGCATCCCGAGCTGCTCGACTTCCTTTCCCGGTACCACGGCCCGGACGCGCTCCATCGTGCGGAGAGCATCGAGTTCTCACCGGAAGAGTCCAGTCGGAGACGGATCAGCGTGGGCGCGTATCCAATGGTGCGAGCGCGCAGCGGCCCTGAGATCTCGGGAACACTCATGCTGTTCCATGACGTTACATCGGAGATGCTCACGAAGCAGCGCCAGGCCGAGTTCGTGAATCACGTCGCGCATGAGCTGAAGACTCCGCTCAGCACACTTGCGATGTACACCGAGTCGCTTGTGGGGAAGGACGGGGCCGCAGATGACCTCCGTCTCGAGGCCTGCGGTGTCATCCAGGACGAGGTCGAACGCCTCTCCTCCATGATCAGCACACTGCTCTCCATCGCGCGGATCGAGACCGGAAGCGTCACTCTCGATCGTCAGCGTGTGCGCCCGACGGAATTCCTCCGCGACGCGTTCGAGACAGTCTCGCGATCGGCCGCGAGAAGCGATCTGAGCTTCAAGTTCGAGGTCCCGGAGGAGCTCTCTCAGATCTTCATCGACAAGGAGATGATGCGGATCGTTGTGAACAATCTCTTGATCAATGCCATCAAGTACAACCGCGAGGACGGTGAGGTCGCGCTCTACGCGGAGGAGAGTAGCGAGGCATTCGTAATCCGGGTGCGAGACAACGGCCTCGGGATCCCGCCAGGAGACCTGGAGCGCATATTCGAGAAGTTCTTCCGGTCGGATACCCACAAGACTCTGAGCATCGAAGGCCACGGCCTGGGGCTGACCCTGGCCAGGCAGATCGTGGAGCTCCACGGCGGGGAGATCAGCGTGGAGAGCGCTCCCGACGACGGGTCCGAGTTCTCCGTCATCCTGCACAAGACGGCGGCCCTGCTGCGGGAGCCCATGGCGGGATGATGTCTATGCCTGACGACGAGGCGCTCGTCGACACAGAGGGACGAGCGTGACGGAGATCGGGCGTTCCGTCGTTGGCGTAACGACGTTCCTGGTCCCGCGCGGGCCCCTCAACGAGGCGGCCGTGGTCTCGGAGCTCCGCGAGACGCTCGACGCATGTATCGCTGCTCGCGAGCTGCGCTTCGTCGTCGACCTGTCTGGAGTCTCCGTGATCAACAGCGACGGGCTCGAGGTGCTGCTCGACGTCCAGACCCAGCTGGCACGCCTCGGCGGCGAGCTCAAGGTCGCGAACGCGAACGCGGCGCTTGTCGACGTGTTCCGAATCACGCGCCTCTCGGAACACATCGCTTCCGTCGACGGGCAGATCACGCAGGCTCGCGCCGGTCCATCTCGCCGGTGGGGAGGACGTGGACGCCGGCTCGGCGAGTTTCTCGTGGAGAACGGCCTCGTGACCGACGACATCATCGCGCGCGCGCTCGAGCAGCAAAAGAAGTCGGGCGAGCGGCTCGCCCAGATCCTGGTGGACAAGGGCTGGGTGCCAGAGAAGGACCTGCTGGAGGCTCTCGGTGCTCAGCTCGGCGTCCCGTTCGTCTGGCTGCGCTCCGGCCTGTACGACCCCGAGGCCGCCTGCCTCGTCGACGCGGAGATCGCGCGCCGCCTCAAAGTGATGCCCCTGTTCCAGGTCAAAGGGATCCTTTACTTGGCAACGTCGGATCCCCAGGCAGTGCCCGTCAGCGACTCCGTGGAGGATCTGACCGGCCTCAAGGTGAAGCCGGTCCTGGCCTGCACGGACGAGATCCTGAACGCGATCGCGGAGGCGCACGCTGAGCGGAACGATCTGTCCGAGTACCTGGGGGACCTGGGAGATGACCTGGAGCTGGTGGAGAGCGCCGCGCCGGCGGACCGGGAAGGCATCGACGAGATGGCCGGTGGGAGCCCGGTCATCAACCTCATCAACGGCGTGATCCAGCGGGCGGTCGGCGACGGAGCGAGCGATATCCACATCGAGTCCTCGCGCACGATGTGCCGGATCCGACTGCGGGTCGACGGTGCGCTGTACACGATCATGACCCCACCCATGGAGGTTCACCCCGCGCTGGTGTCGCGGCTCAAGGTGATGGCGAATCTCGACATCGCGGAGCGGCGGCTTCCCCAAGACGGTCGCATCCAGGTCGTCACGCGAGGTCGCGTCGTCGATCTCCGCTTCAGCTCCCTGCCCGGGATCTTCGGAGAGAAGATCGTTCTGCGGGTTCTCGACAAGAACCAGGCGATCCTCGAGATCGACCGGCTGGGCATGACCGAGCCGAATTGCGACACCTTCAAGGACCTGCTGGGTGCGAGTTACGGACTCATCCTCGTTACCGGCCCGACGGGGAGCGGGAAGACGACCTCGCTCTACGCCGGGCTGAATCATGTCAACAGCGCCGAGAAAAACCTGATCACGATCGAGGATCCGGTGGAGTACCAGATCGACGGGATCAACCAGAACCAGGTGAACGAGGGGATCGGCCTTACCTTCGCAAAGATGCTGAAGCACGTGCTGCGCCAGGATCCCGACGTGGTCATGGTGGGGGAGATCCGTGAGCACGAGACCGCAGAAATCGCCGTCCAGGCGGCGCTCACCGGCCACTTAGTGCTGTCGACGCTGCACACGAACGACAGTCCAGGGGCCGTGACCCGACTGCTCGACATGGGCATCGCGCCGTACCTGCTGTCCTCGGCCCTGGTGGGAGTGATGGCCCAGCGTCTCGTACGGACGGTGTGCCCGGATTGCCGAACGTCCTATGTCGTGCCGAAGGAGACGCTCGTGGAGCACGGCATCGACGCGCCCAAGAATCGCCGACTCACGCGGGGCAGGGGCTGCTCGAGCTGTTACGACTCGGGCTACAAGGGCCGCATCGCGATTCACGAGCTCGTGCGCTGCGACGCGGAGCTCCAACGCCTGATCGTCTCCAATCCCTCCCGCGACAGCCTGGACGCCCACATGCGGGAGCGGGGGATCAAGACTCTCCGCGATGACGGTGTCGAGCGCGCGATGAAGGGGGAGACGACGCTCGAGGAAGTGTTCCGGGCCGTCGGCTGATCGGGTAGGATGCCTATCGAGATCCAGAGCGCGTCCCTTGGGGGATCGCAGAACGTGAGTCTGAGACTCGGCGAGTGGTTCGTCCGCTCGACCCGGGTTCGGGGCAAGGCTCTGATGTTCTTCACGGAGCGCCTCGCCCTGCTGCTCGAGGCCGGTATTCCCTTGCACTCGAGCCTGGAGACCCTCGAGCGACAGGCCCGCGCCTCGGTGCGGCGGATGATTCGAGAGCTTCGGGTGGGCGTCTCCGAGGGGCTGTCCCTCTCTCAGGCGCTGGCGAAACAGCCGGAGACCTTCAGCAGCACCTACGTCCACCTGGTGGCCGCCGGCGAGCAGGGCGGGTTTCTGTCCGACGCCCTCGAGCGGCTGAAGGAGATGGACGAGAAGCGCGAGGAGCTGAACTCGACCCTGGTGGCCGCGCTCTCGTACCCGGCCTTCCTCGCCGTGTTCTCGAGCGCGGTCGTGACCTTCGTTCTGCTCGTTGTCTTTCCGAAATTTGCCGAGCTCTTCGCGAGCATCCGAGACCAGCTCCCGATCACGACGCGCTGCTTGATGTGGGTGAGCGAAGCTCTGGGGAGCTACTGGCCCTTTCTGCTGGGTGGCCTCGCAGGGGCAGGCCTCGTCTTCTGGCATTGGGTGACGCGCCTCGAGGGCGCCGCCGCACTGGACCGTGTCGTGCTCCGGGTGCCCCTGCTTCGCGACATCGTGGTGCAGCTGAACGTGGTGCAGTTCATGCGCATCATGAGCCTCTCGATCGGAAACGGCGTAGGGCTGCTAGATGCGCTGCGAGCCTGCCGGGACGTCGCTCGGAGTCCAGCCTTCGAGCGCTTCATCGAGAGGCTCGAGACTCGTGTGAGCGAAGGCGGTCGGATCGCATCGGGTTTCGATCAGCAGCTCCTGCCCCCCCTCGTATCGGAAATGGTCGCCACTGGCGAGGAGACCGGGAATCTGGCGCTCGTCATGGGACGGGTGGCGGACTTCTACGAGCGGGAGTTGCGCCGGAAGCTCGCCCTGGTCTCGAAGATCGCGGAGCCCGCGATGCTTCTCGTGATGGGAGCGGTGGTCGGGCTCCTCGTCAGCTCGCTGATCCTGCCAATTTTTCAGCTCTCCCGGGCGGTAGGGTAGGGGAGTCGCATCTAAAGCAGGGTTCCCCGCGGGTCGATAGGCAGATGAGCCTCCAACTGAAACGGAGCAGGAAATGGAGAACGGATCTCTCAGCCGCAAGCGCGCGGGCTTTACGCTCGTGGAGCTGCTGATCGTGGTGATCATCCTGGCGATTCTGGCCGCGATCGTCGTGCCCCAGTTCGCCACGTCCACCGATGATGCGAAAGATGCTGCGCTGGACAGCACCCTCGCGAACATTCGTGACGTCCTCGACCTGTACTTCGCGCAGCATGGTGAGTATCCGGCCGCCCTGGCGGACGGGAAGAGCGGCGCCAACACGGAGGCCGCCTTCATCAGTCAGCTGTCCCGCTATACAGATGCCGACGGGATCTCCCAGGACATCAAGGATGCCGCGCATCCCTACGGTCCGTATCTCAAGCTCCCTCAGGTCCCCAAGGAGCCGATGAGCAATTCCCGGGCGATCGCACTGATCAACGTCGGCAGCCTGGCAATGATCGCTGACCCGGGTGACCTTGGAGGCTGGAAGTACGACTCCATCACCGGGAAGATCATCGTCAACCACACCAGCTGGGACGCCCGCTGAGCGCTGAGCGCCCTGGTACTCGCGGGTTCTCGATCGGAGAGCTGCTCGTCGTTGCGCTGGTCATGGCCATCGCTGGGCTCGTTGTCGTCGGACGTTCGTCCTCGGTCGACGACGAGATCCGGCTCGATCTGGCGACATCGGAGGTCGCTGGCGCCCTCCGCTTCGCTCGCAGTGAGGCGATTCGAACGGGCCGCCACCACGGTGCTCGGATCGAGAGCACGCCGCAGCGGATTCGCGTCTATCAGCTCGACGTCAGCGGCTCACCAGCCGTCGAGGAGTACGTCGTTGCGCACCCGGTCGATAAGCACCCCTTCGACGTCAGCCTCAGGAGTCGATCGTTCGCGGCGGACGGAGGCATCACAGCCGTCGAGTTCCGCTTCGGAGGAGATCCGACTCCTAAGGAGTCGGTGGCCTTCGATGCCAGGGGCGTCCCCGTCTCTCCGCTCGATCTCGCACTCATGGACAGCGGCAGCGTGACTCTCGGCCTGCGCGGCCTGCTCGCAACGGTCTCGCTCGTGCCGCTATCCGGGCTGGTGAGCACGCAGTGACGGATAGTGGGCGCCAGTCCGGCTTCTCGTACGTGGAGGTCATCATCGGCACGCTCGTCCTAACGGTCGCCCTGCTTCCGGCGCTCGAGGCCCTGCGCGCCGGGGTGCTGAGTGCCGAGGTCGATGAGTCCGTGACGGCGGCGTACGTGCGCATCCGCGACAAGACGGAGGTGGTGCTGGCTGAGCCCTTCCGCGCGCTCGAGCTCGAAGAGACGAATGCCGCCGGGGCTCCGAGCGCGTATTCGGATGGGGTCGCGACAGTCGCCCGGCGCCTGGTCTATCTGTATCGCCACGACGGCGACGATGCGGACGGCGACGCAGATCCCGCCACGGGTACGGACGCGGGCATCCTCCGCATCCGGGTCGTGATCGAGGGGACCTCCCACTCGGCCGAGACTCTCGTCTCGTGGTGAGCCCTCCTTTGCAGAGGCGCTCGGGGTTCACGCTGCTAGAGCTTCTCGTCGTCCTGGCAGTTGGCGCCATTCTGATCGTTGGGTTGAGCGGGGTCGTGGGACGAGCCCTCGAGGCCTGGGACATCACGCGCGAGCAGACAGAGCTGACGCGGCAGGGGCGCTTCGCGCTCGACAGGATGATCACCGCCGCGAACGGCACCACCCGGCTGCTCCTTCCCAGCCCGGACAACGTAGCCACGGTCTACAGCGAATCGATTCGTGACGTCCTGGCGCTGCTGCTGGACCCCACGCTCGACCGAGACCGGGACGGCTTCGTCGACGCCGACAACGACAAGGATGGGCTCGTCGACGAGGATCTGGGCGACGACGCCACGAACGACGGCGCGCCCGGGATCGTCGGTGTGGACGACGACAACGACAATACCGTCGATGAGTCGAGTCCGAGCGACGACGACGAGGACGGGCTGAGTGACGAGGACGCTGCCAACGGCGCCGACGATGATGGCGATGGTAACGTCGACGAGGACGGGGGCTCGCTCGCGGACGATGACGGAGACGCTCTCGCGAACGAGGACTGGCTCGATCCCGTCGTCTTTCGCTTGAGCGGGACGACGCTGTTCGAACGCATTCCCAACCTGAATCCCATCGACGGAACGGACTACACGGAATCGGTGCTCGCAGTGAACGTCAGCCAGTTCCGGGTCGAGAGGATCCCAGCCGGCATAGACGATCGAGCGCTCCTGGTGCATATCGCTCTCGAGCTCGTGGGTCCCCGCGGTAGCACGCTCGCTCTGAGCTCGCACGCGCGCGTTTCGTGGCGCCGCTGACCGGAGTGTCACAAAGCGGCTGCAGCTGATAGCCCCCTCGGCGCGGATAGTACGCGCCCCCCGGCTACCAAACACCGAGATTCTCTAGCCAGTTGCCGATACTGACTCTACGGGACGAAGTGCACGTAAGAGCCCGCAAGAGAGAGTGATGAAGCTGCTGGACGAGATCTGGGAGCTCTGGTCGACCACCCGGTTTCAGGCGGGTGAGCTGCGCGCCTACGCCGAAGCGCACATGGTTGACGAGACTCGCACGGGCGTGCGGGCGATGAGCGTCGTGTTCCTCATGCTCCTGCTCGGATCGGTCCTGGTGCACGACAAGATCGGCCTGGGCAAGCCGTACCTCTACACCTGTGCCGCCCTCGCTGCCCTGTCAGTTCACGTCTACTTCTCCGCGAAGGCGATCAACGAGATCAAGAGCCTGCACGTGCTCGGGATGACCCTGGTGATCATCAGCGGCACGGCCTTCGTTCTGCTCGCGCATCAGACGGGCGCCTTTGGCGCAGCCCTCTTCAGCAGCGTCGTCCTCCTGTTCATGGTGATCCCCATGGTGCCGTGGGGTCTCCGCGAGGCGTCACTCGTCACCCTCCTCATCTATGGCGTCTTCTCGTCCTCTACGTGGAGCGTGGGGCACCGCTTCGAGACCGAGCAGCTCTGGACGCTGCAGCTATTCATGTTCGCTGCGGCGACGGTGAGCTTGACGCTCGTGGCCCGTGGCGCGAGCGTCCGCAGGCAAGATATCAGCACCCGTTTCGAGCTCGAGAGATCGCACCAGAAGATGGAGACCCTGAGCAACCAGGACGCGCTGACTGGCGCGTGGAATCGTCGCTATCTCGAGGCGGAGTTCGACGCCTACGCGGAGAGGGTGCACAAGGCGGGGATGCTCATGCACTTCGCCCTGTTCGACGTAGACAACTTCAAGCAGTTGAACGACCTGTGTGGCCACATCTACGGCGACGAGGTGCTTTGCTGGATGGCCTCGGCCTTCCAGGAGCTGCTCGCCGATACGGGCTTCGCCGCACGAACGGGTGGTGACGAGTTCGGAGTCCTCCTGTCCGGCGACGAGCCCGAGTACCTGCTGACCCAGGCCATCGAGGATGTTCGGGCCGCCGCCGCGCAAGAGGCGAGGCCCGGGGCCCCGGAAGTATCGATCAGTGTGGGACTCGTGACGCTCCTCCCCGGCGTCGACGTGTCCCTCGACAAGGCGTACCAGGCGGCAGACAAGGCGCTCTACGAGGCGAAGGAAGGCAAGTCAAGCGGGCCGAGCATGATCCGCATCTCGCGCAAAACGCTGACCTGCAGTACTCGCGGCACAGGGGGAGTCCGGAACCCTGGGCAATGAGGCTCCCGAGCTTCAGGCGATCCGAAGGTCGCGGGCACACCGGCATCGGACCCATCGGTTTCGATCTGGCTGCGGATCAGCTGCATATGGTGCAGATGGAGTGCGAGCGTGAGAGCCTGCGTGTGCACGCCTCGATCTCCCGCAGGTACCCGGTAGATCGCGAGGCCATTCTTGAGGCGCCGGCCGATCTGAAAGCCATGGTCGCGGGCGCCTTGCGCAGCCAGCCCTTTCGCGGCAAGAAGGTTGTGACCGTCGTCCCCGGAGACCTCGTCAAGCTCATGGTGCTGAGCTACGAGCTCGGCCCGCGAGATTCGGAGCCCGAGCTGATCCTGGCGCTGGTCGAGGAGAGGATCCAGGAGTCCCTCGACGAGTGGGTGGTCGACTACCTCCCGATTCGGCCCAGCCACGAGAAGCAGAGCGAGCTGTCCGCGCTCGTCGCGATCGTGCGCAAGGACGTGGTCTTCCGATATCTCGAGCTCTTGCGCGCAGCTGGGCTCGATGTGGAGGCGCTGGAGATCCCACCGGTGGCGATCCGACGCTTGGTCACGCGGCTCGCGATGCGGGATCTGGAGGACGACGTCATGATCCTCCACTTCGGTCGCGAGAAGAGCCACCTGACGGTCCTGTGGGGGCGCAGGCTGATCCTTTATCGCGAGATCGAGTTCGGCGTGGACCGAGCCATCGAGCAGGTTGCAAAGTCACTGGATCTTCCGTCCGAATCGGCTGCGTCGCTGCTGGCGGAGTATGGCGTATACCCCGATGGTCCCTACGCTGGCTTGGATCGTGCGTCGGCCGAGATCGCCGAGACGACGCTGGAGATCCTCACACCGGGCTTCGCGGCCGTGGCGGAGCAGATCGGGAACGCGATCGTCTACACCGCGTCGCGCACGCGCGGGGCCTCTGTGGATCTGATCTACCTGGTCGGGGCCATCGCCCGCTGGCCCGGCGTCGACAGGTTGGTGAACTCGCTCGCTTCGATCCCGGTGCGGATCCTGGATCCGCTCCAGACGATTACCGGCAGGGAGGGTCCCTCCTCCGTCGAGAACGGGGGAGCCGCTTCAGGCATCGCGCTCGCGACGAGTCTCGCGCTACGGGGCTTCGGCGACGGTGAGTGACATCGACCTGATCCCCGCCCACTACCGGCGGGTGCAGCGACTGCGCCATACGTTTCGCAGGCTCGCGGGCGCCGCCGTCGTCGGCATCGTGTTGGTGAGCGCAGCAAAGGTCGGGCTTGTGCACGGCATAGAGAAGAAGGACCGCGAGCTCACGCGTCTGAAGAACGTACGGAGCGGATTGCTGAGCCAGATGGCTCGCGTAGAGGAGCTCGAGGGCGAACGAGTCCGCCTCGATCAGAGGCTCTCGATCCTCTCCGAGCTGCGCGGAGGGATCTCAGCGCGGCAGACGCTCCTGGCCGTCGATCGCGCGCTCAACGCCCAGGTCTGGTTTCTGAGCTGGACCTTCCACCGAGCCGGCCAGCTCGTCGAGGAGGCAACGGTGGCTCGGAACACCGGCTACTTCATCGTGATTCCTCCCGAAAGCAGCGAAGAGACCGAGAAGACCTGGCGCCTCGACACGCACATGGAGATCCGCGGTCAGGCCGCGAGCCACTCGGCACTCGCGCACTTCGTGCGCGAGCTGGTCGAGCAGCCCGAAGTCGAGGACGTGAGGATCGTGAGCACGCGCGTGCAGGGCCAGACTGCCGCTCAGGTCGTGAGCTTCGAGCTCGCAGTCGTCGTCAAGGGGCGGGGGAGGGGCTGATGCTGGATCGACTCGCCAGGCACTTGCGGCCCGAGACCGTGAGCCAAGCGGCCCTCGGTCTGGTCGCGATGGGGATTCTCGCGGCGTACCTCTACGTGCTCAAGCAGCCAATCACGGAGTATCGGGGACTTCTGCGACACCAGACCGGCGCCAGTGTCGGGCTGCGCACGGAACGTGACAAGCCCGCTGCGGTGGCACTCGTTGCTCTCCGGTAGGAGGTCGAAGAGCTCCAGCAGCGACTCTACGGCGGACCGTCGAGCGTGCCGTTGAGGGAGATGGAGTCGTACGTCATCCAGACGCTCGATCGGATCTCCTCGCGGCACAGCGTCGAGCTGGTCGGCGTGAGGCCGTTGGCGATCGGAGAGGTCCTGATGTTCGATGAGCTGCCTTACGACGTGGAAGTTACGGGCAGCTATCTGCGCCTCTGGGACTGGTTGCAAGACATGGAGGCCGAGCTGCGCCCCATGGTAGTGAACTCGTACGAGCTGGAGCGCAGGAGTAACGCGGCCCCAGTCAGCCTGAAACTGCGCCTGGCCGCGTACCGGGCTCGTGAGCCGCAAGAGTGAGAGGGCTACGACTCGCACTCGCGCTCGTCTGTCTCGCCGCTTCCGACCAGCTCCGCGACGGAGCTGGTCGGAAGCGGCGAGCGCGGACCGAGTCCGCGCTTCGATCCGTTCGACCGACCCACCCTGCCTGGAGACGTTACCGCCCGGCGCACCGGCGCCCCCGCCTCGAGCTGGAGTCCCTGGCTGAAGGCGACCCTGATGGCTGGCGAGCACTCCTTCGCAAACCTGGGCGGGGTCGTGTTGAAGCTGGGAGAAGAGACCCACGGCTACCGCCTGCTCGAGGTGCGGGAGTGGACGGCCGTCTTCTCCGTGGACGGAGAGCGCGTCGTGCTCGCAGTGGTGCCGCCGTTCGAGCCCGAGCGATGATGCGTCGGACTTCGCGTCTGCTCTTCTGGATCGTCCTCGCTGGGTGGTGTGCACCCCAGTCGTTGGCTGCGTCCCCCGTCGAGATCTCGGGAGGAGGGGGGCGTCCCATCTCCATTATCGCCCGCGACACGCCGATCGCCGAGGTGTACGAGATGCTCTCGCGCAAGGAACACGTCAGCGTCCTGATCGGCAAGGGCGTGGCGGGCTCGATCTCGGTGACACTGTTTGATGTCAGCATGGATCAGGCCGTGCGCTCTATTGCCGAGGCCGCGGGCTACGTCGCGGAGCGTCGGAGGCGTTCATGGGTGATCATGACGCGAGAGGAGGCGGGTCGAGACTCGGCCGACGGGAACACCATCGTGCGCATGCTGAAGGTGGAGTACTCGGATCCGCAGGCGATCTCGGAGATCCTCGCCAAGCACCAGTCGCGTTACGGGGAGATCACGGTGTTTCCCGATCGCCGCATGCTCGTCGTCGAGGACCTGCCCGACTTCGTGCTCCGTATGGAGCGGATGGTGGCCGAAATCGATCGGGAGCCGCAGCAGATCCTGATCGAGGCGAAGATCCTCGAGATCACGCTCGATGAGAACGACCTCTACGGGGTCGACTGGTCGCAGCTTGTCACCCACGATGATGGCACGGCTGTCTTCGGAATCCGGGGTCAGACCTCGACGGGGACGTCTGGGTTCTTCCTTGAGGTGGTCTCGCCGAGCTTCGAGGGCGCCCTGAACGCGCTTGCCGAGAAGGGTCGGGTGCGAACACTCTCGACTCCCAGCCTGCTCGCGCTGGAGCACGAGGAGGCGGAGGTCCTGATCGCGGACAGGCTCGGATTCCGCGTGACCACGACCATCAACGAGGTCACGAGCGAGAGCGTCGAGTTCCTCGAGTCGGGCGTCATTCTCCGCTTCCGGGGCTCGGTCGACCGGCTGGGCCGGATCCGGCTCGACATCCACCCGGAGGTCAGCACGGGGACGATCAGCGATGGTCTTCCGAACCAGACCACCGCGGAGGTGACCACGACGCTCCTGATCGGCGACGACGAGAGAATCTTCATTGGCGGGCTGCTCAAGGACACCGTGACACAGAGTCGCTCCGGCGTGCCGTTCCTGATGGACCTGCCGCTCCTCGGCCTGCTGTTCTCGAAGCGCGAAGAGGTCACCGTCACCACGGAGACCGTCGTCGTCGTGACCGCCTATGTCGCCGGACGCGAGCGCCAGCGCGTCTCTGCGGAGAAGACCGGCTCGCTGCCGCCGCTCGAGCAGGAGCTCCTCGAGCGACGCAAGCAGAAGGATCAGAACTTCCCGCTCTTCCCACCGCCCCCTGCGGCCCCCGAGCCCCTCCCGAACTGAGGCCTGCGCTCAGGCGATCGCCGGGCGAGCCGCAAAGCGGGCTCGCCCGAGTGCTTTTGATTGTAGAAGTGCAGGAAGCTCAGCTCGGCGGGGACTCCACGGCTCACGCGGCTCAGTGCGTCGGGATCCGCCCGTCCGCATCGAGACAGGCTAGTGCCTCGCGTAGGAGCGGTCGATGGGGTTCTCCAGCCCCGGTCTTCGCTCCTGGGCAACGCACGCGACGACTCTGACCGGGGCTCCCTCCGCGGCGCGCAGGGAGTGCTCCATCCGGGAGTCGAAGTAGATCGAGTCTCCCGGAGCGAGGCGATGGACATCCCCACCAACGGTGACCTCTAGCTGCCCGCTCAGCACGAACAGAAACTCCTCGCCATCGTGGACAGACGTCGGCGCATCGCTGGAATCGTCCGGTGGAATCTCGACGAGAAAGGGAGCCATCAGCTTGTCGGTCAGGCTGTAGGAGAGGGCCTGATAGCGGTAGTTCAGCGTCCGCGCCGCCTCGCTCTGCGGCTGTACGGTCCAGCGATCCGCGGAGCGTACGACCTCGACGCGCTGCTCCGGAACGGTGCGCTGGAAGAAGTGTCCCAGACTCACATCCAGGGTCGACGCAATCTTCGAGAGCTGCCCGATTCCGGGCACGGCCCTGCTCTCCTCGAACGCCTCGAGCTGCTCCGTCGGGAGGCCTGATTTCTGCGCCAGCTGCGAGAGCGCAAGGCCTCGATCCTCGCGAATCCTCCGCAGCTTCTGTCCCAGCTCGAGCTCGAGTAGATCGCCGTCTGTCATGCTTGGCTCCTGCCGGCTGCGAACCCGGGAAAGTCGACGTCCTCCAGCTTCCGCTTGACGTCCTCGACGAAGCGCGCGGCCTCCAGGCCGTCAGTGATGCGGTGATCGACGCTGATCGAGAGGTTCAGCACACTGCGAGCTTCGAGCTCGCCGGCCCGCAATACGGGGACGGAGCGTAACGCGCCGACGCCGAGAATTGCGACCTCCGGGTAGTTCAAGATCGGGGTCGACATGACCCCGCCGAGCTTTCCCAACGACGTGATCGTGAAGGTGCTCCCGCGCAGCTCTCCCGGCGTCAGACGACCCTCCCGCGCCTTGCGCGCCAGTGCGTCGATCTCCTCGGCCAGCTCGGCCACCGAGAACCGGGCGGCCTCGTGGATCACCGGCACGACCAGGCCTTCGCCCGTCGCGGTCGCGATGCCGAGATGGACCACGCCCTTGTAGATGATCTCCTCGCGCTCGTCGTCGATGCTGGCGTTCAGGACGGGGCTGCCCGCGAGGCTGCGCACTGTCGTGTGCGCGATGAATGCGAGTGGGGAGCGCGGGCTGCTCTCCGCCGTGCGCTCGGATGCGGCGAGCAGGTTGGTCAGATCGACCTCCTCCACGTAGGTGAAGTGCGCGGCCATGCGTCGCGCCTGCACCATCCTGCGAGCGATGGCACGGCGCAGTCCGCGGAACGGTCGTCGCTCCCAGTCCTGGGGGTCCCGCGTCGTCTCCGCCGCTGCGGGGCTCTGCTCCGCGACCTCGACCCGTTCGCCTCCCCGCTGGGCGCGCTCCACGTCGCGCCGCATGATCCGGCCACCCGGACCGGAGCCTGGCACGCTCTTCAGGTCGACGTCGAGGCGGCGCGCCAGGTCGCGCACTGCCGGGACGGCGTCCACGCTCTCTCCACTCGGACGCGCGCTGGCCTTCTGCTGGGAGCGCGGGCGCTCGGGCATGGTGGGCGGATGTGCCGCGCCGCTCGCGGGCGGCGCGGGTGCCGCGCGTGTCTCCGCCGGGCCCGCCGGCTCCTCCGGAATCGTCGGGCTCGGCACTGTGACCTCGGGACCGGATCCGTCGTCGTCGATCTCGATCAGGACAGCCCCGACGGGCGCGATCTCTCCGACCTGGAAGCAGATCCGCAGGACGCGGCCGGCGTATGGGGAGGGGATCTCGATCTCGGCCTTGTCGGTCAGGAGCTCGACCAGGATCTGATCCTCCTTGACGAGCTCGCCCTCTCGCACTTTCCAGTCCAGAATCTCCGCCTCGACGACACCCTCTCCTATGTCTGGCAACTCGAAGCGAAGCATGGCTAGAACTCGATGACCTCCCTGAGTTCGAAAAGGATCCGGTCGGCGCTGGGGAGGTAGTGATCCTCGAGCGCGTAAGGGAATGGCGTGTCGAGCCCGGTCACGCGGGCGAGCGGTGCCTCGAGCCGCGTGAACGCGCGCTCCTGCACGGCTGCGAGCAGCTCTGCCCCGAAGCCACAGCTGCGTGGGGCCTCGTGGGCCACGAGCAGGCGGCCGGTTTTCTCCACGGATCGCACGACCGTGTCGATGTCGTAGGGGGCCACACTCACCAGGTCGATCACCTCGACGTCGTAACCTTCGCCCTCGGCACGCATCGCAGCGTCCTGGGCAATCGGGAGCATCGCGCCGTACGCGACGAGCGTCGCGTCAACGCCCGTGCGTACCACCTCGGCGCGATCCAGCGGCAGCGTGTAGTAATCGGTCGGCACGTCGCCACGGCTGGCGCGGTAGATGCGCTTTGGCTCCAGGAAGATCACGGGGTCCGGACATTCCAACGCGGCGAGCAGCAGACCCTTGGCCTGTCTGGGTCTCGATGGAATCACGACCCGCAGGCCAGGGGTGTGAGCAAAGTACGCCTCGGGGCTTTGCGAGTGGTAGAGCCCCCCGCGAATGCCGCCGCCGTAAGGCGCGCGGATCACGACCTTTGGCGTGTACTGCCCGCCGGAGCGATAGCGGTACTTGGCGAGCTCGTTCACGATCTGGTCGAACGCCGGAAAGATGAAGTCGACGAACTGGATCTCCACGATGGGCCGGAGGCCCGCCAGGGCCATGCCGACGGCCATGCCGACGATGCCGGCCTCGGCGAGGGGCGTGTCGAAGACGCGCTCCGAGCCGTGCTTCTCCTGCAGGCCCGAGGTCACGCGGAAGACGCCGCCGAACAGACCCACGTCCTCGCCGAGCACGACGGCGGCCTTCTCTCGCTCCAGATACAGATCGAGGGCGTCGTTCAAGGCATGGATCAGGTTGAGCTGCTTGGTCTCGGCCATCGGCGTTTTTACGGGACGTCGTCCGTCTCGCTCGTCTGCGCGTTCAAAAAGCGCAGATAGGCGGTACGCTGCTCCTCGAGCTGCGGCGTGAGCTCCTCGGTTACTCCCTCGAACAGTGATTCCAGGGGCGGGGGAGGCCACGGCTCACACTCCTTGATGAGGGCGGCGATGCGCTCCTCCGACCGAGCCTTGGCCTCTTGCCCGCGCGAGCTGTCCCAGATACCCCGCCACTGCGCGTGGCGTTGCAGCCGCAGCTCGGGATCGAGCTGCTGCCAGCGCTCGGCCTCCACCTCCGAGCGGTAGACTGACGGGTCGTCGGCGGTGGAATGGGCGCCGATCCGGTACGTCTGTGCTTCGATCAGGGCAGGGCCTGCGCCCGAGCGCGCGCGCTCCACCGCCTGGCCGACCGCGTGGATCACCGCGAGGAAGTCGTTGCCATCCACCTGGACTCCTGGAACGCCGTAGCCGTCGCCGCGTGCCGCGAGACTGCGCGCCGCCGTCTGAACGGATTCGGGGGTGGAGATCGCGTAACCGTTGTTCCGGATCACGAAGACTGCGGGAGCGTTGAACACGCCGCTGAAGTTCACGGCGGTGTGGAAGTCGCCTTCCGACGCCGTTCCTTCGCCAAGGAAGGCCAGGGCCACCTGACCGGTCTTCTTGATGCGTGCCGCGTAGGCATAGCCGCAGGCGTGCGGAAGCTGCGTGCCGACGGGGCTACTCACGGACGGGATGCTCCACTCGCGGAAGCAGAAGTGGATCGGCATCTGGCGACCCTGGCACAGGTCCTGGTTGTTCCCGATCAGCTGGTTCATCAGCAGGGGTAGGGGGACACCGCGCCAGAGCAGGGAGCCGAGCTCCCGGTAGCTGAGAAAGATCGGGTCGTCCGCGCGCAGGCAGTAGGCGGCCCCGATCGTAGTGGCTTCTTCACCGGTGCTCGTCATGTAGAAGCCGAGCCGACCCTGGCGCTGGAGCATCAGGAAGCGCCGGTCCATCACGCGGTTCAGCGCGAACGTGTCCAGGACCCGGAGGAGAGCGTCGTCGTCGATCAGCTCGCGGTACTCCTCGGGGCAGCTCCCGTCCTCGTTGAGAATGGCGAAGGGCACGTCCAGCACGGCTCGCCGAGCCTCCTAGCAGGCTGCGGAGAAAGTGACTGGGTTGGGCGGGACGCCTCTGACGGGAGGCGTGCCGAGCAGGGAGAGGGATCGCCGTTCCCGGTACGAACCGGTTCGGTGTCGCACGGGTAGATCTTGCGGGATCATGAGCTATGTCGCCTCCAACAGGTTGCGGATACGGACCAGGTTGTAGGCCGCAGCAGTGAAGGTGAAGACCCAGCCGACCCGATCCGTGCCCCGGTGCCGGGTCTTGCGCATCAAGCCCACCGTCTTCATCCAGCCAAACACCTCCTCCACCCGTTTGCGGAAGCGCTGGCTCACCTCGTAGCCCGGGTGTCCTGTGGTCCTTCGATCGATCGCGCTTCGGCGGTTCGTCGTGTTCTGTGCCACGTGCGGGGTAACGCTCCAGGCCCGAAGCGCCTGCACAAAGCTCTTGGCGTCGTAGCCCTTGTCTCCAGCCAGGGTGATCCGGCGAGCGCCCCCCAGACCCAGCACCATCTCGAGAGCCGCTTCGCGCTCCGCATACCCCGACGCCTGAGTGAGCTTCGCCGCCACCACCAGGCCGTTGCGGTTCTCCGTCACGACGTGTCCCTGATACGCGAGCCGCGCGCCCTGGCCCCTCATCCCCGCCAGTCGGGCGTCCGGATCCGTCCTCGACGCATGCGTCTGGTTGCTCCGCTTCTCGCCCCGGAAGTTGACCGTCGGGTTGCCCGGGTCGTCATCGTCCCTGCGCTTCTCGTCCTTGCGCACGAAGCTCTTCTGGCTCGCCCACGCCTCGATCAGCGTCCCGTCCACCGTGAAGTGCTCCGATGACACCAACCCCTCCGACTCCGCCTGCGCCAGCACCGCCTCGAAGAAATGCTGAGCGATCTCGCCCTTCAGCAGCCGTTCCCGATTCTTGGTGAACACCGTCGCGCTGAACACCTCATCGTCCAGCTCCAGGCCCACGAACCAGCGGTAGAGCAGGTTGTAGTCGATCTGCTCGATCAGCTGGCGCTCGCTCCGGATCGTGTACAGCACCTGCAACAGCAGCGCCCGCAACAGCTGCTCCGGCGGGACCGACGGTCGGCCGACCCCTTTGGCGTAGATACCATCGAAGCGTCGCGACAGCTGCTCCAGCGCCGCGTCCACCAGTCGCCGGATCGCTCGAAGCGGATGGTCCTCGGGAATCCGGGACTCCAGCGATACGTAGCTGAAGATCCCACCCTGGAGCGTCTGCGGTCCTCTCACATCTCCCCCTTGGGGCTTCCCTCAAAGGTACCCTTCGATGAGGAGTTTTTTCAGCAGCCTGAGGAGAGTGACCCAAGATTCCCTTATTGGCTAACTTGGGAGCGTGGGGGAAGAGGTCATGTTCAAGGCGTATGTGCCGCAGCAGGGCGAGCTGCTACCGGCGCACGTGGGGGAGGCTCTGGATCCATCGGATCCGGCGCTGTTCATCGACGATTTGGTGGAGTCGCTGGATCTGCGGCGGTTCGAGAAGCGGTATCGCCGGCGTGGAGAGCGAGCCTTCCCGCCTCGGATGCTGTTGAAGCTGTGGCTTCTGGGGGCGGTCGTGGGCGTGTACAGCGGGCGGGAGCTTGCGCGACGGCTGCACTACGACCTGCGGTTTCGCTACCTCGCGGCTGGGCTACGACCGAACTTCCGGACGATCAACCGATTCCGGGACCGTCACCACAGGGACTTCCGAGAGGTGTTCTTGCAGACGCTGAAGGTGGCGCAGGCGATGGGGCTTGTGAAGCTCGGGCAGGTGGCGGTAGACGGCACGAAGATCCGGGCGAACACGTCGCGGTCCAAGGCGATGAGCCACGCGCGGATGCTGGAGGCGGAGGATCAGCTGAGCGACGAGATCGAGCAGATCGTGGCGCAGATGGACGAGCTCAACGCTGCGGAAGAGCAAGAGCACGGGGACGACGATGGCGGAGGTGGGCTTCCAGAAGAGCTACAGCTGCGCGAGCGACGACGGGAGCGGATCCGAGCGGCCCGGGAGCAGCTGGAGCGGGAGAAGGGGGAGAAGCTCGAAGCGAAGCACCAGAAGAGCTTCGCGGACCCCGAAGCGAACATGATGAAGACCGAGGGATCCTTGCAGTACTGCTACAACGCGCAGCTGGCGACGAGTGAGGACGGCCTGATCGTGGCGAACGAGCTGACAGAGAAGGCCAATGACTACGAGCAGTTGGAGCCCATGGTCGAGGCAATCGAGACGAACACGAGTCAGCGAGCGGAGATTCTGCTGGCCGACAACGGGTACCTGAGCGAGTCGAACCTGAAGGCGTTGGAACGGCGGGGACAACAGGCGTTGATCGCGGTCCGCGGGCGGAAGTCGTCCCGCTGGCCCAAGGGAGCCCGGGCGCAGCGGATGCACCGGATCTTACGACTGCCCTGGGCCCAGCAACGCTACGCGCAGCGGAAGACCCAGGCGGAGCGGCCGTTTGCCGAGATCAAGGCACGACAGCGGTTTCGGCGCTTCATGCTGCGCGGCCAGGAGAAGGTGACGGGAGAGTGGGACCTGGTGTGCTCGGGCTTCAACGTGATGGCGCTCTGCCGAGCGCAGATGGCGTGATCGGGCGGGTGCGGACCCGTTTCGCGCACGTCAGGCCCTGGATCTGACGCATATCTGTGTAGATCGACATCTACCGGCTACCTCGGACCCCCGTTGGCCCGTACATCGCTCCACGTCCAGTTGGGGGCCCTCGCTACAATCACCTCCGCCCACCCGAATCTTGGGTCACTCTCCTAGGTTGTCTCGCTGATCTCTGTCTTCAGGTGAACCGGCGTAACGAGCGAGTTGGAGACCAGACAGATCTTCTCGGCCCGCTCGAGCAATCGTTGGGCGCGGTCGCGTTTCTGGCCCAGGTCGAGCTCCAGCTCAGCGTGCAGGTGGATCTCGGTGAAGCGCATCCCGCCCTCCGCGCGATCCAAGATCCCTTCCGCCGCGCAGCGGAGGCTCGTCCACCCGAGCGACGAGTTCGCGGCTAGCGTGCGGAACGAGAGCACGAAGCAGTCGGCGACAGCGGCAAGCAACAGAGACTCCGGCGACCACAGGTCACCGGGACCGTCGAACTCGGCCGGTGGCGCGCTCTCGAGAGAGGGCAACCCCTGCGCCGAGAGTACGACGTTGCCGTCCGAGCGCCCCATCGCCTCGAGTCGGTATCGGTGAGGTAGATCCTGCATGTCCCTTGGCGATTGAGGGTACGGAATCCAGCCAGGGACGTCATGAGGCGCGCGGCGGAGCGATCTGACGTCCACGCCCACTGCATTTACGCTGAATGGTGTATGACAGGCGAGAACAGCGCCAGAGGGTCACGCCTCGCAGCTCGCTCTCTTGGCGCGCATTCCTGTCCCGAGGGTGAATAGCCCAGGTTCGACGGCCGATAAGAGATACAGAGGGGGAATCTCCACGGAACGAATGGCGTCCGAACGGATCACAATCGAGATCATGCCTGGCGAGATCGAGGCACAGGCAAAGGTCCTGCCCGGTGCTACGGCCGATCGCAGCGCTCTGGACGAGGCACTGCGCGGCGCGGACGTTGTCTTTGGCGTCGACGAGGAGGCCTGCGCGCAGCTCGGGGTCTGCCTGCAGGATCCGGACTTCGCGATCGAGGAGCTGGCCCTGGCCCGCGGCACGCCGCCCGTCTCCGGCGAGGACGGAGTCCTCGAGCTCAAGTTCAACATCGACGTGCTGGCGGGTCGGCTGCGCGAGGATGGGACCCTCGACTTTCGGGACCGCGGCCTCCTGGTGCCCCTCGAGGCCGGCGATCTGCTCGCCATCTACACTCCGCCCGGCGAGTCCCGTCCGGGCCGCAGCGTGGAGGGTCGCGAGCTCCCGGCCAATGCTCCGCGCGATCCGAAGCCCAGCCTGGGTGAGGGGGTGGAGCTCGACGATGAGTCAGGCGAGATCCGGGCGACTGTGGCCGGCATCGTCTCGTACCCCGAGGCATCGACGCTCTCGGTCACCTCGCACTTCCAGCACAGGGGCGACGTCGACCTCAAGTCCGGCGATCTCCAGATGGAGGGGACGCTTCAGATCACGGGCGACGTGGCTCGAAACGCCTCCGCTGCGGCGACGGGGGACTTGATCGTCAACGGGATGGTCGATGGCGGAACCGTTCGGGCCAACGGAAGCGTGACGATCGGGGGAGGCGTGATCGGCTCGGAGACAACCTTCGTCGTGGCAGGAGGCGACCTAGCCTGCAACCACGCGGACGGTGCGGATCTGCGCAGCGGGGGAACCCTCTCGATCGCCTCGAACGCCATCAAGACGCGGATCACCGCGCGTAAGATTGTGATCGGCGCGAACCAGGGCTCCGTAGTGGGCGGGGAGCTGCGAGCGGCCGAGAGCATCGTCCTGGGCAACGTCGGGTCGAAGCTGAGCACGCGGACAGTCGTCGCCATCGGGCCGATCCAGGACCACAGCTCTCCCCTCGAGGACGGAGTGAAGTCCCTCAACACGGCGGGGCGCATCCGCGTGATCGGCACGTACGCGGACCTGCTCCCGAACGCGAGGATAGACATAACGGGAGTGGCTCATCCCGGCGTGGTGATCAAGCTGGATCCCCATGAGATCCAGCTCCAGGAGGACGTGCGCAGCGTCCGCTTCGTCCACGACCCGAATCTGGACTCCGGTGTTCGTATGGAGAACCTCAGGAACTAGCCAGGACCGCGGTTCCGCGGGCGATGAGTCGACGAGGGGCCTCAGCTGCGGGCTCCGAAAGCCGAAAAGCCAGGAGACGTGTTGCGCCTCCGGACCGCTTCAAGATTGGCGCTCAGCGCGCTTGCCGCCGCTTTCCTTGCGGCGGCTCCCCTGGCGTGGGGACAGAGTCCCCAGGCCCGGGGAGCCGAAACGACCGAAGGGACCGCGGGGAGCCTCGTGGAGACGAGCCCGCTCCCGCCCGAGAGGCGAGCTCCTGAGCTCTCGTCCCGACCCCACACCGAGGTTCCGGAGCCCGACCTGAAGCAAGGACAGACGACGTCCGCGAGCTCGGCACTGCCGCCTGCGAGCGAGCCCGAGGCGGAAGAATCCGCAGAACCGTCGAGCAGCGTTGCCGAGGCGGAGGTCGAGAGCCTCGAGCGGGACTCCGCAGCAGAAGCCAGGCCCGCTGACCAGAAGGACACGACCGGCCAGGTGGTCCCGACTCCCGCCGGGCCCGGAGCCCGGACCCTACGCCCGCGGCGGCCAGACACGTACGACAGCTGGGCGGGCCTGCTCGAGCGCTCGCTGCGTGACGCCGGGGACTCGCTACCTGCTCACTGGCGCCCCAGGGTCGCACAGTTTGGCCGCTGGGCAGCGTCGCTTCCCGGCATCTGGATCGTGCTCGGCGTGGCGTCGCTACTACTGGCGCTTCTCTCGACGCTGCGAGTGCTGCATCGACCCGGTGACCTGATAGTCTGCGTCGAGTATCCAGCGGAGCTGCGCGGCACCTTCAGTGTCGAGCTCACGAAGAAGCGACCCAGCCTCGAGCGGTCTCAACGTGACGCGCCCGACGCGCGTGACGGGCGTCACCGGCGCGCATCGACCGCGACCGCCCACTACATGGTCGCTCGTGAAACGGAGTTCTCGCGCTTGCGACCCCAAAGCTACTGGGTCCGGCTCGAAGGAACACTCGAGAGCCCCGATACCGGGGGCGCCGCGATCAGAGAGCACGTTGACACACGCTGCATCGACGTGAGGCGAGGGGAGACCGTCCGACTCGACTTCGACCTCCGTCCCCAAGGCTGCCCGCTCGACGTGAAGGTGCTCTGGGACGGCAAGCCGGTTCCAGATGCATCCGTGGCGGTCATGGGACTCCCCCAGACCCTTCGCTATGCGCGCCTGGGAACGGCCCGCCTGGAGCTGCCGATCGGGAAGCACCGCGTTGCGGCCGGGAGTCGGGACAGGGTGGGAGAGCTCGATATCGAGATCGAGAGCCATGAACACCGGTCCGTCGTCATCGAGCTCTCCGGGGCGGAGGGCATCGTCTTCAAGGGCTGCCCGCCGGCGATCGAGCCGTACCTGCTCGGCGAGGTCGATGCGGTCGCAGAGGCGCTCGAGCGGGAAGGTCAGGAGACCCTCGCGCACACGCTCCGGGCGCGCTTTCACGAGCAGAGCGGCGAGGCGGAACGCGCTGCTGACCACTACGCGACCGCGGGTCTCTACCAGGACGCGGCCCGACTCCGGGCCTCCCTCTCCGACTTCGTGGGTGCTGCGACCCTGTTCCAGCAGGCGGGAGAAGCCGGCGGCCAGGACGAGGCAACGAGGCTGCTCGAGCAGGTGCAGCTCGACGACTCCGGATTCGTCGATGCAGGCGTGATGCTGGCGGACATCTTCGAGCGCGGGGGTCAGCTCGACCGCGCGACGGAGCGGCTCGAGCTCTGCATCGGTGTCCTCCGCGACGAGGACCGTGCTGCGGAGCTCCGCTCCCGTTTGGCCGAGCTGCTGGCGAGAAACGGCGAGGACCAACGCTCCCTCGAGGTGCTCCAGGAGCTCCAGACGAGCAAGCCGGACTATCCCAACCTCACCACGCGCATCGAGACGCTGCGCAAGAAGCTCTCAACTGAGGGGACCGCAGACGATCCCATGGAGACCGTCGTGGATCCCGTCGGCGTGACGCCGTCCGGCAGCCGGTACGACATCCTCGAGCAGATCGGTCGCGGTGGCATGGGCGTCGTATTCAAGGCTCGAGACCGCAGGCTGGGTCGCCTCGTCGCCCTCAAGCAGCTGCCTGAGAACCTCCGCGACCACCCCACCGCCGCAGAGCTCTTTCTCCGCGAAGCCCGTGCCGTGGCGGCGCTGAACCATCCCAACATCGTCACCCTGTTCGATGCGGACAAGGAATACGGAAAGTTCTTCATCACCATGGAGCTGCTCGAGGGATCTCCCGTGAACAAGATCCTGCGCGATACCGGCCCCGTCAGCGCTCAGATCTGTGCCCGGCTCGGCCTCCAGATCGCGGCGGGACTCCAGTACGCGCACAGCCAGGGCATCGTCCACCGCGACATCAAGTCCGGGAACCTGTTCTGGACCAACGACAAGGTGCTGAAGATCATGGACTTCGGACTGGCCAAGGTGATCGAGGAGGTTCGCCGCTCCACGACGGTGATCGGGGGCACGCCCCACTACATGGCTCCCGAGCAGATCAGTGGCAAGGGAGTGAACGCACGCGCGGACATCTACGCGCTCGGCGTCACGCTATTCGAGCTCTTGACGGGCTCGGTGCCCTTTCCCGAGGGGGACGTCGCCTATCACCACCGCCACACACCGCCACCGGATCCGCGCTCGCGAGCCGCGGACGTACCTGACGCTCTCGCCTCTCTGCTTCTCGACATGCTCGAGAAGCAGCCGGAGCTGCGCTGTAGCAGTGCCGCCGAGGTTGCACAGCGCCTTACCCCGCTAGCAGGCGAGCCGAGCTAGTGTCCAGAGCCTGAAGTACGCCAGTCCTGCGACCTCAGATGATGGCGTGCTCGGCAGGGTGCCGAGGGTTGGTCTCGGCTGTCGCTTCCTGGCTAAAGATCCGCACAGCTGTCACCGAATAGGTGCTCATGAGCCGAGACTTCTGCGAGGTCCCGGCTCGCTGGGAGAATCACAACCGAGACGGGCGCCTATGCACGCCCGCTCCTCAGACAAAGGCAAACCCGCCGAGAGGCGGTGACGCAAAGCCAGTGCCCTACCCGTCGCGCGTCGCGCGAGGGGGGTCGAACGGCTGCCGAAGGGGCCAAATCATGCTCCGGCAGCCGAGCGCACGTTCAGTCGACATCCGGGATCGGATGGGCCCCCCAGGCCGCAGCGAGGCCGGGATCGCCCTTCTCCTCACCGTCATCCTGCTGCTCCTGCTCTCCGCCATGGGTCTTGCATCGCTACAGAGCGCGCAAGGCGAGGCGTCGGCGGGCGGCCGCTCCGCCCGCAAGGTCCGAACCTTCTTCGCCGCCGATGGTGCGCTCAGCCTCGTTGCGCAGCAGCTCGACCAGGGCAACGCGCAGTACCCCGACACGACAGCGCTCGACGACATCCAGTTCGTGCAGGGTAGGGCGGGCCTCTACACGGGAGTCCGTACGGGGACTAGTGACAACGCCGTCCCACAGGAGATCCGTCTCGTCGGGCGCTCCCGCCGTGAGGGCGACCAGCTGAACGTCAACGCCGGCAACACCTTCTCGTTCGGCATCTACCGGGCGGACGTCGTTGCCACGGATCCTGTGGGCGGACGCGCCGAGCTCCAGGCGCAGTACCGCGTCAGTGAGGGAGCGGACACCTACCGATGAGGACGCTGCTACTCGCACTTGTACTCATCCTCGCGGCGGTGCCCGCCCACGCGCAGTCGGACCTTGACGTCGTTACCAGTGTGGTCCCTCCGAACGTCATGATCCTGCTCGACAACTCGGGCTCGATGGCACACGCGATGTGGCCCGACGACTTCGACCCCGGGCTGTTCCACGACATCGGCAGCGTTTTGAGTGAGTGCAACATCGGGCCGCTCCCGGCGATCGATGCCTCGGACGGCTTCTGCCCCGGCAGCGGTGACGCTCTCGACCGTTGCCCGGACAACGGAAGTCGGCGCCGCTCCGGACAGGACGTGACCTGCGCGAGCGGTGCGATCTCGGACGGGTGCGCTGCCGCTCCGGTCGGCTGGTCCTGCTCCTTATCGGGAGGCCGATACGAGTTCGAGCTGCCGGACATCACGAGCGGCGGCAGCACCAGCTGGTCGAGGAACTACCTGAGCTGGCTCTTTCAGGAGATCATCGATGGCAACACGCCGACGATCCCGATGGTGGACCGGATCGATACGGCGAGGAACGCGCTGCTCGAGCTGATCGACCTGATCAACCCGGCCGGTTTGAGAGAGAACGTCCGCTTCGGACTCACGAACTTCGCCGCGGGGGGTGACCCAAACGGCGGGGTGATCACCGAGTCGATCGCGAGCGGGAACAGGGCGTCTCTGATCGGGCGGATCAACGCCACAGAGCCCTCCGGGTGGACGCCTCTGGCCGAGGCGCTCGTCGACATCGCCGAGTACATGTCCGGGGACGCCTCCGTGGGCAGCTGCGTTGCCCCGGCCGGCATCGACAGCGGGAACCCGATGGAGGACGCCGCCTGCCGTAAGAACTTCGTTGTGATCCTGACAGACGGGGAGCCCACCAAGGACGACTTCAGCAACGGGCCTGGCACGGCAGACTTCGTCTGCGCGATCGGCAACGCCGACGGCGACATGGACGAGGTTCCGGACGAGTACAGCGGGCGCAGCGACACGCCACCGTATCAGTCACTCGGAACGGACTGGCTGGATGACGTTGCCCATCATCTCTACAACAACGACCTCCGACCCGACCTGCCAGGCCCCCAGAACATCGTCACCTACACTGTGGGGTTCACGATCGACCACCCCCTGCTCCGCGACACCGCGACGAACAGTATGGCGCAGTACTTTGTGGCGAGGAACGCGAACGAGCTCGCGGCACGGCTCCAGGCGGCGCTACTCGACATCATCGAGCGCTCGACCTCGTTCGGCGCGACAACGGTGCCCTCGAGCCGCACAGCATTCGGGGACGGCATGTTCGTGGCCTCGTTCATTCCGAGACAGGGGAGTGGCTTCTGGGAGGGTCACATCGAGGCCTATCGCCTCTCCTCGGCGCTGGAGGTGCTCGACCGGGACGGGAACCCGGCCATCGATGCTGCGGACGTCTTCATCGAGCCGCGAAAGCCGTTCTGGGACGTGTACGAGCGCATGCTCGATCCGAGCCACCCGCCCCGTCAGATCCACACCACGCTGGGAGCCGCGCAGACCCGTTTCGATGCGGCAACCATCAACGCCGCGGAGCTCGCCTTGCAGCCCGCCGAGCTCAACCTGTATCCGAACGATCCCGCCGTGCCCTTTGCGGACACAGAGGCCCTGGCCGACGCGCTGGTGAGCTACCTGTACGGCCAGGACGTCTTCGACGAGGATCGCGATGGGGACGCGGTCGAGAAGAGAGAAGCGGTGCTCGGTGACGTCTTCCACTCGAACCCACTCGTGATCGGCTCTCCGCCACCCGGTCTTCGCAACGAGGAGGGCTACGGTCCGATCGGCCAGTCCGGCACCTTCCTCGCGCGCTATCGGGACAGACCCCGGCGACTCTATGCGGGCGCGAACGACGGCATGCTCCACGCGATCGAGGCAGGCGACTTCAACAGCGGCGACAACCCCGCCACACCCGAGCTCGAGAGCGACTATTACGACATGGGGAGCGGCAACGAGAGTTTTGCGTACATCCCGGGCTTCCTGCTGGACAAGCTCAAGCTCATTCCGCGGAACTTCCCGCGCGCCGAGTATTACGTAGACGGCAGTCCCTCCGCCGCGGACGCGTGGCTCGGGCGCTCGCTCCTCGACACGTCAAAGGATGCCGACGAGTGGACGACGGTCCTCGTGACCGGCATGCGCGAGGGCGGCGATGGGTACCTCGCGCTCGACGTAACCGACCCGACGGCCACCACGGGAGCGCACGGACCGTACCCGAGGCTGCTCTGGGAGCTCAACGATCCTTCGATCCCGCTGGGCGAGACTTGGTCCGACCCGATCATCAGCCGGATCAAGATCAAGGGAGGGACGGGCTTCGGGGACCACTGTGGCGCGGCGGGCGACGACGGAGACTGCCGCGAGCAGTGGGTCGCGATCTTCGGCGGAGGCTACCGCTCGGAAGGCGATCCGAATCTACCGACGTACGCCTCGAATCCGAGCGATCCGGCGTGGAGCGACGACAGCAAGGCGATCTTCGTCGTCGACCTCGCCACGGGGCGGGTGCTCGCACAGGTGGCCTACGACCAGAGCGATCCTCAGCTGAGCCAGATGACCTACTCGCTCGCGAGTACGCCCGCCGTGCTGGATCTGGACTTTGACGGCTTTGCCGATCTTGTCTACATCGGTGACGCGGGGGGACAGCTCTGGAAGTGGGATATCTCGGCGCTCGCGGAGGACGCAGACAACGACGGCCTCTTCGACAACTGGACCGCCGGGGTCTTCTTCCGCACCGGGCCACAGGCGGTCTCGGGGGGCGGGTCCCACTACAAGAGTATCTTCCTGCCGCCCATCGCAACCTTCCTCTCTGGCAAGCTCGTCGTGGCCTTCGGGACTGGAGAGCGAACGGATCTGAACTACCCCGGAGATCCGTCGACCGACGACAACAATCGCTTCTACGTGATCCGGGATCCGAAGCCGACGGGAGCCGCCTCCATTCCGGGCGCGCCGTACGGCGAATTCGAGCTCACGAACGTCACGGGCCTGCCGTCGGATCCAGACCCAACGGACCTCGGCTACTACTTCGTCGCTTCTGAGGGCGAGAAGTTCATCACGAACCACGCCGCGTTCGGAGGCGTTCTCATCACAACGAGCTACATGCCGGACGACGGGACGGGGGACGTCTGCGATGTGTCGGGCCGGGCCTTCGCGCACATCTTCGATCTCGCCTCCGCCGAGGGCTTCTTCGATCCGGCCACCTCGTCCAACCAGGCACGCCGGATCAACTCCGGGATGGGGGTCCCGTCCGACCCGCGGATCACACTGTCTACCTCGGATGACGGGGGCGTGAAGATCCTGCTGAAGTCATCCGCGGGCCAGCTCGTCACGATCGACGCCCCTGGCCTGGCGCCCGATCCCGTCGACCTCATCTACTGGCGACAGCGGTTCTGAGAGAAGGAGGTGTGATGCGTCTGTCCTGGATTCTCGTTGGCGTTCTGATGCTGGGGGCGATCTGCGGTGTATTCGGTGCAACGGACGCTGCTGCCGCGAGCACCGAGCGGCCCGTCTCCGGACACGTGACGGCCGTGGCGCCTAGCTCCGGCGTACTCACCCTGGAATCCACCAGCTTCCACGTGCCGGGCCGCGTCTACGACCTGCGCAAGCTGTCCGTGGGCACGGACGTGGTCGTCACCTTCACACGCTCCTACGGAAGGCGAGTAGCGACCTCCATCGAGATCGCAACGCCCCAGTAGCCGAGCTGGGGCGCGGCCAGCCTGGCCGAACATGGAATCCTGCTAGAGTCCAACCTGGACGAGACGCAGGGAGAACACCATGGAAGGCTTGAAGCGCAAAGCCGCGATCACCGGAATCGGCGAGCTGAAGCCGGTCCGCCGCACCGAGCAGACAGCCGAGGCGCTGATGATGGAGGCCGTCAGGCTCGCGATCGTCGACGCTGGTCTCGAGACAAGAGACATCGACGGCGTGCTCGTAACGCCTCCCATCTTCAGCCAGCTGACCTTTGCCCACGCGTCGGCCGTGGCGGAGTACCTGGGCATTCGGCCGACCTTCGCCAACGTCGTCGACATGGCCGGCGCGAGCGGCACGTCGCAGGTCTGGAAGGCCTGCGCGGCCATCGTCGAGGGCTTCGCCAACCACGTGCTCTGTATCAGCGGCGAGTCGCTGACCCAGTACGCGCAACGCGGCCCGGTCCGCACGAGCTTCTTCGACGACTTCGAGCTGCCGTTCGGCCCGCTGGGCGCGCCGTCGGGCTATACTCTCGCGGCGACCCGTCACATGCACGAGTACGGGACCCTCCCCGAGCAGATGGCACGCGTCGCGGTCGACCAGCGCACCAACGCGTGCGCGAATCCAGACGCCATCTTCTACGGCCAGCCGATCACGATCGACGACGTGCTGAGCTCACGGCTGGTCTCGGATCCGCTCCACCTGCTCGAGGTCGTCATGCCCGTTTCCGGGGCGGCGGCGTTCGTGGTCTCCAGTGCGGACGCGGCGAAGTCCATGCCGCACGATCCGGTATACATGCTCGGGGCCGCTGAGATGATCGGTCACAGCTGCCTCTCCCAGGCCGAGAGCATCACCACGAGCCCTATTGCGTACACGGGACCAACGGCGATGAAGCGCGCCGGTGTGGAGCCGCAGGACATCGACATGGCCTCGCTCTACGACTGCTTCACGATCACGGTCCTGATCACGATCGAAGACGCCGGCTTCTGTCCAAAGGGCAATGCCGGAACGTTCGTGGAGGAGCACGACCTCACGTACAAGGGCGACTTCCCGATTAACACGCATGGCGGTCAGCTCTCGTTCGGACAGGCGGGTCTTGCCGGCGGCACGTCGCACGTGACCGAGGCCGTGCGCCAGCTGAGAGGCGAGGCCAACGGCCGGCAGGTAAGGGACTGCGAGCTCGTGTTCGTCAACGGCAACGGCGGAATTCTCGCCGAGCAGTGCTCGCTGGTCCTGGGGAGGTAGACCATGGCGATGCCAACAAGGCCGCGCCCGGAGCAGCCGGACGCCGCTGCGATCCCGTATTACGAGGGCACGCGTCGCGGCCAGCTGATGCTGCAGCGCTGCGGGAGCTGCGGCAGCTACGTTGCGTACGCCCGCCACTACTGCGTCCACTGCCTGGTGGACGGAAGCCTCCAGTGGGTCCCCGCAGCTGGAACCGGCCGGGTCCACACCTTCACGATCGTGCGGCAGAACCCGCACCCCTTCTTCGCCGAGCGCGTTCCCTACGCTTACGCCGTGATCGAGCTAGACGAAGGTGTGCGCATGGTCTCCAACGTGGTCGGCATCGACTCCGACGACGTGAAGTGCGAAATGCGCGTTCGCGTAGACTTCGAACGCATCGACGACGAGATAACCGTTCCGGTCTTCCGCCCGATTGACTAGGAGGCTATCCGGAATCGGGCCGAGCATCCGCGACGCCACCATCGCTGGCGACTGGGTTTGGAGACGCTCTCCCAGGACTAACTGGACGGGCTGGAGCCGCGGAACCGCTGCGCCAAGGGACCAGACGAGAGCCAGTTCCGCGTGGAAGAGCCGGGCCGGCAATCGAAAATTGTCGTAGAAGCAGACGAGATCATCGTCTCCGGTCCGAGCGAAAGTCCGGGTTCCTTCTCGGCCGCAATTTTCACAGCAACCCTTCCAAGCTTCGGCGTCCAAGCGGACCCTGCCGGCAGCAGTGGGAACATCGAACTCTTCGCCCGAAGGGTCCTCCTGCTCGACGGCGGATTAGTCTCCACCGTTACTAGCACCAATGGAAGAGCGGGTTCCATCCGAATTGAAGCGAATGAGCTCATCATTACGGGTGTGAATCTGGAGAATGAAGAGCCGCGCGGACGCCTGCTTCGCGAGTTTTCATTTATCTCCGCCGGCTCAGCAAACCTTCTCGATGCCGGAAACGCGGGGGATATAGTCGTGCTCGGGGTCGGTGAAGACTCGAAACTCCTGTTGACTGACGGCGGGAACATACACCTGAACGTGAGCAAGCGGCTAGAGATGTTCGGGGGACCCGACATCCTCTTTACCTTCTCTCCGACACTTCCGGGAGGCTCCATCACGACCGATGTTCGCGGCGGTCTGGAAACCACAGGCGGCAACATCGCCATCTCGAATCCCGACTTCGTGATTCTTGAGAACGGTGCCCAGGGCCAAGGCGTGAACATCGACATCACCACCAAGGCCCTTCTCGTCTCCGACGACAGCGTGATCTCCGCAAGCTCGGAGCTGGGCGTGAGCGGCACCGTTCAGGTGAACGCCCCAGACAGTGACCTCACGACCAATCTGGAGACTCTCTCCCAGGACTACCTGGACGCGGTGGAGCTACGGAATCGCTGCGCCGAGGGGCCGGACGAGAGCCAGTTCCGGGTGGCGTCGCGGATGTTGCAGGGAACGCCGGACGGGATGCTGCCGAGTTTTGCCCTCGCCAGCGCTCCTCAGGTCGCCGGGAGCTGTCGGTGAGTCGAACACCCTCGGCTCCTCGGCATCGTGTCCTCCTCCCCAAGTGTCGAGGGGGCTCCTGAATCTGCATCTGGCCGGAGGGCTGTTCGGCGGTCTTACTCGGCCAGGAACGGCAACAGGTCGGTATGATGTCCGATCATCTTCCAGCTGCCGTCCTCTTTGCGGAACAGGTTCGTAGCGCGCATCGAAACCTCCCCAGGGCCTCCTTCCGCGTTCGGATTGCTTCCCTTCTCGAAGCCCTGTGTGATCGCGATGTCCCGACCCACTGTGACCTGCATGTCTCTGAGCTGCACCTCACCCCCCAGCTTTCTGGCCGCCTGTTCCTCCCAACTCGCGAGCACCTGAGGCCAGCCGATCTGGAAGTCGCCGCGGGGACCCATATAGGTCACGTCGTCCGCGTGTGACCAGACCGCCTTCATCGGACCCGAGTCGCCCGTGAACATCGCGTTCAGGGCAGAATAGAACCGCGCCGTCGCTGCCAGGACCGCCTTCTCATCGCGCTCCGACGCATCCGCGGAGGGCACGGCCATGCAGACGGCGAGCGCCAGCACCCCGATCGACGACGACATCGGGCCGTGACTCCTCATCACTAACCTCCTCGGTTCCCCGGTTTCGCCTTCGCAGCTATGGCAAAGGCCATCGCCGCTGACGACTAATCGGGCTGGAAGACCTCGATAGCATTGCCAGACGGATCTTCCAAGAGGATCTGCTGGCCACCTGGGCCAGAGATGATCTTGTTGCGGAAGTTCGCGCCCGCCTCGGTCAAAGCAGCTACGGTCGCAGCGATGTCTTCAACCTGGACGACGAACCGGTTCCATCCACCGGGTGCGGGCTGACTGCCATCCGGCATCGGTCGTTGAGCCGAGGCTGCTGGGCCGGCGAGCCACAGCACGAGGTCGTCCTTCGCGAGGATCGCCATCGCGGGCGCGAAATTCTGCTCGAGCTCGAACCCCAGGAGGCCGGTATAAAAGTCGATCGCGGCCTCCACGTCACTGACGATGTATCTCACTGTAGCCATACTCTATCCGTCATCTGCAGCCCGGAGATCTTCCGATCAAGGAGGCACCTGGCGAGTGGAGCGCGATCAGGGCGGGCTCGCAGCTGCGCGGGGCGGCGGCGGGAGCCTCGGAAGATGAAGCTCGGGTGGATCGGCAGCGGTTCGGTGTTGGTGAGAACGAACTCGCTCGTGCGCTCCAGGAGCGCGCGGAGCGCCACGCGCGCCTCGAGTCGGGCGAGGTTGGCGCCTAGCAGGCTGCGGAGAAAGTAACTGGGTTGGGCGGGACGCCTCTGACGGGAGGCGTGCCGAGCAGGGAGAGGGATCGCCGTTCCCGGTACGAACCGGTTCGGTGTCGCACGGGTAGATCTTGCGGGATCATGAGCTATGTCGCCTCCAACAGGTTGCGGATACGGACCAGGTTGTAGGCCGCAGCAGTGAAGGTGAAGACCCAGCCGACCCGATCCGTGCCCCGGTGCCGGGTCTTGCGCATCAAGCCCACCGTCTTCATCCAGCCAAACACCTCCTCCACCCGTTTGCGGAAGCGCTGGCTCACCTCGTAGCCCGGGTGTCCTGTGGTCCTTCGATCGATCGCGCTTCGGCGGTTCGTCGTGTTCTGTGCCACGTGCGGGGTAACGCTCCAGGCCCGAAGCGCCTGCACAAAGCTCTTGGCGTCGTAGCCCTTGTCTCCAGCCAGGGTGATCCGGCGAGCGCCCCCCAGACCCAGCACCATCTCGAGAGCCGCTTCGCGCTCCGCATACCCCGACGCCTGAGTGAGCTTCGCCGCCACCACCAGGCCGTTGCGGTTCTCCGTCACGACGTGTCCCTGATACGCGAGCCGCGCGCCCTGGCCCCTCATCCCCGCCAGTCGGGCGTCCGGATCCGTCCTCGACGCATGCGTCTGGTTGCTCCGCTTCTCGCCCCGGAAGTTGACCGTCGGGTTGCCCGGGTCGTCATCGTCCCTGCGCTTCTCGTCCTTGCGCACGAAGCTCTTCTGGCTCGCCCACGCCTCGATCAGCGTCCCGTCCACCGTGAAGTGCTCCGATGACACCAACCCCTCCGACTCCGCCTGCGCCAGCACCGCCTCGAAGAAATGCTGAGCGATCTCGCCCTTCAGCAGCCGTTCCCGATTCTTGGTGAACACCGTCGCGCTGAACACCTCATCGTCCAGCTCCAGGCCCACGAACCAGCGGTCCTGAGCAGGTTGTAGTCGATCTGCTCGATCAGCTGGCGCTCGCTCCGGATCGTGTACAGCACCTGCAACAGCAGCGCCCGCAACAGCTGCTCCGGCGGGACCGACGGTCGGCCGACCCCTTTGGCGTAGATACCATCGAAGCGTCGCGACAGCTGCTCCAGCGCCGCGTCCACCAGTCGCCGGATCGCTCGAAGCGGATGGTCCTCGGGAATCCGGGACTCCAGCGATACGTAGCTGAAGATCCCACCCTGAGAGCGTCTGCGGTCCTCTCACATCTCCCCTTGGGGCTTCCCTCAAAGGTACCCTTCGATGAGGAGTTTTTCAGCAGCCTGCTAGGCAGTAGTGCTGCCCGAAGCCGAACGAGATCTGGCGGTTGGGCTCGCGGTCGATGTCGAACTCGGTGGGCCGCTCAAATGCGCTCTCGTCTCGGTTGGCCGAGCCGATCCAACCTAGTACGGTGTAGTCCTCCGGGATCTCCACGCCACGAATAGCGACGGCATGCGCGGCCCGCTTAGGATCCACCTGCACGGGAGATTCGAACCGCAGCGCCTCCTCGACCGCTCGGGGGATGCGCCGCGGGTCTTCCCGCAATGAGGCGGCGACCTCCGGCCGCGCGTCGAGCTGCGCGATCGCGCTCCCGATCAAGTTCGTGGTCGTCTCGTTGCCCGCCACCAGGAGCAGGTTGATCATGGCGAGCATCTCGCCGAAGTCCAGACTGGTACCCTCGAGCTCGGCCCCGACCAGACCGGTGATGAGGTCGTCGCGCGGCTCCCGTCGGCGCGCCTCGGCCATGCGGCTGAAGTACTCGTCCATCTCGCGCGGCCGACGCGCCGGCGTTCCTCGATGTGCCCGGGGTCGACCGTCTGCCCGAAGTCAAGCGCCGTCGTCGAGACGAGCAGGTCTGACCACGCTCGGAACAGCTCGCGGTCCTCGGAGGGGACGCCCAGGAGGTCCGAGATGGCGATCACAGGCAGCGGGTAAGAGAGCGCGTCGACCAGGTCGACCTCGCCCTTTCCAGGGCGCGGTCGACCTGGTCGGCCACCTTGACGAGCCCGTCCGAGAGCTGGGCCACGATCCGGGGGGTGAACGCCTTATTAACCAGGCCGCGGAGCCGGGTGTGCTCCGGCGCGTCGCTGCCCAGCATGTCGGGCCGCTCCTCGAGGTCGATCCGACCCCTGCGCACGTTGGAGTAGGTCTCGGCATCGCGCAACACGCCGAGTACGTCCCGGTAGCCGAACACCGAGGCCACTGGGAGCCCGGGGTGGAGGTACACGGGGTGTTCGCGACGAGCACGCGCGTAGAGCGCGAACGGGTCGCGGCGGCGGGCCGGGTCCTGAAGGTCGAAGACGAACTCGCTCACGGCCTCCCTTCCGCGCTCCCTTCGAGTGCATCGTACTATCCGGCGAGAGAGGAAACGAGCCTATCGAACTCGAACGCCGCCGAGAATTGGTACTTCTGCGGTGAGTGTCAAGGTTAAGCGGGCTTCTTCTTTCTGGGAGTCCCGAGGTCGTTAGAGAAGAAGGGCGACGATCGTGAGGACGCCGATCCATAGGACCGCGCCGATCAGGACCGCCGAGGCGATGCCTAGAACAACAGAGGTCGGGAGATCCTCATCCCATTTCGAGAGGACTCCAGGATTGGCGCCATCACATGGCTCGTCTGCTGTTTCATCATCGTCGCGGCTTTGTGTGTGGTTTGCCCCCAGCTTGGGTGAGTTCATCGGGTCGGCTCCGAGCCAGATCGAGCGGCCTTGACCCAAGCGGACCAGCGGTCGGTGAACCCGCTCAGCTCTCGCATGTTCGGTGGACGACTCCCATAGGCTGCAACTACTGACGGTGTGAGCGAGTCGCCAATGGGCACAGGCAGTACTCCAGCCCAGATAGCGGGCTCTCCCATCAGGAGATCGACGTATATTTCGAGAAGATCGGAGGGATCGAGGCCAGCGATCATGCTGCGATCGCAGACGACTTCGAGCGTGCCCAGATAGGGATGTTCTGACAGCCTCATTCTGGCGTCGTTTTGCCGAGATCGGGGAGCGAGCCGCATTCCGCCACTTCGTCGATGATCTCACCGACCGTGCAGCGGCAGTTTCCTACCCGTTCGCTGCAGCCACGGCATAGAAACACGGTCACGCCATCGACGACGTCGCCGTCCTGAAGTCCGAGCGCCGCAACGGCGCGCTCCAATCTGTCGATGCGTCTGGTGATCTCTTCGTCGGTCATCGTCAGGGTTCTCACCGCGGCAGTGAGAATCGCGCACGGCTCAGTCCCGCACATGGCCAGAACCGGCCATTCGCATGACCACGGATGGCTAATCTGGGCTCGTCAGAGGCCCTTCAGCCACTCGACCAGCTCGTGCTGGGACTCCACGCCGAGCTTGCGGTAGATCGCCTTGAGATGGTTGCGAACGGTGTGTCCGCTGATGAAGAGCCTCTTCGCGATGCCGGGAACGCGGTGCCCCGCCCCGACGTGGAGCAGGACTTCTCGCTCGCGAGGCGAGAGCTGCTGGAGATCCGGGTGATTGGGTGCAATCGGTCGAGACGGGAGGGCGCTCGCGGAGATCCCAAGGAGCTGGAGTTCCCTCGCGATCCGGTCGATCGCAGCGCCGAGATCGTCGCCCGCACGATAGCCTGCCTGCTTGGCGGTCTGGACCGCTCCAAGATCTGCGACCACGGCGACGTAGCCCTCGAATTCGCCGCCCTGGCTGACCACCCTGTTCGGCACTAAGAGCACAGGGAAGGTGGTCCCGTCTTTTCGCTTGAAGACAGTGATCACCGCCCGCAAGTCTCCCTCTTCTACAGCCCGCTGCTCAGCGCGCGCGACGTCACGGAGTTCGTCAGGGAGGAGAATCTCAAGGGGTTTACCTTTGAGTTCGTCCTGCTCGTACCCGAGCCACTGACGAATGCGTTCGTTCACGAAGAAGATGGAGCCTTCTGTGTCGCGAGCGACCATCCCGCAGTTGAGCGAATCGACCAGGTCGAGGAGGTCGAGGGATCGCTCCTGAATCAGGCTCAGGGGACTCACAGAGTGAGTTTACGGGTTGCAGAGCGTTCTGTGCCGTTCTGGTGCGCACGAGCCGACCCTCCTCGGAACGATCCGGAGAACCTCGATTAGGGCGGCGCTACTCGTAGCCGTTCGGCGAGGTACGCCGCTCGCGGCCGCTCCCCTTGATCCAACCCAGCTTGACGGGTCGAACGCGCAGGCCCTAGCCTAGGCGCCGCCCGGCCGATCCGGCGCTTCGCGATCGCATGCCGCCGATCTCGATGACGTCTGGCGGCGTCCTCGGCAAACAGGGGGCCGAAACGATTGCACGCGGCCGCCACAGCGACGAGCAGCTGGCCGAGCTGCGCGCTCTGGGCGACGAGCTCATCTCCGGGCCCAAGGGGTATCTGGCTCTCGGGGCGTTCGATTCGAGCGAGCGCGCAGAGGCGCTCGACAGTCTCGGGTTCTCTCGGCAGCTCGTGTTCTCCTCGTTCAGCGCGGGGCAGGTCTTCTACCCCGGCGCCGATCGCGACCTGACCTACGGCGGAGCCCGGGCCCACAACCGCGCCATGGCGGCCTTCTGCGCTGGCGATTCGCGCCTCATGGGCGTCGGCACCGTCCCGCTCGACGACCCCGAGCGTGCGGTGCAGGAGCTTGAGCACGCCCTCAAGCTCGGTTTGTCTGTAATCTGGGTGCCGCACCGCGACTGCGGCGGCCGCTCGCCGGGCCACAACGACCTCGACCCTTTCTGGGATCGCCTGGCCGAGGCCCAGATCCCGTTCGTGCTACACGTTGGAGGCGCGCCGCTCTCGCTCCCTGCGGCCTGGATGAACACGGGCCGCCCGATCCCGACCGATTGGCTCGGCGGTGGCGAGAACGTCCGCGGCAAGGACATGACCTCG
The DNA here is from genome assembly GCA_965226855.1 of Myxococcota bacterium. GTDB lineage: Bacteria > Myxococcota_A > UBA9160 > SZUA-336 > SZUA-336 > JAUXJB01. Next base: position 223,896 of record CBDDEE010000027.1, on the reverse strand, counting down.
ATACACCACGCGGCGGAGCTGTTCGTCTCCACGCTCGTGCTCGACGGCGTGCTGGAGCGCCACCCCAGACTGCGCGGGGGGGTGATCGAGCTCGGCGCCGGCTGGGTGCCCGCAATGCTCCGGCGGGTCGATTACATCGCGGAGATTCGGAGGCGCTCCGAGCCCGAGCTCGCGCAGCTCTCGCGGCGACCCTCCGAGCAGATCACTGCCCAGCTGGGCTTCACGCCTTACCCCTTCGAAGACGTGGGCGCGATGGTCCGCGAGTCGAACCCGGACCTCTACCTCTTCTCGAGCGACTACCCCCACATCGAGGGCGGTCGGCATCCGCTCGGGCGCTTCGGCAAATCGCTCGAGGCGTTCGACGAGCCCGTGCTGGAGCGCTTCTACTCGGGGAACTTCGCCGACCTGTTCCAACTCTGATGGGAATCGACGGCGTCCGCGCCCTGACCTTCGACGTAGGCGGCACCATCTTCGACTGGCAGTCTGCTGTGACGGGAGCGGTCGGGGTCCTGGCCAGAGAGCGCGGGGCAGCGATCGACGTTGCCGCGTTCGCGCTACACCGTGATCGTGCTCACGGTGCTGAGCTGGTCGATCGTCATCGACAGCTCGACGGCGGCGGGCATCTCGTGGGACGGCATTCTGTCGTGCGAGTTCCTCGGCCACTACAAGCCCGATCGCGAGGCGTATCTCGCGGGCGCGCGCCTGCTCCGCCGCACACCGGAGCATTGCATGATGGTCGCCGCGCATCCGCTGGACCTGCGTGCGGCCATGGCGGCCGGCTTCCGCACGGCGTATGTGGCCCCGCGTGCCGACGAGCCGTTTGGATCCGACGGCGGGGAGCTCTCGGACTTCGACGTGGTGGCGGACGACTTTGGGTCGCTCGCGAAGCAACTCGTCTAGCACGGATGGAGAACGACGCATGAGCGCAACGAGCGTAGAGGCGTTGGTCCGCTACCTGAAGCCCGAGTGGAAGGGGCGGAGCGAGGTGCCCAAGATCGGCTCGCGCGAGACGCGCCGCGCAAATACCGACCTCTACGATGTGACGATCGCGAACGCGCGCTCCCTCCAGGATGCCGGCGAGCTCGACGTAGACACGAACGGCTTCATCCTCGTGTCGCACCGGACGGCGGTCCGCAGCTTCCGCGACAAGGCCCAGATCGAGGGCACGTACTGCGACGAGATCCGGGAGCTGCTGCTGACCCTGACGGGGGCCGACGAGCTCTTCTTCCTGCAGCACCTGATTCGCACCGAGACTCCGCGCTCGTTCAACGACGCGTATTCGAGGTATGTCCACTGCGACTACAGCGCGGAGACCACCCACAAGCTCGAACGCCGCATGTTCGTCGAGCGCGGCGGCTACTCCCGCGAGGATGCGGAACGCTGGGAGTTCGCCTGGTACAACACGTGGCAGCCGATCGATCGCTCCGTGCAGCAGAATCCGCTCACGCTAATCGACGCGCGCACGCTCGACGACGGCGACGTGGTGGACTACCAGTACACCGGCTACGGGGAGGGCGGCGGCCTGGCGTCCATGCCGGTCCACAACTCCGCGCACCGCTTCTACTACTTTCCCGACATGCAGACGGACGAGGCGATCGTGTCCAAGCAGCTCGACACGCGTCCGGATCGGTCGTACCAGACGCCGCACACCTCGTTCGACGACAAGAGGGCGCCCGAAGACGCGCTCGGGCGGCGCAGTATCGAGCTGCGCGCGCTCTGCGCGTTCCGACCGAGCTAGCCCGGGAGCTTGCCGAACAGGTCGAGGGGAAGGGGGTCAGACCCGCTGGATGAGCGTTCCCGTGCCCAGGCCACCGCCGCAGCACATGGTGATCAGGCCGTACTCGCCGCCGCTGCGCACTAGCTCGTGCACTGCCTTGGTGATGAGCACGCAGCCCGTCGCTCCGAGCGGATGTCCGAGCGCGATCGCGCCGCCGTTCGGGTTGACCTTTGCCATGTCCGGCTCGAGCTCGCGCGCCCACGCGAGCACCACAGAGGCGAACGCCTCGTTGATCTCGACCACGTCGATCTGATCCTGCGTGAGGCCGGCGCCCGCCAGCAACTCGCGCGTCGCGGGAATCGGTCCCTCGAGCATGAGAACGGGGTCGCAACCGACGAGGGCGGTGCCGACCACCCGCGCGAGCGGAGTGAGCCCGGCGCGGGTCGCGCGCTCGGGACTCATGAGCAGTACGGCGGCGCCACCGTCGGCGATCTGCGACGACGTACCCGCGGTGTGCACGCCGTCCTCGCGGGCCACAGGCTTGAGCGCAGCGAGCGCCTCGAGGCTCGTGTCGCGCGGGATCTCATCGCTCGTGAAGCGCACCGTCTCGTCGGTGCGGTTGCCATCCGCATCGAGCACTGGCACCTCGAGTGGAATCAGCTGGGAGTCGAAGCGACCGTCTGCCCGTGCCCGCGCCGCGCGCAGCTGCGACTCAAGGCCGAGCCCATCGGTGTCCTTGCGCGTGATGCCGTACTTCTCGGCGATCCGCTCCGCGCCCTCGAACTGGCTCGTGAACTCATAGTGCTCGAAGTAGCTGCGCGACACCGGCTTGCCGAGCCCGGCCTTGGCGCCCGCGACTGCGTCGGATCCGATCGGTAGCCGGCTCATGTTCTCCACGCCGCATGCGAGCACCGTGTCCTCCACACCAGATGCGATCAGGCTGTAGGCCAGGTTGGTCGCCTGCTGCGACGAGCCGCACTGTGAGTCCACGGTCACGCAGGGCACGCTCTCGTCGCCTCCGTGCGAGAGCCACGCGGTCCGGGTCACATTCATGGCCTGCGCCCCGACCTTGTTGATGCAGCCGCCCACGACCTGGCCGACGTCGCTCGGGTCGGTCTTCCCGCGGCGCAGCACCTCCCGCATGACGGGGCCCAGTACGTCGGCCGGATGGACGCCGGCGAGCGTGCCGCTCCTGCGGCCAATGGGGGACCTTCCGGCCTCAACGATTACTACATCGGTCATGGCACCTCCTCGGGGATCGACCAGAGCGCTGGACTCTCGTACCGCGACTGGCGCTCTTTAAGCAAGCTCTGGGAGAAGAGCGAGCGGCGACTTACGACTACCTCGACAAGGTCTTCATCTCGCACCTCCACACCGACCACTTCGGCGACCTGCCCGTGCTGTGGGCCGGCGGCCGGACTGCCAGTAGAAGCGGTCCGCTCCAGGTGGGGGGTCCTTCGATCCCATCCCCGTCCTATTGACTGCCTGTGAACCCGACCACGAGCGGTCGCGGTCAGTCGACTTCGCTGGGGGATGCCACGATGTGAGCTGGCAAAGCCGTGAATGTGTGTCAAAGGGAGGAGCGACGGCAGAGCGTCGAAGAAACGGGGGGTTACGACGAGGTTGCTTGGTCGGGGCGGCCGGATTCGAACCGGCGACCTTCTGAACCCCATTCAGACGCGCTACCAGGCTGCGCTACGCCCCGAGGCCGGGCAGTATAGCCACTCGTCTCGCGACCGGAGACTGTTCCGCCAGGACTGGAGACTTCGCACAAGGTTGTGGATCCTTGTGGGATGGTGCACGGGATGCGGACGGGTGGGGGAGGGCTGTATGTGCCCTTGGGCCTGCTCTTGGCGGTCCTAGTCCTGGCGGCCTGCAGTACCAAGGGCCCGCCGGGGTCCATTCTGACTCACACAGTGAAGCGGGGCGAGACCGCCTGGCGGATCTCTCAGAAGTACGACAGCACGGTGGCAGCGATCGCGCGTGCGAATGGGTTAAAGGATCCGACCAAGCTCGCCATCGGGCAAAGGCTCAAGGTCCCGGTCGGCGTCAAGGGCATGCCGAGCTCCTCGAACGGCTCTGGCCGCTGGATGGCACGCGACCGTCGCGGGCGCTCTCCCAAAGTAGCGTTCGGTTGGCCGCTGCGGGGCAAGCTTGCCAGCCGCTACGGTCTGCGCGCTGGTGCCCACCACGACGGGATCGACATCTCCGGCAAGTCGGGGACCGCAATTCGCGCGGCCGATGCTGGTCGCGTGATCCACTCCGACGACTCGCTGGCGGGCTACGGGAACATGGTCATCCTGAAGCACGCCGGCGTGTATTCGACGGTGTACGCGCACAACCGGCGCAATCTCGTCAAGGTCGGGGAGTTCGTGCAGAGTGGTCAGGTGATCGCGGAGCTCGGCGAGACGGGTCGCACGACGGCGCCTCATCTGCACTTCGAGGTCCGAAAGGACGGCCATCCGGCCAATCCTCTAGACTACCTGCGATGAGCCCCGTGGAGCAGCTCGCCCAGAAGATTCGCGACATCCCGGGCTTTCCCGAGCCGGGGATCGTGTTCAAGGACATCACGCCGCTGCTTCAAGACCCGAAGTCCCTGGAGCTCGCTTGCAACCTCCTCGCGCGGCCGTACCTCGAGCGCCAGATCGGCCTCGTCGTCGGGATCGAGTCGCGTGGCTTCCTCTTCGGCCCCGCAGTGGCCCAGCGGCTCGGGGCAGGGTTCGCGCCCGCGCGCAAGCTCGGGAAGCTGCCCTGGGAGACCCTCAGTGAGCGCTACGATCTAGAGTACGGCAGCAACGAGATCGAGATGCACCGGGACGCCGTCCAGCCCGGCCAGCGCGTCCTCATCGTCGACGACCTGATCGCCACGGGCGGGACGGCGGCGGCCACCGTGAAGCTGATCCGGCGCATGGAAGGCCAGCTCGTGGGCGCGTCGTTTCTGATCGAGCTGACGGCCCTCGAGGGCAAGAAGGCCCTTCCCGGCGTCGAAGTCGAGACGGTTCTCTCGTACTGAACGCCGCCCCCTGGGCCTTCATTGCCGGCGCCCGCTGGCCGAATCACATCTGGGGAACTGAGTTCTCGGGTATGTGACACGGGGGACCGGATGAGCAAACTGCTCCCGGCGTCGAAGTCGAGACGGTTCTCTCGTACTGAACGCCGCCCCCTGGGCCTTCATTGCCGGCGCCCGCTGGCCGAATCACATCTGGGGAACTGAGTTCTCGGGTATGTGACACGGGGGACCGGATGAGCAAACTGCTCGTCATTGAGCAGATCGACTACAACCTGCTCTACCGCTGGTTCGTGGGCCTGGACGACACGACCGACCGGGCACGTCAGCTGGTCGAGAACCTGGCGTCGAGAGTCTACGAGTGGCACACCACCGCCTGGGGCCCCAATACCGTGAGCGAGGCGGCGGCGTTGCAGCCAGACGTGATCTTGCTCGACGTCGGGCCCCGCGGGGTCGATACGGCGCTGCGCTGCGCGTCCCTGGTCGAGACCGTGGAGAACGTGATCCTGATCGTGATCGCGCCGTTGGATCGGGAGGCAGACGTGCTGCGCTGCCTAGAGGCCGGCGCAGCGGACTGGATCAATCGACCCGTGAACGGCGCGCTGCTCCACGCCAGGATCGCAACGCTGATGGTCGCCCAGCAGGATCACGAGGCGCGCCTGCAGCTCTCCGACGAGCTCGAAGAGCGCCGCAGCAAGAGCGAGCATGGGCTGGGCGACGAGCGGCAGGACTACCGCTTCCGCTCCACCCACGATCCGCTGACCGGCCTGCCGACACTCCAGATGTTCGATGAGTACGTGACCAAGTCCATCGCGCAGACCCAACGTCACCCGCAGACGCTGGCGGTCATCTGCCTGGACCTGGACAATTTCAAGCAGATCAACGATGTGCTGGGACACGCGGTGGGAGACCAGCTGCTGCAGGCCGTCTCACGGCGTCTTCGCCAGAGCGTGCGCAGCTCTGACATGGTCGCGCGGCTCGGCGGCGACGAGTTCATGATCCTGCTCGTGAACCTGAACCGGCGAGAAGATGCGGCGGTCGTTGCGGCGAAGATCGTGGGGGTCCTGTCGCGGCCCCACGAGCTGTCCGGGCAGGAGATCTTCATGACGCCCAGCGTCGGCATCTCCGTCTATCCAGACCACGGGGACACGTCCGAAGCGCTGATCGGGCGGGCGGAGGTCGCCATGCGCGCGGTGAAAGACCAGGGCCGCGCGAGCTTTCTGTACTACGTAGCCAACGAGAACCAGAACGCCCGGGAACGAATGCAGCTCGAGTATCACATGAGGGATGCGCTGGAGCGCGGACAGTTCAAGCTTTACTTTCAGCCACAGGTCGACGCTCGCAAGGGCAACCTCGTCGGTGCCGAGGCCCTGATCCGTTGGTTCCACCCCGAGCTGGGCATCGTCTCACCGGGCGAATTCATCCCGATCGCGGAGTCTTCTGGGCTGATTCGACCGCTTGGCGACTGGGTAATCCGTGAGGCTTGCACCCAGAAGGTGCGTTGGGAGAGCCAGGGTCTGGGGGGCTTCCCGATCTCCGTGAACGTGTCCTTCCGTCAGCTCACGACCGGCAGGCTCGCGGACACCGTCAAGCAGGTCCTGAGGGCCACCGGGCTCGAGGCCAGGCACCTCGACCTGGAGATCACCGAGAACACCATCATGGAGCAGCTGGCCACGGCCCTGGAGACGCTCAAGGCCTGCGAGGATCTCGGCGTGACCATCTCGATCGATGACTTCGGCACGGGTTACTCGTCGCTGAGCGTACTCGGAACGCTGCCGGCCCACACCCTCAAGATCGATCAGTCCTTCGTGCGCGACATACACAAGAGCGCGACGCGCGCCGCTATCACGCGAACGGTCATCGCGGTCGCCGCCGAGCTGGGCCTTGCGACGATCGCGGAGGGCGTCGAGACCGAAGAAGAAATGGAATTCGTGGCTGCGCTGGGCTGTACGCGCATGCAGGGCTACCTGTTCGGCCGCCCGGTTCCCCCCGACGAGTTTCTAGAGCAGTGGAGCGACGACGCAGTGGCCGACGTCAAGCTCGCCGCGGACAGCAGCTAGCTGAATACGCGGCCGAGAAACCAGAAGACGCCGAGCCCGCACACAGCGGCCGAGCCCAGCTCTGCGACCAGACGCGCCCCGCCGGCTCGGACCCTCTCGAGCCAGAGCAGGAGCGGCCAGGCCACCGCGACGACCGCGAGCTGACCGGCCTCGACGCCGAGGTTGAAGCCCAGCAGCGCCGGCGCGACGCGATCGGTCGGTAGGCCGAGCCCGGTAAGGAAGCCGCCGAAGCCAAAGCCGTGGACCAGGCCAAAGGCGAACGCGATGGCGGCGCGCAGCCGGGCGGGGCGCAGGGCCTTCGAGAGGAGCCCGAAGTGGCAGCCGCAGAAGAGCGCCAGGCCTAGCAGGATCCAGGGCGAGAGAATACCCACACCTATAGCTGCCAGTGCCGCCATGGCGACCAGACAGAGCAGTAAGGTCGTCGGAACCAGGCGGCCCCGGTCGCCGAGCAGCCAGGCGTTCTCCGCCCCTACGAGGGCGATCGAGAATCCGATCAGCGCCTCCACGGCGGCGCTGTCTGGCTGCAAGACCCCCCAGCACCGCGAGCCCGAGCGTGACGCTGTGCGCCACGGTAAAGCCCGTCACCAGGGTCACGACCTCGCCGAACGTCCGCGCGAGCAGCAGCAACGCGATCACGAAAGCCAGGTGATCCCAACCAGACAGGATGTGCTGGACGCCGATTCCCCAGTAGTCGGTGAGTGAGCTGCCACTCCCCGCTATCTCGAGCTCGCCCGCGGCGATATCCAGCGGCCAGTCCGGCGCCACCTCGGACAGCACCCGCTCGACGACGCTACCGTCCGAGAGCCGCACGCGCGCAAAGTGAAGGTGCGACGGTGCGGCGTCCAGCAGCAGGACGCTACGAATCGAGAGGTTGGGAGCCTGCGGACACTCGATCTTCCAGGCCCAGGCCGTCCAGCCCTCGCGCGCCCGACGTGGGCTCGGCTCCGACAGCCGTGCGCAGGGCCGGTCCCCGGAGAACAGGTGCAGATCTCGCGCGAGTATACGGCTTGCGCGTGCCACGCCCTCGGGGCTCAATGGAGACGCGACACCGATTCGGCTCAGATCCAGGAGGGTGACCTGTGCGCGCACGCTTGCGCCGGTCTTCGTGAGCTCCCAGGTCGAGTAGGAGACGCTGCGAGTGTGGGCTCGAAGTGACGCCGCGGGAAGCACGACGAGCAAGCCCAGGATCGAGGCGGCGAAGCTCCAGTGCTTGCTCATGGCCCCCCGGGGGACAGCTCGATCTCCGCGCGGCGGCGCAGATCGTCGAGCGCACCGCGTAGCGCCGCATCTCCCGCGCGCCGCACCCACTCGCTGCGAACCTCCGCCTCGATCTCGGCCAGCTCGGGCGTCACACCAGGCTCGCGCCCCAGCGATAACACCAAAGTGTAGCCGTGCCCCGAAACCATAGGATCGCTCACCTCTCCCGGCGCCAGATTCAGCGCGGCCCGCATCGCGCTGGGACCTAGGTACTCGCGCAGCTTCCCAGGAGAGAGGTAGGTGTCCGGAAGCAGCGCAACCTCGGCGTCGCCAAGCTCGCTCTTCACGAGCGCGAACGGCTCTCCGGCCCGCAGGCGCCGCGCGGCCTCGCGGGCGCGGGTGAGGGCCTGTTCCTGGGAGCGAACCGGCTCTGAACGCACCATGATCTGTGCGATACGCGCACGGCCTGGGCGAGCGAAGTAGTCGGCGTGCTCGCGATAGAAGGCTTCGAGCTCCGCATCGGGCGGGTCCGTGTCAGATGCCGTGGCGACGAGGGCCTGGATGACCGCGGCCACCAGATCTGCGCGAACGCGCGCATCGTGGCGGGGCAGCTCCAGGTCGAGCGCGTGTTGGACCAGGAGCTCCTCGTCGATCAGTCGATCCAGCACGTGCTGCCGGTCGGCCTCGCTCAGGACGGAACGACTGTCGGCCGCGAGTGCGGCGACCGCGCGTTCGTACTCCACGGAGCTGATCACGCTGTTATTCACGCGGGCGACCGCATGCGAAGGCAAACCGCGTGTTGGCGACATGAGCCCTACAGCAACGGCCGCGAGCCCTACCGCCGCACCCAGACCCAGGAGGAGCCGCGCTCGGCGCGCGTGCTCCGACGGCGTGATCCCCGTCGTGCTCATCCCTTTCGTCCGGCGCCCGCCTCCTGGACGGTCGATCTTACACGAGCGAGCGCGCGGCGTGGCTTCTCCGCCCTGCGAGCCGAAACCAAACCCGGACTGCGAGGAGTGCGATGAGGATGGCCGAGTACACGAGCGGCTCCAGGAGGTCCGCCTTCGTGAGCCACAGATAGTGGACGACTCCCGCGACGCCCGCCACGTAAGCGAGCCGGTGGAGCTGCACCCAGCGCCGCCCCAGCCGTCGGATCCAGCCGCGTGTGGAGGTGATCGCCAGCGGCAGCAGGCAGAGGAAGCCCGTGAAGCCCACCGTGATGTAGGGGCGCTCGAGCACGTCTTCGAGCACGGCGCTCCAGTCGAAGAACATGTCGAGCGCCACGTATGTGGACAGGTGCATACAAGCGTAGAAGAACGCGAACAGGCCCAGGGTTCGACGCCGCGGCGCCAGGAAGCTCCAGCCCAGAAGGCGGCGCATGGGAGTGACGGCGAGAGCGGCGAGCAAGAAGCGGAGCGTCCAGTCACCAGTGGTGTGCGTCAGGGTCTCGATCGGGTTCGCCCCGAGGCGCCCTGCCAGTCCGTCCAGCAGCAGGAGTGCGGCCGGCGCGACACCGACGACGAACACCAGAGCGTGGACGCCAGGTCCGCGTAGCCACCCCCGCGAACCCGCCATGCTGGTCCTCAAAAGTTCCTGGCGAGGTTCATGCCTGTGTACAAGCCGGCGACCTCCTCGGCGTAGCCATTGAAGAGCAGCGTGGGCTGCTTCGGCTTGAAGAAGCCTGCCCCAATGCGGCGCTCTCGCTTCTGGCTCCAACGGGGATGGTCGACGTCGGGATTGACGTTCGCGTAGAAGCCGTACTCGCGCGGTGCAGACATGTTCCAGCTATTCTGCGGCCTCTCGCGCGTGAGACGGATGCTCACGATCGACTTGATACTCTTGAAGCCGTACTTCCAGGGAACCACCAGGCGGAGTGGCGCGCCGTTCTGGTTGGGCAGGACGCGCCCATACAGGCCCACGGCGAGGATGGTCAGCGGGTGCATGGCCTCGTCCATGCGCAGCGCCTCGCGGTAGGGCCAGTCCAGGACCCGGCGACGCTGCCCGCGCATCTGGTCGGGGTCGTGCAGGGTCCGGAACTCCACGTACCTCGCTCGGGACGTAGGCTCGAGGCGGCGCAAGACGTCGCCGAGCGGGATCCCGATCCACGGGATGACCATCGACCAGGCCTCGACGCAGCGCAGCCGGTAGACGCGCTCCTCGAGCGCGTGGGGCTTCACCAGGTCCTCGAACGCGCGCTCGCCCGGCTTCGCCACCTCTCCTTCGATCGAGACGGGCCAAGGCTCAGTCTTCAGGCGCTGGGCGAAGCGGGCAGGGTCTCTCTTGTGCGTGCCGAACTCGTAGAAGTTGTTGTACGAGACCGCGTCCTCGAAGGGGGTGCGGATCTCGTCGGTACTGAAGAGGCTCGGCTCGAGCGGGCCGAGCGGCCTCAGGTCCTCGGGCTGTGTGGCCGCGCCGACCTGCCGTGGGAGTCCCGCCGTGGCGAGTACCGCGGCGCCAGCGCCGAGCGCGGACCCTCGCAGGAACTCGCGCCGACGCAGGTAGAGTGCCTCGTCCGTGATCTCGCGGTAGGCGATGTCGCTAGGGCGGCGAATGCGGATGAGCACGGCGGCTAACTCCTCTCCTTCGGGCGCGTGTTTCGCGGCCCGTACGTCGGATGCCTCCGTTAGTCTAGTGTTTCGCACGCAAGCGCCGCGATTGCGGCGCGCGCAGCGAAGCCGTAGGTCTGAGCGAAGGTGGGTCGCGCGCGACCGTTCGCGCGCCGGGTCCCACAGGACGCGCTCAGCCGACGGTGACCAGGCGGCCGCAGTTTCGTCCTGCGGCCTTGGCGCGGTAGAGGGCGCGATCGGCAGCCGCTACCAGGGCGGCCGGGTTCGCCACCGCCTTTGCATTGCGACAGGCGCACGCGCCGATCGAGACCGAACGGCGCACTGACTCGCCAAGGGGTTCGATCGAGGTCGTGTAGGTCTTTCTCCGCAGCCGCTCCATCCGAGCCTCGAGCTCCTCGGGGGTCGCCTGGGGGCAGATCAGGGCGAACTCATCGCCGCCGTACCGACACGCCCTGTCACCGCCCTCCGCGCTCTCCATGATCGCGATGGCGATCTCCCGCAGCAGCTGGTCGCCGGCCTGGTGGCCGTGGTCGTCGTTCACGCTCTTGAAGTGGTCGAGATCGAGAAGCAGCAGCCCGAGCGGCGTACCATTCTTGCGTGCGCGCTCGAACTCGACGTGCAGCGTATCGTCGAAGTAGCCGCGGTTCTTCAGGCCAGTCAGCGGATCGGAGATCGCGCGCAGCTCGAGGTCGGTGTTCTGCTTGCCGAGCTCGTCCAGCTCGGAGGTCACACTGCGCACCTGCTCGTTCAGAGCGAGGCTCTCGCGCACCAGTAGCTGCGTCGCCTGTGCGGTGATCGCGGCCAGGCTCGCAGGGTCTTTGGTTCTGAGCTCGAGGCCCAGCGCGAGATCCGGAAGACCCTCCTGGATCTTCAGGAGCACCTCGCAGCACTCCGCCCGATCGAAGTCCAGGTAGCGGGCTCCCGCCTCCTCGATCCTGGCGGCGCCGGAGACCACGTCTCCGCCGGCCAGCAAGTCGCCGCAGATCGCGCAGAAGTGCAGAAGCTCGGCAAGCCCGAGATCCGTCGAGTCCGGCACCCGCTCTGGCTCGACGTGGTTACGGATCGTGGTGCAGATCCGATTCGGCAGGCCCCACGAGGCGAGCAGGTCGGCAGCGAGTTCGGCGCTGCTGCTCCCGAACTCTTCTCGCTCGATCTCGTGCAATGCCCGTCCGCTGTCGCGCCAGGTTTCGAGAACCGGTTGATACCGCTCCGGAACGCACTCGGCGAGCACCAGCCTCCCAAAGCCGCTCAGCATTCCGCTGAGGAACGCCTCCTCCCTAAGAGTGGGGAATCTCCGCTCGGTGAGCAGGCGCATGCCGAGGGCCGTCGCGGAGGTGCGAGTCCAGAAGTGGCTGTGGTCGAAGCCGCAGCGCGACTCGCCTCTGTTCATCGACAGAATGGAGAACGAGAGCGCCAGAAGGTTCACGCTGCGCAGGCCCAGGATCAACACTGCCTGGCGTATGCTCGAAATCTCGCGCGGCAGCCCGAAGAGGCTCGAGTTCGCGGTCTTTAGCAGCTTCGCGACGAGCGCGGGATCCTGGCTCAGAGCCTCCGCAAGCTCGCGGATGTCGACCTGGTCGTCCTTGTTGAGCTCGACGATGCGTAACGCCACGGCCGGCGGAGACGGCAGCTGATCTGCTTGCTCGAGCTCTTGCAGCAGGCTGGGCATTCGCGCTCCGACGGAGAGTCCTCTTCAGTATTCGTCGAAGTCGGGGGCTGTGCTTTAGCCGGAACGCTAGAGACCGGAAACGGGTGCTATTGGCGCCCCTCGGTTGGGCTCGTCACGCGTCGGAGAGGTCACCATCTTGCTACCAGAGGCCCCCCGCAGGGCCCGGATGAACCCGTCGACCGTCAGCAGCTCTGGTAATACTTCCGGGTCGTCGGGAGCGTCGGGGCTGAAGACGAGATACATGGGAACGCCGGCCCTGCCGCGGCGTGCGAGCTCTGCTTGGATCTCGGGATCACGGCGCGTCCAGTCGGCCTTGAACGGGACTACCTGCAGGCGCTCGAGTTCTGCCAGGACGCGCTCGTTCGAGAGCACCACACGCTCGTTCAGCTTGCAGGTGATGCACCAGTCCGCGGTGAAGTCGACGAATACCACTCGTCCGTCGCGTACCGAGGACGCGATCTCGCCGGGGTCGTAGCTCCGCCAGGCAATTGCGCCGGACTCCGCCGCGCGCCCGTCGCTTGCCACGCGCGTGGCCGGCAGGGTGAGGCTGCCGACGACCGCGATCAGGGCTAGGAGGGCCGTTCCCGCGACGAGCAGCCGCGTACTCGCGGCTCGCTGCAGCGTGCCGAAGGCCCAGGCGGCGAAGCCCACGGCGAGCAGGAAGACGAGTAGCGCAACCATGCCATCTGCTCCGGCGTGGCGGCCGGCGAGCCAGAGCATCCACACGACGGTTCCGAGCAGGGCGAAGCCCAAGAGCGCGCGCAGGTGGAGCATCCAGCCACCTGAGCGGGGGATCCAGCGCGCCCAAGACGGGACCAGGGTGACGAGCAGGTACGGAGAGGCTAGGCCGATCCCGATGGCGAGGAAGATCCCCAGGATCACCGGTGTCGAGCTAGCAAAGGCCAGGCCGATCGCCGTACCCAGAAACGGAGCGGAGCAGGGCGTCGCGACCACGACGGCGAGCAGTCCCTCGAAGAAGCTCCGGCGCATCCCCACCGCGCTCGCCTCGAGGCGGTTGAGCGCGCTCGAGTCGATGAAGATCTCGAAAACACCGAAGAGGTTCAGAGCAAAGAGCAACAGCACGGTGCTGATCGCGGCGACGAAGATCGGCTCCTGGAACTGGAAGCCCCAGCCGACCTGGGTACCCGCCAGACGCAGACCGACGATGACGCCGGCCAGGGCGAGCATGGTTGCGAGAATTCCGCCGGTGTAGGCGAGGCCATGGCCGATGACCTCGCGGCGGCTGTGGTGGGCGAGCTGGGTCATCCCCACGACCTTGATGGCGAGGACCGGCAATACGCAGGGCATGAGATTCAAGATCAGCCCGCCCAGCAGCGCGAGCAGCACGGCCTGCCAGAGTGGCACGCCCGCCGCCTGCGGCGGCTCGAGCCACGGGTTTTGGATCAGCGTCACCTCGGCGCCCTCAGCGGCACGCGGAAACGGCACGTCGATCTCGACCCAGCTGCCGGGGGCGCCTCCGCCCCGAAGCGCGACTATACCCGTGATGCGTCTGGCCGCCTCGGGAGCGTCCTCTGCCGTCCCTGTGAAGCGAACCAGCATGCCCCTCTCGTCCAGGGGATGTCGCGAGCTGCCGAGCACCTCGAGCTCGAGTCCGGGGGTCTCGTCCGGTACGAGTGCCCGCGGGCCGGAGACGGGTCGCAGGCGCACTCCCTCTGGAGCGTTGAGCGCGATCGCGCCCTTGAAGCTGTCGCCGGGTCGAACGGCCGTCTGGGAGTAGAGGGCCTCCACCTGGATGCCCAGCTCCTCGGCCTTGGCCGGGACCCGAGCTGCGTACTTCTCGAAGAGCGCCTGGATCTCGGGTGAGGCCGCCACATCCGCCTCGGCGACGGGCAGGCGCATGCTGAGCTCCGCGCGCCCGGGGACGCACTGGACCTCGCACGCGAGGTAGTCGACCTCAGCCGCGAGCTCTACCTCGTCGCCGAGGTCGCCCACGAACCGCGCCGTCGTGAACAGGAGCACCTCGTCGGCGTAGCCGTAGGTGGTCAGAAAGCCGTCTGACTCCGCGAAGACCTCCGGTGCAGGCCACTGGAGCTCCCCCGTCTCGGCTCCATCGATCCCCCACTCGACTAGTGTCGCCAGTCCGGATTGACCGGGGTTCCGCCAGTAGACGTGCCAGCCGGGATCGAGGCTGAAGAGCAGGCCCACGCGCGCACTCGCGCCTGCGTATACGGCGTCCCGCTCCGCAAGTAGGCGCACCTCGACCTTGGGATCGCCCGCTCGGAATACTCCCTCTGAGAAGGCCGTCTCTGCGACGTCAGGTGCGCCCCACGCCAGACGTCCGCCGAGGACGACCGCGAGGAGGACCATGCTCGAGAGCGACGATCGGCTTCGCAAGGGGGGAAACTCCTATCGCCAGGACCTACGTGAGCGGGCGTAGCCCGGTTACCCCCTTACTATCGGCTCCGGGGACAAATTCTGCCATTTTCGCCGCGGGCGGCCCAAAATTCCGCTGCTGTCCCTTCCGCTCGCGCCGCGATACAGAAGTCCGCGCGTGCCGCCGATACCCCTGGGAGTCCGTTCGTGGCGGAGGTGACCGGAATGGAGCGCGCAGCGAGGATTCTGCTGCTCTGCACGGCTCTGGTGCCTCTGGCAGCCCAGACCCGAGAGCTCGACACAGCCTGCATGGGGGAGGTCTGCATCCAGCCTATCCACGACGGGAACTCGGTCTCCTTTGACGCGATCAACAGCTCGGCCGCGCCTGTCACCGTAAACATCCACTTCACCTCACTCGCGAACCTGACTCCTTACCCCAGCCTGCCACCCGCGCACGTTGTCTCGCCGCACTCCTACGCCCGTGTCGCACAGTTCGCAGCTGCGAATCCCGCCATGCGCTGGGCCTTTCGGTACAACTGGTCCTGGGTGATCGGCGACGCGCGCGCTCGCCACAGCGACTCGACCCTGTACCGGATGCCCTTCGGCGGACATGAACCGCGTCGGGTGACGCAGGGAAACAACGGTCTCTTCTCCCACAGGGGCGCACACCGCTACGCCGTCGACTTCGGCATGCCGGTCGGCACTCCCATTTTGGCTGCGCGGAGTGGGGTCGTCATCCGTGTAACGGACGGGTACAGCAGGGCGGGGATCAGCGACGACTTCCTGAGCAAGGCGAACGCCGTACTCGTCTTGCACGACGACCGGACGGTAGCCACCTACGCGCACCTGGACCCCGGCTCGGGCGTACGTGAGGGTATGCGCGTGCGTACCGGAGACGTGGTCGGCTTCAGCGGCAACACGGGCTACTCGACAGGACCGCACCTGCACTTCGAGGTATGGAAGACCGCCTGGGATGGCGCCTTGGAGACGCTGCCTGTTCGATTCTACGACCGGGCTCGGGGAGCCGTGGGCCCCAAGACCCGCTGGACCTACGAGCCGGGCTGCAATCCTCGCTGGGTGCCCTGCCAGGCCGGAGATCTGCCTTACGAGCTGCGCCCCGCCAACCCCGGCTACATGACGCGCGACGAGGACGGGACCTGCCGCTGCCCAAACGGGTCAGTGATCACGACGCACCTGCCGTGTCGGATGGTCTGTCCGCGGCGCTGACTCGAGCTTGGCCGAGTGCTCCGCCTCGTGCGCCGCCTATTCCTCTGAGTCGAGCACGAGCGCAACCGAGTTCAAGCAGTAGCGCTCTCCCGTCGGGGCCGGCCCGTCAGGAAAGAGGTGCCCGAGGTGGGCGCCGCAGCGTTTGCATGTGACTTCGATGCGGTGCATGCCGTGGCTCAGATCCGCGTTCGTCTCGATCGCGTCCGGATCGATCGGCTGCAAGAAGCTCGGCCAGCCCGTTCCCGAGTCGAACTTGGCCTGGGAGCTGAAGAGCGGAGTCTCGCAGCAGACGCAGCGGTAGATGCCGGGCTCCTTGCAGTCGTGGTAGACGCCCGTGAAGGCCGGCTCGGTCTCCTGGTCCCGCGTTACGGCGTACTGCGGCTCGGTGAGCTGACTCCGCCACTCCTCATCGGTCTTCTCGATCTTCTCTGTCATGGCTCCCTTCGCTCCTGCCCTATTCTGCCGGCCCGTGTCCCGCAGGACCAGCGCGCAGCAGATCCAAGATCACGTGTCAGCTCAGGCGCTCGCGCACGGCCGGCGGCAGCCAGTGCTGCTCGAGCCAGTCCGTGCGGTAGGTCTTGAGCGCCTCGGCCAGCACGTCGATGCGCAGGTCTAGGGGATCGGTCGCCGAGAGCACGACCCACACCTGGCCGCGCACGCGGCACGCGGCGCTAGCCAGGCCAAGCTCGAGCTGGGTGATCCGTGGCTCGAGCGTGCGTACTTCGAGCTCGGTCACCTGTGCGAGCTCGACCAGGGCCTGCAGGAGCTCGGGATCGGTCACGCGGGGACACTGTAGCAAGCGGCGACCAGACTGGCTCGGGCTCAGGGCTCCTCTCGCGGTCCGTCGCGATGGAACTCCGTGTCTACCGTTCCATCGAATCCCTCCATGATGATGCGTTGCCCGAGCAGGGCGCGCTCGAAGCGGCGCCGCAGCCGCGCCTTCACTAGGCTGCGAAAGCCAGGGACGAGACACAGGATGCCCAGCACGTCGGTCAGGATGCCAGGCGTGACGAGCAGAGCGCCCGCCATCAGCACGATCACCCCGTCAACGAGCGAGCTCGCCGGCAGGCGTCCCGCTGAGAGCTCGGCTTGGATGCGGCGCAAGACTTGGAGCCCCTGCTGGCGTGCGAGCGCCGCACCCAGCAAGCCCGTCGCCACGACCAGGCCGATGGTTGCCGCTGTGCCGATCCGACTCCCGACCTCGATCAGCAGGGCGAGCTCGAGCGCCGGAACCAGGGGTGAACAGCAGGATCAGTCGACCCATGGGCCACGAGCTCGCTCACGCGAGCAGCGTTGGACACTCCTCTTCGATCACCCCTCGTAGCTCGTCGAGCGTCTCCGCGAGCGCAGCGGCGGCGAGCTCCACGTCGGCTTCCCCCATGGGCGTCGAGGTACAGTACATCAGGCGTCCTGCTCCGAACACCCCGCGACGGAGCATGCCCAGGTGCAGCAGCCCTGACACCCGACCCGACTCCAGCATGGCCTGTACGCTGTCCCGGACGTTACGGATGGGCCGGTCGCACAAGTGAATCAGGGAGAGCGACCCGAACCCGGTGGCCTGACCGCGCACGCCTGACTGCCGGAACGCGGCGTTGAAGCCTGTGCGCAGCCGCTCGCCGAGCACGTTGATGCGATCGACCTCCTCGGGACCGTAGTGGCGGAGCGCGGTTATCCCCGCCGCCATCGTGAGCGCGTTCCCGCTGAAGGTGCTGGCGTGCATGATCGTGTCGCGACGCTCCGGGTTGAATTGCTCCACGAGCTCGCGCTTGCCGCCGAAGGCCCCGATAGGCAGTCCACCGCCGATGATCTTCCCCATGGCCGTCAGGTCGGGCGTCACGCCGCTCGTCTCCTGCATGCCCCCTGCTGCCACACGCAGGGTCACGACCTCGTCGAAGATCAGCAAGACCTCGTTCTCCAGCGTGATCTCGCGCAGCTCGGCCAGGTAGCCGGCCTCGGGAGGGATCATTCCCATTGCGCCCACCATCGGCTCGAGGATGAGTGCGCAGATCTCGTCGGCCTGTGCCTCGACCTGGCGGCGCGTGATCCCGGGCTCGTTGAAAGGCGTCACGATCACGTCGGCGAGCGAGCTGTCGGAGAAGCTCCGATCGGGAATCAAGGCCGACGGACTCTCGAGCGGCCCGGACTTGCCGGGGGTCGGGACCAGGCTGATCTCGCCGAAGTCGTGGCTCCCGTGGTAGCCGCCCTCCACCTTCACGACCTTGGGCTTGCCGTTCCAGGCGCGGGCGGCCCGGACGCACATGGCCGTGGCCTCGGTGCCGGAGCTGCAGAAGCGAAGCTCTTCGAGCGAGGGCACGCGCTCGCACAGAATCTGCGCGAGCTCGACCTGCGTCTCCGTCGGCGCGGCGTACGCGGAGCCGAGCGAGATCTGCTCGGCAACGGCGGCTACGGTGGGCAGGTGCGCGTGCCCGTGGATGAGCGACGTAAAGTTGTTCATGAAGTCGATGTATTCGTGGCCGTCGGCATCGGTGAGCCGGCACCCCGAGCCTCGCACCATGAACGCGGGGTAGGGTCGGTAGTGGGCGCTCGAGCGCGTGTCTCCGCCCGGCAGGACCCTTCGTGCCTCCTCCATCAGCTTCTCGGAGGTGCGGGTCCAGTCGCGATATGCCTCGATCAGTCCAGCCGCGCTCGCCATCGGCCCAATCTACACCGCAGCCGAGGCCGAATCCCAGCACTTGTTGGCCCCATGCCAAAGTGCGAGCCTGTCGTTGGACTTGGGACGGTCCTCGTTCTCAACTTTTGAGCAAAGGTTCAGATCGAGGACCCTCCGAAGTTCGGTGGAGGAGGGCTGGTGAGTACCGAGCAAACACTCGAAACGCCGCAACCCGGGCAGCTCGAGTTCACGCGCGACGAGCTGCTGGCTGAGGTCCGGTACGACGAGCCCCTCCTCGCCACCGGGGTCCGCTGCCACGGGGGCTTCGTAGCTGGGCAGTACCACTCCCCTCGGGCTCTCTACAGGGGACCCGCGATCACCAGCTGGCAAGCTCGACTGCGCGAAGAAGGTGAGCCGCTGCTTCACATCCCCACGGAGTACGTTCCGCCCCACTACCCGAACTACCCACAGGCGAAGCTCCTCTTGAAGGAAGGGATCGTGCAGCCGATTACGCGCGCGCTCACCATCATCTCGATCGTCGAGGGCTTCGGCGCTCGCATTCGTGAGCTTCGCTTGCCGGACCTGCGCAAGGCGATCAAGGAGGACATCGCCGGGACCGCGCTCGCCCACCTGGAGGGTGGGCTCTTCGAGGCGCACGCGCGCGACGAGGCGGGCCACCGCGACCAGGGCGGACACAAGCAGATGTGGGAGGCCGCGCGCGATCTCGGGCTCGACAAGCCGGAGATTCCCGACGACGTCCTCATGCGGATGATGATGCGGGGACGTCGCCCTGAGAGACAGCGAGCTTTCCCCGAGCTCTCGCCGCGTCTGGAGGATGCGATCACCTTCATGGCGTCCGTCATGGTCCTGGAGGTCTTCGCGGAGGATGTGTTCGAGTGGGCGAAGGCCCTGCTCGGCGATCCGGATGTCTCGGCAAACCCCGAGGGCGCCGCCGCCATGGTGGCGAACATCCAGCTGGACGAGAAGCCGCACGTCGAGTACCTGCGCACCGCGCTCTCGGAGCTTCGCGCGCGCACGCTGATCGGCGAGGACGGCAGGACGGAGCTTCCCGGGGCCGAGGTGATCGACCGGATCTTCGAGAGCTGCGTGCGCGCAGCTGCGACACGGCAGCCGCAGAACGAGCGCAAAGACCTGCGGCGCGAGATTCGCGAGACCATCGCCGATGATGCCCGTGCCAGCGAGATCGCGAGGACCTTCGAGAACCTCGACTCCGGCTGGGTGTTCCCGGCGCCTGACGACGAAGGTCTCGTCGGGTTGCTGCTCGAGAGCTCATGACCCTGCCGCAGAAGCTCGCCGAGCGCGCTTACCGCTCGCTGCGGATCGGCTTCACTGCCCTCTGCGTCTGGATGCGCTTGAAGCTGCCTAGAGTCTGGGATCGCCTGCTCGGCCGCGATCGGGCCGAGCGCGACATGACTCCCTTTCACCAGCGCAACGCCGACCAGATCTTCCACACGGCCACGCAGCTCCGAGGGCTCCTGATCAAGATGTGTCAGGTCGTAGGTACGCGCTCCGACGTGTTCCCACCTCCGTATGTGCGCACGCTATCGCAGGCCCAGGACCGTCTGCCGCCGCGCGCCTTCGAGGAGATCCGCGGCGTCGTCGAGGAGGACTTCGAGAAACCGCTCGATGCGCTGTTCGCGGACTTCGAGGAAAGTCCGGTCGCCGCCGCATCTCTCGCACAGGTGCACCGTGCCAAGCTCCTCGATGGGCGGGGCGTCGCCGTGAAGGTCCAGTACCCAGACATCGAGCACATCGTGCGCACCGACCTCGCCGCGACGCGGAGCATCTGCCGCGTGTACGAACGCCTCGACCCACAACCGCTCGAGCTCTTGCCTCTGCTCGACGAGATGCAAAAGCATCTCGAGCTCGAGCTCGACTTCCGCCGCGAGGTGGAGAGCGCGGATCGCGTCCGCGAGCTCTTCCAGAACGACGAGCGCGTGATCATCCCGAAGATCCACTACGAGCTGTCGACTCGACGGGTCATCACGATGGAGTTCGTGAGCGGGATCAAGGTGACCGAGAAGGAGGAGCTCCTCGCCGCAGGGATCGATCCGCGCGCCGTCGTCGACGGGCTGATGACGATCTACAACCAGATGATTCTCGCCTACGGCTTCTTCCAGGCGGATCCCCATCCGGGGAACATCTTCGTCCAGCCAGGACCGCGCTTCGTGATCCTCGACTTCGGACTCTCGAAGCAGCTGCCTCGCGGCTTCGGCCTCGGCATCTTCGAGCTGATGTTTTCGATGATGACCCTGAACGAGTCGGCCATGGTGCGGGCGTTCAGCGAGCTAGGCTTCCGCACGAAGACGGGGGACTCGAACACATATCTGGAGCTCGCGCACCGCATGATCGGCGCGTCCGACGACGGGGCGTTCCGCGGTGAGTTCACGGAGGAGATGACGGACGAGCTCTTCCAGGCAATCCGCGAGAACCCGATCGTGGAGGTGCCGACGGACTTCGTACTGGTGGCGCGCGCGTTCTCGCTGCTCTCGGGGATCGCGCATACGCTGGGGCACCGGGCGAACGTGCTCGAAACGATGGGTGGGGGCGGAGCCAGTAGCGCTGCTTCAGCGGGTGGGTCCTAGCAGGCTGCGGAGAAAGTGACTGGGTTGGGCGGGACGCCTCTGACGGGAGGCGTGCCGAGCAGGGAGAGGGATCGCCGTTCCCGGTACGAACCGGTTCGGTGTCGCACGGGTAGATCTTGCGGGATCATGAGCTATGTCGCCTCCAACAGGTTGCGGATACGGACCAGGTTGTAGGCCGCAGCAGTGAAGGTGAAGACCCAGCCGACCCGATCCGTGCCCCGGTGCCGGGTCTTGCGCATCAAGCCCACCGTCTTCATCCAGCCAAACACCTCCTCCACCCGTTTGCGGAAGCGCTGGCTCACCTCGTAGCCCGGGTGTCCTGTGGTCCTTCGATCGATCGCGCTTCGGCGGTTCGTCGTGTTCTGTGCCACGTGCGGGGTAACGCTCCAGGCCCGAAGCGCCTGCACAAAGCTCTTGGCGTCGTAGCCCTTGTCTCCAGCCAGGGTGATCCGGCGAGCGCCCCCCAGACCCAGCACCATCTCGAGAGCCGCTTCGCGCTCCGCATACCCCGACGCCTGAGTGAGCTTCGCCGCCACCACCAGGCCGTTGCGGTTCTCCGTCACGACGTGTCCCTGATACGCGAGCCGCGCGCCCTGGCCCCTCATCCCCGCCAGTCGGGCGTCCGGATCCGTCCTCGACGCATGCGTCTGGTTGCTCCGCTTCTCGCCCCGGAAGTTGACCGTCGGGTTGCCCGGGTCGTCATCGTCCCTGCGCTTCTCGTCCTTGCGCACGAAGCTCTTCTGGCTCGCCCACGCCTCGATCAGCGTCCCGTCCACCGTGAAGTGCTCCGATGACACCAACCCCTCCGACTCCGCCTGCGCCAGCACCGCCTCGAAGAAATGCTGAGCGATCTCGCCCTTCAGCAGCCGTTCCCGATTCTTGGTGAACACCGTCGCGCTGAACACCTCATCGTCCAGCTCCAGGCCCACGAACCAGCGGTAGAGCAGGTTGTAGTCGATCTGCTCGATCAGCTGGCGCTCGCTCCGGATCGTGTACAGCACCTGCAACAGCAGCGCCCGCAACAGCTGCTCCGGCGGGACCGACGGTCGGCCGACCCCTTTGGCGTAGATACCATCGAAGCGTCGCGACAGCTGCTCCAGCGCCGCGTCCACCAGTCGCCGGATCGCTCGAAGCGGATGGTCCTCGGGAATCCGGGACTCCAGCGATACGTAGCTGAAGATCCCACCCTGGAGCGTCTGCGGTCCTCTCACATCTCCCCCTTGGGGCTTCCCTCAAAGGTACCCTTCGATGAGGAGTTTTTCAGCAGCCTGCTAGGGGGAACTGCTTCCTAGGTAGTTCCGGGAGTCGGAGGTCGGGATCCTCCCCCCCCCCGCAGGACACCGCTCCCTGCGTTCACAGGGGCCGGGGTCGCCTCGGGTCCCGCTAACACTGTCCTGCGGGGGGGGGGGAGGATCCCGCCCTCCGACTCCCTCTTGCCGTCGAGGGCTCTTCGCGTTTCCACTCGGGGTGGCACGGTGTAGACTCCTTGGTGGCTTTTCTTTTGGAGGATCCCCCTTGTCCGGAATCACCCGCTACGGGAGCTATGTTCCCTATTTTCGCCTGACCAGAGCAGCCATCGGTAGCGGACAGGGGGAGCGGGCCGTGGCGAGCTACGATGAGGACTCTGTCTCGATGGCGGTCGAGGCGGGACGCGAGGCCGTTCGGGGCGCGCCCTCCGTCGACGCTGTGATCCTGGCGACCACGAGCCCGCCCTATGCCGAGAAGCTGAACGCGGCGATGTTGCAGGCAGCGCTCGATCTACCCTCGAGCGTGCGGTCGCTCGAGCTCGGGGCTTCCTCGCGCATGGGGCTTGCTGCGCTGTTGCTCGGCGCGGACATCGCGACCGCGGGGGATCGCGCGCTCGTGTGTGCGACCGACGTGGTGATCGGTGCGCCGGGCGGGGCGCGCGAGAGCCAGAGTGGAGATGCGGCGGTCGCGTTTTTGACGGGGAGCGATGACGAGGCAGTGGCGCGCTTCATCGGTCGCGCGTCAGCCACGACCGAGGTACTCGACGTGTGGCGGCTCCCGGAGGACGACTTCGCGAAGCAGTGGGAGGAACGCTTCGGCGCGAGCATTCTCGGGCCGGCGCTGAACGACACGGCGACCCGGGCGCTGCAGGCTTCGGGGGTCGAGCCGACGGATCTCAAGACGGTGATCGCCGACTCGACGAACGCGCGGGCGGCCGCCGGGCTGACGCGCGCCCTGGGCCTCAAGCCGGAGCAGCTTGCGGATCCCCTGGCGGCGGGTGTCGGGCGCTGCGGGGCTGCGCATGCGGGCTTGCTGCTCGCACGGGCCCTCGACGAGGCGAGCCCGGGCGATCGGATCCTGGTGCTCTCGGCAGGAGATGGCTGCGACGCGGTGGTGCTCGAGGTGACGGAGCGGATCGCCAGCGGCCGTCCGGTCCACAGCGTGGATGCCTGGATCGCGTCCAAACGCGACGATCTGCCATACAACGCGTACCTCAAGTGGCGCGGGATCCTGCCCTTCGAGCCGCCGCGACGTCCGGATCCGGAGCGGCCCGCCGCTCCGCCGGTCGCGCGCTCCTACGCGTGGAAGCACGCGTTCGTTGGCTCGCGCTGCGAGGCGTGCGGCGCGGGCCATCTCCCGCCGCAGCGCGTCTGCGTCAAGTGCGCGGCAGTCGACCGCATGAAGCGGGAGCCGTATGCGGACACGCTTGGCAAGGTTGCCACCTACACGATGGATCACCTGGCTTACTCGTTGCAGCCGCCGGTGGTAGCCGCCATCGTGGACTTCGAGGGTGGTGGTCGCTTGAGCTGTGAGCTGACCGACGTCGACCCCCAGGACGTCGAGATCGGGAACGAATTGGAGATGACCTTTCGGCGCCTCTACACTGGGCAGGGCGTCCACAACTACTTCTGGAAGGCGCGCCCGCGGCGCTAAAGGAGCAACGGTATGGCGAGCAAGGGAATATGTGATCGCGTGGCCATCGTCGGAATGGGCTGCACGCCCTTCGGCGAGCACTGGGACAAGGGCTCTGACGACCTCCTGGTCGATGCCGGCACCGAGGCGTTCCAATCGGCGCAAGTCGATGCAGACACGGTGGACGCCTATTGGCTCGGAACCGCGAGCAGCGGGACCTCGGGCATCATGCTGTCCGAAGCCCTCAAGCTTCCTTACAAGCCGGTCACCCGGCTCGAAAACATGTGTGCCACGGGCAGCGAGGCGATGCGCAACGCGGCGTACGCCGTGGCCAGCGGCGCCTACGACCTGGTCATGGCGATCGGCGTGGAGAAGCTCAAGGATTCTGGCTTTTCCGGCTTGACGGGCAGCAGGCCCCCGTCCGACGGGACCCAGTCGAGCATGACCGCGCCGGCCACGTTCTCGCTCCTCGCTCCTGCGTACGCAAAGAAGTACGGCGTTGACGAGGACACCCTGCGCGAAGTGCTGACGCGGATCGCCTGGAAGAACCACTTGAACGGTTCGAAGAACCCGAAGGCGCAGTACCAGAAGGAGGTCTCCAAAGAGCGGATCGAGGCATCTCCGAAGGTTGCCGGCATGCTCGGAATCTTCGACTGCTCCGGTGTGAGCGACGGCTCCGCCGCGGCCATTATGTGTCGGGCCGAGGACGCGCACCGCTACACGGACAGCCCGATCTTCATCAAGGCGCTGTCATTCGTGGCGGGACCCTCCGAGGGGTACTTCAGCCAGGACTACGACTTCACGACCTTCCCAGAGGTAGTGGCGAGCGCAGAGGACGCTTACAAGCAAGCTGGCGTCACGAACCCACGCGACGAGATCAGCATGGCCGAGGTACACGACTGCTTCACGCCGACGGAACTCGTGCTGATGGAGGACATGGGCTTCTCGCCGCGGGGCCAGGCCTGGAAGGACGTACTCGACGGGCGCTTCGACGGCGACGGCCCCCAGCCCATCAACGTCGACGGCGGCCTGAAGAGCTTCGGACATCCGATCGGGGCCAGCGGGCTGCGCATGATGTACGAGATGTGGCTGCAGCTGCGCGGCGAGGCGGGTGAGCGCCAAATCTCCGATCCGCAGCTCGGCCTGACGCACAACCTGGGCGGATCACCAGGACGCTGCGTGAGCTTCGTCTCCATCGTCGGGGTGTAGCGCCAAGGGTGAAATTCACGAAAACGGAGCTGCCGGGCGTCATCCTGGTCGAGCCAGACGTCCATCGTGACGCCCGTGGCTTCTTCTTCGAGTCCTACCACGCCGAGAAGTACGCCGAGGGGGGAATCGCCGAGCGCTTCGTGCAGGACAACCACTCGCGCTCGGAGCGGGGGACGTTGCGTGGCTTCCACGCCCAGCTGGCTCGGCCGCAGGGAAAGCTCGTGCGGGTGATCGAGGGTGAGGTCCTCGACGTCGCCCTCGACATTCGCAGAGGTTCCCCGAGCTTCGCGAAGCACGCGGCGGCAACGCTCTCGGCGGAGAGCTTCCGCCAGCTGTATGTCCCGCCAGGTTTCGCGCACGCGTTCCTCGTCATGACCGAGACGGCGCAGGTCGAGTACAAGTGCACGGATCACTACGACCCGTCGAGCGAGATCTCGATCGCCTGGAACGATCCGGACCTCGCCATCCCATGGCCGATCTCCGATCCCATCCTGTCGAGTCGAGACGCCGCGGCACCACAGCTGCGAGACCTCGTGGAGCGACTGCCCGTCTACACCCCGGCCTGAGGGGCGCGGCTCAGGGTTGCCGGGCCAGCGCTTCGAGCCAGGCCAGCCAGACCACGCCCGCGCTGCCCAGGAGGCCGAGCGTCTGAAGCACGACGCCCGGCGAGCGCGCCAGGAGTCGCCCCACCAGGGCGCCGAGCAGCGTCCCCACGGCGAGACCGGAGCCGTGTGCCGCCATGTCAGAGCGCTCCCCCGTACCGAGCAGCCCAAGCAGAGCGACCCCGGCGGCGAGCGCGAGCCACGCCGGCGTCGAGCGCGAGCGCAGCGAGCGGCGGCGCACGAACTGCTGGCCGCAGAGAATGCCGACCGCACCGAACACGGCTGTCGACGCGCCCACCGCCAGGTGCCCCGACCCATGGGCGGCCGCGCTTGCCGCGTTCCCGATCGCACCGGCGAGCAGGATCAGGGTCGTACCCAGCCCGGGTCCAAGCGACGCGCACACCGCGGTCGCGAAGATCGCGAGCGCGGCCGCATTGCCAAGCAGATGCGGCAGATCCATGTGGAGCGTCAACGCGGTGACGGTTCGCCACCACTCTCCTTCGAAGATCCGATCCGACGCAGAGCTCCCGAACACGAACCAGCTGCTGCGCGGGTCGTACGGGCCGGTCACCAGGAAGAAGACAACCACGCCCACGGCCAGAGCGACGCCGACGCGTGTCGAGCCGTAGTGGAGGGCGGCCTGTCGCCCAGCCTCTTCTTCCAGGTCGGCGTCGTAATCCACGAGCACCTGGTTGGCGTCCGCCGCGCGCTCGCGGGCCACGGCTACGACCCAACTCCCGCCGCTCTTCGCGACCTGCGAAGGGATCCCCTGCGAAGACAGGGCCAGACTCCAGGCCAACGCCGTCGATTGGTCGGGTGAGCGCCGCAGTGGCTCGTCCACTCCTGATAGAGTCGCACACCTGGCTCGCGCCGCAGCCACTCGAGGAGGGGCATGCCACTCGATCCCCAGGTAAAGGTGATTCTCGAGACGATGAGCGCCCTGGCGGCGCCCGGACTCTCCGATGTCTCGCCCGACGTCATGCGTCAGGCATTCGAAGAGCAGGGCCGCGCGCAGCCTGAGGGCGAGTCAGTCGCGAAGGTCGTAGATCGGCAAATTCCAGGACCGGACGGGGAGCTCACCGTGCGCGTCTACACGCCCTTCGGAACCGGGCCCTTCCCGCTGCTCACCTACTTTCACGGCGGCGGATTCGTGCTCTGCAGCCTGGACTCGCACGACAACACGTGTCGTGAGCTCACGAACGCGGCCCAGTGTGTCGTCGTATCCGTAGACTACCGACTCGCTCCCGAGGCCCCGTTCCCGGCCGCACCGGAGGACTGCTATGCGGCGACGCGCTGGGTGGCGGAGAACGCGCGCGAGATCGAGGGCGATCCCGAACGCCTGGCCGTTGGGGGGGACAGCGCGGGAGGGAACCTCGCCGCGGTGGTGGCTCTCATGGCACGAGACCGGGGTGGCCCGGTGCTCGTGCACCAGCTGCTGATTTACCCGGTCACGGACTACGCCTTCGACACGCCCTCCTACATCGAGAACGCGGAGGGATACTTCCTCACGCGCGAGATGATGCAGTGGTTCTGGGGGCACTACCTCAAGACCGAGGCCGACGGGGTGCAGCCGCTGGCATCCCCGTTGCGGGCCGACGACGTCTCGAATCTGCCGCCCGCCAACGTGATCACCGCGGAGTTCGACCCGCTGCGCGACGAGGGGGAGGCGTATGCGGCGCGCCTCCTTGCGTCTGGGGTAGCGACGGAGCTCATCCGCTACGACGGCATGATCCACGGCTTCTTCGGAATGACGGATGCCCTGGATCGGGCCAAGGAAGCCGTGGCGCAGTCCGGACGCGCGCTACGCCGCGCGTTCGGAGCCTGACAGGGGAGGGAACGGATGGGTGTTCCGCGGGGCATCCACTACGAGAACGTCAGTCGCTTCTTCCGCGACAAGGTGCCCGGTGGCGACTGCGTCCTCTCCATCGAGCAGATCAGCGGTGGGCGCTCGAACATCACCTATCTGGTGCGCGGGGGCGGCGCGGAGTGGGTCCTGCGCCGTCCGCCGCTGGGCCACGTACTTCCCACAGCGCACGACATGGCCCGTGAGTACAAGGTGCTGACCGCCTTGTGGGACACGAACGTACCCGTTCCCCGCACATACGCGCTGTGCGAGGACGGCGACGTCAACGACATGCCGTTCTACGTGATGGAATACTGCCCGGGGGGCGTCCTCTCGGACGACATTCCCGCGGGCTACGCCGAGAACAGCGAGGAGCGCCGAAGCGTCAGCCTGAACCTGGTCGAGACCTTGACGCGGCTCCATGCTGTCGACTACCGGGCGGTCGGTCTCGGAGACTTCGGGCATCCGAAGGGATATATCGAGCGGCAGGTGCGCCGCTGGTCGCAGCAGTGGGAGCGCTCCAAGACCGATGAGCTGCCGGAGATCAATGATCTGATCGTGCGCCTGCGGGCGGCTCTGCCCGAGTCGCCCCCGCCGACGATCGTGCACGGCGACTACCGACTCGGAAACATGGCGCTCGACCCGGACGACCCGGGCCGGATCGTTGCGATCTTCGACTGGGAGATGGCGACCCTCGGCGACCCCCTCGCCGATCTTGGCTACACCCTGATCTACTGGTACGAGGAAGAAGACCTTCGGCGGGACTCGCTGCCCAGCGTCACCGCGCGCCCTGGGTTCCTCAAGCGCGCAGACCTCATCGAGGAGTACGCGAAGCGGAGCGGTCATGACGTGTCCGCGATCGACTTCTGCCAGGTGCTCGCGCTCTACAAGCTCGCGGTCATCAGCGAGGGGATCTACGCGCGCTACCTGCAGGGCAAGACGCTCGGCAAGGAGTTCGAGGGCATGAAGCGCTCCGCCGGCGTCACCGCCCAGCGAGGCATCGACATCGCGAACAACTCCTCGAACCGACGCCTGCGCGCCACCTCGCAGTAGACCGGCAGCCGCAGAGAGAGCGGCGCCGCTAGCGGAGGCGGCGGGCGTAGAGAGCGAAGACGCGCTCCCACACGCGCTCTGCGGCGTCCTTTACGTAGGCGTCCCGTTCGGGGAAGCAGAAGCCGTGCTCGGTTCCGGGCCAGGTATCGATCCGGTAGCGGACCTCGTGCTTGTCGAGTGCGGCGATCAGCTCGGGGACCACGTTGTCCGGCACCCACGGGTCGGTTTCTGCGAAGCCGAAGTAGAGCTCGGCTCGGATGCGATCGGCCAGGAGGTGGGGCGAGTCAGCGTCATCCGTCACGATCCCGACGCCGTACAGGGAGCACGCCGCGGCGAAGTCCTCCGGAAAGCTTCCGGCGGCAGCAACCACGTACTGAGCGCTCATGCAGTAGCCGATGCAGCCCTTGGGGACTGCTGCCACCTGCGGCTGGTCCTCGAGGAAGCTCAGCATCCCCCGGGTGTCGCGCACGACGAGCTCGTTGCTCAGGCTCTCCATGGCGGAAAACATGCGCGTGCGCTCCGCGTCACCCCCGGCAAGATCGAAGCGCAGCCGACCCAGGCGATAGTACATGTCCGGAAGGAGTACGTAGTAGCCCTGGGACGCAATGCGGCGCGAGAATTCGCGCAGCTCCTCGCGAATGCCCGGGGCGTCCATGTAGAGGATCACGGCAGGGTAGGGGCCCTGGCCCTCGGGGTGAACCGCGAATCCCTCCATCCGGCCGTCCATGGTCTCGATCTCGTGTGTGCGTTCGATCACGTCTGTCTCCTTCCGCGAGGCACCGGCATCGCACACCGTGGGTGAATCGCGTGTGATAGTCTACCTCCGGGGCGGAGACGGTGCTGGATCGCTCCATCAGCAGCGGGGACCACCATGAGTTCCGAGACCGAACGCACGGAAGAGAAAAATTTCGCCCGCGCGCGCGACAGTCTCGCGGCTCGCACTCCCCGGTCAGCCGAGGCGAAGGCGCGGGGATCCAAAGTGCTGGCGATGGAGGTGGTGCAGACGGTCACCATGCCCCACCCGATCTACATCGAGAGCGCCGCGGGCGCGCGCGTCACCGACCTCGACGGGAATACGTACATCGATCTGACCGGCGGCTTCGGCCCCCTGGTGCTCGGGCATGGACCGCAGTCCGTGAAAGATGCGCTCGCGGAGCAGCTCGAGCGCGGCTGGCACTTCGGCATTCACAACGCTAGGCAGGCGGAGCTCGCCGAGCTGCTGCAGGAGGCGGGGCGCTGCGTCGACACCGTGGTGTTCACGAACTCCGGCACCGAGGCCACCATGTACGCCATTCGCCTTGGCCGCGCCTTCACGAACAGGAGCAAGGTCGCGCTCTTCGACGGCTCGTACCACGGGGTCCATGACTACGCGCTCGTCAAGGCGGATAGCAAGAGCCCGCGCTCGCGCCCTGCCACGCGCGTCCTGGGCGGTGGCGTGCCCGACGTGATCAAAGACGAGACAGTGATCATGCTCCCCTATCGCGACCCGGCCGCCTACGAT
This sequence comes from Myxococcota bacterium, assembly GCA_965226855.1. Lineage (GTDB taxonomy): Bacteria > Myxococcota_A > UBA9160 > SZUA-336 > SZUA-336 > JAUXJB01. The sequence goes on along the minus strand of CBDDEE010000027.1, from coordinate 193,813 downwards.
CTGATCCGGGAGCACAAAGACGAGCTGGCCATCGTGCTGATCGAGCCGGTGCAGAGCTCGAACCCGCGGCTGGACACCGGCGACTTTCTCCATGGATTGCTTGACGTCTGTCGCGAGAGCAACGTGCTGTTCCTCATGGACGAGGTCATCACGGGCTTCCGCATCCAGTACGGTGGCTGCCAGGAGTACTACGACATCAGCCCCGACCTCGGGACCTTTGGCAAGGGGCTCGGCGGCGGCCTGCCCATCGGCGCGGTGGGCGGTCGGGCCGACGTCATGAACGGCTTTACGGGCAAGGACAATGCCTCTTACATCTTCTCAGGCGGAACCTTCTCTGGAAACCCGCTGACGATGGCCGCTGGAGTTGCAGCGCTGAGCTACATGCGAGAGCACAGGGACACCCTCTACCCCTACCTGCGGGAGCAAGGCAATCGCTTCGCCGAAGCCGTCAACGGCTTCTGCCGCGACAACGCCATCCCGGCGCAGGTCATGAACGCGGCGTCGATGTTCCACCTCATCTTTCAGGGCGGAGAGATCGGCGGATCGCGGGATATCACGAGCGAGAACCGAAGGGCCGAGCGACAGTTCTACCTGCACCTGATGAACCACGGGGTGATCGTTCCGGGCATTCACCTGGCGTTCTTCTCTGCCGCCCATACACCGGAAGACGTCGACCTTGTGATCAAAGCCTTTCAGGCCTCCTTCCTGGACCTACGCGAAGACGGCTTGCTCTAGTTTGGAACGGGACCGACGTTGTCGTCGGAGCGGAGAACGTCTACTACTTGCGGGTGTGCTCCCGTAGCTCATTTGGATAGAGCATTCGCCTCCTAAGCGAAGGGTAGTAGGTTCGAATCCTACCGGGAGCGCCAGCCGCGTCTAGTAGAACAGGATCTTCTCGTAGAACTCGAGGAACTGCTCCGACGCACCTTCGAAGCGCACGCCGAAGCCCGCGCGAGCGTCTGGATGCTCCAGCTCTGTCGTGCTCCAGACGACGATACCCTGGACCTCTATCTTGCGCCCCTTCTGGGTGTGGAAGATGACGCGGACCTCACTGCCCGGCTCGGGCAGCGCTTCGGAGCGCAGGAAGAGGCCGCCCTTGCTCACGTTCTTGATGTGCCCCGTTCCCCGCAGCTCGCCGGACTCGAACGAGGCCGGGACGCGAGTGACGTTGCGCTTGAGCTTGCGTCGCTCGATTCCGCCCGCGCGTTTCGGCATCGGCCTTCCACCCCCCAGTCGCCGGGACTATCGGCCCGCGGCCGAGGCGGCTTGATGTGTGCCAGGGGGCGAAAAGGGTCTACCATTGGGTCCGCGCGGGCCTCTGGAGTACGAATGGAGAAGGCGAACCTCGACGAGGTGCTGCGGCGCCACGGGCTGAAGCCGTTCGTCCGGGCACGGGTCGACACCCTGCAGCTGAACGTGACGCTGCGCTGCAATCTCGCCTGTCACCATTGCCACGTCGAGTCCGGCCCCAAACGCACCGAGACAATGGACGATGCCGTGGTCGCGCGTGTGCTCGAGCTCCTCGAGGCGAGTCCTGACGTGCGGACGCTCGACCTCACGGGTGGCGCTCCCGAGATGCACCCGCGCTTTCGGGTCCTGGTGGCACGCGCACGGGCGCTCGGTCTCGAGGTCATCGACCGTTGCAACCTCACCATCCTCCACGAGCCAGGGTATCGAGACCTGCCGGCATTCTTCGCGCAGAACAGCGTGCGGGTGATCGCCTCGCTGCCTTGCTACACCAAGGAGAACGTCGAGAGCCAGCGCGGGCGAGACGTGTTCGATCGCAGCATCGAGGCACTACGCTGGCTGAACGGCCTAGGCTACGGTCGCCCGGGCTCAGAGCTGCGTCTCGACCTGGTGTACAACCCGCTGGGTCCCTCGCTCCCGCCTCCGCAGGCCGAGCTCGAGAACGAGTACAAGGTCGAGCTCGGGGAGCGCTTCGGGGTCGAGTTCCATCGCCTGCTCGCGATCACGAACATGCCGATCAAACGCTTCGGCGACATGCTGGTGCGCAGGGGCCAGGCCTCCGAGTACCTCTCGTTGCTGGTCAACCACTTCAACCCGCGCGTGGTCGCCCAGGTCATGTGCAGAACGCTCGTTTCGGTGGGACACGATGGGCAGCTCTACGACTGCGACTTCAACCTGGCACTCGAGCTTCCGCTCGCTGGTAAGCGGCGGACGCTGTGGGAGATCGAGAGCCTTTCCGAGCTGGAAGGCGAGCCCATCGCGACGGCCTCGCACTGCTTCGGCTGCACCGCGGGGGCGGGATCCAGCTGCGGCGGGACCCTCGAGGACGCCTAGCAGGCTGCTGAAAAACTCCTCATCGAAGGGTACCTTTGAGGGAAGCCCCAAGGGGGAGATGTGAGAGGACCGCAGACGCTCCAGGGTGGGATCTTCAGCTACGTATCGCTGGAGTCCCGGATTCCCGAGGACCATCCGCTTCGAGCGATCCGGCGACTGGTGGACGCGGCGCTGGAGCAGCTGTCGCGACGCTTCGATGGTATCTACGCCAAAGGGGTCGGCCGACCGTCGGTCCCGCCGGAGCAGCTGTTGCGGGCGCTGCTGTTGCAGGTGCTGTACACGATCCGGAGCGAGCGCCAGCTGATCGAGCAGATCGACTACAACCTGCTCTACCGCTGGTTCGTGGGCCTGGAGCTGGACGATGAGGTGTTCAGCGCGACGGTGTTCACCAAGAATCGGGAACGGCTGCTGAAGGGCGAGATCGCTCAGCATTTCTTCGAGGCGGTGCTGGCGCAGGCGGAGTCGGAGGGGTTGGTGTCATCGGAGCACTTCACGGTGGACGGGACGCTGATCGAGGCGTGGGCGAGCCAGAAGAGCTTCGTGCGCAAGGACGAGAAGCGCAGGGACGATGACGACCCGGGCAACCCGACGGTCAACTTCCGGGGCGAGAAGCGGAGCAACCAGACGCATGCGTCGAGGACGGATCCGGACGCCCGACTGGCGGGGATGAGGGGCCAGGGCGCGCGGCTCGCGTATCAGGGACACGTCGTGACGGAGAACCGCAACGGCCTGGTGGTGGCGGCGAAGCTCACTCAGGCGTCGGGGTATGCGGAGCGCGAAGCGGCTCTCGAGATGGTGCTGGGTCTGGGGGGCGCTCGCCGGATCACCCTGGCTGGAGACAAGGGCTACGACGCCAAGAGCTTTGTGCAGGCGCTTCGGGCCTGGAGCGTTACCCCGCACGTGGCACAGAACACGACGAACCGCCGAAGCGCGATCGATCGAAGGACCACAGGACACCCGGGCTACGAGGTGAGCCAGCGCTTCCGCAAACGGGTGGAGGAGGTGTTTGGCTGGATGAAGACGGTGGGCTTGATGCGCAAGACCCGGCACCGGGGCACGGATCGGGTCGGCTGGGTCTTCACCTTCACTGCTGCGGCCTACAACCTGGTCCGTATCCGCAACCTGTTGGAGGCGACATAGCTCATGATCCCGCAAGATCTACCCGTGCGACACCGAACCGGTTCGTACCGGGAACGGCGATCCCTCTCCCTGCTCGGCACGCCTCCCGTCAGAGGCGTCCCGCCCAACCCAGTCACTTTCTCCGCAGCCTGTGTCGGCTTGGCGAAGGGTAGGTCCCGCAGGTGCAAGCGGCGCGAGAGCGCCGCGCGCAGCGAAGGCCGCAAGGCCTGAGCGGAGGCGGGTGGTCGTCAGCGGCTCGTGGGTCGCTGACCCGCAGGAGGATCGCTCGCGCGACGGGTCCCCAGACTAGCGGGCGGTCTCGGCCTTTCGCGCCGTCAGGATCGCCCGGAGCAGCTCCTGGGGCGCGTCCTCCGGCGGAGGCCCGTCCGGGATCTGGCAGACCGCCTTTCCGAGCCGGACCGTGGTCTTGTAGGTCTCGAGATAATCCAGGCACGGCGGACAGCAGTCCAGGTGCTCCTCGAAGATGCGGGCCTGTGCGGGGGGAAGCTCCCCGTTCGAGTAGTCGGTCAAGAACTCCACCATCTCTCGACAGGTCATCCCTCGGCTCCCTCGCGCATGTGCGGGTCCAGCAGCGTTCGTAGCGCTAGCCGGGCCCGGTGAAGACGGATCTTGACGGCGTTCGGCGTGATCTCGAGCAGGCCGGCAGTCTCCTTCGTGTCGAGTTCTTCGATGTCGCGCAGAATCAGAACGTTCCGGTAGATCTCCGGTAGCTCGTCAATCAGCCCGCGCACCATCGCCCGCGTCTCCTGGCTCTCGAGCACGTCCTGCGCCGTTCTCTTCCACTCTACTGGTGTGGTGGTCTGATGACCATCTTCGAGAAAGGTCGGGAGCAGCTCGTCGATCGGAGTTTCCGGGCGCCGCTTGCGCGAGCGGATCTTCATGAGGGCGGCGTTCACGACGATGCGGTGTAACCAGGTGGAGAGGCGCGCGCCGCCCTCGAAGCGATCGATGGCCCTGAAGGCCGACAGGAACGCTTCCTGGACCACGTCGTGCGCGTCCTCCTCGTTCCCGAGCATGCGCCGCGCCACGGCGAGCAGCCGCCCGGCCTGCTCGCCTACGAGTTCCGTGTAGGCGTCTTCGTCGCCGGCTCGCAGGCGCCCGACGAATTCGGCTTCCTCGGGCCGGTTGGGGGCGGCACTCGTCGTCGTCATCGACGACAGGATAACGCAGGCCGGGGACCGGAGCCGGCTTGACACTCCCCGCGCAGGGGCGAGACTCGCGCGGCCATGAGGATCGGATTGTTGACTGGGGGCGGAGACTGTCCGGGCCTGAACGCGGTCATTCGGGCGGTGGTCCGCTGCGCGGCGGCCCGCGGCAGCGACGTGGTGGGCATCCTCGAGGGCTGGCGCGGACTCGTGGAGGACAACACGCGCACGATCGAGCCCGAAGAAGTTCGCGGGCTGCTGCGCGTTGGCGGCACCGTGTTGCGCACCTCGCGCACGAACCCGTACCGGACGCCCGAAGTGTTCGGGCAGATGGCCGAGAGCTGGAAGCGCCTCGGTCTCGATGCGCTCATCGCGGTGGGCGGTGAGGACACCCTCGGTGTGGCAGCCCGACTGCACCGGGAGCAGAGCTGGCCCATCGTGGGAGTCCCGAAGACGATCGACAACGACATTCCCGCCACCGACTACACCTTCGGCTTTGACACCGCGGTGTCGATCGCGACCGAGGCCATCGACCGCCTGCACACCACCGCTGAGAGCCACAACCGCGTCATGGTGGTGGAAGTGATGGGCCGCCACACGGGCTGGATCGCGATCCACGCGGGGATCGCCGGGGGAGCCAGCTACATAGCGATCCCCGAGCGCGAGGTGAGCGTCGACCAGATCTGCAGCGCCGTGGTCGAGCGCGCTGCAAGAGGCCGAAACTACAGCATCATCGTGGTCGCGGAGGGTGCGCGCATCCAGACGCTCGAGGGCGGCCGCGCCTCTCGTACGGACGAGTTCGGCCACGCACTGCTCGGCGGGATCGGCCATGCGCTGGCGGAACGTATCGGCGCGGAGACAGGCTTCGAGACGCGCGTGACGGTGCTGGGCCACGTCCAGCGCGGCGGAACGCCGACGGCCTACGATCGCGTGCTCTCGACGCGCTACGGATCTCTCGCCTGCCACCTCGTGCACCGGGGCCAATTTGGAACCATGGTGTCCTTGCGAGGAAACAAGGTCCTCGCGGTCGACCTGCAGCGCGCCGTCGCCGAGCCCAAGGCCGTAGATCCCGAGCTGATCGCGCTGGCGGAGATCTTCTTCAACTGAGGCAGATGTCGCGCGTTCCCGCGCGGCGTCAACTCCGTCACCGAGAGCTCCGATAGTTCTCGGGAAGGTGAGAGAACTCCGCAGCAAGGACACCTGGACGATCTTTCGGATCATGGCCGAGTTCGTCGAGGGCTTCGAGACCCTCGGCCCCATCTGGCCGGCGGTCTCCATCTTCGGTGGTGCGCGTGTCCAGCGTTCTCATCCCACGTACGCCCTCGCCCGCGAGATCGCCCGCAGTCTCGCAGAGGAGGGCTTCGCGATCGTCACGGGTGGTGGGCCAGGAGCGATGGAAGCCGCGAACCGCGGCGCCAAGGACGCGGACGCGCCCTCGATCGGCCTAAACATCAAGCTGCCCCGGGAGCAGGACTCGAACCCGTACGCGGACACAATCATCCACTTCGACTACTTCTTTGCGCGCAAGGTGATGTTCGTGAAGTACTCCTGCGCGTTCGTCGGGCTCCCTGGCGGCTTCGGGACACTCGACGAGATGTTCGAGTGCCTCACGCTCAAGCAGACGGAGAAAATGAAGAACTTCCCTGTGATCCTCGTCGACTCGGATTACTGGAGCGGTCTGGTCGACTGGCTGCATGACGTTGCCCTGCGCCGCGGCCTGATCGCGAAGCGCGATCTGAAGCTATTTCAGGTAGTCGACACTCCCGAGGAGGTCACGCGGCTCGTCGCGCAAGGCTGGAAGCGCATGCAGGAGCAGCTGCAGGTGTAGCTACTGCCAGCGGTACTCGCGGCTGCACGTCCTGCAAAGCAGTTGCTCGCCGCGCCTGGACAGCGGCGCCCCGCAGTCGCAGCGTCCTGCGAGACGGAGCCTGATCGCCTCGAGCTCAGCGCGATCGCCAGCACCGACCTCGATCGCAAAGTGGTTTCCCTCCTGCACGACCACCGCGTCCGACACCAGGAAGCGGGTGCACTCGGGCTCGGCGGTCTCGGCCAGCGTCTTGCGGAGGACTGAGAGGGCACGTCCGGTCAGGTTCTGGATCTTCATGACTCCGGAACACGCAAGGCCCGTGCCTGCGCACAAGCGCCGAACGCGCCGCGACGAGGGCAAGGAGGCGGGAGCCGCCGAAAAGGGGAAGATCTTTGCCCAGCTCGGGTTACTTGAGGACGAAGGTGATGCGGGTCTGCCCGATCCAGACCTCGTCGCCATCCTGGAGCTCGGCCGAGCGCTGCTTCTTGCCGTTGACTCGGATTCCGTTGGTGCTCTGGAGATCCTCGATCGTGTAGATGTCGTTCTCCCAGAGGATCACAGCGTGCTCGCGGCTCATGCTCTCGTCTTTGAAGCGCAGATCGTTCGTGGGGGCGCGGCCGATCAGGGTCTCAGCCGACTGGAGCTGAAAGATCTCTTCTGGATGGCCTTCGCGACGCAGGATCAGCTCAGCTTCCCTCACAGGTCGGCGATCGGCAGCGCATCGCCTCCGCTTTAGATGTCGAGGCGCCGGTGCTTGAGTGCCGGTAGGCGGGCCCGGATGTCCTCCAGACGCTGGAAGTCCAGCTCCGCCAGCGCCATTCCCTCGCCGTCGGCCGCTGTGGCGAGCACGGTGCCCCAGGGATCGACGATGAGTGAGCGTCCGTAAGAGCGCCGCGTCGTGTTGTGCTCCCCGTACTGCGCGGCGGCGAGCACGAAGGACTGGTTCTCGATCGCCCGGGCCCGCAGCAACACCTCCCAGTGATCGCGCCCGGTCGGGACTGTGAACGCGGACGGTACGAGGAGGATGCGCGCGCCCCGCGCCGCCAGCTTGCGATACAGCTCCGGGAAGCGCATGTCGTAGCAGACCGAAAGGCCGATCGCGCCGAGCGAGGTGTCCGCCACGACAAGCTCACTGCCGGGTGCCACCGTGCGCGACTCGTGTAGCGATGCGCCGGGGAGCTCTACGTCGAACAGGTGGATCTTGCGGTAGACGCCCCGGATCTCGCCGTCGCTGTCGATCAGGACCGACGTGTTGTACACACGCGCGGCGTCGTCCGTCCGCTCCGGGAAGGTGCCGCCCGCAATCACGACTCCGAGGCGTCGCGCCAGGTCGCGGAGCAGGCACGTCAGCGGACCAGCCAGGTCCTGGGCAAAGGGATTCGGCCCCGTGTCGAACTCTTCGCGCATGACAAGCAAGTTCTCTGGCAGCGCGATGAGCTGGGCCCCGGCTTGGGCCGCGCGTTCGATCCAGTGGGTGGCGGTCTCGAGGTTGCGCTCTGGATCGCTCCCCGATGTGATCTGGATCACGGCGGCTATCATGCGCGCTGAGCTTAGCACTCGAGGTGGAGGTTCGATGGGGGAGTTGCGGGTGGACCTACGCCGCGCTGGCATCAAGCGAGCGGAGCTCCAGACCCACGCACCAACGCTGCGCTCCGCGCGCAGGGCCCTGTACGACTCCGCCGACGGTGAGTTCCTGCGCCTGCCTCACGACGGGCGACTTCTACGGCAGATACGACGCTACTGCAGGGCGCGGCCGGCGAGGGTGACCGACGTAGTACAGCTCGGGATCGGCGGCAGCTCGCTCGGCGCCCAGGCCCTGTGCGCCGCTCTCCTGCCGCCAGGATCGAACGCAAGGCGCGGCGTCCTGCGCAGCCATTTCCCCGACAACGTCGATCCGGAGCAGTTCGGCGCCCTTCTCGAGCGCCTCGACCCGCGCCACACGCTCGTTCACGTGGTCAGCAAGTCGGGCAAGACCCTCGAAACGCTCGCGCAGCTCGCGGCCCTGCGCAGCGCGTGGGGAAAGCGGGCAAGGCTCGACCACTTCATCGTCACCACCGAAGCAAGGAGCGAGCTGGCGGAGTACGCGCGCAAGGAGGGCATCTCCCACGTCCTCACCTTTCCCGAGCACGTCGCAGGGCGCTTCTCCGTGTTCACGGCGAGCGGGCTTCTCGTACCGACACTGTGCGGTGTGAACGTAAGTCGGGTACTGACAGGGGCGCGCGCGATGGAGGCGCGCTGCCGCCGCGACCCGCTCGCGGGCCCCGCGGGTCGACTCGCAGCCACCCACTTCCTGCACGAGCGTCGCGGCCGCGCGATCCACGTGGAGATGATCTACGCGGACGCCCTTCTCCCACTTGGCGCTTGGTTCCGCCAGATCTGGGCCGAGAGCCTCGGCAAGGCAGGGAAGGGCGCCACCCCCGTCATCGCCCGCGGCGCCACCGATCAGCACTCGCAAATCCAGCTCTACGTCGCCGGCCCCGACGACAAGCTTTACACCCTGGTTCTGGTAGACAAGCTCCGCGTCCGCCGCCGCATCGCCCGCCGCACCGAATCCCCCGTGATATACGGCCGCGATCTCGGCGAAATCATGAGGGCCGAAGCCGAAGGCACCCGCGAGGCCCTCCTCGAAGCCGGTCGCCCCCTGGTCGAGCTCCACCTCCCGCGCATCACCCCAGAGATCGTCGGCGAATTGCTGCTCATGCAGCAATACCAAACCGCCCTCGCGGGAGCTCTCTACGGCGTAAACCCCTTCGACCAACCAGGCGTCGAAACGGGCAAACGAGCCACCCTCCGCCTCCTCAAGCACATGAAACAAACCTAGACGCGGAGCGGCCCAGCTCCTGGAACGACCGCGCTAGCGGCCCACGAACGGCTAGAGGGCCGGAGGTCGGATTGACGTCCCTAGTTGTGATTCCCAAGGAGGTTGTTCATCCAGGGCTCCTCTGAGAAAAGGGTTTGTACCACCAACCCCCAGCCTCAGAGGAAAGCACCTGAATGAAGCTCCATCCTAACGCGAGGACGACGCCCTCCGGTCGTTGGCTGCTCGTGCAGCGCGTCCGCGAACAGCATTGGACGGTCTCGGAAGCTGCAGAGGCGGCAGGTGTCAGTTTACGGACGGCCTACAAGTGGCTGGCCCGGTATCGCGACGAAGGCCGATCGGGCCTGGCGGACCGGCGCTCGAGGCCCCGGAGGATCCCGCGGCGCACGCCCGCCCGCGTCGTCCGACGTGTCGAGCGGCTACGTCGTCGCCGCTGGACGGCCTCCGAGATCGCCTCCCGGACCTCCATCCCGCTCTCGACCGTCTCTCTGATCCTCCGACGTCTGGGACTGCACAGGCTCTCGCGCCTGGAACCCGAGGAGCCGGTGCGGCGCTACGAGCGAGCGTCCCCCGGCGAGCTCCTCCACCTGGACACCAAGAAACTGGCTCGGATCCGCGGGGTTGGGCATCGCATCCACGGCGATCGCTCCAAGCGGGTATACGGCATCGGCTGGGAGTTCGCCCACGTCTGCATCGATGACCATACGCGGCTGGCTTACGCCGAAGTGCTTTCCGACGAACGGGCCAAGACCGCTACGGCCTTCCTGCGTCGGGCCCTGGCCTGGTACCGGGCACGCGGCATCGGGGTCCAGCAGGTCATGACCGACAACGCGCCCTGTTACAGGTCCAAGCGCTTCGCGGCTCTCTGTTACGAGCGCGAGATCAATCAAATCTTCACCAAGCCCTACACACCCAAGACCAACGGCAAGGCCGAGCGCTTCATCCAGACCCTGACCCAGAGGTGGGCGTACAAACGTCCCTATAGGACCTCAGCTCTCAGAACCTCTGCACTCCGGCCTTGGCTCAAGCACTACAATCACAAGAGACCCCACAGAGCCCTCGGAATGAACCCCCCGATCAGCCGGCTCAGAGAAGCCCGTGAACAACGTGCTTAGGAACCACACCTAGTTCCGAAACTCCTGCGGGTTAATTGAATTCCGCCGCATCACGTCGTAGAAATCCTTGCGGTCCTTCTTGGCGATGCGCGCCGCCCGACTGATGTTCCCCTTGCAGAGCCGCAGAATTCGCGTCACGTAGGCACGCTCGAACGCGCGCTTGGCATCCCGGAACGACGCGATCTCCTCCGTCGACGCCTCCGTCCCGAGCAAGAGATCCTCGCCCCCCACCTCTTCCCCGCGGGCCAGCCGCAGCGCAGAACGGATCTGCTCGCCAAGCTCCCGTTCGTTGGCGGGCCAGTCGTGATCGCGCAACCGCTCCAGCGCCTCACGCGTAAACCCTCGCACCGGGCACTGACGTCCTAGCTCAGCCTCGATCTCCTCTCGTGCCTCCGCCAGCGCGTGCGCCGCGAGCGGCAGGATGTCCTCACGCCGCTCGCGCAACGGCTCGAGCTCGATGCTGAGCACCAGGCGCCTGCCCAGCTCGGGCACTATGCGTCCATCCGCAGTCAGCGCGGTGAGCGACTCCGTGCTGGAGCCGATCAGCCGACACTCGAGCGGCTGCGGCTCCCCCCCACCCAGGCGTCGGAAGCGGCCCTCCTCGATGGCTGTGCTGAGCAGCTGCTGTAGCTCCTTGGGAACGGCTTCCAGGTGCTCGAGCAGCACCGTGCCCGCTCCGATCCGACCAAAAGCCCCCGTCGATTCCGAGGGCAGGGAGGAGATCGCGCCATCCTCGCTGCCGAAGAGTTCCCGACCGAGGAGCGCCTCCGGAACGAGGGAGGCGTCGAGTGCGAAGAAGCCTCCCGAAGCCCACTCGCTGGCGGCGTGAATCAGGCGTGCCACGAGCTCCTTGTCCAGACCCTCTTCGCCGGTCATGAAGACCGGAAAGCGTCCGCGCCCGGCGACGGCTATCTGCTCCTGAGCGCGCTGCACCGAGCGGCTGGTCCCGACGAGCCGCTCGCTCCGGCGGAGCTTACCTCCATCTCCCGAAGCGTGCTCCGACGCCCCCGCAACGCCTTCTGACGCGCTCGGTAAGCTCGACATTGCTGCTCCCCCCATTCCCCAAGAAGTTGACCAGGATCACCGGTCGTCCTTTCGAGCAGCCCGGGATGGGATGCCCCCAGTGCATGGTACCTTCTGGCAACACAATCGTACCGCGTCCGGAGGCCTGACAGGGGGGAAAAGGTGTCGGAGATCCGCGTTCTACCCGACGAACTCGTCAATCAGATCGCAGCGGGAGAGGTCGTCGAGCGTCCGGCCTCGGTCGTCAAGGAGCTGGTAGAAAACGCCCTCGACGCCGAGGCCACGCGCGTCCGCATCGCGATCGCGGAGGGGGGGATGCGCCTGATAGCCGTCGACGACGACGGCCGTGGGATGGGCCGCTCCGATGCGGAGCTGGCCTTCCGGCGCCACGCCACGAGCAAGATCAGGCACGCGGAGGATCTCTCTCGCATCGCCACGCTCGGCTTTCGCGGTGAGGCCCTTCCGAGCATCGCGGCCGTTGCCTCGCTGCGCATGCGAACGCGGCGGTCCGATGCGGCGCTTGGCGTGGAGCTCGTCGGCACGGGCGCGGGCATCGAGCGCGTGGGAGAGCTCGCCTGTCCGGTCGGAACCCACGTCGAAGTGGGGGAGCTTTTCGGCAAGATCCCGGCGCGACGCAAGTTCCTGAAGACCGCGCTGACCGAGTCCTCCCACGTGGTGCGCTGGATCGAGCGCATCGCGCTGGCGCGGCCGGACGTGCGCTTCGAGCTCGAGCGGGACGGACGGCGGACCCTCTTCTTTCCCGCGACGGCGGACCCGCGGGAGCGGGCCCTGGTCGTCCTGCCGCACAGCATCGGCGGCCGCTTGGTCCAGGTCGAGGGTCGCTCGCCCACGGCGCGGGTATTCGGTTTCGCAACCCCCACCGACGTCTCGCGGGGGACGGCGAGCGACGTTCACCTGTTCGTGAACACGCGGCCTGTGCGCGATCGGCTCCTGCTGCAGGCCGTGCGACAGGCCTACCGCGACGCACTCCCGCCGGGCCGGCACCCCGTCGTGGTGATGTTCGTCGAGGCGGATCTCGGGGAGGTCGACGTGAACGTCCACCCGGCGAAGTCCGAGGTGCGCTTCCGCGACCCGCGCGCAATCAGCGCGCTCGTCCGCCGCAGCCTGATCGGCGCGTTGGGCGTGCGTGCACGAAGTGCCGCCCACTCTCCCCCAACGTTCCCCCAGGAGGCATTGAGGGTTGGAGAAGAGCAAGCGGTGGACTACGCGTGGGCTCCCGGGCTCCCGCTGAGACCCCCGCCGGCCGCGCTGGGCGCCCCGTTCTCCTTCGCAGCGCTGCGCTACGTGGGGCAGGTCCTCGGCACCTTCCTGGTGCTTGAAGGAACCGACCAGCTCGTCCTCTTGGATCAGCACGCAGCCCACGAACGCGTGCTGTTCGAGCGCATGCGCCAGACGCTCTTCGACGGCAAGCTCGAGCGCCAGAACCTCCTGACGCCGATCTGGCTCGAGCTCCCGCGCAGCGACGCGGAAGCGCTGCTCTCGAGCCGGGCGAGTCTCGGTCGCTCGGGCTTCGAGGTCGAAGGCGGCGAGGGTACGCTCTCTGGTGGCATGCGGGTGGGCGTCCGCTCGGTGCCCGCCGTGCTGGCGCCGGGCGCGCGGATCGACTGGCCGGCGCTGCTGGAGGAGACCGCGCGCGGGCTGCGCGATCCCGACGCCCAGGACGCGCGCGACGGGCTGGAGGGGGCGCTGCACGGCATCCTTGCGACCGCCGCCTGCCACGCCGCGACACGCAAGGGCGACAGGCTCCAGGCGCCGGAGGTCCGCTCCCTGCTCCAGGCTCTGGACGACACCGTTTGGTTCCCGAACTGCCCGCACGGGCGCCCGATCCTGAGCACGCTCGACGGCGCCGAGCTCGGGCGCCGCTTTCTTCGCCGCTAGTCGTGAGCCCGCCGCCACCCACTCGGCCCCAGGTGCTGGCAATCGTCGGGCCCACGGGAACGGGCAAAACCGAGCTCGCCTGCGAGCTGGCGCGACGTACCGACGCGGAAATCATCAGCTGCGACTCGCTGCAGGTCTATCGCGGCATGGACATCGGCACGGCCAAGCCGTCTCGAGAGCTGCGGGCCGAGGTTCCCCATCACGCGATCGACATCGTGTCCCCCGACGCGGAGATGTCTGCCGGCCGCTTCGCGGAGCATGCGCGCAACGCCGCTCTCGAGATTCATGCGCGCGGTCGGCGCGTGATCCTGTGCGGGGGCAGCGGCCTGTACGCCCGTGCATTCGAAGGCGGCCTGATCTCGAACGCGGAGGCCGACCCCAACCTGCGCGCCGAGCTCGAAGCTCGCGATACGGGATCCCTCCAGCAGGAGCTGCATCAGAGCGATCCAGTGAGTGCTGCGCGGATCCCGGCCGGGGATCGGGTGCGTCTGGTGCGCGCACTCGAGATCTCCCGCCTCAGCGGCCGCCCGGCCTCCGAGGTCCACGCGGGCCACGGCTTTTCCGATCGTCCCTTCGACGTCCGCTGGCTGGGCATCGACCTGGAGCGGAAGGCTCTGTGGCACAGGCTGCGGGCGCGCGTGGAGCGCATGTTCGCGGATGGTCTGGTCGAAGAGGTTCGCTCGCTGCACGCGGCTGGCTACACCACAAAGTTTCGCCCGCTTCGATCGATCGGCTACCGCGAGGTCGCTCGGCTGCTCGAAGGGCACAGCACCGAGTCGGAGACGCGGGAAGCGATCGTGCTGGCAACGCGGCGCTACGCCAAACGCCAGCGCACCTGGTTTCGGGCGGAGCCGGAGCTCCACTGGCTGAGCGGCCAGGCTCCGGAAGCGGCCTTACTCCATGGGCTGCGAGAGCTCGGCGGCGGGTGAGCGCGGCTCGGAGCCGGACAGAATGCTCCAGTAGCTGGTGCCGATGCGGACGGGGCAGGGGCCGACCTCGCTGCGATAGATCTGCGGAGCCTGGTCCTGCTGGGCGAAGAGCGGCTCGCCGGCCTGCCCAGTAACGAGGCTGACCAGACCCGGCATGATCTCGAAGGCGCCCGAGACGATCCGCAGCACCGCTCCTCCCACCTGGATGACGATGAAGACGGGGTAGCTAGGCAGGAACGACACCCAGACCTTGTACGGCTCCCCCGTCTGCGACAGGGCGTGGTACGCGTCTCGACCAGAGATATACGGCGACAGTAGGATGTCGGTGGGTGCCAGCGTGATCGAGCTGAATGCGCGACAGAGCTGCGAGGGGTCGGCGCGGGCAGAACGGGTCTGGGCCGCCAGCAGCAGGCCGACCAGAGCGAAGACGAGCGTGGCGCGGAGTAGCAAACTTGACATCCAGTCCCCCTGAGCGAGCGTGAGGATGCCGTGAGCGCCTCGAGCATGTCAAAGCCGACCGACGCGCTGCCGCTGGTCGCCGTCATCGGACGCGCCAACGTCGGCAAGTCGACGCTGTTCAACAGGCTGGTGAGACAGGGCCGCTCACTCGTCGAGGACGCGCCCGGCGTCACTCGCGATCGCGTGGCCGCGACTGCCTGGATCGAAAGACGCGAGGTGCTGCTCGTGGATACGGGAGGTCTGGATCCGGAGGCGGAGGCCGGCATTCCCGCGGCCATCCGTGCCCAGGTGGGCGAGATCCTGGAGAGCGCGACGGTGATCCTGTTCGTCGTCGATGCGCGCGACGGTCCGCTCCCACAGGACAGCGAGATCGCGTCGCTCCTGCGCCGCGCGAAGTCCCAGGTCATTGTTGCGGCGAACAAGGCGGACGGGCCGCCCCAGGATCTGACCAGCGCGGAGTTCCATGCGCTCGGCTTCCCCGAGGTGCTCCCCGTCTCCGCCGAGCACCGGCGTGGAATGGCCGATCTCGAGCTCGCCATTGCAGAGCGGCTGCCGCCCATCGAGCTGCGTCCAGCCCCGCGCGATTCGAGCCCGAGGATCGCGATCATCGGACGGCCCAACGTGGGGAAGTCGTCGCTCCTGAACCGGTTACTCGGCACGGAGCGCAACATCGTGGCCGCGGAGCCCGGAACAACCCGGGACGCCACAGACTCCACCCTGGAGCTGGACGGCCAGAGGATCGCGCTCGTCGACACGGCCGGGATCCGCAGGCTCGGAAAGCGGCGTCAGCATCTGGAGCGGGGCAGCGCGCTCATGTCGCTGCGCTCGATCGAGCGGGCGGACCTAGTGCTGCTCGTGCTTGACGCCGCTGTCGGGATCACCGATCAGGACGCGAAGATCGCGCGCCTGACCCTGGATCGCGGCCGGGGCCTTGTCCTGGTCCTGAACAAGTGGGACCTCGTCGCTGGGACCGAAAGGGAAGCGCCCCTCGCAGGTCAGCTCGAGCGGAAGCTCGGCTTTGTCCCGGATCCCGTCGTGCTGCGCACGAGTGCCACGACCGGACTTCGTGTCGGTCAGCTCATTCCGCGCGCGCTCGAGCTCCTGGCCGAGCTTCGCCTCGACATCCCCACGGCCGAGGTGAATCGCGCCCTCGAGGATGCTGTCAAGCGCTATGCCCCACCGCTCAAGGGACGGCGGCAAGCCCGCTTCTACTACGCGACCCAAACCTCTAGTAGACCTTTGACATTCCTCGTATTCGTGAACAATCCTGATTTGATTCCAGTCAATTACCGCCGATATATCGAGTCGTTCCTCAGAAAACGATTTGGCCTGCGCTCGGCACCGCTCCGCGTACGTTTTCGGGCGCGGCGCAGAGCGGACCGGGAGCGCTAGAATCTCGCGCGGATTGGGGCGGAGGAGAGCGCGACGGCAATGACCCGGCCACCGCTGCAACACGGCGACACCGAAGCCCGGCAGAAGGGCTTCGACGCGGTGCTGGAGGCCCTGTTCGAGCGCACGCGCGAGCACGCCCGCGCGCTGGCGATCGGCCTGGGTCTGGTGCTGGTCGTGGGCACGGTAGCGGCCGTACTCTACGACTTGGCTCGAGGCAAGGAGGAGGAGGCGGCGAACGCCCTGGCAGACATTGAGGCCCAGTTCGGGGCGGCCATGGGCGCGCCGATCGGAGAGCCGCTGCCGCCCGAGCCCGCGAACGTGGAAATTGCCCGCCGCGCGCGCGAAGCCGCTCTCGAAGAGCTCGAGCTCTTGATCGCCGAGCGCGAGGGCAGCCGAGCCGCCGGGATTGCGGCGATCCGGGCCGCCGAGATGGAAATCGACCTGGGCCGGCTCGAGGCCGCCAGCGAACGCTTGCGGTTGCTGTCCGTGGGACTGGATGAGGATGACCCGAAGCGCGCGATCGCGCTGCGCCTCGCGGGCTATGTGCTCGATGAACAGGGCGAGCCACTCGCCGCTGCGCAGAGCTATGAGCGAGGTGCCGAGGTCAGGACCTATCCGGGTCGGCCCATGCTGCTGGTCGCAGCGGCAGAAGCGTACGAGCGGGCCGACGAGTACCAGAAGGCGATCGCCGCTTACCAGCAATCGCTCTCCGTGGCCACAGAGCGACCGGGTCAGTCAGCTGGGGTGCTTCGCCGGATCGAGGCCTTGGAATACCTGGCCGAGAGTCCTAGCCCAGGCTCCGGCTCAGGTACCGATAAGTAGTATTCTGTTAAATAACCTCGGCACCTTGCCGTCGCGGCAGCGAATGTTATATGAGCCCTGCCCGGGTCACGACCGGGCGTTGCGTGAGGGCGCGGAAGGAGCGGCGTTTCGGATGGAGCCTGAGGCGAAAGAACGACTGGGCACGAAGTGGACCTGCTACTCCTGCGGCATCAGGTTCTACGACCTGAAGAGGCCCGAGCCCACTTGCCCGAAGTGCCAGGCCGATCAGCGAGAGTCGCCCGTGTTCGACAAGAAGCCGATACGCAAGCGCGCGACGAGGAAGAAGGCCGGCCGCAAGAAGATCACCCCCAAGCGAGCGAAACGCGCGAAAACATCGCTGGCCGCGCTCGACGATGAGAACGAGAAGACGGTCCCGCCCGACGAAGATAAGGTCAAGCCGGTCGACCAGATCGATCCGAACGAGGTAGCATCCGAGCTCACCGGCGACGAGTGAACGCCTAGCGCGGCGACCGCATCCTACAGGGTCAGAACTCGGCGCTTCACGCGATTCCAGGGCATGTCGAGTCCGCGCTCGCGGATGGACTGCTCTCGCCGGAGCTCCTCCAGGGTTGCCTCCTGCTCGAACAGCTCCGCGCGGTGATGGCGCCATTTCCGGTTGTACTTCTGAAAGCTCTCGAAGCCTCGCACCTTGCCGTGGATGTCGGACGGCGCGAAGCCGTCGACCTCATCCTGTCCCGACGGGGCCTCGCTCACCTGCGCGGCCAGCTACGCCACCTGCCCCTGGTACGCCACGATCAGCGCTGCCAGGTTTTCGTCCGACATATCGGCGTAGACGCGATTCTGGAGCTCGGCATCCAGGTGCTCGTTGCGTCGGTAGTTCAGAAAGCCGCCCGCGCAAAGGCCGACGACCGACAGGATGAGGAGGAATTTCCACATATACGTCGGATCGGCTCAATCCGGACCGGGGTTGAGTCCGCCCTCCCCCGACGGCTAGCCTTCCAGCGTCAGGGGGCGTCGTAGAGGAGCTGGTAGACGCGGAGCGAACGGACCACGCGGCGCAGGTAGCGACGCGTCTCGCTGTAGGGGACCGACTCGACGAAGGCGTCTTTCGCTTGTCGGCCATCCCGCTCGAGCCAGCGCGACACGATATTCGGCCCGGCGTTGTACGCCGCGATCGCGAGCACCTCCGAGCCGCGGAAGCGTCCGATGAGCCGCTTCAGGTAGAACGTGCCGAAGCGGATGTTCGTGGCGGGCTCGAGCAGGATGTCGGCCTGGAAGGCCGGCACCCCGAGCGAGCTCGCGATGCGGTCGCCGGTCTGCGGGATGATCTGCATGAGCCCCATCGCGCCCGCCGGAGAGGCGATGTCCGGCCTGTAGGTGCTCTCTTCCCGCATCACCGCGTACACGAGGGCGGGATCGAACTCGAACTCTGCCGTGGCGCGCTGTACGGGCGTGACGAACGGACGGGGCCACGCCAGCTGCCACGCCTCGCGCCAGGCAGGATCGATGCCCTGCTCGAGCGCTCCCCCAAAGCCGTCGACGACCGTTCGCACCGCCCGGAAGTGGTCGCCGAGGGCGTGGAGCAGCCTTGCCGCGACGAGCCGCGACTCCCGATCGAGGTCCGAGCCGCGCAGCCAGCTCTCGACCTCGTCGCTCGCCAGATCGGAGAAGCCAGCGTCGAGCAACAGCTTCGCGCGGTTCGCATACCGAGCCTCGCCCGAGATCCTGCGCGCACCGACGAAGGAGTACTCCAGTCGGGGATTCATGCCGAGACGGCTTGACGCGATGAGCCCGTAGTACGAGAGGGGAAGCGCGTGCGCGATCTGCTGCAGCTCCTCTAGGCCCGCCGGGTCGTCGAGCGCCAAGCGCGCCGTCGCGTGCCAGTAGCGGGCCCTCTGGACCTCGATGTCCCACTGGGAGCCACGCGTCAGCGGACCGAGATGCCGGAGCGCGGCGTGATGCTCCCCGCGCATCAGATCCGCCCAGCCCAGCTCCCAGCGCGCAGCACGCCGGAGCTCGGGCATCACGCGTTGCTTCTCGACGCCGCGGAACAGCTCCTCGGCCCGCGCCGGGCGCCGGTCCTGAAGCAGAATTGCGCTCAGGTACTGCGCACGCACGCGCAGCGCCGAGTCGGCGCTCTTCGCGGCGCTCGCGAACTGCTCGAGCGCCTTGTCGGTCTTGCCCGATCGAGCCAGCGAGCGGGCCACGTAGATGATCGCGTCCCCGTCCGTGGGGTCCGCCTCCGCGATCCGGGCAAAGGCGTCCTTCGCTTCGGAGTAGCGGCGCAGATTGAAGAGGCACTTCGCACGGCCCTTCTCCGCCTCGCCCCGGTCTGCGGTGTCGGGCTCGGCTCGCGCGAGGACCTCATCGTAGATCGAGAGGGCGCGCTCGAAGCGGGCCGAGCCGCGCAGGCGCTCGGCGAGCTGGAGCAGCGAGTCGAGCGTCAGCTCTGGCGCTCCCGTCGCCGCGGTGAGCTCGACGCTCCGATCGTATGCCAGCTCGGCCACCTCGGAGAGCGGCCAACGTTGCCACACCTCCCGGTACAGACGCAGGGCATCTCCGGGCAGCGGCTTCCCGTCGAACGCTTGAGCCACTTCCAGCATAAGCAAGGCGGAGTTCTCCGGGTCCCGCGAGCTCTCCCACGCGAGCCGCTGCTCGCGGTAGGTAGCGAGCAGGTCGCCCTGTTCGAGTCGGAGCTGCGCGATCTCGTGGTGAAGGCGCGACTCGACCTCGGAAGGAGGATCTCGTTGCAAACCGTGCCGGGCCGCAGCAACTGCGTCTTCGACCTTGCCCTGCTCGCGCAGGATCCGGGCCCGAATGAGGGCCACGTGATCCGCTAGATCGCTCTCTTCCAGAACGGCGAGACGTTCCAGCGCCTGATCGAGCTCTCCCTCGCTCCAGTCGTGGCGAACCTCTACGAGTACCGTCGCGGGGTCCGCGATCTTGCCCGGGACCGCCGCCGTACAGAGCAGCAGCACTAGCGCGAGCCCCCCACGCACGCGTGCGGACGCGTGCTGGTTCTCTGCCCCGTGTCTCATCTCGTGCCCCTTCTCGTGTGAGGGTAACGCTGGCCGGGGTCCCTGCAATTAGCGGGGCGGCCGCCCCAGTCTGCTACGTTTCAGCGCCGACATGAGCCCGCGTCTGCTGCCAGCTCTCCTGTTTCTCGCCCTGGCCTGCGGCCAACGCGGTGCGGAGATCGCGGAGCCCCGCCGCGCGCTGTGGGTGCTGGCCGAGGGAACACACCGTACGTTGGAGGACCCCGCCAAAATCGACCAGCTCGTTCGCGATGCCGTCGAGCTCGACGTGAGCGACCTGTTCGTGCAGGTGTATCGGTCGGGCAAGAGCTGGTTCCCGTCGGAGCGAGCCGACGACGCGCCCTATCGTGCGATTCGCGCCGCGGGGCACGGCGATCCTCTCGCGCGCGTCGTCGAGCGAGCCCACGCCGAGGGGCTGCGCGTACACGCCTGGTTCAACGCACTGTCGCTCGCCCGAAACGAGTCTGCCCCGCTGCTGGCGCGATTGGGACGCGACGCCGTACTCGTGGATCGCATCGGCCGCAACCTGCTCGACTACCCCGGCTACGACGTGCCCGGATCGTCCGACTACACGCGCCTGGGAACCCCGGGAATCTGGCTGGACCCCGCCGGCCCCGGAGTAATCGAGTACCTCGAGGAGACCGTGGACGACCTGGTGCGCAGCGCGCCCGATCTGGACGGTCTGCATCTGGACTACATTCGCCATCCCATCACGCTGCCCATGCTCCCTGGCTCGCGCTTCCGCGGCCTCGACTTCGGCTACGGCGCCGCATCCAAAGCGGGCTTCGTGCGCGAGCGCGGCGCCTTCCAATTGGGCGACGCGTGGGACGGCTACCGCCGCGAGCAGGTCGACGAGGTCGTGCGACGCCTGGACGCGCGTCTTCCATCCACCTGGGAGCACTCCGCTGCGGTCATCAGCTACGCGGATCGAGCGTACCTGACAGCGCTGCAGGACTGGCGCCACTGGCTCGAGCAGGGTTGGCTCGACTTTGCCGTGGCCATGGCATACACCAGGGATGACACACTTCTGCGTTATTTGGTCAGAGGCCTGCGAGGGGGCGTCACTGGCGACCGCGTGTGGATCGGTGTCGGCTCCTGGCTGTTCGTCGCCGATCCCGAGCGCGCCGCCGCACAGCTCGAGACGGCGCTCGCAGCAGCGCCGATGGGCGTGGCGATCTTCTCCTACGACGCGATCGCGGCGGTCCCGGAGGCGCGGGCCGCGCTGCAGTCTCGGCCTCGAGTCGGAGCCGCGGAGTGATCCACAAGGCCGACCTCGAGTACGAGTTGTCGCCGGCCCGGATCGCCCGGCGCCCAGTCGAGCCGCGGGATGCGGCGCGCCTCCTGGTGCTGGACCGTGCGAGTGGACAGCTCAGCGAGCTGCGCTTCTCCGAGCTTCCAACACAGCTCGGCCCCGACGATCTCACGGTCGTGAACGACACCCGGGTCATTCCGGCCCGCCTGCGCGGCCGCAAGGCCTCGGGTGGCCGGGCGGAGGCCCTCCTCGTGGAGCGTGGTTCCGATGGGAGCTGGCTTGCTCTGGTCCGGACGGGCGGGCGGTTGCGGCCCGGTCTCACGCTCTGCTTCGGAGAGCTCGAGGCGCGGGTCGAAACGATCCTGCCAGGTGGGAGCTGCCGCCTGCGCCTCGACAAGGAGGAGCTGCTCGAGCAGCTCGGAGAGGTGCCGCTGCCGCCCTACATTCAGCGGGACGAGCCCCTGGCCAGCGACCCGGGAGACTACCAGAGCGTCTTCGCCGAGATTCCAGGTGCCGTGGCCGCCCCCACCGCTTCGCTCCACTTCACCCACGAGCTCGCTGCGCGGCTGGAGCTGGCCCGGGTCACGCTCCACGTCGGGCCCGGCACATTTCG
Organism: Myxococcota bacterium; assembly: GCA_965226855.1. Classification (GTDB taxonomy): domain Bacteria; phylum Myxococcota_A; class UBA9160; order SZUA-336; family SZUA-336; genus JAUXJB01. Next base: position 172,102 of record CBDDEE010000027.1, on the reverse strand, counting down.
ACCAATCCGCTGTGAGCGACTCGAGGACCACCGGATCGAGGCGGAGCGTTTCCGCGTCCCTCCGGAGACCGCGGCGGCCATCGCCAGGACGCGAGTGGCCGGCGGTCGGGTGACCGCCGTCGGCACCACGGTCGTGCGCGCGCTGGAGACCTCGGGAGAGCAGGCCGCGTCCGGGCGCACAGACCTTGTGATCCTGCCGGGCTACGAGTTCCGCGTCGTCGACTCGCTAATCACGAACTTCCACCTGCCCGGCTCGAGCTTGCTCGCGCTGGTGCAGGCCTTCGCGGGTGTCGAGGCGACGAAGCGCGCCTACGCCCACGCCATCAACAACGGCTTTCGCTTCTACTCCTACGGAGACGCCATGTGGATTCGCTAGCCGCGATCCCACCCCGCTTCGAGGTCCTCTCTGGTGACGGCGCTGCGCGCGTCGGTAGACTACACACGGCCCACGGTGTTCTGGACACGCCGGCGTTCCTGCCCGTGGGAACCTTCGGCGCGGTGCGCGGTCTCGCTCCCAGCGAGCTGCGCGAGGTGGGGGTCCAGGGCGTCCTCACGAACACCTACCACCTTCACCTCCGTCCGGGCGAGGAGTCGATCTCCCGCCTCGGCGGACTGCATGGCTTCATGGCCTGGAGCGGTCCGATTGCGACGGACTCGGGCGGGTTTCAGGTCTACTCGCTCGAGCATCTGTGCCGCCGCAGCGAAGACGGCGTCGAGTTCAAGAGCCCCATCGATGGGTCGACGCGGCAACTAACGCCGGAGAGCTGCATCGAGATCCAGGAACGCCTCGGAGCCGATCTGATCGTGGCCCTCGACGAGTTCGAGCCGATCCCGCGCGAGGGCTCCGCCGCGCAGGCGCGGCCGATGATGGAGCGTACGCTTCGCTGGGCTGAGCGCTGCCGAGCAGCGGCCACACGGGCCGATCAGCTGCTGTTCGGCATCGTGCAGGGGGGCGGCGCTGAGGAGCTTCGCGTCGAGAGCGCTCGCGAAACGGCTGCGCTCGGCTTTGAGGCCTTCGCCATCGGGGGGCTCGGACTCGGGGAGTCTCCGGAGCAACGGCGCGCCCTGGTAAGGGTGGTGCTCGCCGAGCTGCCGGAGCAGCGGCCACGCTACCTGATGGGGGTGGGCCCGCCAGAGGATCTGATCGAGGCCGTGTCTCTCGGCGCAGATCTCTTCGACTGCGTCGTCCCCACGCGGGACGGGCGACACGGTTCCGTGTTCACCCGAGAGGGACGGATCAACCTGCGCAACGCGCGCTTCCGCGACGATGGGGGTCCGCTCGATCCGGAGTGCAGCAGCCCCTGCTGTGCACACTACTCTCGCGCCTATCTACGCCACCTGCTCCGCTCCGGAGAGTTCCTGGCTCAGCGTCTCGTGAGCCTCCACAATCTCGCGTTTTACATGAATTTAATGCGCGAACTGCGGGCTGCGATTAGCGCAGGAAAACTTCAAGTATGGCGTGAAGGATGGCGGGCACGCTATCCAGCGGCCGCGTCATCGGCGACCAACCCTGCTGCACACAGTGCGGCGTAGGCGGGCCGCTTCGGCCCGAGCGCGCCCGCCACAATGCGCACGTCAGCATGCACCGGCCAGAGTCGCTTTGACACACGAACGCGTAGTTCGTCGATGAGCAGGTCCGCGTTTCGCTCGACAATCGTGCCGAGCACGATGCACTCGGGGTCCAGGCCGATCACCACCCCCGCGAGCCCGATGGCGAGGTGATCGAGGAACTCTTCCCGCAGACCGAGGGCGTACGGGTCACCCGCTCGCAGGGCCTCCGCCCAGAGCCGCGCGCTGACCCTGGCCGGATCTCCCCCAGCCAGGGCGAGGATCTCGGCCGCCTGCCCGGCCTCGACGTCCTCCCGGATGCGCGCGGCCAACCCTGCGCCGCTGGTGTAGGCCTCGAGACACCCTCGCAGTCCGCAGGAGCAAGGGCGACCACCGGGCACGATGGCAACGTGGCCGATCTCGCCCGCGGAGAAGTGCGCGCCCCTGTAGAGTCGGGAGTCCAGGATCAGGCCGGCTCCGACTCCTGTACTCATCGTCAGGTACACCATGTGCGCACTGCCCTGCCCCGCCCCGAAGCGCCACTCCGCCAGCGCCGCCGCGTTGGCGTCATTCTCGAGCCCGCCCTTCAGGCCAAGCGCGGAGGAGAGCTGAGCGACGACGGGGACCTCGTGCCAGCCGGGTAGGTTCGGGGCTTCCAGCACCACGCCGCGCACAGGATCGAGGGGACCCGGCGCGCACAGGCCCAGAGCATCCACCTCATGCGTCGAGACGCCTGCCTCTCGGAGCAGGTCTGCCGCCTGCGCCTCGAGCGTCTCGAGATCCGTCTGCCAGGAACCGCTCGCCCAATCTTCCCGGCGAGACTGGGCCAGAATCTCGCCGCTCGCGCGCCCGAGGGCTGCGACGGTCTTCGTGCCGCCAATGTCCAGCCCCAGGAGCAGGCGCTTCGCTTCGGGCAACACACTCCCCCGTACGAACCTAGGGCGTAGAAATGCCACTTCGTGAACGAGCGGTCCCGTCCGATAGGAGGGAAATGCAGAGCCGACTCGTCCCGATCCTGATTCTGGCGCTTGTGAGCCTGGCTGGTTGCTCGCTTGGCAGGGGCAACCCCGAGTTCCTGATCCCGGCAAAGCGCGTGGCTGTGGTGCGGGAGACCGCTGAGCGCTACGGCGCCAACCTCCGCTGGGGACGCCTGGAGGCGGCGGTGGGGATGGTGGATCGTGAGCAGGCGCTTCAAAACTTCGGGCGAACCGCCGCACGTGGCACTCCGACGAACCCGTCGACGAAGCTCGACCTAGAGGAGCGCTTCCGCAAAAGCGGAGCGTGCCTGGACTGGCGCTTCGACCCGCAACGAGCGGTCCCGTGCGGCCGATAGGAGGGAGGCGACCGTGCATGATGCCGAGTAATCTACCGTGCGATCCGATCGGCTCGTCCCGGGAACGGCGATCCCTCTGCTCGCACGCTCGTCGTCAGATCTGCAGTCCCGAGCCTGGCTGGTTTCGCTCGCGTAGTCGCCGTCTGGGCAGGGAAATGCAACCGCTTCGTGAGTCCGAGTTCCTGATCCTGATCCCGGCAAAGCGCGTGGCTGTGGTGCGGGAGACCGCTGAGCGCTACGGCGCCAACCTCCGCTGGGGACGCCTGGAGGCGGCGGTGGGGATGGTGGATCGTGAGCGTCGCGCGGCGTTCCTCAAAACCTTCCGCGATGCGAATCCGCCTCTGCGTTTCACGTCTTTCGAGATCGTCACGGTCGAGCTTGGCAGCTCGCGCGACGAGGTGGAGGTGCTGGCGAGCTTTCGACTCTACCGCCTCCCCAACCTCTCCGAGCGGAGCGTCGACGAGCTGCAGGTCTGGCGCTTCGACCCGGAGCGGGGCCGCTGGTACATCCGACCCGACCTGTCGCTGTTTCTCGGTTCCTGACTCAGTGCGGGCGGTCGCTGATGTAGATGAGGGGCCTGCTGCCTCGCGAGACGACCGTGTGCGGAGTCATGATGCCGTTGCGAGTAATGTAGCGTCTGCGATCGACGTAGATCGGCTCGTCCCGCTCCGGATCCACTTGCAGCACGATCTCGTCGTCGATCTGCAGTCCGACCTTGACGCCAGCGTCGGACCTCTCTCGCTCCACCGAGCCCGAGACCGCTGGTGCTTCGGGCTCGTCCAGCGTAGTCGCCGCTGTGGCAATGGATGCGCCATGCTGCGCGACCGACAGGCGTTCGTAGTCCGCCAGCGCTCGATCCTCATGTCTCTCTGCCCGGTCCGCGTAGCGGGCGGGGATCCGTCCGGCGTCGTCCGTGAACGAGATGACGCCACCTTCGGTCTCGTATTGATAGAAGTCCGCGGAAGCCACCGCGGGCGTCACCAGCAGCACCGTGGCAAGCGCTGTCCTCAGAGTAGCCGTCATTCGCTTCCCTCCCCTAGCTGAACTAGAGGCTACTCATACGTAGGCGCAAGTCCACAACAAAGTGTCGCCTTGCAGGCGCATTCGCCGGCAACACTCGAGGGACTGCAGCGGTCGTAAGGCAGAAAGAAGAATCTCATCTGTCGGTCTTCGAGACCGCGTCTCGGAGCTAGCGCGTCTCGATCGCCTGGAGGCGAGCGTCAAGTCGGTCGTCGGTTCAGTCGATGAACGCCTGAGGAGGGGCGGCTCGCTGGCCCCGCGAGCCTGGAAGGTGAGAGATGCTGAAAGACGCCGAAGTCAAACGAGTCATCGAGGCGATTACCGAGTACCGGGAGCTGGTAGAGCACTCCACCGACATGCGCGACCAGCTGTCGTCGCTGCACGAACGCTGGCATGGTCTCAAGCAAGAGCGAGACGCTCTCCGGACCAGCCTTGACGGCCTCCATCAAACCCTGTCGCAGCTCAAAGCCGACTACCAGGTGATGATGAAGAGGGTGAACGATCTCTCCTCGACCGAAGACACGGTGCTCGACAACGTGAAGTTCCTGATCGACGAGCTGGACTCCACTCTGCGGAAGCACGAAACCCCGAGCTAGCCTGGCAGACGGAGGGATGACGCTGATGTTATGGAAGGCATCCAGTCCCTTCACAGACGAGCGCCAGATCGAGGTTGAAGGGCAGAAAGACGGCGAGCGGAACATCCCGGACATGGGATCGTACCAGCCCGCCCAGTTCGAGCAGGCGCTGGTCGCCCACGGAGAGCGGCAGATCCAGCGGATCTACGAGAAGGCCTCGCTTAGGCTCGCGAAGCTGCAGCCCTTCTTTCAGGCCAGCCAGCGACGCCTCGGAGACCTCGAGACGCGCCTGCAGGCGGTCGGCAATCGCTACAAGGCGAGGAAGAGCGAGCTAGGCCGCGACTTCGCTAGCCGCTTCCCGCACAAGTACCACGTCGCCTTGATCGTCTTCCTGGGAGTGGGCGAGTTTCCGCTGAACACGATTGTGTTCCGGCTTTTTGGCGAGCCTGAGTTCCTGACCTACGTGATGGCATCGACGCTCGCCATCACCATCCCCCTGCTCGGCCTTTTCATCGGCATCCATCTTCGCCAGTCCGTGCCAGCCACCATTGGGAACATCCTGATCGGCATCATGACCCCTGGCGTCGCAGCGGCCTCCCTGTTTGCGATCAGCCGGCTGCGGAATACCTACATCGTCTCGCAGGCGGGCGAGGCAGCGGAGTCGCTGTTCACCGGCCAGGACGAGCTGGCCTATGCGCTCTTCGCGCTGAACGCACTGGTGTTCTGCGGAGCGATGGCGAGTGCCTTCTTTGCCCACGATCCCGACGAGAGGCTCGACTCCTGCCACAGCTCGCTCGCGGTGCTCGATCGGAAGACCAACCAGGTGCGAAAGCAGCAGCTTAAGCTCGGCACCAGGATCAACGGCGAGATTCAACGCGCCAAGAGCAAGGTAGAGCAGGTGAGAGCGCTGTCGAACGAGCGCGTTGCCCTCTACCGCCGCACGAACATCCGCTGCCGCAGCCTGCTGCCGCCGCCATCCTTCAGAAAGAGCCCCGACTTCCAGGAGCTCGACTGGTGGCCTGAGGTCGCGCTCAACACGGGAAACCGCTCGTGAGGCTGCGCCCCCGCCTCCCCTTCCTACTCCTCGCCGGTTCTCTCGCAGGTACCGCCTGCTTCGTCTCGTCGAAGGTCGCGGACTCGGTCGCGAAGGAGGTCATCATCTTCGTAGACTTCTCGGAGAGCACCCGGGGTGAGAACATGTACCTGATCGAGCAAGACTTCAGGGAGCTCATCATCCCGGCTCTCGAGCCTGGCGATCGCATCCTGGTGGCCCCCATCAACGAGAAGACGCTCACAAGCTTCCACCCGCTGGTCGACACGAGCCTGCTAGCGAAGCCCCAGTTCAACGGCTGGTCTGACAACACCTTGGCCTACAAGAAGGAGGTGAAGGCCGTCGAGGAGCAGGTCGAGCGCGCGCGGGAGGAGCTGTTCACGCAGGTGCCCGAAGCACTAGCCCAGGGCGGCTCCAGCCTAAAGACCGACATATTCAGCTCGCTCGTGATGGCCGAGAAACTCTTCGACAACGAGCCGACCCGCAAGGTCCTGATCCTCATGTCCGACATGATTGTGGACTATCCGCCTTATCGCTTCGACAAGATCTCCTGGAGCTCCGAGAAGAACGAAGAACTCCTCGCGGAGCTGGCTGAGAAGGGCTTGATCCCCGACCTCTCCGGCGTGTGCGTCTATGTGTCCGGCGTATCCGCCGGGACCGCGGAGCTAGCCGGCCAGATCGGCGACTTCTGGCAGGCCTACTTTGCGCGTGCCAACGCGAACCTGGACTCGAGCCGCTACGCGCACGTGCTCCTGCACTGGCCCCCGTCCGACGCCTGCGGTTAGGGCGCCAGCTCCATCCCCAGACGAGCCAGGTAGCTGCGAATCCGGGCCGCGTTCTTTCCGATATCGCTCTGCCCGACTCGCGACAGCGAGCGGACGTCGACCTGGCTCCCGGACACGCCGGCCGCCACGCGGATCACCACGTCGTCAACGAAGCCGAACCAGAACGTAGTGTCGGTCGCCTCGATCCTGCCCTCACTCGAGCTGACATCGACGATCGTCCAGCCCATTCCTTCGGCCGCGGCCAGGGCCGCCTCGAAGACTCTCCCGGGCTCCAGGTCGTAGCTGGCCGTGGCGATGTCCGGATAGGCATCCGACTGCTGGGCCGCGATCTCCTCTCCCGCGTACTCCGCGGAATTGGGTGCGTCCGCGCGCAGCGCCACGATCGCGACGAACACGGGGGGATCGGCCGTATCCGTCGTGATGTCATGTATGGCGGGCACCGCGCGCGCCACGCGCAGGTAGCCCATAGGAACGGTGAACGCGGGTACCGCGAGCACCACGCCGAGCAGCCCCCACAGCCCGGTGCGCCTTCTTCGTACGGCCAGCCCGGCAATCCCGCCGATCGCAGAGAGGACGGCCGCTCCGATCGCACCGTACACGGCCCACCGGAGCACCACGAAGCTCGTTCCCAGTCCCCACAGGCCCTGCTGGTAGCCGAGCCCCGAGAGCGCAGCAGTGAACGCGCTGAGGACGGCGAAAGCCAGACCTAACATCGCGATATGTCTCATGCGCCTGATTCTATCCCCTCGACCGAATTGACAGATGCGCAGGTCCAGATAAAATCGCCGCTCTCCTTGCTGCGGGGTGGAGCAGTCCGGTAGCTCGTCGGGCTCATAACCCGAAGGTCGTAGGTTCGAATCCTACCCCCGCTACCATCTAAGCGCCCGGAATCGTTGAGGTTCCGGGCGCTTCTTCTATGGTTGTCTCGTGATGGGATGGGACTGCGGGTGGAACTTGGCGGCAAGTCCCATCACTTTTGAGGTAGGATGTCGGTGCACTACGTGGGCGGCACGCATGTCGAATCGCGTGAACAGATCAAATCACCGCAACCTCGTTCGACGGGGGGAGCGCATCTATTACGAGCGCCAAGTCGACGGTCATCGGTGGTCGCGATCGCTCGGAACTTCGAGCTGGGAAGAAGCTGAGAAGAAGCGCGATGCGCTCGAACGCAAGCATGGGATCAAGGGCCTGACGGGCAGGAGAAGGCTTCCCAGGCGACCCAAAGGCACCCGCTACCGGCACCTTCACATGCGCGTGGAACGCGGCTCGACGCGCCTGAAGGGCGTCGGTCCCGCGCTGGGTGCCCTGTTGGCGGCATCGGGGCTTGACGGCGCGAGCCGCGACGCCGAGGCTCCGGAGCGGTCTCGATTGCCTCGACCATGGGCTCCAACTGCTCGTAGAAGCTGCCGCGTCGACCGACGCGGGCAACACGGGGCCGCTCTTCGCGAGCCAGAGTTAGTTGGTCGTGAACGGCCCGGTGGGAACGTCGATCCCGAGATCACCTAGCCCCGGCGCGTCGGAACGTGCAACCCGACGGCGACCGGGTATGGAAGGCACCGCTCGCTCTGATCGTACGATGTAAGATCTCTCGGCTAGACCCAGCCCGAGCGATGCGTGAGAGAAAGCGAGCGGCCAGGAGTGTGCAAGTGATTCGGCTTGAGGCGCGGAGCTGGGTCAGGCTGGCCTTCGTCGGGGTCATGGTCGCCGCATCCTGTGCGTGGACCGCAGGCCCCGCCGCGGCCGATCCGGCTCTGATGAGCCTTCCGACGTCTTCCCGAGATGGCGGGCCGGTGGTCGTGCAGGCCGACTTCGACCTGCGGGACATCAACGAGATCGACGACGAGGCAGAGACCTTCGAGTTCGAAGGGGTCTTGACGCTCGAGTGGCGCGACGAGCGGCAGGCATTCGACCCGGCGGCCGAGGGGGTGAGTGAGAAGCTCTACCAGGGAGGCTTCCAGTTCAACGAGGTGTTCACCGGCTGGTTTCCCCAGGTCGTGCTCATGAACGAGTCGGGGCTCTACGAGAAGCACGGCGTCCTGCTTCGGGTGCGTCCCGACGGCTCACTCAGGCTCCTCGAGACGGTGGCCGCAGCGGCCAAATCGGATCTCGATCTCAGGGCCTATCCGTTCGACAGCCACAGGCTCGAGGCCGTCTTCGAGGTGCTGGGATTCGACGAGAGCGAGGTCGTCCTGCAGCCAGCAGCGGCGGGCGACGCGTCCGCCCCTTCCAGAGCCGCGGCGGCACGGACGCCGCAGTGGAAGCTCCTGCGTGTCGGCACCTCGATGCGGAGTCAGCCCGCGTCCCACGCTGGCAGGCTCGGCGTGGCCTCGACCTTCGTCCTGAGCATGGACGTCGAGCGGAAGTCTTTCTTCATGGTCCGCCTGGTCATCGTCCCGCTCCTCTTGATTGTGATGCTCTCCTGGTCCGTCTTCTGGATGGACCAGTCGTCCTTGGGTGACCGTATCAGCGTGTCGTTCATCGGCATCCTGACCGTCGTCGCGTACCAGTTCGTCCTGAGCGAAATCCTACCCCGCATCTCCTACATGACCCTGATGAACGGTTTCCTGAACATGAGCTTCTTCGTCGTGTGCGCGAGCGTCGTGGTCAGCCTGCGGGTGGGCTGGCTCGACCGGCACGGGCAGACCGCCGCCGGAGACCGGATCGATCGACGGTGTCGATGGGCCTTCCCGGTCGTCTACTTCGGACTGCTCCTGCTCGTCGTCGTACTGACGTTCTTCGTGGTCGGTAGCCCGGGCTAAAGCCTTGCCAGCTGCCCGATCGCCAGCGACATCCCGCCTCCTTTCGCTGCAAAGGCACAACCCGTACCCAACTACAGGTCAAGGCCTCCGGCCTGCCCCCAGCCGCGCCATAGTCTTGGAGTTGCGTGGGATGAAAAGGCCAGACTCCTGTAACGCAGTACCGTGAAGGTCTGCACACCAATGCGGGATCACCACGAAGTGGGTCCCAAACAGGAGGCTGGCATGAGCAAACGTATCACGACGGATGGCGGACTGACGACTGGCAACAGGCGACTCGCGATGTCCTGTGATGTAGCCGCCTCGTCCATTCGGAGCGACCAAGTATCGGTGAGTGGAGAGATGAAGCGAATCCGAACGACGGCTCCTTCGCCACTGATCTCATGGTGTGGAACGTCACAAGAGGCGCCATCATCATCGTGAGGCAGTCAATCCCGACCGGTCACACCGCCCTCGACGACGGAGGCGCACAAGAAGGCCCCGCTCAGCGGCGAATCCACGATGTCTCAACATCATGGACGGTGTCTGGGAGGATTTACTGCTCCGCCTCTACCCGAGGAGTAGGCACCACGTCCCGCGCCCGCGCTTCGCCTGTGGCGGAGCGCTCAACGGATTCCACACTCCATCTTGATCTGCTCGATCCGGTTGTCGATCGCCTTGTTGTAGTCGCCGCTCGCCACCGATATCTTTGTGCTTTCGGTCCCTGTCAGGATCCCCGTGACGACGCCGCTCGGCGCGATGGCGTTGACGCCGGAGGCGACCTGCTGGGCGGCGTTGACCTTCTCGGCCTCGAGCGTCTGAAGGTCGTTGTGAGCTGTCGCGCAGTTCACGGGTCCCGGGTTCTCGAGGCTGGCCAAGACCTTCTTCTCCTGCATCGTCGCGCACGCGGTCAAGAGCGAGACAGACACCGTAATGATAAAGAGGGCTCTCACAACTATCTCCTACTGGAACTGATCTAGAGAGCGGAGCATGCGCCCATCCATCGCATCGAGTCAAGCTCGCCTGCGTAATCTAGCGGATCAATCGCGAGCGAACTCGAAGCGCCTCCTGAGGCCCCCTGTTTGATATTGTGCGGACAGAGTGGGGCAAGCTCCGTGCCTAGCGCTCGCGCCTTACACACTCTGCGGAAATGTTCCAGAGGTGGCTGACTGACCGCCCAGGGCAAGTGGAGGTACGCCGTCCTCGCGGGCGAACTCGAACTCGAGGAGATCGACACGAAGCCTTATGCGCTCCGCCCGGCCGAGGTTCCCGCCTCGACGACCGCGGAAGCGGAGTAGACTAGCAGCTATGCGCTACACGACGCGGCTCAGAGGGTCGGATGCCTGACACCACGCGACGCGACACCCAGGAACGCGGCGCCGAGGAGAGCGGATCCGAAGCGGAGCTCATCGGCCGGATCATCCAATCGGAGCAGAAGCTCACCGATTACTTCACCAACATCATCACCAAATCGGTGACCGATCAGCTGGAGCGCCGCAACACGTACCGCCTACGGCTCATCGGCGTGATCTCGGTCGCCCTCATTACCCTGGCAGTCCCCACAGCGGTCACCTGGGTGGGCGGCACGATTGCCGATCAGACCGAGAACGCGATGGCGGGGCAGTTCGAAGAGGCGACGGCAAGTCTCGAGGCTAGGTTCGTGGACTTCCTCGATCGCGAGCGGATGTACTCGAGCTTTACCAACTACCTTCTCTATCTGTCCGATCGCAGGTCGGTGCAACGCAGCGAGATGACAGAGGTTCGCCTCCGCTTGGAAGAGATCGCGAAGTACCCATCCATCGTAGAACGCAGGGAGTTTCCGCACCTGCTCGATCTCGCTACCCGGCTTGCGGTCAGGCACCAGGACTCCACGACCCTCGAGTTGCTCGAGAGCGACTTCCGGCCGCGCCTCACTTCGGCGCGGACGCTGCCACGTCTGGCTCGCTACTACGGCGAGCACGTGATCGGCGATCGCTTCACTTCTGAAGCCAAGCGGCAAGCTTCGGCGCTCCGCTTTCAGCAGTACGTGGACGCATCCGAGCACTCGCCGGACTTCGTGGAGCTCCTGCCGCTCCAACTGATGGTCGACGCGGAGCTCGACGGCGAAAACGTCGACCAGGCGAGAGAGGGTATAGCGCTGCACGTGCGAGATCTGGGTCCTCTGGACAAGGCCTCGTTCATTGCGGAGACCGTCCGCTACTCCAACCCCCAGTTCTGGGAGGCGTCTACCACTGCCCGCACACGCCGCATGGCCGCCGTTGCCGGTCAGCTCATCATCAAGCAGCGTGACTTCTACACCAGCCTGTTGGACAACGCCTCGGTGCAGTCGGCACTCATCGACATCTCGGAGATCGAGACCAACCAGGGAAATGTGGAATTCGCGAATGCACTGTCCGGGTTCCGCAACGCATTTTCCGGCGAGCTCGCATCGGTGGAGGACTCTCGGTTCATAGGTGCGGTCGATTCCCTCGTGCGCAACGACATCTCGACGTGGATGAGTGACGACGTGATCATCGATGCTTTGCGTGGCCAGAATCGCGAGACGAGGCGCTTTTCGAGGGAGCGCATCGGAGAGCTTGAAGCGCAGTGGCAGGTGGAGTTCGAGTCCGGGGCGTTCGATCTCATCGAGAATGTGCAGGATCGACCGATCTCGCGGCTATTGCGTCGGCTGAAGCGCGACAGTGTCGGGGTCTACCACGAGATCTTCGTGATGGACGGAGTTGGATTGATCGTCGGAGCAAGCGATCCGAACAACGACTATTGGCAAGGCGAGGAGCCGAAGTGGCTGAGCACGTATCGCGCAGGCCCGGGCTCGCTGCACATCGGAACGCTCAAGTTCGACGACTCCGCGCTCGCATGGGTGATCCAGATCAGCCTTCCGGTGCTCGATCCGCGGTCCGGAGATCCGATCGGGGCCGTCACCATCGGCCTGGACCACCAAGCACGCTGGAGAACACCGACTGATCCACCGCGCATGGGCGCCCGCGACCGAAGACACTGACGAGCGTGGATATCCCCTGACGCCAGACGGATCGGGAGTTTCAGAGGTCAGAATTAAGCAGAACTTCGTCACGCAGTTCCGTGCCCTGGTGCACGAGGTAGCCGAAGAAGGTCGGATCGATGAACTCGACTTTCGTAGGCGTCCCTGAGGGACAGACGATCGAGATCGTCGCCGTCAGCTTGGATTCTGTCGCGCAAGCCTCGACTCTCGCCATCCAACTCCGGAGCGGCTAAGGGCCGGTCCGCCGGACTTCAGAGGTCCCAGACCCGTGTCCGAACTGCTTCGATCAGCTGCTGCGGTGCGATGTGTCGAAGATACCGATCGGTGGTCGCGAGGCTCGAGTGGCCGAGCTGCGCCTGGACAAGGTTCGTCGGGAGCCCCTCAGCTGCCAGCTCAGCTGCGTGCGAGTGGCGGAGGCCGTGCGCGTGGACGCGCTTTTCGACTCCGGCCTTGCGTGCGAGACGCGGTAGGAGGGCGCGCACATATGCGTCCTTGAGCGGTTCACCGCTAAGCGTGCAGAACACGGGGTGACGGCCGTCCAAGGAGAGCGCGCGGCGTTTGTCCAACCAGCGTTCCACGAGCGCGAAGCCGCCGGGGTCGAGACCGATGGTGCGGCGCTTGTCCCCCTTGCCGTGGAGCACGGCCACGGTTCCCGCCTGCGGATCTAGGTCCTTCGGAAAGAGCGCAAACGCCTCGCCCAGGCGAAGCCCTCCCCGGTAGAGGACGGCGATCAGGGCTCGGTTGCGGATGCCGGTGGGCGCTCGATTCGAGCAGCCTTCGATCAGCCGTCTCACTTCAAGCTCGGTCAGCACCTCGACCGGGAACTTGGGCATGGGACCTCCCTCCGCAGCAACGAGGTATGTCCATTTTACGCCAAAGAACCGGTGAGTTACGGAACTGGATAGAACCGAAACTCTATTCCGGAGGGGCCGAGCCCCTGTGCCTAACCGTAACTCTACCGGACACTTTCGCCCGGCTGAAAGGGCTTCTCAGATCCGCCAGGGGGAGTCTCGCGTCCCAGTATCCGCGAGGGAGAGGTCGAACACGATCTCCTCGCGCCGGGACCGCTCCCTCGCCCGCACTACGGCTCCGGCCACAGCGTTTGCGAGGTCGTCGTGGCCTCTTGGCGGGTGGTCGATTGACTCGCGACCTCCCCGCGCCGTCCGCCGCTCCAGGTCGCAGAGCTGTGCGATGAGTCGGGGATCGTCGAGCAGCTCGACCTGACCGCTGTTGATCAGCGGCAGCGCCTGCAGGTAGATGTCGTTCTTAGGCTTGCGGGTGACCTCGTAGTGGACGCCGTGCTCGCCAAAGCGCTCGCGAGGCCACTCCCCCGCGTAACGGTCTCCCTCCACGCGCGAGACTCCGTAGTGCTTGAGGAGCTGAGCGAACTCGTTCACGACCTCGCTTGGGTTAAACGGGGGCCGTCGTTCCCGAACGGCGTCCACCACCATGACCTCGTCCTGAGCGTGACATACCGCAAGGGTCATCGAGTCGGATGATCCCCCGCTCGGATCGACGAAGGCGGAGTAGCGGAGTCCCTCGACTGGTGATAGCGTCCCGGAACCACGACCGCCTCGACGGCCTCGCGCGAGACGTACCCCTCAATGTCGCGACGGAACTCCGGCCGCCACTCAGCGCGTGCCCTAGGTGTGGTGCCCCAGCGTTGTTTACACCTGAGGGCTCTCTGAGAAGATGGGGTTGTTCGACGACCTCAGACTTCAAGGAGAACCCCCACGACTTCATCCTAACGCGAAGCTGACTCCGTGGGCTCGCCATCGTTTGGCGCAGCGAGTTCGAGAGCAGGGTTGGCCGCTGGCTCGTGCCGCTCGAGAAGCCGGTGTGAGCCGCCCGACGGCCTCAAATGGTCCGGTTCGACTCCGAAGGCCAGGTCGGATTGCAGGACCGGTCCTCTCGTCCGCACCGAATCCCGAAACCGCCGCTCAAGGCGATTCGCCGCATGGAGCGGCTGCGGCGGCGTCGGAAGACCGCTGGGAGATCGCGCTGGAGACCGGGATCCCGGCATCGACGGTCTCGCGGCATCTCAAGCAGCAGGGCCTGGGCCGGATTTGGCGGCTGGAGGAGGAGCTCGATCCGCCGCAGCGCTACGAGCATGCCGCTCCTGCAGATCTGTTCCACATCGATCGGCCAAGCGCTTCGCGCGGATCGAGGGGGTCGGACACGCGATTCACGGCGATCGCAGTCGCAAGAAGCGAAGGAGTGGGCTGGGAGGTGGCGTTCGTCTGCGTCGATGACCATACGCGCCTGGCCTACGCCGAGGTGCTGCCCGCCGAGAACGCAAAGTACGCCGTGGCGTTCTTTCGTCGAGCGTTGCGCTGGTTCGGGCGACTCGGGATCCGCTGCCAGCGCCTGCTCACGGACAACGCCAAGTGCTATCCGGAGGCCAAGGCCTTCCGCACGCTATGCGAGGAAGAAGGCATCCTGCAGAGCTTCACCCGTCCCTACACGCCCAAGACCAACGGCAAGGCGGAGCGCTTCATCCAGACGCTCAAGCGACGCTGGGCCTATCGCCAACCGTTCCGGACCTCCGCGATCCGGGCCGCCTCGCTTCCCGCCTGGCTCAAGCACTACGTCATCACCGACCCCATCGAAGCCTGGGAAAGAAACCGCCCATGGCAAGACTCAGACAGACCCGCCAACAACGTGCCCTAGGTCCCACACCTAGGCTCGTCTCGTAAAAGGTCTTGCTCGATCAGCGCAGAATCGATCGTCGGGTTCATCACGCTCGTGGGTGACTGCAGGAAAATCCTCCTCGGGTCTTTGGCATCCGGGCCATGGTGATCCACGAACGCTCGCCAGAACGCACCGCGGCGGCTGTGGGGTGTCGAAATGCAGAGAAGCAGCGACTCGGGGATGGTGACCATGGCCGGTCGCAGGGCCGCCAGGATCTCCTCGTCGGGGTTGGCCGAGGCCTCATCGCGCCAGTAGGCGATCTCATCGCAGATCGCAGCCGCGACCGTGTAGCCCCTCACGGCGCGGAAAGAGGCCGTGTGGACCTCGATGACCACGCGCCCGAACGAGATGCTCTCCTGCTTGCGCTCCACGACCTCGCGGACGAGGGCCGGAACCGCGTCCACGAGGCCTGTCACGTAACGCATCAATGTGCGCGCCTGGGCGCGGTCGCTCGCGATCAGCATGATCGTGGCCACTTCGCCTGGAGCGAGCCAGCTCCGGTAGTCGCGGGCGACGGCCAGGTACACCGCCAGCATCGCGGCGATGCGGCTCTTGCCCGAGCGGCGACCGAAACAGAACGACGCCTCGCGGATCGGCCGGTCCGGAACCGCCCTCCCCCCGCTCAGCTCCTTGTAGAGCCCCCGGTCCGCATCGGTCATCTCGACGACGAAGAGCGCCTTCAATGCAACTCGCCATGCGTCCCACGACGGGCCCGCGAAGAATGGCCCAAACAGCTCGGAGTGGGATATCCAGTCGATTGCGTTCACATGGAGCGATCTCGCTCAACTGACTGCCGTGCGGGAGCGACCCTCTCAGCGACGGGCTCGTTTTCCTGGGAGAACGCAGCAGCGATAGATGCAATCGAGCGAGGTTCGGACGGCCGAGGGTCGAGGCCGAGCAGAGCGAAGCTTTGACGGCGCGCACTCGCCAGCGTCCCCACCCGAGAGGCGGCGTCATGGTCGCCGCTCTGCAGGTATCTCCCCAGCTCACCGCGCAAGACCAGGCCCACGGACACGGCATCCTCGACGACTGCCCGCGTTGTCGGTGTGAGTCGATTCACACCGCCGAGTGCATCGAATAGCTCGACGAGCTCGAGCTCTGCCTGGCGTACCGCACCGCGGAGACTCGGCTTGACCTCTCCAACCAGCCGGGCCGTGCGCGGATCGCGCGGACCGATCCGCATAGCTTGCCTTCGGCGCTCGACCGCGCGACGCATGCCACGACTGATCCGCCGCTTGACCTCATCGGATCGAGATCTAGTCATTTACTCGCTTCAATGGGTCCTTCCCCATCTAGGAGAATGTAGCGATGATCTAGGGGAACAGCAGTTGGCTGTAAACCAGCCGCCAAACAGCTCCATGCCGATTGTCCATAGATACATGACGCCATCCACCAGAGACCAGGCCTCCTGCGCCTCTGGCATAGGTCACTTGGACGGGTCGTAATCCGAGCTAACTAGAAGAGCGACCAGGGTCTTCTTACCAACCCTTTGCTGAGCACGTATCAGACCCCCATTTGCTAGTCGCTGGAGGCCCCGTTGGAAGGTACGGCGGCTCAATCCAAGCAGCGATCGTGAGGCATTGGGCCGAACGACCAGCGACTTGGTCATGCCTCGAAGAAGCCATAGCTCAAGCCCCACCTTTAAAGCGGGGGAGCCCAACTTGAGTGCCTGGGTGAGCCATTCCACAGGAACCGGACCCGCCAGGAACAGCCCTTGACGCTTTTGACGTTGCTCTTCCTTCCGGTGCCTCTGTCGTTCGCCTTGGAGACGTTGCACTTCGTCATCGGTCAGTCCAAAGCTCAATAGAGAGGCCATATGCACCTACTACAAGAAGATCAATAAGGAAATAGTTAAGGAGATAGGCGGGTGTGCCCGGGCTGACGCACGTTCTACGTCAATTCTGGCGCCATCGCAGCTACGAAGCTGACGCACCCTACGCAACCCTCTGCGTTCGTGAGCGGACTCTTTGCAAAGCGACTTGAGCTCGGCCCCACATCTCGCACCCGCGGTCGTCTACGTATCGGTCCGGGTATCTGAAGATCTCGACATCGGTCGGGATCTGGCAGCCTGCACCAAGTACTCCTTCAACCGCAGCGGCCATAACACGCTGAGTCGTGGTCGCGGCCTCCTCGATTTTGTCCCGGGGGGCCTCAATCAGGAAGGCATCGTGTACAGGGCAGCAAACTCGAATGCCAGCTTCTCCAAGTCCAATGGCGGACACCCGCATAATGTCGGCTCCTGCTCCCTGGACCGGGAAGTTGGCAAGAGTCCGGGATCGCACCGTATCCGCCGGCCGCATCATCCAACCCAATGGCGTCCAGATAACACCTCGGCTCATCGCATAGTCTACGGCGTTTTGTGACCAAGCAAAGAATCCCCGGAACCGTTCACGAAGTCGTAGCAAGATGTCGCGCGCTTCAATCACCGAGCGACCGATCCGGGTGGCAAGCGTCTGCTCGCCCATCCCGTAGTTGATCGCCAGCACAACGACCTTGAACATTGCCCGGGTACCAGGATGCGTTGTCTTCGTAGCATCCGACGGTGCGTACCCGAGTGCAGACGCAATGGCAATGTACACATCATCTGCCGTGGCTACGTGCATCATTTCGCCGTCCCTAGACAGGTAGGCAGCGATTCGAAACTCCTGTGCTGCCCAATCGCAATAGGCCAGTGCCATCCCCGGATCCGGCCGGATGAACGACCGTGTCCACTTCGCCTGACCGTAGATGAAGCCCTGAGGCGCATTCCGCCCGGTCTTGGTTGCAAATGGAAATGCGCCTCGCAGCCGATGGCGGCCGTCGCTCCCTATGGGCAGCTCCGTCAGCTTCAACTTCTCTAGGATGTACCTGGTCTCGGCAATTGGGTTCACCTCGGGATAGACCAAGGCCATTTCTTGGAAGGTCTGATCCTTCAAGCTCAAGCGTCCCGTATCTGTACGCGGCCAGGGTATTCGGCGCCGGCGAAGCCAGCTATCGAAGGAGCGGTGCTTGAATGTCGTGCCTTCGAACAGCCCATCGTAGCCAGGCCCTAGTTGCTCGACGAACTCGAGCTTGATCTCCTCCCACTTCTCGACAAACTCGCAGAACAGGCGGGTATCGATCGGGATTCCGTTAAGCTCGAATCGTCCCACCTCGAGCTGATACCGACCGCGAATCAACGCACGCGTGTAATCAATCGCCGGTGCCATGCGCCGAAACAGCTCCGCTGTCACCTCGACATCATGCTGACAGTAGACGAGCAACCGTTCATTATCTTCGGCCGGCAGGGTTCGAGCCGTCTGCGCAAGATGTTGATTCGACAGTTTTTCGTCATCGGAAATGGTCTCGATCCCGTAGCTCGCGCACACCGCATTGAGCCTGAATTTTCCCTTCGGTGCCTTGGTGCCATCATTCGCGAGGAGTCGGTACTCCGGGCTCAGGTCAATGACGAACTTCGGCTGGGGAAGGTCATACACTGCCAACGCCTTATATTCCGCAGGCAGGTGGAATCGACGAAGAGATCCTCGTGAGTGTCGTTGAGAAAGGTTGCGGCCCGGCCGCACAGGAAGTCGCCCCTACGAAATCGGATCGTCTCCCCTGTGCGGGCATCCTGAAACACTGCACAGTGAGTCTCGGGTCTCTCCCCGTCAGGGCAGTAGAACTCTGTGTCATAGGCCCAGCAGCGCCGAGTGGTACCAAACCATCCGCTGGTCATCGGGCCTTTCCTTGCACCTGTTGGATTACCAAGTGGTCCGGAGCGGTTATCGTGCACCCACGATACGCAAGGTCGAGGATCTCCTCGAACATGACGTTCGGCCAGGTTGGCTCCGGAATGTCGACCAGGGCGCGGTGAACGTCATAGCACGAGTTCGCCATGTTTGACGTGATGCGAATCCAGTCATGGACGCCGATCTCCAACGCGCTCGCGGCGTAGGGGGCGCGCGGGGGCGTCTACTCGGGCAGGATCACGGACGCGCCGAGCGAGACCGCGAAGGCGACGCCCAGCGCCGCAACGACGGAGGCGCCCGTCGGCAGGTCAAAGAGCGCGCTCGCGCCGACCCCGGCGGCGCTCGCGAGCGTGCCGATCAGCCAGCCTCCCAGCAGCCGCCCGCGCAGTGAGACCAGGAAGAGGGCGGCGCAGGCGGCCGGCACAATCAGCAGGCTGAACACGACGAGCACACCCGCCATCTGGACGGAGCTTGTGACCACCACGCCGAAGCTCGCATAGAAGACGAAGTCGAGCAGCCTCTCTCGGCGCGTCGGCGGTGAAGCCACGGCGCTTCGCCGCGAGATCTCGAAGAACGCACTTCGCAGCAGCACGTGTAGTGCGAGGACGCCCGCACAGAGCAGGGCGGCGATGCCGACCTCCGTCCACTCGACGAAGAGCAAGCGACCTGTAAGCATGCTCTCGACCTCGTCCCGATCGAGCGCGCTCTTCGAGAGCACGAGGATCACGAGGGCAGCGCTCACGCCGTAGACGATCCCGATCAGGGCTTCCTGCGGCAACCGCCTGCGCTCGGTTCGCACCCCCGCGAAGATGGCCGCGCCCGCCAGCGTGAACGCGAACGACCAGAGGTAGATCGTCGCCGCACTCGCCTCGGACGCGACCATGTGAGCCACGGCCACTCCGAGCGCGGCGAGTTGAGCGAGGGCGAGGTCCACGAAGATCACCTCCCGCAGGAGCACGTGCAGACCGAAATAGCCAAGCACACCGGCTAGCAGCAGGCAGGTCACGAACGCGGGTGCGAGCAGCTCGATCACTGGGTCTCCTGTCTCGCGGGCGTACTCACGGCGTGGCCGCCGGTAGCGCGAGGGCATCGAGGAGTGTGTCCACGTTGTACTCGAAGAGCCGCGCGTAAGAGTCTACCTCCGGCAGCGCGTAGACCTCCTGGGCGAGCACAACGGCCCGTGCACCTGCCCGTTTCGCGACGCGCTCAGCGATCTTGTGGCTGCTGAACGTCTCGACGATCACGACGCGGACGCCTTCCTGGCTCATCTGCTCCGCGACGCGTGCGATGTGCTGCGGCCCCGGGCTGATGCCGGGCTTGGGCTCGACTTCGGCGATCTTCTCGAGCGAGAAGCGGCGCAGGAAGTAGGGCCAGGTGCGGTGGTAGGTGACGACCGAGGTCCCCCGGTAGGGCTTCATGCGCTCGACGAGCCGATCGGTGAGCGCCGAGAGCCGCTTTCCAAGGGCCTCGAGATTCTCGCTGTACAGCTCCCGATGCTCGGGATCCGTGCGCACGAGGGCGTCGGCGATCGTGCGCGCGACGATGATCCCGTTCATCGGGTCGAGCAGATAGTGGGTGTTCCCGTAGACATGGATGTCGCCGAAGGCGCGCGAGAGACCGCCGCGCGAGGGGACCTCCTGGAGCACGATGCCGCGCGAAGCGTCGATGTTCCCGGAGCCTCCAGGCAGCAGCCGCTCGCGGCGCGTGCTGCGCACGAGCGACGGGACCCAGGGCTCCGCGTCGAGCCCAAGGTGCACGAACAGATCGGCCTTGCGGAGCTTCATGACCAGGCTCGGCGTGGGCACCACATTGTGCGGGTTCCTCGGACCGCGCATCAGAGCCTCGACCTCGACGGCGGAACCGCCGACCTGACGGGTCAGGTCCGCTAGCGCCGGGCTGGTGGTTACCACGCGCACCTCGGCTCGCACGAGGCACGGCGCCAGCGCCGCAAGCAATGCGATCCCGAGCGTCTTCCAGAGTCGACTCGTCCGCTGTATGAGCGCACTCATCGGTTTACCCAGTACGGGTGCGGCGGGTGCGCACCGATGTAGAAAGTGAGCCCGAGCAGGAGTGCATCCTCGTGGTCGCTCTGGCCGAGGAGGTCGCGCTCCAGATGCTGATACTCCAGGCGCAGCCGCAGCGCCTCGTAGGGGTACCAGGTGAGGTAGGCGGAGACTCCCCAGTCGGAGTCGCTCCGGCGTCGTACCCCGAGGTCGGGAAACTCGGTGTAGTCGTAGCGAATGCCCGCGTACAAGTTCCGATCGAACTGGTACTGACCCAGCAGGTAGAGCCCCCAGTTGTCATCGCGGATGATGCCCTGGACAGCATCGTCGAAGTCGCTGTTTGACCAGAACAGCTCGCCCTGGAGCAGGAGGCTGCGGAAGTCGGGTCGCGCCGGGTCGCGCCATTGATAGCTGGCGTCCGCCCCGAGCACGTAGCCGGCCGCGTCGCGATTGCCCGACGTCCTGCCGTGCAGAAAGCTGGCCCCCAGTTCGAGGGAGGCGCTGTCCCCTACGTCCTGGAACAGTTTCAGGTGACTCAGCACGGCGGGGTTCACCGCTCCCGGGCCGCCCAGGATCGGCGACTCCGGCCCGCCGTCGGCGTTGACGACCTGTGTCGTCAGCTCAAGGTAGCGGTCCCAGGGGTTGGGAACGATCCAGTCTAGCGACGCGCCGATCGTCGTCAGGCCCTCGGGGCCGAGGAATGCCTGGACGGCCAGGGGACGCGTCACCTGCGGCAGGTCGTGGGTGTGGAGCAGGTTGTTGCGACCGAACGCGGGGCGGAACTTCCCGGCCTTGAGCGCGAGATCCCGGGGCAGCGTGTGGATGTTCAGGTACGCCTCCTCGATCTCGAACTCGATGCCGATGTCCACATCGCCAAAGGGGTCCTCGATCTCCTCGCCCATCGCGATCACCAGCACGCCGTCCGCTCGGGGCGAGACCGCGCTCCGCAGATCCAGCTCAGTCTCGCGGAGGTTGAAGCGGTTGCGGGCCTTGTTGTCCCCGTTGCTCGACAGGCTCCCGCCCATGTCGAGAAAGGCGGTGATCTGCGGGTTCAGCAGGTTGCCCTGACCGGTGCCGGGGGCGCCGCCGGGCAGCACGGTTCGCTCTCGCGGGGTCGCGCTCCCAGCGGACGCCGCAGCCAGTTGCGCGACCCGGTTTTCGAGTTCGCGCATCCGGCGCCGGTCAGTTTCATGAATGCTCTCCATCTCCTGCACCCGCCGGGTGAGGAGCTGTAGGGTTTCTCTGAGGGCATCGACGGTCACCGGCTCGGTCTGCGCGCGCGCTGCTTGCGCGGAGCAGAACGCGGCCAGGACCGTGCCCAGGAAGACGGCACGTCTCATCGCACGAAACTCCCGCCTCGCCCCTACTGGGGCGAGGTGTTCAAAGGTTCTCTTCGGACCTCAGGATGAGTTCAGACGAAGAGATCGTGCGGAGGAGCGCGAGCAGCTTCGGGGCTCGCTTCCGGGGTGCGCGGCGCAGTCCGCATCGGACGCAGGGCCTGCGCAGTGTCGAGATGGAACAGAGAGCCGACATGAGTCGGCCTTGTGGTGAAGGCGTCGCCCCCGGCCTGGCAGAAGCGACAGGCGTTCTGGTCGTGGACCGGGGTCGAAGGGGCGCCTTCGTCGGCGACCCCGTATGTGGCGCCCAGCAGCGCGTGTCCCGCGACGTTGCTCGCGAAGGTGACGTACGACGCCGCAAGCAGCACGAGCAGGCGGCACGCGGAGGACCGTCGCAGGCTAAGAGTCATCCTGGGGGCGAAGCCTAGAACGCATTTCCGCAACCTACAACCGCGCGGCGAGAGTGTCGCCACCCAAAGCGCTTTGACGGGTGCGGGAGGTCCTCCCGGCTGTACACGAGGTGACGCGGGCCAGCAAAACAGCGGGGGCCAGGGGGGCACCGACTACTTGCCTGCGTAGTAAGGCGTCGCCATTAAGTCAACGGTAGATCAGCTACTTACGGGGTCGTACCGCTAGAGTACCGCTAGAGGACCGCTACGGGGTCCGAGCCAGCAGGCAGAGAGTCGCGTGCACACCTCACCGAGAGACGGTTGGACCTTGCGGCGTGACCTGGGTATCGCGCCCGTTCCATCCCGACCATAAGACCCTTACGCCTGCACGGATCCGATCCTGAACGCGCTCGGCCTTACGACTTGACCTCCGACTCGCGCCCACGGGAGGAACGCGATGTTGGGCGCGCATCGCGAAACGATTCGTGGAGCAAGTACCGGGGATCGCCAGGGAACTCGGCTTTCCGAGCTAGAGCAGATCGATCGATATCTAAGATTCGAGTACCCCTCACGCTCGCGACGCTACGGCTCCGTAGCAAGGGCCCCCGGAACGACCTGAGAGCACTCGACTGTCATCATTGACGGCGCAGAAACGTCTTGACAGTATTCGCAAATGATGAACCAATGAGCTGGAACTCTCTGAAGGTCGGGATCGCATGGGCACTACGAGAGGCGTTGCGGCGTGGTCGCGTCTCGACTCACCCGAAGTCGCTGAGCGCAAAGAAAGCCCTCGATGATCGAACTGATCCGGCCATTGCTCTGCATGCTCGCCCTGTGGCCCGCTCTTGCCCTAGCGGAAGGGCGGGTGGTTGTGTGCGGTTTGCTGGCGGTCCTCGCCTTTTTTGGCAGGCACGCCTTTGCGTGCGGCCGCAACGATTACCGAGATCATTGACGGGACAGGAGACGGGGCCGGGAACACTCTGGAAACCCCGGCTGACGGGGCTCGTGGCTGGGGGGGGGAGCGACAACGCCTTCGAGATCACACCCGGCGGCGTGATTACCGGATCATCGCAGGAGATGGGGCGTGGACGGGGCTGGCAACGTCTACGTGGCTGGGGGGGGGAGCGACAACGCCTTCGAGATCACACCCGGCGGCGTGATTACCGAGATCATCGACTCGACAGGAGATGGGGCCGGGAACACTCTGGAAACCCCGGTCGGGATCGCCGTGGACGGGGCTGGCAACGTCTACGTGGCTGGAGCCTTCAGCCACAACGCCTTCAAGATCACACCCGGCGGCGTGATCACGGAGATCATTGACGCGACAGGAGACGGGGCCGGGAACACTCTGGACCGCGCGGACTCGATCGCCGTGGACGGGGCTGGCAACGTCTACGTGGCTGGGCGATTTACCGACAACGCGTTCGAGATCACTCCCGGCGGCGTGATTACCGAGATCATTGACGCGACGGGGGACGGGGCCGGGAACCCTCTGGACGGCCCGATCGGGATCGCCGTGGACGGGGCTGGCAACGTCTACGTGGCTGCGAATGGGAGCGAGAGCCAAAACGCGTTCGAGATCACTCCCGGCGGCGTGATTACCGAGATCATCGACTCGACAGGAGATGGGGCCGGGAACACTCTGGACAGCCCGGCCGGGATCGCCGTGGACGGGGCTGGCAACGTCTACGTAACTGGGAGTTTCTTCAGCCACAACGCCTTCAAGATCACACCTGGCGGCGTGATCACGGAGATCATTGACGCGACAGGAGACGGGGCCGGGAACACTCTGGAACTCCCGGTCGGGATCGCCGTGGACGGGGCTGGCAACGTCTACGTGGCTGCGACGGGGAGCGACAACGCGTTCGAGATCACTCCCGGCGGCGTGATTACCGAGATCATCGACTTGACGGGGGACGGGGCCGACGCGAACGGGATCGCCGTGGACGGGGCTGGCAACGTCTACGTGACTGCGGCGGGGAGCGGCAACGCGTTCAAGATCCCGGAACCGGGTGCGGCGGGACTTGCGCTGGTGGCCCTTGTCACGCTCGCGACGCTACGGCTCCGTAGCAAGAGGCCCCGGAAAGACCAATAGTCAGGGTGCGTCAGGGTCCGTCAGGTCCTAGGTTCTGAACGTGGATCGTGTCGCTCCTCACCCTTGCACGGATCCGATCCGGAACGCGCTCGGCCTCACGACCTGACCTCCGACTCGCGCCCATGGCAAGAACGCGACGTTGGGAGCAAAACGCTCGGTGAGTCGTTGCACTCGCAGGTCAACTCTCTCCGCGATCAAGTAGTGCCGCATCGCGCCAAAGATGACCGGCTTGTTAGCCGTGGCGCTGAGATCATCGAGGAACTCCGTCACAAAGAACGGGCGCGTCATCAGCATGCCCGGAAGTTCGTTCAGCGGGAACAATGGTCGGCTGTTCGCGTCTTCGACCTTCAAGATCCGACCAAACGTGTCGGAGTTGAACAGCCACACGGCGGAGGCGCGATACTGCGCTGCGAGATCGATGTAGATGTCGACAATCCGGCCGTAGGAGAGGCCGTTGTCACCAGCGACTGGCGCCGCATACGTCGAAGCATCGCCTACCACGACCTCGCTTGCTCCCGACGCGAGAATTCCCTCTGGCTTGTCGAAGCCGTCAGCGCGCAGGAACGCGATATCCTCATCGAGACTTTTGGTCTCAGCGATTAGCTCGGCGAGTGCGGCCTCCAGGTTCGCACTGCTGTCCATTACCAACTCTTGCGTTAGCTCGATCGCGTCCGGGCTCCAGAGGTGCACGGGTACGCGCTCCTGGCCGAAGGTCGGCTTGTTCTGCGTCGGAGGGGCAGTACCGCCAGAGGTAAACGTTTCCTTCTTCCAGTTTCCGTTGCCTTGATTCATATCACTTGAGTACTGCTTCACGTGCGCAAGCGATGAAGTACGGTGCCGTCCTCCCTACCTCCGAGATCGGGAACGACCCGATCGTGATCCGCGACTGGGCGCAGGCCGCCGAGGCGCTCGGCTACTCGCACGTGATCGTTTACGACCACGTGCTCGGCGTGGAGCACGCGAACCGCGCCGCGCCCCTGTTCGGTCTGTACACCGAGGCGGATCCGTTCCATGAACCGCTCGTGCTGCTCGGCTACCTCGCCGGCATGACCTCGACGATCGAGCTGATGACGGGCGTGCTCGTCCTGCCGCAGCGCCAAACCGTGCTAGTCGCCAAGCAGGCGGTCGAGGTCGCTGTGCTGTCCGCGGGGCGCTTTCGGCTCGGCGTCGGCACGGGCTGGAACTGGGTCGAGTACGAGTCGCTCGGCTCCTCGTTCCGGGATCGCGGGCGCATGCTCGACGAGCAGGTCGAGCTCCTGCGCAAGCTCTGGGGCGACGCGCTCGTCGACTACGACGGCGCCTTCCACCGCATCGACCGCGGCGGCCTGTTGCCGCGGCCTACGTCTCCGATCCCGCTCTGGTTCGGCGGCCGGAGCCCGGCCGCCATCCGCCGGGCGGCCGAGCACGGCGACGGGTTCGTCTTCAGCCCGGCGGCCGAGCCGATCAAGGAACTCTGTCGCCGACTGACCGACGTCCTCGACGCCAACGGGCGCCGCGAGGGCTTCGGCATCGACGTCCTGACCGGCTTCGGGGACGGCCCCGACCGCTGGCACCGCGAGATCGACGCGTGGGAGAAGCTCGGCGCGGACTCGCTCTCCATGCGGACCATGTCGGCCGGCGCGACGCTGATCGGCGAGAAGGCCCCCGGCTTCACGAAGCCCAACCAGCACATCGAGGCCCTCCAGACCTTCATGCGCGAGGTCCGCTAGCTCCCGCGCCACCTTTTCGGGCTCGGTGTCAGTCGTTGGAAGTCTCCGCAGCGAACTCGGCCGCGTGGGGCGAGAGCCCTCGCGGAGTCCACTCCGTGCGCAAGGGGGGCCGCGATGGAACGGTACCTTGTAAGCGGTGTGCACGCGGTCAGCGTGCGTGAAGAAGCAGCCAAGCAGCCGCGAGGAACATCGTCGAGACGAACAGCCGAGCCCATGTTGACCGCCGGAAGCAGCAGCCGCGCCTTCCGGCTACGGCTCGTCTATGGAAGAAGCGCCCGGCCGATGGTGTTGGCATCCGTTCCGAACCAGACGGTGGCGCTCGGCGGGTGGAAAAACATGTGGCGCACGCTGCCTCCGCCGCTCTCGATCTCGCTGACGCTGAGAAACTCCAAGTTCTCCGTGTCGAAGCCGACGAAGCGATTGGGGTAGATCCCGGTCTCGACGAACCAGATGCGGTTCTGGTCGTCGACCGCCATCCCGTAGGGACGCGAGGCCTCCCCCCCGGGGACTCGCCACTCCTTGATCTCGCCGCGCTCGGGGTCGTAGCGTCCCAGGTATCCGTCGGCGTAGTCCACGTACCAGATCCTGTCGTCGGAGGTCGCGACGAGTCGCCGTGGCCGGGCGCCCTTGCGCGGTAGCGTGATCTCGCGGAGCTCGAAGGTCTCAGGGTCCACGGTCGCGATCTTGTTCGTGCCAAACTCCGTAAACCACGGCCGGTTCCGCGAGTCGACGACGATGCCGTAGGGCCGGGACCGCCGCGTCGGTACCGAGACAATGCGGACTTCGCCCGTGGCGACCGTCAACTTGCCGACGAAGTTTCCCCGCTGGACGCTGAACCAGATGTCCCCCTCCCGGTTGAAGACGAGCGTGTGAGGGTCACCGGCCTTGGAGTCGGGCATCGGGTACTTCGTGATCCCGCCGCTCGCGGGATCGAGCTTGCCGATGTGCGCGGCCCGGTTGCCCGCATACCAGACGTGACCGTTCGCGTCGACGATCAGGTTGTGCGGGCCCGTGCCCCGTTCCAGCTTGTAGCGCCGGAACTCACCGGACGCGGGACTCAGGTACGCCACGTAGTCGCCCTGCTGGCCGACGAACCAGGTGCGCTCGGCGTTCTCCGTGTATGGGTCCCTGGGCCGCGTCTTCTCCCAAGGCACGGGCCACTCCGTGAGCTCGGCCGAACCGTCCTCGGCGGCAGTCGAGCCCCCGAGCCACACCCAGGGAACGAGCAGCAACGCGCCCAGGTACCTCACTCACGCATAGTACTACCAGCGGTGTCACTCGCGCGTCTTCGTCCGGATCTTGACGGGGTCGGCTTCTCGATGCCGGCTTGCGGTGCGAGACGCGGCAGGAGGGACAACCGTCATCATCACAGCGGCGCGGCACCTTGCTGGAGCCGACGAGCGGACTCGCTGACCTGCTAATTACGAATTCGTCCCGGACGTTGCATCGTGTTGCGGTCTGTTTGCCTGCGTTCGGAAAATCGGGGACTTACGGTATCCCTGGTTTCGCCCTGTTTGCGCCTGTTGCGATCAGTTCGCACACCGTTTCGCACACTGGCTTTCTAGGACCGCGTTGAGCGCTCGGGGGTGGAGTGTCGGTGACATCCACGCCCAGCTCCGCACCGCCTTCCGTCCTGACCCGCGCGGCGATCCGGTTGATCCGTTCGATCACCGCCGGGAGCCCGTGCTTCGCGCCGCCCTGCAGCATCCCCTCCTGCATGTCGACTACGAGAAGGGCGTCCATGCGAGTCACCTCATCGTGTTCCAGCGAATGCGATGCAGCAGCCAGGGAGTCCCCTCGATATCGACCTCGCGCTCCCATTCCAGGCCGAGCTTCGCCAGCACTCGCTGTGATGCATGGTTGCGCAAGGTCGTGATCCCGACGAACGACTGGAGACCGAGCTCCCGCCTACCGATCGCGGTACAGGCTTCGCCGATCTCAGTCGCCAGGCCTCGGCCCCAGAACTCCCGGTAGAGCGCGAATCCGATCTCGACCTCGTCGACGCCTTCCACATCGAGGTGGCGGAGGATCGTCCGCCCGACGATCTCCTCACCCTCGATCTCGCGGAGCATCCAGACCCCGAATCCGAACTCCTGCCAGTGACGGAGATTACGCGAGAGGTACTCGGAAGTCTGCTGCCCGTCTCGAATCCCACCGAGCTCGGCCATGACTGCTGTGTCGGCGTGAAACCTATCCAGGGCACTCCGGTGACCCGAAGTGAGGCGCTCGGCCCGAAGCCGCGTCGTGACGAACTCTTCAGGGACGGCCATCGTCTGCTCGGCAAATGATCAGATCGTTCCACCGTACTGCTATAGCGTGAAGCGACCACCATGTGTTGGCGATCTGCCAGGTGTTGCCCCAACGATCACGCACCATCGCACGGCGGTCACCGTACGGCAGATCGCTGGGCTCCTCGATGGAGGTCGCGCCGCCTTCCAGCGCGCGGCGATACGCCGAGTCGACGTCCTCGACATAGACGTAGAGAAAGGCCGGCGTCTGCTCGCGCTCCTCCGCGCCGCTCACCATCAGCATCGAGTCACCGATCCGCAGCTCGGGGGGATAGGGAGTTTAAGAGGGTTTTCGGGTTGTGACAAATGGCCCTTCCCGTCCTATCGATAACTCGCGATCACCTGGGCGACGCCACGGCATTCGAAGGGTGTTGCGCTGGTCGAGGCGAGCGACGTCGCCACCCCACTGCTTGAATGCCTCCCATCCCACTGGCCACATCTTCGCGGAGTTCCGAGGGTAGGTCAAAAAAGCAGCGTTCTGGCGCAGCGTCCGAGTATGGGGATCGTCAGGCAGGGAGGCGTCAGCGGGAAAGGCTGGCCGCGGGACGATTTCAACGCCCCCAGCGCCCTGGCTCGATCCCGCGCGCGTCGTCCAGCGCCAGAGCGCCAGATTGCGCGCACAGCTGTCCCTTCGGGGCCTGTAGAGACGGGCGATACCGGGGTCTCCGAGCGGGAGGGGGGTACACCGGGGGGTGCCCACCCCCCTCCGAATGTGGAGCCGGATAGAGCCGTTTTGGAGCCGGGAGCCGTCACCGATAAACCCCTACGCGGCTCTATGCAGCTCCCTGAGACACGCTCAGCGTAAGTACGCGTCACTTCTTACGCCTCGAAGGTTTTCCTAAACTGTGCGTCGGAGGTTGCGGCCAGCTTCGCTGGCTTGCCATCGCAGTCGAAGGCTGCTCGCGCGGCCGACGAAGTCGGCTTGCGCAGGCGAGTATTACTCGCCCGCGACTCCTGCCGGCGGCGCCAGTGGCTCCGGGTAGTTGCGCGATTCGCCGAGATTGGGCGTCATACCATCGGGGCAGTTAGCGCGCTAAACAACGGTTCCAGATGACGCCATTCTCAATCCTCGACCTCGCTCCAGTGGCCCAGGGCAGTACACCTGCCGATGCCCTTCACAACTCTCTCGATCTTGCGCAACACGCAGAGACATGGGGTTTTGAGCGCTATTGGCTCGCGGAACACCACAACATGAAGGGCATCGCGAGTGCGGCGACGTCAGTGGTGATCGGATACATCTCTGGCGGGACGACGAGCATCCGGGTGGGCGCCGGCGGGATCATGTTGCCCAACCACTCGCCTTTGGTGATCGCAGAACAGTTTGGAACGCTCGCATCCCTCTATCCCGGGCGCATTGATCTCGGGTTGGGACGTGCACCGGGGACGGACCCGCTGACTTCTCGAGCGTTACGTCGGACGCTTGGAGGAAGTGTCGACGACTTTCCGCGAGACGTGGTCGAGCTGCAGCACTACTTCAAGGAAGCCGAACCGGGGCAGAAGGTCACGGCGGTTCCGGGTTCAGGGACCAACGTGCCGCTCTGGATTCTGGGTTCGAGCCTCTACGGAGCCCAGCTGGCGGCGATGCTCGGGCTTCCGTACGCATTCGCGTCACATTTTGCACCTGCGCAAATGATGAACGCGATCGCGGTTTATCGAGAACGTTTCGAACCTTCGGAACAGTTGGGCGAACCCTATGTGATGCTCGGGTTCAACGTCTGCGCGGCGGAAACAGAAGAAGAAGCGACTTTCTTGCGATCGTCGTCGCTGCAGGCGTTCATCAATCTGCGCTTGGGAACGCCAGGTCAGCTGCCGCCTCCGGTGGAGGACTTCGAGAGCCAGATGAGTCCCCGAGAGCGGGCGATGCTCGCCCAGATCGGAAGTTGCTCCGCGGTTGGAACTCCAGAGATCGTGACTCGCGAAATCGCCAACTTCATCGAACAGACGGGCGCAGATGAATTGATGCTGGTGTCTTCGATCTACGATCACGAAAAGAGACTGCGCTCCGTCGAGATCGCCGCCGAAGCTGGACGCCAGATCAACCTTGAGGATTCGTGAACCAGACCTGGGAACCGAACCGCATCTCCGACGATCCGCCCGCGCGGATCATCGTCTGCGGTGCGGTATCCGCGTTGAACGCAGCCGTCGAGATCGCATCCGTTGCACGAACCCAGCCAGCATGAACATCCACAACGATCCAAATGGAGACATCATGGAGAAGCGAACCCTAGAGGTGGTATTCGTGTGTCTGGTCATGCTCGTCGGGACGGGTCGCGTGGATCCGAAAGATCGTCGTCCGGGATTGTGGCTCAGCGGCGACGCGGTCACCGCACCCGTCACGGACTGGTCGTTCTCAGATGCGTTTCAAGAGATTCAACTCGAAACGAAGACCTGGTATCTCGTGCCGCACTCCGTCACGAGCGGATAGGGAGTTTAAGAGGGTTTTCGGGTTGTGACAATGGCCCTTCCCGTCCTATCGATTGGTCTGAGGACCGGGCCGCGGGGCCTTCAAGCGGGTGGTACGCCAGTGCGGCCGGGGTTGAGGATACGCGCACGTGCGAGGCGTCTGAAGTAATTCGGCGGACCTCATCATCTTGGAAGTCACGGAGCACCGGCTCGGGGACTGCCGGCAGGGGCTCCCCGTTGCTACATTCCGGCGTCCCAGGGGCGGGCGACTCCGACGTAAGTGCCTGGCAGCGCTGGAGCCGACGAGCGGACTCGAACCGCTGACCTGCTGATTACGAATCGCCCCCGACGGCACGCCGCAGGACGACATGGGACGCCAAATCAAGGGCTTGGAGGGCGGCAGCCGTCCCGCCTTGAACCGGGCTGTGCCGTTCCCGCTGCTACATCGTTGTTACATAGATGCCCGTCGGGCAACAGGCTCGAGTCGGGGATCCCCGCAGCTCCTTCCACCAGCGCCCGTCCGCGCCCGCGTAGACCTTATCGGCCTCGCGCAGGTAGTTGACGGGAAGAGTCCGCCCGCTGGGCAGCGTCACGAGCATGACCCGACGCGCCCGCTCTCCGTCGGGGCGCTGGCGCAGCTCGAGCTCCACCCGGGGATTCGCGACACGGCTCTGGCAGAAGAGCCAGCCGAACGCGAGCGCAGACAGCACCGCGATCCCGACCGCGGCATACTTCACCCTAGTCGGTCGGCTGGGAGCCGAGGCGCTCCAGGATCTGGCCCAACCGCTCGAACTCCTCGCCGTAGCGGGCCCAATCGCCCTCGCGCTGCGCTCGGATGGCCCGCTGGTAGTGGAGCTGAGCCTCTCCGGCCAGGTCGGTTCCGTCCGCTGTCCCCAGATCGGGGCGGAACTCCTCGCGGGCCGCTACGAGCGCCCGTCCGTCGCTCGGGAACAGCCGCTCGAGGGCCTGGTCGAGCGACTCCTCCATCACGATCTGGTTCCGGTAGGCGACCATCACCCGCTTCATCTCGGGGATGCGCCCCCCGGCCGCCCGCAGGTAGAGCGGGCGGATGTAGATGAGCGACTCCTCGATCGGGATGACGAGGAGGTTGCCCTGGATCACCTCGGACCCCTGCTGGTTCCAGAGCGTGATCTGAGGCGCGATGTCCTGGTCCTGGTTGATGCGGGCCGCGATCTGGTTTGGACCGAACACCACTGTCTGCTTCGGGAACTGGAAGGCGGCCAGCTGCCCGTAGTTCTCCCCGTCGCTGCGCGCGACCATCCACGCGGCCAGGTTCTCCTTCTGGCGGGGCGTGAACGGCAGCATCTGGATGTACTCGGCCCCCGACTCGCCCGGGAGCTTCATGATGGTGTAGTAGGGCTCCATCCGCCGCGACTCGAGGCCGTCATCGATCGACGGGATGTCCCACTGGTCCTCACGGTTGTAGAAGACCGCGGGGTTCGTCATGTGGAACGTCGAGAACACCGCCGCCTGAATCCCGAAGATGCCGGGCGGGTAGCGCAGGCGCGTGCGCAGGTCGTCCGCCATCTCCCCGAGCGGTGTGAAGAGGCCCGGGAAGACGCGATCGAGTGTCGCCGCGATCGGGTCCGTCGGGGTCCAGCAGGTGGAACGTCGTCCTCCCGTCGTAGGCGTTGATGGTGACCTTCACGGAGTTGCGGATGTAGTTGAGATCGTTCGCGGCGGGGGTCGAGTAGGGGTAGCTGCCGCTGGTGGTGTAGGCGTCCTGGATCCAGACCAGACCGCCTCCGGAGATCGCCAGGTAGGGGTCCGGATCGTAGGTCAGGAAGGGGGCGATCCGCCGCACG
The DNA here is from genome assembly GCA_965226855.1 of Myxococcota bacterium. Taxonomy (GTDB): domain Bacteria; phylum Myxococcota_A; class UBA9160; order SZUA-336; family SZUA-336; genus JAUXJB01. Next base: position 139,606 of record CBDDEE010000027.1, on the reverse strand, counting down.
CGCTCCGAGATCCGGCGATACAGCATCACGCGCGTCTCCGGCGTGAGGTTTGGCGAGAAGAGCGTGTCTGTGGACCGGAACCGGATCGCGAACATCAGCCGCCGGAAGAGCCCACCCAAGACGACGCCCCCGTCGCCCTCGTACCGCGTGAACTTGTTGTCCTCACCCTCGGGGTAGTCGAACTCCTCGGTCTTGGTGTTGACGAAGACGTGATCGCTCGAGAGCTCGCCGTAGTACACCGCGGGCTGCGTGATCTCCAGGCCGACCACGGACTTGGGCGGCAGGTCCTTGATGAACAGGACGGGCAGCCCCTCGGGCGTGACCTGATTCACGGGCCCGAGGGTCAGCCCGTAGCCGTGGGTGAAGGTGAGCCGTTCGTTGATCCAGGAGCGGCTCGGCAGGCTCTCCGAGTTGAGCTCCCGCGCTGACAGCATGATCTGGCGGTACTCGCCATCGATCGTGTACCGGTCATTGTCGACCGACACGAAGTCGTAGTACGTGCGGATCTCCTGGATCTGCCCGAACGTGTCGAGCAGCGGCTGGTCGTTCCAGAGCGGCACGTTGTCGAGGGTCGCCCGGTTGTTCTCGAGGTCGTCGAGCGTCAGACGCGCCTCCCCCGAGAGCGGCCGCTCGACCACGCCGTCCAGCCCGAACGCGTCTCGCGTCATGGCGATGTTGTGGATGATGTAGGGGGTCTCGCGAACCTGCTCGTTCGGGGCGACCACGAAGCGCTGGATGACGGCCGAGTACGCGGCCCCGCCGAAGGCGACCGCGAGGTAGAGGCCCGCCGCTCCCGCAGCCGGCCACAGACGCTGGAGCCGCACCTGAAAGAGGGCCAGCGCCGCCCCAATCAGGCAGGCGGCAATGAGGAGTCGCAGGGCCGGCATGCGCGCGTGGACGTCCGCGTACGAGGCGCCGAAGACGGTTCCGGAGTCCGTGGTCAGGAGCTCGGGGATCCGGAGGTAGGTCCCCACCGCCAGCAGCAGCAGGACCAGGGCCCCCAGCACGGACAGGTGACGTGTGACGATGCGGGTCGCCACGACCCCGCGGGCCGCGTCGAACGAGAGGTTCCCCGACGCGCCGTGGGCACCCGCTACGCCCGCTGCCGCGAGGAGGACCGTGACCAGCGCCAGGCCCTGAACGAACTGGTAGAACGGCAGCTGAAAGATGTAGAAGGCGGTGTCGTTCCCCAGGATCGGATCGGTCGACCCGAACGGCACGGCGTGGCGCCATAGCAGCCAGGTCTCCCACTGCGACGAGGCGTAGAGGGCGATCAGGAATGCGAGCACCCCCGCGCCGAGGTAGACGAACGCCTTGATCCGGGTCAGGTCGACCGAGACGATGCGCGGCCCAGCCTCGCCCATGATCCGGAACTCGCGCCGCCGCAGCGCCCCCTGCGCCAGGTAGAAGTTGGCGGCGAGAACGCCGAACGCCAGCACGAACACGATCGACCCGAGCGCGAGCCGCGCCGTGATCGAGCGCAGGAACACCTCCAGATAGCCGACCTGCGCGAACCAGATCCAGTCCGTATAGAACTTGATCAGCGCGGGCACGACGGTGATCAGAGCGAGGATGCCGAAGAGGATCAGGGCGCGTGAGCGTTGCACGGGGCCAGTATAGACGAGAGAGTTTCGTAACGGGGAACGGAGACCTGCGGCGAGACCTGCGGTCCGCACAGGCTCACGCTCCCTGTGGGAAGAACGGGAAAGACGAGAGAACCTTGGAAGAGCAGCATACCGCAATGAGGGACAGGGAACTGTCTCTCACGAAATGAACCCAGTTGTCCCGATTACTTTGAAGACCTACAACACCCGGCGGATCTCTTGGTTGCGGTCCACGTAGTCCCGGAGAGCTTCCATCACCCGCGGCGCCAAAATCAAAGCGGAGACCATGGTGGGGATCGCCATGATGGCAAAGAGTCCGTCGGCGAAACTGATGACTGCGTCAATCGAGGACACACAGGCCAGGACGATAAACGCGACATAGGCGTAGTTGTACTTCTGTTGGTGCTCGGCCCCGAAAAGAAAAGCGAAGCACTTGGCGCCATAATACGAATAGGTGAATAGGCTGGTAATGCTGAAGCAGACCACACAGAGGACCAGCAAATATGCGCCAAAGCCAGGCATCGTTGCTTCGAACGCGTTCGCCGTCAGCGTCACGCCGTTATCCGAAGTCGTTTGCCAGACTCCGGTCACCAGAATCACCAACGCCGTACAGGTACAGACGACCATGGTGTCGATGACCGGACCGGTCATGGCAACGAAGCCCTCGCGGATGGGCTCCGTCGTCTTGGCGGCTCCGTGCGCGAGCGGCGCCGTTCCCAACCCCGCTTCGTTCGAAAAGGCAGCTCGGCGGATGCCAGTGACGATCACCGTTCCAACGGCGCCGCCCACCACCGCGTCGCCGGTAAAGGCATCGTTGACGATGAGCGCGAGATAAGCCGGAACTCGATCCCAATTGACGAGAATGATCCAGAGGGTAGAGATCACGTAGAGGATGACCATCGCCGGCACGAGCTTGGTGGCTACCTCCGCGATCCGCGTGATACCGCCGAAGATCACCAGCCCGGACAGGACGGCGAGGATGACACCGGCGGTGAAGTCGAACCAAAGGTGCTCCGTCCCCACCCATCCGTTGGCGACGAATACGACATCGCGCACGGCTTGGACCAGTTGATTGGGATTGAGCAGCGGCAGGCAGCCGATGGCGCCGGCAACGGCAAACAGGTACGCCAACGGACGAAACAGAGGACCGAGCGCCTCGGTGATGACGTACATCGGGCCTCCCTGAACGTGGCCCAAGCTGTCCCGCCCTCGATACATGACGGCGAGCGTGCAGGTAAAGAACTTGGTCGCAATGCCGAAAAAGCCACTCACCCACATCCAAAAGATCGCGCCGGGGCCGCCGATGGTGATCGACACCGCGACGCCGGAGATGTTGCCGACGCCAATCGTCGCGGACAGCGCGCTGACCAGCGCTTGAAAATGCGTGATGTCGCCGGGCTCGTCCGGGTCGTCGTACTGGCCCCGTAGGACATCGATCGCGTGTTTCAGATACCGGAAAGGTATGAAGCGGGAGTAGAGCAGAAGCCCCGCTCCACCCCCGATCAACAAATAGAGAAGATAGGACCAGAGAAAATCCGCGGCTTGAACGAGAAACTGTTCGACGGAAGTGAAAGGGCTCATTCGGAGAGGACGTCAGAGTTTGTCGGCGTAGTCGCGTTTTCGGGGGAGGCTTGCGAGATTCTGGTTGAGTGGAGTGACTGCGCTCAGTGGGACGAGATCGATCCGGCCACCGTCATTACGTCCACGATCGGAGACACCCGGTTCACCAACGGCGGCGGTGTCACCTCGGGTGCCGGCGGGTGCGCCTCGCGAGGGCGGCCAGGGTCGCCATTGCGGCAAGCTGCAGCGCCAGCGTCGCGGGATCGGGGACGAACACGTAGGCCGACCCCCTTCCGTTGTCTTCGGCTAAAAAGGCTCCGACCAGGGTCGTGTCGCCGGAGACCGCGACTGAGACGCCGAACTGGTCCCCCGCCGCGGCGTCGGAGGCGGTGAGCTTCGCCTCCTCGACCCAGGCCGCTCCGTTGTAGCGGAAGATGTACGCCGACCCGGAGAAGCTCCCGTTATCGTCGTCAAGATCGGCCCCGACCACGGCCGTCTCGTCGGCGACCGCGACTGAGACGCCGAACTGGTCTTCCGCCGCGGCGTCGGAGGCGGTGAGCTTCGCCTCCTCGACCCAGGCCGCTCCATTGTAGCGGAAGATGTACGCCGACCCGGAGACGCTCCCGCTATCGTCGTCACCAAAGGCCCCGACCACGGCCGTCTCGCCGGCGCCCGTCAGGACGTTGAGCGCGGCGACCGCGACTGAGATGCCGAAATGGTCCCCCGCCGCGGCGTCGGAGGCGGTGAGCTTCGCCTCCTCGACCCAGGCCGCTCCGTTGTAGCGGAAGATGTACGCCGACCCGGATAAGCTCCCGTTATCGTCGTTACCAAAGGCCCCGACCACGGCCGTCTTGTCGGCGACCGCGACTGAGACGCCGAACAGGTCTTCCGCCGCGGCGTCGGAGGCGGTGAGCTTCGCCTCCTCGACCCAGGCCGCTCCGTTGTAGCGGAAGACGTACGCAGACCCGGAGCGGGTCCCGGCATCGGTGTTGCTCCCGGCCCCAACCACGACGATGTCGTCGGCGACCGCGACGCTGGCGCCGAACCCGTCCCCCGCCGCGGCGTCGGAGGCGGTGAGCTTCGCCTCCTCGACCCAGGCCGCTCCGTTGTATCTGAAAACATAGGCCGACCCCGAGGCAATCCCGGCGTCGTCGTCGAACCGGGCTCCGACCACGGCCGTGTCGCCGGCGACCGAGACCGAGATACCGAACCCGTCCCCCGCCGCGGCGTCGGAGGCGGTGAGCTTCGCCTCCTCGACCCAGGCCGCTCCGTTGTATCTGAAAGTATAGGCCGACCCCGAGGCCGTCCCGGCGTCGTCGTCACCATTAGCTCCGACCACGGCCGTGTCGCCGGCGACCGAGACCGAGATACCGAACTGGTGCCCGTCCGGGCCATCGGAGGCGGTGAGCTTGGCCGTCTCCTCGACTGACGTTGCGCCGCAGGGCACGGCGGGGAGTGCCGCCCCACCCGCGCCTGTCAGCCAGACCATCATCGCCGCGGCACGCTTCGCCTTCAACATGGACGCGCCTCCCAGACGCAGGCACAGAGCACACCCGAAGAAGCTGGAGGAGGCCTATACCGTGCGCTCTGCCATCTTCTCATGCACGGTGGCTGCGGTACACCCCCCCGCGACGAGCAAACCGGGGCCACTAGGCTGACACATACCGACGCATATTCCCTACCTCTCTCTTAAGAGGATCGTTGTTTTGAGTTTGTAAGGGGTAAGGACTATCCGTCGCCATCCGTCATCTGTCACCGAATAGCTTCTTCTTTGGAAGTTCGTTCGCAATCAGTCGCGCCCCGGCGGCGTCCGCTCACGGGGACACCACCTTGAACTCCGGCGTCGGCGCGCCCGATCGAGGTGCACCGGTTCCTGGCGGGCGCGCTCGCGGGCGGTCGCTCCGAAGAGCGCAGCAAGGACGTGGTCTTCAAGGCCCCGCGAGAGTTCACGGGCCTGCGCGAGCTCTCGCGGATCCACATGACGGGAGTTGGAGACGTCGTGCGGGTGCAAGCTCGGATCAAAAGCCTGTACCGATCGCGGTGTCCATCGACCCATGGCTGCGCGATCGGAACTCTTGTAGGATTGACGTGTAGTTGTCTCTTATAACTTTCGGGGAGGGCGAATGAAAGGAATCAAGATCGCTCTCCAGGTACTGGGGATACTCATACTGATTCCCGCGGTCGCGATAGCGACCTTGAGCTTCGACAATCGCAACGCCGATGGCCCGTCAATCCTGTTTCCCGGCGGCGAACTGGTATCAGGCGAACTCTACATCGGGCCGGAACCGGACTGGAGTTTCACGGACGATGTGCAGATCGTCGAGTTACAACTTCTCGATCCGCTCAGCTCGCGTCGTGTTTTCGTCATGGAAAGCGACGGCAAGGTCTACGTACCGTCCGGCTACATGCGTTCGATGCTTGGCAGGATCTGGAAGGACTGGGCGTTTCAGGCTGACGAAGGCAACGGCCTGGCCGTCGTACGCCTCAACGGCACACGCTACGAGCGACAGTTGGTTCGAATCAAAGAAGGTCCCGTGCTCGACGGAATTGCTGCAAAGTTGGCAACGAAGTATGGCGGCCGCGCGACACCAGAGGCGATTCAAGCCGGGCGGGCGTTAGTCGAAGCCGGGGATACCTGGATCTTCGAGATGGCGCCGAGGGGGGATGATTAGATGAAAATCAATACGTACCTGATCACGTGCGTGGCCATTTCGCTGGTAGTTTCGCTGACGATATTATTCGTACCGGGTGTTTCGGATACGGTTGAGGGCGTGATGCTGGCGTTCCTAGCTGCTAACGCCCGCTAGCAAAGTCAAGGCTCTAACCTAGCGCGGATCCAGCCGCGCGAAGTAGGTGTTGATGCGTCCCACATCTCAGTAGAAGTCGACGGTGAGGTCGCTCACGGTTGCAACGCTAGTCCTCGCTTGCCAACGTCAGCTCGTGGAGTCGCGCCGCTGCATCCACGTACTCCTCGACCAGCTGGTAGATCAGCTGGTGCGAACGCGGGACTTGGCTAAGCTGGCCCACGATCTGGCCGACGGGTTCTGCGCTTGGCCCGCCCGACCCACGGGTGCTCCGCCATCGGTACGTCCTGGTCGTGCGCCATCTCCACGTGTGCGCGTCCACCCGACAGCGACCAGCCGAGCATGCCGTTCCCCTAAAGAAGCGTTGCTGCGATAGCGAGGAAAGAGAAATTGGATCAGTACGAGACATTAAATGTTTCCCAGGCCGACGGTTTGCTGTGGATCGCCTTCAATCGGCCGACGGTTCTGAACGCGTTCAATCTTCCGCAGTGGCGCGATCTCAAGGCGGCGCTGGACGGCGCGGCCGCCGACGACGAGGTGCGGGTGGTCGCAATTCGTGGCGAAGGCGGAAATTTTTCCGCCGGCTATGATCTCACCGCCGCGTTGGGCGGCGATCTGGCCGAGCCGCTGCCCAACGCCTTCCGCGACTATGCCGATGTGGGCAATGCCGCCTGCTGGGCGGCGTGGAACTTGAAGAAGCCAGTGATCTCGTCGATCCAGGGCTATTGCCTGGGCGGCGCCTTCGAGCTGGCCATGGCTTGCGATTTCGCCTACGCCGATACCAGTGCCCAGCTGGGCGAGCCCGAAGTCCTGCTGTCCGACGCACCGCCCTTCTTGATCAGCCCATGGGTGATGGGCATGCGTCAGGCCAAGCATATTCTGTTATCCGGGGAACTAGTTGTGGTTCCTAAGCACGTTGCTCACGGGCTTCTCTGAGCCGGCTGATCGGGGGTTTCATTCCGAGGGCTCTGTGGGGTCTCTTGTGATTGTAGTGCTTAAGCCAAGGCCGGAGTGCAGAGGTTCTGAGAGCTGAGGTCCTATAGGGACGTTTGTACGCCCACCTCTGGGTCAGGGTCTGGATGAAGCGCTCGGCCTTGCCGTTGGTCTTGGGTGTGTAGGGCTTGGTGAAGATTTGATTGATCTCGCGCTCGCAACAGAGAGCCGCGAAGCGCTTGGACCTGTAGCAGGGCGCGTTGTCGGTCATGACCCGCTGGACCCCGATGCCGCGTGCCCGGTACCAGGCCAGGGCCCGACGCAGGAAGGCCGTAGCGGTGTTGGCCCGTTCGTCGGAAAGCACTTCGACGTAGGCCAGCCGCGTATGGTCATCGATGCAGACGTGGGCGAACTCCCAGCCGATGCCGTAGACCCGCTTGGAGCGATCGCCGTGGATGCGATGCCCAACCCCGCGGATCCGAGCCAGTTTCTTGGTGTCCAGGTGGAGGAGCTCGCCGGGGGACGCTCGCTCGTAGCGCCGCACCGGCTCCTCGGGTTCCAGGCGCGAGAGCTTGTGGAGTCCCAGACGTCGGAGGATCAGAGAGACGGTCGAGAGCGGGATGGAGGTCCGGGAGGCGATCTCAGAGGCCGTCCAGCGGCGACGACGTAGCCGCTCGACACGTCGGACGACGCGGGCGGGTGTGCGCCGCGGGATCCTCCGGGGCCTCGAGCGCCGGTCCGCCAGGCCCGGTCGGCCTTCGTCGCGATACCGGGCCAGCCACTTGTAGGCCGTCCGTAAACTGACACCTGCCGCCTCTGCGGCTTCCGAGACCGTCCAATGCTGTTCGCGGACGCGCTGCACGAGCAGCCAACGACCGGAGGGCGTCGTCCTCGCGTTAGGATGGAGCTTCATTCAGGTGCTTTCCTCTGAGGCTGGGGGTCGGTGGTACAAACCCTTTTCTCAGAGGAGCTCTGGATGAACAACCTCCTTGGGAATCACAACTAGTGTCCGCTCAAACAGCCATGGGGTACGGCATTCTCAATCAGCTGTGCGAACCCGACGATCTCGAGGTAACCGTTACGCGTATGGCCAAACGGCTGATGGGCTTCGCCCCGGAGACCTGGCACCAAAACAAGTCAGCGGTGAACCGGTCTTACGAGATCATGGGGTTCCAGTCTTGCGTCGAGATGGGCAAGGAGGCCTTTGTCACCGCCAACGTGACTCCCAATTCGCTCAAGACCGAGTTTCTCGAGCGTTTCAACCGGGACGGCTTCTCGGCGGCGATCAAGTGGGTGCAGGGGCGCTATGCGGCATAGCGACGGGATAGGCGGGACGACCTTGGACAATCTCTCAGCCACAACATTCCGGGCCTCGTTCAGGCGGCGGCCAATGGTTTTCGCGACAAAAACCTCATGGCCGCGCCCTCATAACCCGAAGGTCGTAGGTTCGAATCCTACCCCCGCTACCAGCCAGTCCCAGGGTGCACGTACTCGCGCTAGGGACGGAGAGTTACGCGCCCCGACCTTCGGGCTAGCTACCCGAGGGTCCGCGTCGTCCTCTGGCCTCTTCTTCCTCAAGATGCCGGATCACCTCTTCCCACCGCGGGTCTCCACGCATCGCTGTGAACGTCGTATCGAGCCGTAGAGATTGGAGGACCACTGCTGCGTGCTCTTCTACAGCACGATGAACCCAGCGGAACGCTCGGTCATAGTCTCCCAACGTCGCGTACGCCAAGGTCATCGTACGTGGGCTGGGCTTCTCCAGGTTCTCAAGTTCCTTCACCATCTGTCGCGCCTCTTCGATTCTGCCTACCGAAGCCACCAGATCAGCGATAGACCGCTTCGATTCAGGCCCCAGAGTCGCTTGGAGATCGTCAAGGGCTGCCTCGGCGTCCGTCTGCTCGCCGAGTGCGAGGAGAGCCTGGATCTTTACGGCAGACAGACGCAGGAAGTACACGCCATCGGATACAAGATTCAGCCCAGCATTGGCTGCATCGACGGCGAGGCGATCCTCACCAGCTAGGTATAGGGAGTCTGCGTATTCAGAAGCGATGCGTCCGTCCGCGTCGTAAATCCTGATTGCTCGGCGATAGTGGTCGAGCGCTGCAGTGATGTTGCCCCGGCGACGCGCGAGATTGCCCAAACTGCCATGAAACCAGCGGGCGTTCGGATGGAGCGGCTCCAACGAGATCGCTTGACGAAGCCTGGCTTCAGCCGATTGGTAATCCAGGTCAAAACGATACTCGGCAAGGGCCAGAGCCCAGAGTGTCATCGGATCGTTGCGGTCGATCTCGAGCGCCTCATCAAGCCCCGCATGCGAGAGCTTCGATGCTTCTTGCCACGACATCTCACCGGCGCCCACCAGAAGAGCGCAGGCATAGGTGATCTGCCGGTACCCCTCCGCGAGGTTCGGATCCAGCGCGATCGCCCGTTGAGCATTGGAAAGCCATAGCTGCGGATCGAACCCGCCGCGTTGGTTGACACGATAGCTCTGAGCCTGTGCTGCGCAGACGAGATCAGCGGCCTCGGCGCTTCGGCTCTTCCGCCTGACCGTCTCGCACTGATGGTCCTGAACCAGTTGGAGACGCACGAAACGCCCGATGGTCGAAGCCAACACCGATGGGTCGGCTGCCAGCTCCTCTTCCGCTACGTCGTACGTCTGAGCCCAGGTGGATTGACGGTCGGTGACACGGACCAGTTGCACTCGTATCCAAAGCTGTTCTCCTACCTCCTGAACGTTGCCGTTGACGACGTAGCTCGAATTTGACCACCCGGGGCGCCCGCTCGGAGGAGCGTCCGGGGCTTGTCCTCCCGTGATCGTTCGCAACTCCTGATAGCCCGTCAGTACGCTCCTCAGCTCCTCGGTGAGCCCATTTGCGTAGGACTGGAGTGCCGTCGTCGGCCCGATGGTGGTGAACGGAAACACCGCAATGGAGCGATCGAATGCTGGCGGCGCCTTCGGCGGTCGGTCCGCGAGCCAGAGCGCCAACCCCGCACCGGCCAATAGGACAGACAGACCAGCGATCCAGTAGCCACGCCGCGCAGGCACCGGCTGCGCTCCCGGCGTGTCCACAGCGTAGACGTGCAAGGGCTCCGGGATGTTTTTGGCCTGGTGCTCGCCCAGATCCTCGAAGCTGAGGTTGAGCTTGCCTTCGACCTGGAGATGGACCTCCCTAGAGATACAAAGCCCTCCAGATTCGGCCAGCGCCTGAATCCGCGCTGCAACGTTGACCCCTGTCCCGAACAGCCGCTCCCCTTCCACACGGACCTCACCCAGGTGTACACCCATGCGGAACTGCATCCTCCGCTCTTCGGGATGCCGGGCGTTCCGGGCCTTGAGCACGTCCTGGATCTCAGTGGCGCATTCCACCGCAGCCACCGCACTCCGGAACTCCACGAGGAAGTTGTCCCCCGTGAAGTCCACGAGCTGACCTCGGTGCTGGCGGACGAGTAGCTCGACCTCCTCCCGGTAGGCAGTCACCAGCCGGACGGTGGCGTCCTCGTCCTCGGCCATGAGGCGGCTGTAGCCGACCACATCGGCGTGGAGGATGGCGGCCAGCCTGCGCTCGGTGCCTTCGGGGCTCATTGGGAGAAGGTCAGTATAGGTGGGGCCTGTATCCGGTTATTGACCGAGAGCGTTCGCGGGAAGAGGCGGCGCCGGGAAGAAGCCTACGACTACTTGCCTGGGTAATAAGGCGTCGCCCTTAAGTCACTGGTAGGTCAGCTACTTACGGGGGGCATACCGCTATGCAGCGAACGGCAGCCCGGGCATGCTCACGGACTGTAGTGGTTGGTATCGAACCCCGGCTAGGTACCCCACGCGTTGCCCCTACGCCGCTAGCAGGGGTCGAGGGAGCGCTGGTACTGGCGTGTAGCGTGCCCCCGCTACCATGTAAGCGCCCGGAGTTGTTGAGAATCCGGGCGCTTTTCAACAGGTCGATCGATCTAAGCGATCTGCTTCAGGTGGGGGCACTTTCCACGCAGGTCAGTGCATAGAGACACAACCCGAAGGTCGGACAGTCGGAAACCCAAGGCCCTCATTATCGGGTGATTCGAGAGGATTGAAGAGCCCGCGTGGCCAGTCCAAGCCCAGCAGGCCAAGAACGACTCTACTAGCCCCAACCCCAACCGATCTCGCCTATTGCATCCAATCGAAGAGCGCGGACGGCACGGCCGGGATGACGTAGAAGCGCAGGTCCCAGTCGGAGCCGACCGTGTCGGGCCGGATCACGTTGTAGTGGAACTCAAGGCCGAAGCGAAACGGCACCTTGCCGAACTGGAAAGTCTTGTTGATGCCGATGCCGATCGGGACCGTCCAGCGGTTGTGCTGCTCGCCTCCCAGTTGGCGACGATGTTCGGAGCGGCGCCGATCGACGTGGTGTCGTTGAGCGAGTAGTAGACCAGATACTGCAAGTTCATGACGCGCACGTCGTCGCGGGAACTGGAACCAGCGTAGTCGAAGTAGTTCTGGACTAGTCCCCCAAGCTTCTACTTCGGACCGAGGTAGGCGTATAGGGCCGATGGACCGGCCGAGTACTTCCCGTCACCCAGGACGTCTTTGCTCGCGGTGGGAAACGACAGATCGAAGCCGAGGCCCCAGACGGTGGACCCGCCTCCGTCGTGTTTGATCGCCTTTGTGGGGGAGAATAGGGCCACGTAGTACATGTCCCCGAACCCGGTGGTCCGCCCGCTGAAGACATCTATCGGCAACAAGCTCGAACCGTTCGACGGGGGCTGGGAAGGTCCGCCGCCCGGCGGCTGGAACGGCGGGAACTCCGGGGCGAAGCGATTGATCTTGCTCTGGTCGATGGGCGTGCTCGGCACGTTCCAGACGATGCGGTTGATCAGGTTCCAGTCTTCGTTGAGGCGCTTCGGAAACTGGGCAATGCCCATGTAGTTGTACTGGTACTCGGCGTCCACCCCGTGAACGTCGTCGTTCGTGAGCCGGAACATGTCGATCTGGGTGAAGAGCATTGCCACGTTGCCGACGGGGTTGTCCATCAGGGCCGACATCTGGGCGAGAGTCGGCTCACAGCCGGCCTTCAGGACCTCCCCCAGATCCGCGTCAGGATTCGCTCGAAGGGAGCGGCACTCCTTGGACATGGACAACTCAGCTTCCTGCTCCTCCGCGTCCGCCTTGTCTTGAGCGAACGCCGACGATGACGCCACGACCAGAACCGTGGCTGCCAAGTGCACCAATTTCATGAAGCCTCCTCCAAAATGTCCGGGGCTTTGGACGACCCCAACTTTGACTGGACCACGAGCGGCCTAGGAGCGTCAACGAGGCATTCTACGTGTGGGGCGCACCCCGCACTTGGAGAACTTCCTGCGCTGCGGCTCGTACCCTGGGACTCCTCTCCGGCGGTTCACAGGATGCTAGGGGCCTCCGGGGGTCGATCTCGGCTGAGGCGCTGGTGCCGTCTCGGCGCCGTGGTGCCGTCCCATGTGCCGCGATGTGCCAGGCCGTAGTGATCCCGGTAAGTTAGCGGTCTGTCGATTCGTCCGAAGGGCTTGCCAACGTGGTTGTCGATCGACCTCGTGCCGCTGGAGTACGGACACCGAACGCGAACGTGATTCCGGTGGGTTGCACTGTGCAAGCTTTGCGAGGGGGGCGCTCACACCGATTCGGCGGAAGCTCTGGGAGCGCCATCAGGCTAACGTCGTCAATACGCGGGTTCTAGAGACCCGGCCACTTGGAGAACTCAGCATAGGTCCAATCTCTGGCGATCTTCCCATCACGGCAGGTAAGCACAGCACAGAAGGGCAGCTTCCAGTCCGGTCCCTGGTCGGGGTCTAGTAGAACTGCCTCAACAACCACGGCGTCCCCGGTCGCGTAGGTTCGATCCACTCGCATCTTGCGCCGTGGAGCAGCCTTGAGAACGTTCTCCTCGACTTTGAGAAACTGCTCGTGTCCGTGGATTTGCCCCATCACATCGCAGTCGGCGGTGTAGCAGTCGGAGACGAACCGTTTGATGTCGGTGTTGTAGGTTTCCTCATAGAGCTTTGCGAGGTCGAGGTTCCGCTGCTCTTCGGTGGTCATGATTTACTCCCCGTCGTTAGCCTCGATATTAGACTGTGGCGACGACCCTTGGGGATTGGCCTCGTGACGGTTGTGTAGGCACCGGAACCCGAGCTCGCCTACGGGGGACCCGGGCTCCCCCGCACGTTCAAGGGGGTCCCCGGGAGGGTCTCGGGCCGGTGCCGCCGGGGTGCCGTCCCAGATGCCGCGATCTGCCGCTCCCTGCCGTCGTGTTCCTAAGGCAGATCGCTAAGTTAGCGAGCCGTAACAAACGCTCGGGGGTCTCATAACCCGAAGGTCGTAGGTTCGAATCCTACCCCCGCCACCATGTAAGCCACCGAGATCATTGAGGTCCCGGGGACTGACTCGTTTAGCGTTCGGTGGTTGCTGGGCCGCGACGGGTCGATTCCGGGTCAACCTTCCAAGGATCCGCCGGCGCGCCCAAGCGGGGGCCAGACCCGGTAGGGTCGGCAGATGGCTGAGAACACGCATCAACCCCTAGAGGTGCTTCTTCTAGATTCTGAGCAGTCCGTCGCAGACGAGATTGCGCGGCTGGGTCACCGAGTCCATCGAGGTGATCTCGGATATCGAACCGGCATACCTGCGCTCGATTTTCCGCCGCACGAAGCCGACGTCGTAGTCATCGATATCCGGAGCCCAGCGCTCATCGGTATTCCCCGAACTCGGCCGTGATATCCCATTCGATCTCCCGCTCCGACACGCAGTCAAATCAATGTCTCGCAACTCGGATACGGGCGCTTGGGCGTCAGAGACAGGAGTTGAGAACTCTGTTGGGAAGGCTTTAGGCGGCATCTATCGCGTTGGTAAGGGCAACGTTTGGGCCATACCCGCGTGTGATGACAATCGAGAATTCACCAGACTCTTTTTTTGGCCGGACCTCTCAGGTGCGTAGTGTCCAGGTGCCTACGAAGGATGAGAAAACGGGGAAGTTGCTCAAGGCGCGATTTTGAGCAGATTCAGGGGAACACTTGTCAATGATTCTTCAGCCCTCGTAACCGGGAGCCCATTCGGAGTACTGCACCGCTTCTCCGGAGATCTCGTCCCAGCCAGCCCTGGAGTCCACGAAGATGTGCTGCACCACGCTCACGCCCGGATCATCATCCAGCGCCCCGGCCGGAATCCCCACCACTTTGCCGTTCTCGTGGCGCACGGGCAGTGGCGAGCCACAGACGCGGCAGAACGTGGACCGGAACCCAGATGGTCGCTCGTACACCTGGGCCAACTCCTCTCCCGCGACCCATTTGAAGCTCCGTGTCGCCGTGAGCAGAGCCGCGTTCCCGGTCGTCCCGGAGATCTTCCTGCACACCGAGCAGTGGCACAGTCCCACGCCGCTCACCTTACCGTCGATCTCGAAACGCGATCCCCCGCATAGACAGCTTCCTCTAAGCATCGGACTCCTCCTTCAGCGCCGGAAGTTGCGCCGGTACGCGAGATAGTTCGCGCAGACCTCGCACCCAGACCTTCGCCAGTACGCCGTGAGGCCCAGTTGTCATCCAGCACGAAAGTGTAGCTGAGGTGCGTCCAGCCACGCCGCGCGAGCTCCAGGTACCAGAACCCCGCCATGGCGTAGTTCACGCCCCTTCCTCGCGCCCGCTCACGCACGCCGATGCCGAGCGTGTTCAGCTTCTCGGAGTCGTCGAGCGTGCGACCGGGAGCCAGCAGCGCCTCCTCGTGGTGGTCCGAAGGGTTGTAGAGAAATCCGATCGGCTCGCCTTCCAGGTAAGCCATGCAGGACGTCTCGAGCAGCGTGGTACCACTCAAGCCCTGCAGCATGAAGGCCAGCTCGTCCTCGCTCAGGGCGGCAAAGCCCCAGTGGTGCTTGAAAGTGTCGGCCCAGGTGTCCGCCATGTCGCGCACGCGCTGCGCCCCGTCGATCTCGCCCAGCGCCACGATCTCGATCCCGCTGCGGCGCGTGCTCTCGAGGCTGCCTTCCCAGCGCTCGATGAGCGCCGGTGTCACGCGCAGCTTGTAGTCGACCATGCCCTTCTCCACGATGAAGGAGGCCCGTTTCAGCATGCTGTGGTAGTGCTCCGGGTTCTGGCGCAGCATGCTGGGAGGCAGCACATCGTAGGCGTCCATGGCGAACGGAAACTCGAGCGCGGCAACGCTGAAGCCTGCCCGTGCCGCCTCCATCCCCTGCTCAGCGAGCCAGCCACACGCCTCGTCCAGAAGAACCTGGACGGCCTCGTCCGCCTGGGGCAGGGCCTCGAACAGCGCAACGTGCCCAAGCTGCTCGTTCCAGCGCCGGATATAGCGCGGATCCACGAGGGCCACGGCTCGCGCCACGATCTCCCCGTTCTCGCGCGCCACAAACGGGCGGATCTGCCGCTCCTTCGCGAACGGGCTCTCTCCCGTGAGAAATGGAACCTGAAGCTCCACTGGGGCCGGCCAACGAGCAGAGCGCTCTGCGTATACGCGATCGTGGAAGAGGACGAACTCGGTCGCTGCCTCTTCGCCGTCCGCTACCTCAACCTTGATGGTCATCCCGGCTCCCGATCGACACACCCGATCATACTCCGTCACGAGCGCGGGCCGCAGAGCTGGCAGTCGCGGTATGCTGGTCGCCGCTCAGGGAGGGATCTGGATGCGCTGGCTATGTCTCCTGATCGTGACGATGACCTTCAGTGCGCAAGCACAGACGCTGGCGCTTACGGGAGCGACGCTCTACCCGGTGAGTGAGCCTCCGATCGTCGACGCGGTGGTCCGCGACGGTCGCATCGCTGCCATTGGAAGCGCTGCCGAGGTCTCGGTTCCGGGGGATGCACCCTGTACGACCTCTCCGGGGGACCATTTGGATTTCCTACGGGTCCGTTCAGGCCTCGAACCTGAGGGTCGGGGGTTCGGAATCCTCCCGGCGTGCCAGTTTCGCATTGGTTCCGCTGGTCGAACTAGGAGAGCGACCCAAGACTCGGCCCTTGGTCGCACGACGACGGTCCGGCGGAGCCGGATTCAAAGAAAGGAGACATCCGTGTCCGCATCCGCGCCCCGTCCCGTCCTTCATGGCTCCAATATTTCGCCCTATGTCCGAAAGGTGCGAGTTGCGCTCTCCTACAAAGGGATCGAGTACGACGGCGTTCAGCAGATCCCCTTCGGCGCGCCGCCGGAGTACGTGACGAAGAGTCCGTTGTCGAAGATCCCATGCTGGGAAGAGGGCGAGCTGATCTTGCCCGACTCGTCGGTGATCCTGAGCTACCTCGAGCATCGCTATCCCGATCCGCCGCTGTTGCCCGCTGCTCCGGCTCCGCGCGCGCGGGCACTCTGGTTCGAGGAGTATGCCGATACGAAGGTGTCGGTGACACTCGCCGGCGTCTTCTTCGAGCGGGTGGTGAAGCCGAGCATCTTCAAGCAGGAGACGAACCAGGCGGTCATCGACCGGGCTCTGAAGCAAGAGCTGCCCCAAGTCTTCGACTACCTCACGCAGTGTCTCGGAGAGGACGAGTTCATCGTCGGCGGCGCGTTCTCCGTTGCGGACATCGCCCTCACTAGCCCCTTCGTCAACTTCGCCATCGCAGGAGAGAGAGTGGACGCCGAGCGCTGGCCCCAGATCGCGGCCTATGTCGAACGAGTCCATTCTCTCCCGTGCTACGCCCCGATCGTTGCTGGCGATCAACCCAGACGATGAGGGTAGGATGTGATGGAATGGACTTTTCTGCCTGATGTCGCACAACTGGATAGGGTGTAAAACCGCGCGCTGGTACACTGGGCAGCCGACGACGGCCTCGAGATGGACGGCCGCTCGAGATGGACGGCCGAACGGTGGACGGTGCACCGGTGAACGGGAGAGCGCGATGACGGACGAGATAGTCCGGTACGAGTTGATCGAGAACGTCGCAGTTCTCCACTTCGATGACGGCAAGGCCAACGTCATCGGGTTCGAGTCCGTCGCCGCGCTGCATGCCGGCCTCGATCGGGCCGAGAAGGATGAAGCCGGAGCCATTCTCGTCTCCGGCCGCCCCGGCAGATTCTCCGCGGGCTTCGATCTCAAGGTCGGCCGCGCGGATCCCGCCAAGATGGTCGAGCTCGGGCGGGGCGGCGCGGAGGTCGGGTACCGACTGTTCACGAGTCGAGTGCCGACGGTGGCTGCGATCTCGGGACACGCGATCGCGATGGGCGCGATCCTGGGTTGCTGTTTTGATCTGCGCATCGCGGCGGCGGGCGACTTCAAGATCGGCCTGAACAAGGCTGCTCTCGGGGCGCGGCTGCCAGGCTGGGCGCTGGTGCCGATCAAGGCCCGCATCCCACCGACGCACCTGGTTCGCGCGGCCGCGCTGGCAGAGTTCTTCACCCCGGGCGAAGCCGTTGCTGCCGGCTTCGTCGACCGCGTCGTTGACCCGGACACTCTGTTTGAAACGGCTTTCGCGGCCGCGGCAGAGTTCGCCAAGCTCGATAGTCGCACGCACAACGCACTCAAGCGGTCCATTCGTCCGGATGCGATCGAGGAATTTCGCAAGGCCATCGACGAGTTCGAGAGCTTCTGATCTCGACGCGGACAAGTACGACACCGGGTTGCTCCACGCGCGGCTCGCACCATATCATTCTGGCACTCACTCTTCTGGGGAGTCCAAGGACCATGGCGATCGAAGTCGACAAGCGAGGCGGACAGGTTGGCCCGCACCAATTCGAAGACGCGGATGGCTACATCATGCCGCTGCCCGCGGGTACGGGTCCGCGCCGCATTCCTCTCGGCGAATTTCCGACTGGCCCCGAGATCGGGACGAGGCTGCCCGATGCGGTCGGAGTCGATCAACACGGTCGGACCGTCGACTTGCACGCCGACCGTGACGGCCGGCCCGCCGTGCTGATCTTCTACCGGTCGGCGGTGTGGTGACCGCCTTGTCGAGGCCAGCTGGTCGAGCTGGAGCGAGGAATGAGCGCATTTCGTGATGCCGGCGTGACCCTCTATGCCCTGTCGTACGACGAGCCGGATGCAATCGCGGACTACGCGAAGGCAAGCGATGTCACGTTCACAATGCTCTCGGATCCCGACAGCGAGATGATTCGCAAGTTCGGGATCTTGAATACGACCATCCCTGCGGATGATCACCCGTGGTACGGGATTCCGTTTCCCGGCGTGTACGCGATCGACTCCGATGGCGTCATCTTTGCCAAGTTCTTCGAGCACAACTTCGCCGTCCGAACGGGGCCCGAGCAACTCCTCGCGGCGGCCCTCGGTCGGGAGTTCGAGATCGCAGCCCCGTCGAGCCCCACGGAGCAAGTGTCCGTCGACGTGACCTTCGAGGGTGATCGGCTCCTCATGGGCGTCACGCGCGAGATCGTCGCAAAGTTCCGGGTGCCCGAAGGCCAACACCTCTACAGCCAACCGGTGCCGAAGGGTCTCGTGGCGGCGACGATCGAGCTCGACGACAATCCGGGCATTCTCAGCTACACGCCCCGGGCACCGCAGACGGAGCCGCTCACGCTCTCTGGGTCGGGCGACACGCTTTCGGTCTACACGGGCGACGTGGTTCTGCGCCTCCCCGTGACACAGAATGCGCGGGCCATGGAGAAGATCGAAGGCAAGCGGTACGTCACCGTGAGCGGCAAGGTCCGCTGGCAGGCGTGCAATGACGTCGAGTGCGGTCTGCCCGAGTCGCAGCCCTTCAGCTTCCAGGTCGAGGCCGGCTTCCCGGTCCTCGCGGACATGGGGCCAGGTGTTGGTCGAGTGCCTGCGATGAATGGCGCCGCGCACTTCCAAAAGATGAAGGAGAGGCGCATCGCCGAGTGCACGTACTCGCGCTAGGGACGGAGAGTTACGCGCCGCGACCTTCGGGGTGGTACTTACCCGACGGTCCGCATCGTAGCCAGAGCGCTAGGGGCCCGAAAGTAGAGAGGTAGAGACGTTCAGGGCCCTCCACCGATAGCGGTCGACACTGACAGCTGCTTCGCGGCCTGCACAGTCATCAGCTGCATGAACGCGGAGGCATCGGAGTCCCCACTCGTACCCGCACCGGAACCACCGAAGACGGTGGTCGGCACGTTGCGCTTGGCGAACGCATCGGCCCAGACCTTCTGGGTCTCGACGTAGGCGGCCAGCTTCTGCTGGAGAGCACCGTCGGCTGCCATGACCAGCTTCTTCCGAGCAGCTTCACCCTCACCCCGCAGGATGTTGGCTCGCTTCTCTTCGGCAGCTGCCAGCGCGTCCTCGGACGCAACCTTCTTGCGGGCCTCGGCGGCCAGAACGGCCACGTCTCGCGCCTGCTCGGCGGCGGTCACGGCCTTCTGCTTCTCCACCTCGGCAGCAGCTCGGGCCTTGGCCACATTGGCTCGACCTTCCGCAGCAGCCGTCTTCTCGTCCTGAGCCGCAGCTTCCGCACGAGCGAAGGCCGCAGTGGCCTTCATCTGCGCATCTCGCACGTTGCCAATCTGCTCCAGAATCTTCGTCTCGTAGGCGAAGTCATCCGGGAAGAACAGCTGCGTCACCTCGATCCCGTAGGAGGCGAGAGTGTTGGCCTTGCGCAGTCGGTTGCCGTCCTCGTCAACCTTGATACGAACGATCCGCTCAGTCGTGACCTGATTGGTGACCGGGTTTATGACTTCGACTTCCTCGGACTCCGTCAGATAGACCCCGTTCTGGAGCTGGTCCAGAGAGAGCTGGGAAAGCTCGGCCTTCCCACCCGAGTAGGACTCTTCGGAGGTCATCAGTGCCGCACTCAGTACCACCGCCTCACGAATGGCCGGCTTGAGCAGGCCATTGGCGACGGAGCCATAAGAGCGGAACTTGTTGTGGATCCTCAGCAGGCCGTTCTCGTCGATGGGGACGTCGAAGCGAGCCGAACCGGAGATCTTGGCCGTACCACCGTCACTGAAGCGGACCGGGATCGCGTTCCCTGCGAGCGTCTCACCGCCGACTGCGGCGGACTCGGGGTTGTCCGAGAAGACGTAGGTACCAGCCTGCTTGTACTCGGTGAGCGTGCCGAAACACTGGCAGAAATAGCCGGCGTCCGAGATCACGGTCAGCGTTCCCGAGGGGAAAGCCTGCTTGACCTGCATGAAACCGGCATTGTTCTCCTCAAAAGCCTTCGTTCCGAGGATCAGGGCGACCACTGCGAAGAAGGCTAAGCCAATCCCCGCAAAAATTGACTTGTTCATGTCGATTCTCCTTGATTCTCTTTTGTACCACGCTTGCCACGCCAGCAGGCCGACGACCTGCCTACCTAATAAGACGTCGCCCTTAAGTCACTGGTAGGTCAGCTACTTACAGGGTCGTACTGCTACCGAGGACGAGCTAGCGCGTCCTACGCAGCAAGCAGCGGCCGAGGCAGCGCTGGTACTAGCGTGTAGCGTGCCCCCGCTAGTGGTGTGGGTTCTGACGAGGAAGGGACCGATCGTGGCTCCAACCGACGTTGATCACTGGGTGGCCTGCTGGAGGAGACCTTCACTGTCGACGGGAAGATGGGCGGCTACTTGTTACCGGTTCTCGAAGCCGAAAAGGGCACACGTCGACTACGTGATCTCGACGTTCAAGGGCACCTCGTGGCCCAGGACTCCTTCCTCTCGTTTTTCATGGAGACTCTCAGGCCGGCGATTCCCGGCGGCGGGGCAGCGCGGGTCCACACTCACGTCGGTACTAGCTCACCCTTCTCTCGTACCTGACGACCTTTCAGCGCTTTCGGGCGACAGAGAATCTCCTTCTTAGCGGATACCCACTGGACGGCTACGACCACTCCGCGACCTCAAAGACCAGGCACTGAGCTATGCAGGCGTAGCTCATGACCTAACGACGATGACTCGTGCTCGGGGCCTCGGCGCCTTTCAGGATCGGGAGCCCCAGACGCTTGATGACATGGACGCGATCAAGGCGGCGCGACGGGCAGAGGAGAAACCCAAGCTCCTTGAGCACTCCAATCTTCAGCCGATGGTTCGTGCTCTTGAAGCCGAGCTCCTCCATGAAACGAGTTGAGAACCGATCGGGAGCCTCCGCCGTAAGGATCGCGTCGAAGTAGGCGGGGATCAAGCCCGGCTTGGCGGTGTAGCCATCGGGTAGGGCCACTATAGGTCACTCCAAGGGGTGCCCCCCTCGCTGGAACGCTGGAGGAGCCGAAATATGAAAGGGGGGGGGCACCGGCTGCCAGCCGGTTCACCTGGTCATCCACTCGGACGACTTCGGAAAGAGGTGGAATCTCCGCCTCTCGATCACGCCGGTGATCAAGCCCTTGATCCAGAGGACCCTCTTCTACGACTCGCTTGGATCGGACACTTGTACCTAACTCCGACTGGCGAAGACCTCTTGGAATCGTGTTGCGCTTCTGGAGGAGAGTTACACTGATAGGCGTGCGCCGTTGGGAATAGTGGACGATCCCATCCGGCCGTCGGCCAAACTACGCTGTGGGCCACGCGGAGTTGGCGAGGAGGGCCGCGCGCGTATCCTGACGCGCGGGATTGACTCGCCTCGACCTACGGCCGTAAAGTATCGGTGTAGAGACATGAGGGCCTGCGTACATGCGCAACTTGCTCGGCTTGTTCCCCGTTGCCCTAGTGCTTGCTGTCGTGGCGGGTTGCGCGCGGTCGATCTCTCCAGAAGCGCAGGAGCGGCTGGACGCGTCCGTCAGCTGCGGCACAGCGGACGAGGACATCGCCGTGCTCGAGGCGGCGAACGCTTCAGTTGGACGTAAGATCTCGGGCGTGTACAACCGCCAGATCGACGAGAAGATCCTGCAGATCCGGATCACCTGCGAGGTGTTCGAGGGCGAGGCCAGCGAGGAGGGGTTGTACGCGGTCTCGGCCAGGCGAATCGGATTCGTGGAAGTCAGCCCTGGCATTGATCTGAGCCCCTACCAGAAGCTCATGGTTCCCGACGTGCTCGTCACGTTCAAAGACGACCGCAAGAGGTACCGGCTCAACGACGCCCAGATCGACAACCTGCGCCGCTACTTCCACGAAGAGCTGGAGAAGGAGCTCGCCAAGGGCGGTTATGACCTGACCGACGAGCCGGGCTCCGACGTCCTGTTCCTGACAACGTTGCTCGTCGATCTGATCGTGACGCAACCGCGCGAGCAGACTTCTGCGCGCGACCGCGTGTGGGTCGTCTCCTCGGGCGAGGTGACCTTGATCATGGAGCTCCGCGACTCGCTCTCGGGAAAGGTGCTCGCGCGCGCCAGAGACCGCAGAGCGGTGACAGGCTCTAGTATGGAGCGCGACATCGCCACGACGGCAGTCGCCAACCTGCGCCGTCTGTTCAGCTCGTGGGCCCGCCTCCTACGCCAGCGGCTGGACGCGTCGAAGGATCTCGCGCAGACTCACGACTAGGGCTGCGGGCGGCCCCGGCATACGGCTGGGATGCGGCGCTCTCGGACAACAAATGGTTTCGCCACGAGGGGCCGCTCCGGGGGTCTGATTGGCCAGAAGGTGATCGGCACGTTGAGCGTGGAGGGCTTCGCCGGCCTGCTCGAGGCCACCCCCAACCGTAGCTTCAATCAATGTCGCGACTCGCGGTGCCGCTTGCAGGCACTATCAGCTCAGATCAAAACCCGCGTAACCAGCCATTGCCGCGGCCTGACACTGTTCCAGGTACTCTTGGGGCATCGTGTGATAGAGCAACTCTCGGCGTTTGCCGGGGATGTTGGCCCCCATGTACCAGGAGTCAGCCCGGGGGAAGAGGGAGTCCTCCCCAAGTTCTGCGATGTGTGCGGCCCAGCTGGCCGCGGCCTCGTCCGTGGCCTCGATCCGGGAGTGATTGTGATCGCGAAGATACGACAGGCATTCGACTACCCAGTCCCCCTGAACCTCAGCACAGGTTGGCCCGTTGCAGAACGCCGTGGGGCTTTGTGGGCCGTACAGCATCAGCAGATTGGGCATATGAGGTATGGAGTAGCCAAGATACGTCCTGACACCATCTGACCACACTTCGTCCAATCGTTTGCCGCCGCTGCCTATCAGGTCGATCTGCGTGAAGCTTCCGGTGCTGGCGTCGAAACCTGTTGCCATCACCAGGAGGTCGAACTCGTGGGCACCGGTAGAGGTTTCAAGTCCAGTCGGCGTAATCTTCAGTATTGGCGACTCACGCAGATCCACGAGATCGACATTAGTCTGATTGAATACGTCGTAGAAGTTCTGTTCCAGTGAAGGTCTCTTAGTGCCAAACGGATGCACCGGCTTCATCGGCGCCAGCTTTTCCCGTAACCGCGGATCGTTCAATCTCGCCCGGGTCTTGTCGCGCCAGAACTCATAGGCCAGCAGGTTGGACTCCTCATCCAACAAAATATCGCTGAACGTGCCGAACCAGAACTGAAAGCCGCCTTTCTGCCATGCGGCTTCGAAGATCGCCTGGCGCAATTCTTGTGACACTTCTTTTGCCGAGCGCTCATCGGCAACGATGTCGAACATGGTTGAACTGGAGACTGCCCGCTGCCTGAACTTGGCAGGGTAGGTTGGCGTCAGACTTTGCTGTGTCTCTACGTCGAGCCTTCGCTGCCGCATTGGGAGCGCGATGTTCGGCGTGCGCTGAAAGACGGTTAGATGCGATGCAACCGCTGCTCCCTCCTGTACTACCTGCACACCGCTCGCGCCGGTCCCGATGATGCCAACCCGTTTGCCCCTCATATCCAGACCTTCTTGGGGCCAGTGAGCAGTGTGGTAACAAGGTCCCGCAAACGACTCGAGACCATCGAAGTCGGGAGTGTAGGCCTTGGCAGCAAATCCCATGCAAGTAATAAGGAAACGTGTGCGAGTCTTGTTACCGTCCTTAGTGTAGACAGTCCATTGGTTGTTCTGTTCGTCAAACTCTGCGCCACTGACCCAGGTGTTGAACTGGATGTCTCTGGACAGGTCGAGCTTTTTGTCTACATGGGCAAAGTACTGTCGCAGCTCATCCCAGCCGGGAAATCGTTCGGTCCAGTTCCAATCCTCCCAGACCTCTTTGATCGAAAATTCATAGTTCGGAACATGCGAATCTACGCGGGCCCCGGGATAGCAGTTCCAGTACCAGATGCCGCCAAGGCTTTCTCCTGCCTCAAAGACTTTGACCGAGAATCCTTTTTCACGCAGCCGGTGGAGTTGATAGACTCCGTTGAAACCGGCGCCGATGATAAGCGCATCGAGCACCTCGGCGGCTTGTGCGTCTGCCGATACTGCTTCCGACATTTCAGTCTCCCCTTTCAGTGCACCTCGAGACCCTTGGGCAAGAGTGTAACGTCATTGGTCCTGGCGTATCGTGCTGCCGCTTCGCCCGGTCCGCGATGGCGAAGACGTGGGCTGGACCTTCAGCCGGCCGCAAGACCGGAAAATTTGCTAGGAATGTCAAACTTGAAGATGCGGGCGGCGTTGAGGCCGAGAATTTTGGTGCGCTCTTCTTCGTTGAGGTTCCCCATTGTGCGCTCGATGGCGGCGGCAGAGTGGGGCCAGGTGCCTTCGTGGTGCGGGTAGTCGTTGGCCCACATGAAGTTGTCGACCAGGCCGTACTCTCGTGCCAGTTCGAGCCCCGCCGGGTCTTCTTGGAACGTGGCGAAGCCCTGCTCTTTGAAGTATTCGCTCGGGAGCTTCTTGAGTCGCGGTCGCGCCCACATGTGATGTTTCTTGTGGGCCTCGTCCATCGCCCCCAGCGCCCAGGGTACCCAGCCGATGCCCGCCTCGACGGTCCCAAAACGAAGCGTTGGGAAGCGCTCGAGGACGCCAGAGCAGCACAGGTTGGCGATCGGTTCGATCGCGGGTGTCAGGGCGTGCACCGCGTAGTTGATGAGAGCACCGCCGTGGCCACGGGCGCCGCGCGGGTCTTTCCCGGTGCCTATGTGGAACGTCACCGGAAGGTCGACCTCCTGGATGACCTCCCACATCGGGTCAAAGGTCGGGAGGTTGTAATTCTCGTGGTCGGCGTCGCCGGGGCCATAGACGGGTTTGCATGGCAGGGTGACGCCGCGGAAGCCGAGCTTCGCCACGCGTTGGATCTCTCTGAGGGTGCCCGGGAGGTCTGAGGGGGCCAGGCATGCCATCGGCGACATGCGGTCGTTGTACGGGCCAAAGGTCTCCCAGGCCCAGTCGTTCCAGCAGCGGCACATCGCGCTGGCGAACTCGCCGCTAGACGTGGCCCACATCTGGAGCCCCTTGTTGGGGAAGAGGATCTCCGCGTCGATGCCGTCGCGCTTCTGGTCGCGCAGGCGTTCCTCGGGGTCTGCCCCGGCTTTCCCGCGTTCCAGGTCTTCACCATCGAGGGGCACCGGGCGGATGCTGAGCGGGCGGAAGCCCTCGGTGACCTGCACCAGGCCGTCGGGCCGATTCTCGTAGTAGGGGAGCCGCTCGAGATATTTTTTCTCGATACGGACGCGCCAGAGGTCGGTCGGCTCGTTGGCGTGACAGTCGGCGGAGACCATGAAGTGTTTCTTGGGGTCGTCGGGTCGCGCCGAGCGTCGCCACCCGCGGCTGCCGGGTGTCTCGCGCCGCCAGAGGTTGTTGGGATCCCGGATTTCCGGATTTTCCACAGGGTCCTCCTCGCGATCTCTGGGTTGATGTCAAGGTACTTCGAGCCAGTTCGGGTGTCCAGGAAGAGAGCTTGGCGGTGGACGTGCTGGAAGAAGCGCTTCAACAGGCGGAATTCGTCGAGGAGCCCGACGTCAGTCCCGATGCCAGAGACTGTCGGGTCAAGGGTCATCCACGTCGTGGTCACCTTCAGCGCGACGGATGCGCAAGGGACCAGCAGCCAGTGAGTGGGTCGCATGCAGGGGCGCTCGGCGACACCCTCGTCGCCTTCGCGCTCCCGCGTAGGTCATTCTGACGGTCGGAAACCGGGGCAGCGTGACCAGAATCGTCTCTACCGTTCCTTATCCGATGCACGGTCTCTGCTGTATCCTGCACGCGGCTTCCTACGATCGGGATGGCGATCTGGTGTCCGCGAGTTCGGCGAAACGAGACCGGCCTCCCGCGCGGCCTCCGCTCTCCGTTCTTTAGGGGCTTCGTATCCCTCATCGTACTGACCGCGATGCATGCTCAGCCACGGCTCCGGTGCGTGGACCGGATCGTGGGGTGACGTCGGAGACAGATACGCCAGGAAGGGTCGCCCATCGTCGAGATTCTCCCTGATAGCCTGGATAATGAAGTCCGTGTCGACTTGTTCCAGTCGTTCGGGTCAACGCTAAAAAAGAGCCGTCGACGTCGCCGTGTTCTGCGAAAAGGAGATGGCCGCTGGACCCGACAGCTGGATCACAGGCGGCGCGATCGACTTCCCCAGTGTCGAGTACCCGGAGCCGGAACTAGAGCCGGTGACGCTGCTCGACCTCGTGTACGCAGTAGTGGACTCGGCTTCGAGTAACGAGGAAGCGGCTGCCACGATCCTACACCTCTTGGAGTCGGGTCAGGTTCGGCTGGTCGGGCAGTTCCGACAGGCGGACGTGCTCCGGGGGCTACACTAGTGGCCTGGGGCAACGGGCTGGTTCGGATCGAGAAGACCGACCTATCCTCTCGGGGATCTGCGTCGCCGGAGCAGCAACCGTCTATGCTCCACGTCGAGCTCGCGTGATACCGTAGCAACCCCGATCTAGACAGTAAGGAAGGGAAACAACGTGGATTCAGGAACTCGTGAGCGCCTGCTGCGAATCGCACTCGTCTCGGTTGGACTGATCTTCGTGGTCGGTCTAGCGCTCTTGACGACGCTGTGGCCGTCCGCCTGGATGTGGGAGCCGCGTCAGAGCGAATACGAGCAGATGATTCTCGGCGTCTACGTGACGCTAGGCATCTTCCTCCTGATCGCCGCCCGCGATCCCATGAAGCACCGGAGCCTGATCTGGTTTGCGGTTTGGTCGAGCGCCGTGCACGGGGGGATCATGGCGGTGCAGGCGATCGTCGACCCTGTCGAGCGTCCCAATCTGTATGGCGACGTGCCCGGCCTGCTGCTCGTTGCGCTCGTACTCGGCGCACTCATGCCAAGGGGCCAGAGGGCGAATCGCTAGGTCGAAACGGTTACTGGAGGCAGACTGCTCGCTCGCGCGCTTCCATGACGCATTGCCCAACCACGGGCCGGGTTCGCCCCACCGGCTGCCTCCCCACGACCCACTAGGAGCTGCCGCGGCCCGCTGCTGCCCTACGAGACCCAGGGGGTTCGCTCGCCCGGATTTGACGTCCACGCAGACCCTGGCCAAGGTAAATCGAAACCGGAGTTCGATTCCGGTCCTAGAGGCGCGATATGCCGCGACCCCAACCTCTGTACTGGATCCGGCCCCCCCGCCAGGCACGTACGCGGCACGGCACGTGCCGATCTTCGAGAAGCTGCGCGCCCATCTCGGCGGCGAAGTCGGGATGGCCCCCGAGAGCACGTTCCTCTTCGAGTGCGCCTGCAGCGAAGACCCCGCCCTGCGGGTCGCCGGTGTGAATCGCGGGCTCGAGGGCCTTGCCTGCGATGTCTTCCGCGACATGATCCGCTACGCGGAGAAGACCGGCGACGAACTCATGCAGCAGGCCATCGACTACGTACTTGCCGACGAGCTCACCCACGTCCGCTTCGGCAGCGAATGGGTCAAGGAGTTCACCAAGGGAGATCCCGATCGCTTCAAGCGCGCGCAGGACTTCCGCCGCGAGGTCGACAAGCAGTTCAGCTTTGGCGGCGCGCGGTCGGATCGCGAGGACGCCGCCATTCCGATCGCCTGGGAGGACCGCAAGGAGGCGGGGTTTACCGACGAGGAGCTCCAGGAGCTGGCACAGCTCTCCGGTGGAGGCCCCTCCAGGAAGACGCTAGCTGAGGCCGCAAGGATCCTCAACGACCGCTACAAGGCGCTGAAGGCGCAGCAGGAGGTGGCGTGATGAGCGAGCGCATGTACCCGGGCATGCACCCGGACGAGCGAACCACGTTTGCGCCGTACTCAGCCTTCGACATTCCGGCGGATCTGCGCGAGCTGCATGGCCGCTACGACGTCGAGGCCACCGCCAGGCGTGTTCGCAACTTCCGCTACGCGGAGGAGTGGATGACGATGATCATGGGCGGCTGGGTGGCCACCGTACCGGAGGTGCCGGTGAAGACCGGCCTCGGGAAGGTCATCTGGGAGAGCGCCCAGGCGGTTGCCGAGCCCGAGCGCCCCGACCTGACGATCGAGAAGCTCGTGGGCCTGTTCGATGTCCTGCAGCCGCACCTGGTCGAGGCCTACGAGACGACGATGCGCGAGACGGATGCGCTGCGCGAGCGGCTCGACAGCGCGCCGACGAGCTGGGCGAGCAGCTTCGCAAGAGCGGCGGTGTAACGGGGACGCTGGAGGCGGAGCGGCGGAAGCTGAACTGATACGAACGACGCCGGGGCCAACCCCGTCGCCGAGGAGGGCGACATGAGCGACGCGCTCGTGGCCCGAGCCGCCGCCGGGTGACTTTCCGCCCGCGCTCGCCCAGAATGCAGATCACATGTTGGGAGGATGGCGATGGCTCTCGAAGGCGGCTGCTACTGCGGCGCACTCCGGTACGAGGTGACGGGCGACCCCTTGTTCAAGGGGCAGTGCCATTGCCGCGAGTGCCAGTACATCTCGGGCGGCAACCCCAACGTGCTCATGGCGGTGCCCGAGGCCGGCTTCAAGTACACGAAGGGAGCACCGAAGGAGTTTCGACGCTCGGACCTCGACACTCCAGTCACGCGTGAGTTCTGCGCCGACTGCGGCACGCACATCCTGGCCAAGGCCCCAGGCGTTCCGGGCGCCGTCGTCCTCAAGGTCGGCACGCTCGACGACCCCGCGGTGTTTGGCTCTACTCAAATGGCGATCTTCACGATCGACAAGCAGAGCTTCCACTACATCCCGGAAGGCGTTCCCTCGTTTGAGCGCACGCCGAGCGGATAGGTCAGCTCTCTCCCCATCACCTAGAACACGTGCCAGATTCGCGCGCTCTTCGTGGATGATGGGCTCGTAGGAACGAGCGCCGGTCTTCGCAGGGATCGCGGCACAGCGCTCGAACCATTTGACGGCTCCTTCCCGGGGGTGCCACGATCGGCAGACCATGAACCGCGCTGGCTTCGTAGTTCGAGAGACGCTGGCGGCGGGGCTCCTGCTCTCGCTGGCCGCCTGTGATGAGTGCCCTCGCGCAGCCGATGAGAGCCAGCTTGGTCGGGTCGAGTTCGCGATCTCGTGCAACCCGGAGGCGCAAGCGACCTTCAACGTGGCCGTCGCCTGGCTCCACTCCTTCGAGTACGAGAGGGCCGAGGCGGCGTTCCGCGAGGCTGCGGAGCGCGACATGGCCTGCGCCATGCCGTACTGGGGAATGGCGATGAGCTTGTTCCATCCGCTGTGGATGCCGCCGCAGCGGACAGGCCTGGAGAGAGGCTCGGAGTTCGTGCAGCGCGCGCAGGCGCTCGGTCCGGGTTCCGAACGCGAGGAGGGGTACGTTCGGGCGATCGGGGCGTTCTATCTGGATTTCGAGGAGCTTTCTCACCGCCAGCGCGCGCTGGCCTACGAACAGGCCATGGCGGAGCTGCACGCGAGCCATCCGAAGGATCGGGAAGCCACAATCTTCTATGCGCTCGCGCTTCTGGCGACGGCACTCCCCATGGACAAGACCTTCGAGAACCAGCTCAAGGCGGGAGCGTTGCTCGAAGCGGTGCTCGATTCCGAGCCCGATCATCCGGGCACCACCCACTACATTATCCACAGCTACGACTATCCCGAGCTCGCCGAGAGGGCTCTCGGCGCCGCGCGGAGCTACGCCGAGATTGCCCCGGCGTCTGCTCACGCGAACCACATGCCGTCGCACATCTTCACGAGGCTGGGCCTGTGGCAGGAGTCGATCGCCACGAATCTCAATGCCGCTGCCGCCGGAAGGGCCTTCGCTCGAGAGCGCGGATGGAACGGGCGGTGGGACGAGGAGATCCACGCCGTCTCCTATCTGATATACGCCTACCTCCAGATTGGCCAGGACGCGAAGGCGAAGGAGATCCTCGAGGATGTCCAGGGGATCGAGAGCGTCGAGCCCGTAGGCCTCAAGGCTGCCTACCCGATCGCGACAGCCCCCGTCCGCTACGCGCTCGAGCGGCAGCGCTGGTCGGACGCCGCGGCCCTGCGCATGCAGCCCGAGTGGTTCCCCTGGGAGGATTACCCGCAGGTGCAGGCGCTCACCTACTTCGCGCGGGCACTAGGCGCGGCGCGCATGGGAGACACGGAGCGCGCGAAGCGGGACCTGAGGGCGCTTCAAGAGCTGCGCCGAGCCCTTTCGCAGGATGCCCACGCCTACTGGAGTGCGCAGCTGAAAGTACAGGACCAGGCGGCTCAGGCCTGGATTGCGCAGGTCGAAGGTCGGGAGGAGGAGGCGCTTGCGCTCATGCGATCCGCGGCCGACCTCGAAGACGCGGGTGACAAGCTCCCCGTGACTCCGGGCGAGGTTGTTCCCGCGCGTGAGCTACTCGCCGACCTGCTCCTAGATCAACGCCGGAACCGCGAGGCCCTCGCGGAGTACGAGGCCGTGCTCGGGGCGGCGCCGAACCGATTCAATGCGCTCTACGGCGCCGGAACCGCCGCCGAGCGTCTGGGAGACAAGCCGAGGGTGAGGGTCCACTACGAACAGCTCGTCGCTCAGTCCAGCCCAGCCGACGGCCACCGGCCATCAGTCGATCACGCGAGAGACTTCCTGTCCCAGCCGGTTGACGCTCGCTAGGCGCGGCGCCCGACCAGCGGGAGAGGGCCCGTGACCGAGTGTCGCGCGCGACCGGCACTACCCGAGGACCTACTTCGGCGTATCGACGGGTCTCCGGAGAGAGGGAAGCGGGCCGAGCCACAGCTCGCCGGAGCCAATGCTGGCGGTGTGCGGTGCTGTTCCCAGTCCGGCGAAGCAACGACCCCCTCCAAACATCTGAGCGAGCGGGCCGATCAAGCAGCCGATCCGGGCCACAGCCACGTTCTGGGATCCACGCACTTGCACTACGATCTCCCGGTCGATCTCGACGAACGTGTAGTGAACTCCCGTCGGGACGAGCAACGGGAGCGGAACCACGATGAGCAGCAGGGCCACGCCGTGGAACCTGAGGCCCATGCGATAGCGCCAACGCTCTCGATCCGGACCCAGGGCAGTAATCTCATCGGGTTCGCCGAAGGACCTGAGAAAACGTTCGGAGGTTGTCGCGGGAGCTCTTGCGATGGGATGAGAGGACAGCTCCTGAAAAGGGAGGGTGGGCTGCTCGACCCGAAAGTCACTGCTTCCCCACACGACGGCCGCTACCCCCGCGCAGCCGAACAGCCCCCCCACCAGGAGGGCCGCGCTGATGCTCGCAAGCAGGGGCCACGCATGTCGACGAAGTAGGTACACAGACAACCCGCGTACGCGTTCGGGACACCGGAGGTTACGTATCGACCTGACGTTTAACTGGTTCGGAGAGGTCGAGCGTCTGGCGCCGTAGGCCCTGCCGAATCACCCCTGCCCACGGTCTGACTACTTGCCTAGGTAATGCAACGTGCCTTAAGGTGACCAGAATACCAGGTTTCTTTCGCCAAGCTCAGAGACTGGCGAGACGACAACCAGGAGGCATCCATGGCAGGTCCCCTTTCGGGAGTCCGCGTCGTCGACGCGACCCAGATGATCTCCGGCCCGTTAGCGGCGATGATTCTCGGCGATCAGGGCGCCGACGTGATCAAGGTCGAGCCGCCCGGTGCGGGCGATCCAATCCGCTACTTCGGTGCGATGCGCAACGGGATGGCGGCCTTTTTTCGCGACGGCCAATCGCAACAAGCGCTCGGTCGTGGTCGATCTGAAGCAGGAGCAGGGGATCGCGCTGCTCCGAGAACTGGTGGCAACCGCCGACGTCTTCATGCAGAACTTCCGCCCGGGCGCAGCCGAGCGCATTGGGATCGGGGAGGCGGCGCTGCGCGAGGTGCGGCCGGACCTGATCTACGTCTCGATCAGCGGCTTTGGCGAGCGCGGCCCCTACTCGGACCACCGCGTCTACGACCCCGTGATCCAGGCGCTCTCGGGGATGGCGGTCATGCAGGGCGACCGCGCCCGGCCGCGCATGGTCAAGACCGTCGTGCCCGACAAGCTCACTTCGATGACCGCGGCGCAGGCAATCTCCTCGGCGCTCTTCGCCCGCGAGCGTACCGGCCGCGGTCAACACGTGCGGTTGGCGATGCTCGACGCGATGATCGCCTGGCTCTGGCCCGACGGGATGTGGAACCACACCCTGATCGGCGACGGTGTCTCGAACGAGCTTCCGGGTGGCTTCGACTTGGTGTTCGAAGCCACCGACGGCTTCCTTACGACCGGCGCCTTGACCGACAAGGAGTGGGCCGGGCTGGCGCGGGCCACCGAGCACCCGGAGTGGATCGAGGATCCCCGCTTCAAGGCGCTCACCGACCGACTGGGCCACGTCGAGGAGCTCCTCGACTCGATCCAGAGCGCGCTGCGAGAGCGCCCGTGGCGGGAGTGGATCGAGCGGCTGGACGCGGAAGAGGTTCCGTGTGCGCCGATCCTCTCGCTCGACGAGGTCCTGGAGGATCCCCAGGTAGCGGCCAACGAGCTGATCGAGGAATGCGAGCACCCCGTCGTCGGCACGATGCGACAACCGCGACCCGCGGCCCGCTTCGATGAGACTCCTTCCTCGGACCGCCGGCCGGCCCCGGCGTTGGGCCAGCACACGGACGAGGTGTTTTCCGAACTGGGCCGCTCCAACGCCACGATACGAGAGCTGCGCGAGGCCCGAGTCATCGCGTAGAGCCCGCCTCTTTGACCGATGTCCAGACGTCTGGGTCTCGGTGGGACCTGGTATTGAAACCGATATCCGGGCGCCCGGTTCGACTCGGAGAGCGACACGGACGACTACTCGGTTCTGGCCGCGGTTTTCGAAGCTCAGTTTGCCGTTGAACGCCAGACTCATTGCGTTCTCGTGTAAGCTGGGAGCGCTCCGCCAGCCGAGCACGAAGCTGATCGGACCGCTGCGCAAGGGAGCAACGAATCGGAGGCGAACATGGCCGAGGAGACAAGGATTCAGCTGACTCTCGAACCAGCGCACGTCCAGGCCCGTGCTATCCGCGACGGTGAGACGTCCAGCAGAGAGCTGCTCGAGCTCTGCATCGAGCGGATCGAGAAGCTGGACGGCGACATCAACGCGGTTGTTACCCGCGACTTCGACGTCGCGCGTCGCGAAGCGGACCAGGCCGACGCGGTGCTCGCGCGCGGAGATCCTGTCGGTCCGCTACACGGTCTGCCGATTACGATCAAGGACGCGCTCGAGACAGATGGGATACGCTCGACCGGCGGTGCAGAGGCCTTGAAGGACTATCTACCTGTGCGTGACGCCCCCGTAGTACGCAAGCTCAAAGACGCAGGCGCAATCGTATTCGGAAAGACGAATCTGCCGGAGTGGTCAGGCGACGCTCAGGCCTACAACGAGCTGTTCGGCACAACACGCAATCCGTGGAACCTGGACCGCGTGCCGGGCGGTTCCTCGGGCGGCGCAGCCGCGGCAGTCGCCACCGGGATGACGGCGTTCGAGATCGGCACCGATATTGGGGGCTCGATCCGGTTCCCCGCCGCCTTTTGCGGCGTGTTTGGCCACAAGCCGAGCTTTGGAATCGTGCCGTCAACCGGGTATCTGGATCACGCAGACGGAGGCACGACGGAGGCCGACGTGAACGTCGTCGGCCCGATTGCACGTTCGGGGGAGGACCTCGAGCTGCTGCTGCCGCTGTTGCTGAAGGACACTTCACCGTGGGAGGTGCGCCTGCCCGAACCCACCGACGTTGCGGCAATGCGCGTGGCCGCCTGGCTCGATGATCCAGTCTGCCCGGTGGATCGCGAAGTACTCGAGGTCACGACGCGAGCCACCGAGGCGCTCGAAGCCTCTGGCCTACGAGTCGATCGAGAGGCGCGACCCGACCTCGACTTCGCCTCCCTTCGGGTCGTCGCAGGCCTGCTCGTGCTGTCGGCCGTTCCTTCCAGTACGGAGCCCGACCTCTCGCACGACCGCTGGTTCGAGCTGCACAAGCAGCGAGTCGAGGCACGGGTCCGTTGGGCCGAGTTCTTCGAACGCTACGACGTGTTACTGATGCCGGTGTCGATCGTCCCGCCTTTTCCCCACATGCACACCAAGATGAGCGAGCGTACGCTCTCATGCAACGGCGAGGAGCGACCCTACTGGGACATCGCCTCTTGGACCATGCTGGTCGGCATGGCCTACCTGCCTTCGACCGTCCCGCCCATCGGCCTGTCCTCGAGCGGCCTGCCGATCGGTATCCAGGTCGTGAGCCGTTACGGAGCAGACCTCACGACAATCCGCTTCGCCGCTCACCTCTCGCGCCTCTGCGGCGGCTACCAACCACCTCCCATGGCACTCTAACTCTCTCCAGGTTCAGAGAACGGCACCGGCGGCTGCGTCTAGCCACAGCCAACTAGTTCTTACTCGATCGGCGCCATCATGCCGGTTAGGGGGGGCTCGATAATCCTGTAGTCGTCGGGGATCTCGAACAGTGCAGGATCCGGTTCTTCCACGCCGAGAATCTCGGTCGTGTAAGTAACGGTTCCCATGCGCGGGTCTCTTTCTTCCGACCGCAGCACCATCTGGAGTTTGGGTGCGTACCAGGTCGTCTTCTCTACGACAATCGGTAACTCGTTGCCGAACATGCTAGCGGGATAAGTGGTCGTGTAAGCGGTACCCTCAACCCAGACGCCGTCGATAGTGTCCTGGCCCAGCGATTCCACGGTTGTTTGCTCAGCTCCCATGCCACCGACCGGTCCACTGGGTGCCGTGGCTGTAGGGTCCAGGGCTCCAATACTCAGGAGGCCGGTGGCCCCTTCCAATAACGGTTGGGCCGTCATGTAGCCGCTGCCGCCTTGAACCGCATCGACGCGCCGTCCGAACATCTGGCTCTTGTACGCGGTTCTGGTGGTCTCCTCGAGCAGCCAGGTCTGTTGCTCGACCGGGTCCGTGAGCATAATCATGTTGCCAAAGCTTGAACCCGCGGTCGAGTGTTCCCGTCGGACTCGTCCGCTTGCGTCTCGATAGATCAACGTGACCTGCTCATGCACAATGCGATTACCGTCGCAAAGCTCGCGGACCATCCGGTTCTTAAGTCGCGCACTGAGGGGTGAATTCTCAACAATTGTTCCGAACTGCAGTCCCGGCATCATTCCAAAGCCGCGAGACACGATTACATTGCTTTCGGTGCTGACCTCAGCTTTCGCGAACGCGCCCTGACTGAGAAACAATAGGCCTGCGACCACGAACAGTACTCTAGACATCGTTGATCTCCGTCGGCTGTTTTGGTTCGTGCTTGGGGAGAGGGAGGGGATTGCTAGGGTCTTGAAGGCGGCTCCCGCGCTCAAGACCGAGCGAGCCTCCGCGACGCTCCCAAGGCCGGTCTCGTCAGCGCTGGCCGAAGCGCGGCCCGCGACGCCCATCTCCCAGCGTCGAGCGCCTGCCCGCTTCGAAGCCAGCGCAGCGACCTGCCTTGAGGGCCACGAGCGCCAAAGCGTCGGCCCGCGCCTCCACAGGACGCTCTCGGCAGACACGCTCCAGCCGATCGGCCACCTCCGCGTAGTCGTCCTCGGACGCGAAGCACCACTCAGGCACCCGCACGTCACTCTCGAAGGTTTTGCGGAATTCCGCCACCAGCTGGCGAACGGCCGCTCCCGCCTCCTCCGGCGTCGACGGGCACGCTGCCCCTCCATTGGACAGCTTCGGAGCCGGCTCG
Source organism: Myxococcota bacterium (assembly GCA_965226855.1). Taxonomy (GTDB): domain Bacteria; phylum Myxococcota_A; class UBA9160; order SZUA-336; family SZUA-336; genus JAUXJB01. The sequence continues at coordinate 104,100 of CBDDEE010000027.1, read as the reverse complement.
CCCGCCGGTTCGCGCGAGCAGCCGACCGACACCAGGACGGTCGCCAGCAGGGGCCACGCGTTGCGACGAAGCAGGTTCATAGCGTCTTTCTCTGGCGGCAGGCCGATCGCATCCCCTCTTACGTGTCGGCGAGGCCCGTGGTTACGGACCCTCCCGATCTACGCCGCCTGCAGGGGTTAGGCGCCCTCCCCTAGTACACTCACAACCCGTGGGCCGACTTGGGCCCTTGACCAGCCTGGATCCACGAGACTAGGGTCGCTGGTCGGGTGGCCAAGTCAGAGAAGATGATTTCCGATCCTATGTACGACGGCGTATACCGCCGTTTTGACGCAAAGCGTCTCGAGAAGTTCGGATGAGGTGTCTGCTCGTTTCCGACCTCCACTACGTCCTCAAGCAGTTCGACTGGGTGCTGGGGACAGCGGAGGATTTCGACGTCGTCGTAGTCGCTGGCGACCATCTCGACATCTCCTCGAGCGTCGATGCTCGGGCACAGATCCTCGTGATCACGAAGTACCTCAGACAGTTGAGAGCCAGGACCCAGGTCCTGGTCTGCTCGGGAAATCACGACCTCGACACCCGAAACGCCGCTGGTGAGAAGTACTCTCGCTGGGTCTCCGCACTTCGCGCTCTGGAGATCCCGACCGACGGAGACTCCTACGAGGCCCACGGGGCACTGTTCACGGTCTGCCCGTGGTGGGACGGACCGCAGACCCGACGTGCAGTTGGCGCGCTCTTGGAGCGCGACGCAGCCAAGGAAAAGTCCGCCTGGATCTGGGTCTACCACTCCCCGCCGAGCAACTCGCCGACCTGCCAGGCGGGCAGGCGCTCCATCGGTGACGATGCTCTCGCGAGCTGGATCGAGCAGTACGAGCCGCAGATCGTTCTCTGCGGACACATACACCAGTCGCCGTTTTCCAGGGACGGATCCTGGGTCGATCGCAGGGGCTCCACGTGGGTGTTCAATGCGGGGCGACAGATCGGTCCGGTGCCGACGCATATCATATTCGACACCAAACGAGAGGCGGCACTCTGGTTCTCCCTAGAGGGCGCCGAGGCCATCGCCCTCGATAGCCCGCTCGAGCGACCGATTCCCGAGCTGACCGAGCTACCGGACTGGCTCAGATAGTCGTATCCGGGTCGCGCTCGGAGCCAAGATCGAGCTCTTCGTCTTGCTGATGGACGAGCGCCTCTAGCACCTCGTCGATCATACCAAAGTGCTCGTCGCTCCCTTCGAACTGCCTCTTGAGATCGACGAGGTAGCCCGTGATGCTGTCTAAGCGCTGCGCGAGAAGTGTGGCAACGCCATAGGTCACCTCGGTGTGGGACCTGAGAAACTCGGCCGCGCGTTCGACCCGGAACACGCGACACTCCGAAATCGTCTTGACCGTCGCGGTGTGCGCGATGTCGAGGAGCACCGAGATCTCGCCAAACAGGGATCCGGGCTCCTCGACCGTTCGGATCTGGAAGCCGCGCTTGAGAATCTCGATCGAACCGTCGATCAGGATGTAGAGGACACCCGCCCGTCCCCCTTCCTCGAGCAAGATTTCACCGGCAGCGACCGGCTCCTCCGCAAGGTCGCCGCAGTGACTGAGAATCAAGCGCATCGCGATCTCTCCCAGGCTGCGCGGACCTCTCTAGAAGTTCGGAAGCGTGGCGTTGAGCCCCTTAACCTGCGGCAGCGCCTTGTCCGCAAAGAGCCGAAGGCTCCTCATGGCGACGTCCCGCAGCATGCTCCCGTACTTGAACACGCATAGGACCTCCGAGGCGCCCGTCATCTTCTGCACCTCGGTGAGCTTGGAGACGCACTGATCTGGCGTCCCGCAGACGACGGACCCGTGGACCCAGTCGAAGGCCTGTCCCAGGTATTCCTCGGGCGTCTTCAGTTTGGCGGTCTCAGCGACGTGCTTGATGCCAGCAGCCATCTGCTTGTAGTACTTGTAGCTCGGATCGTCGAGCTCCTGGAAGCGATAGTGCCACGTCACGGTCTCGTAGTACTCCGTGATGTAGTGCACTGCGAGCTTGCGGGCCTCGTCCGCGTCCTCATCGCAGAACACGTTGCAGACGACGATCGGCTGGACCGGGTCCCAGCCGTGCTCCGCGCGGATCCCGTTGAACTGACGCATCTGGTCTGCGTAGGTCTCCCAGCTCGCCTGCGGGATCACAAGCATGTTCAGGCCCGCCTCTGCCGCGATAGGGAGGGTCTCGGGGCTACCCCACGCGCAGTACATGCGATCCAGGAGGTCGGAACTGCGCGGGCGCGGTCGTACTGTCGTCTCAGGGATGTGATAGAACTCGCCATCGTGCGAGAAGCGCTCGCTCGTGAGCGCTTTCCGCACGACCTCAAGCGCCTCCAGGAAGCGGCCCCGCGACTCGCTTATCGGCACGCGCAGTGCGTCGAACTCGCGCTTGCCCGCGCCGCGCCCGAAACCAATCGTGAGCCGACCGCCCTGAAGCAGGTTGTCGAGCATGGTGATGTGCTCGGCGGTCTGCACTGGATCGTGCCATGGGAGCACGATGACCATCGTGCCAATGTCGAGCCGGGTACGGCCCGCCAGATATGCCAGCATGACAGACGGATCGGGCACTAGCGTGTACGGCGACACCCGATGCTCAACGGTCCAGAGCGAGTCAAAGCCGGAATCGGCAGCCAGGTCGGCCAGGGCCAACTCGTCCTCATACACGCCCGCATCGAGGCCGATCGGCGCCTCCTCCTTGCCCGCCTCGAAGCGTCCCCAGTCTCTGTAGTTTTGGAAGAAGAGGGAGAGACCGACTCGCATGCGTGCGCCTCCGAAGACAGCCGGGTGCACAAACGAAGTGCTGCCAGGCGAAAATCTATACGAACGGACAACCGGACTCAACAACCCAAGGAGTGGGCGATCGCCGAGCCACTACACGCGAGCGCAGATCTTGGGATTGCGTGAGGCACGTACGGTCCCGGGGCTACGCGACCTCGGGGCCTAAACGACCGCGCCCGCGCTCGTGTGAAGCGTCTGCGCGGTGATCTGGCGGCTGCCCGGCAGGCAGAGGAAGAGGACGGTTTCGGCCACGTCGCGCGGCTGAGACACCCGGTGGAACAGGTTGGCGAGGGGACCTTCCTCCGTCGAACGCTGAAGTGCGGCGTCGCCCATGAACCGTGTCATCGCCGTCGCCGTGATGCCCGGCGCGACCGCATTGACGTTAATGTCGTGTGCGCCGAGCTGTGCAGCCGCGCTCCGCGTGAGCTGGACCAGCGCCGCCTTGGAACTCCCGTAGGCGAGGGGTGACCTTTGGGCCCGGAACGCAGAGCTGGAACTGATGTTGACGATGCGTCCGCCTCCACCTCGCTCCACCATGTGAAGCGCGACGTGTTGCGTGAGGAGCATGGGAGCCTTGAGGTTGACGGTGTACACCTGATCCCAGTTCTTCTCGCTCATGTCGAGGATGGTGCTGCGATCGCCGACGATCGCAGCGGCGTTGATCAGGATGTCGATGCGACCGAACGCCGCCAGAACCTGTGCAACGGCATCTGGAATGGACGCCGTATCGGCCAGGTCGATCGGCACCGCCAACGCGGATACGCCCAACTGCTCCACCTCTCCCGCCACACGCCGCGCCCCTTCGGCATCGCGGTCCAGGACGGCGACAGCCGCCCCCGCGCCAGCAAGCGCCAACGCCGTTGACTCGCCGATGCCCGATGCGCCACCCGTGACGATCGCTACCTGGTCCCCGAGCGCCGACTCGCTCATTTCGCCCTCTCTCATCGCTGGGCGGGAGTCTGATGGCATTCTTGGGCTGCCGTCAAGTACCGGGGGAAAGTCGGGCCGCGGTCACCGATGTTGCAACTGGCGCCGGAGTCGGGTTATGAACTTCCCAGCTATCGCCACCATCGAAGAGGAGGCCCTGATGCCGATTCTCGCAGAAGTCTCGCTAAAGGACGTCAAGTCGACTGCTGTGCTTGAGGCATACAAGAGCGTGTTCGGGGATCGCGATCCCACCGTCGAGCGGGGCACGGTGACCGGGGTCGAGGGGCGACTACTGGACCGTCATCGCGAACTCGCCCGCGACGGTCGAGCTATCGACGAGCGCATGGGTCGGCCGCTCGACGAGTCCTAAGCCGAAAGTACGCGACGAGGATTGGAGGACCTTGACTTGGCGCAGCCGCACGCAATCAAGATGTTCTACGGCTGGTGGGTCGTGCTGGCGTCGGCGACGGGTTTGGCTGTGCACTTTGGGCCGATCCTCGCCGTCACCTTTGGAGTTTTCTTCATACCGCTGCAGGAGACGTTCGGTTGGAGCCGCTCGGAGATCTCGCTGGCGTTTGCTCTAGCGACCCTCGGCCTCAGTCTGGCTCAGCCGATTGCGGGCATCTCGGTCGATCGCTACGGGGCACGCCTCGTGATCATGCCGGCAGCCGTGCTGTTTGGCCTAGCAGGCTGCTGAAAAACTCCTCATCGAAGGGTACCTTTGAGGGAAGCCCCAAGGGGGAGATGTGAGAGGACCGCAGACGCTCCAGGGTGGGATCTTCAGCTACGTATCGCTGGAGTCCCGGATTCCCGAGGACCATCCGCTTCGAGCGATCCGGCGACTGGTGGACGCGGCGCTGGAGCAGCTGTCGCGACGCTTCGATGGTATCTACGCCAAAGGGGTCGGCCGACCGTCGGTCCCGCCGGAGCAGCTGTTGCGGGCGCTGCTGTTGCAGGTGCTGTACACGATCCGGAGCGAGCGCCAGCTGATCGAGCAGATCGACTACAACCTGCTCTACCGCTGGTTCGTGGGCCTGGAGCTGGACGATGAGGTGTTCAGCGCGACGGTGTTCACCAAGAATCGGGAACGGCTGCTGAAGGGCGAGATCGCTCAGCATTTCTTCGAGGCGGTGCTGGCGCAGGCGGAGTCGGAGGGGTTGGTGTCATCGGAGCACTTCACGGTGGACGGGACGCTGATCGAGGCGTGGGCGAGCCAGAAGAGCTTCGTGCGCAAGGACGAGAAGCGCAGGGACGATGACGACCCGGGCAACCCGACGGTCAACTTCCGGGGCGAGAAGCGGAGCAACCAGACGCATGCGTCGAGGACGGATCCGGACGCCCGACTGGCGGGGATGAGGGGCCAGGGCGCGCGGCTCGCGTATCAGGGACACGTCGTGACGGAGAACCGCAACGGCCTGGTGGTGGCGGCGAAGCTCACTCAGGCGTCGGGGTATGCGGAGCGCGAAGCGGCTCTCGAGATGGTGCTGGGTCTGGGGGGCGCTCGCCGGATCACCCTGGCTGGAGACAAGGGCTACGACGCCAAGAGCTTTGTGCAGGCGCTTCGGGCCTGGAGCGTTACCCCGCACGTGGCACAGAACACGACGAACCGCCGAAGCGCGATCGATCGAAGGACCACAGGACACCCGGGCTACGAGGTGAGCCAGCGCTTCCGCAAACGGGTGGAGGAGGTGTTTGGCTGGATGAAGACGGTGGGCTTGATGCGCAAGACCCGGCACCGGGGCACGGATCGGGTCGGCTGGGTCTTCACCTTCACTGCTGCGGCCTACAACCTGGTCCGTATCCGCAACCTGTTGGAGGCGACATAGCTCATGATCCCGCAAGATCTACCCGTGCGACACCGAACCGGTTCGTACCGGGAACGGCGATCCCTCTCCCTGCTCGGCACGCCTCCCGTCAGAGGCGTCCCGCCCAACCCAGTCACTTTCTCCGCAGCCTGCTAGGCGTGATGTCGTTCTACCTCTTGTCAGCAGCGCTCTGGCACCTGTATCTGCTCTATTTTCTTCTCGGGGTGGTGGGCACCGGAACAACGCCAGTGCCTTTCGCCAAGGTGATCTCGCAGTGGTTCGACAGGCGCCGTGGCTTGGCTCTGGCCCTCACCATTGCGGGAAGCTCAGTGGGGACCGTGATCATGCCCCCGCTAGCGCAGGCTCTGATCAGCTCAATCGGGTGGCGGCAGGCATACGTCGTGCTCGGCGTGATCGTAATCGCAGTCACGATTCCAGTGATCGGCCTCTTCTTGCGGGAGAATCCCGAGTCAATGGGGTTGCGACCAGATGGCGGCGAGCCAGGCGAGCGTGATCACACTGCGGCCCCTGCCGCGGCGATGGGTCTCACTCGTGTGGAAGCCCTACGAACCACCACTTTCTGGTTGCTGGTCGTGACATTCCTGTCCCTCTCGATCGCTTTTCACGCCTGTCTGATCCACCTCGTGCCCATGTTGAGAGACCAAGGAATGTCCGCCGAGGCAGCGGCTGGGGCGACCTCGCTGCTCGCCATCGGAATTCTTGTCGGTCGCGTCGGGACGGGCGTTCTCTTGGATCGCTACTTCGCACCCTACATTGCTCTGGTGTTCTTTTTCGGCTTTGGGATTGCACTCGTATTTCTCTGGCTGGGAAGCAGCTTGGCCCTGATGCTCCTGGCCGCGGTCCTTCTCGGACTGGCCCAAGGCGCCGAATTCGATCTCATGGCCTATCGGATCAGTCGCTACTTTGGATTGAAACAGTTCGCCGAGATCTACAGCTTCGTCTTTTCGGCGTTCACACTCGGCGGCGCAATCGGCCCGCCGCTCATGGGTTTCGCCTTCGAAGCTACGGGTTCCTATCGGCTTCCCCTGGGCCTCCTGATCGCACTACCTCTGGTCGCGATGGCCTGCATGACCCGTCTGGGTCCCTATCTCGCGTCACCCGGGAGCGAAGCAGCGACATCGTCTTAGTCTCCGGATGGTTCGAGTTTTGCGACCGCCGAAGAGCTATGCTGTGAGCGCAAACTTCAGCATCGGAGGCACCCCATGACCGACCTGTTCTCGAGCTACGATGTGATCGACGTCGACACCCACGTGACCGAGCCACCGGACGTGTGGACCGCGCGGGTATCGCAGAAGAAGTGGGGCGACCTGGTCCCGCACATCGAGCGGCGCAAGGGCATCGACGTATGGGTCATCGGCGATAAGGAGCTCATCAGCCCCGGCCTCATCTCTCTCGCGGGCTTTGACGGCTCACCGCCCGACGAGTTTCCCCCAACCTACGCCGACTTCCCCGAGAGCTCCTTCGACGCAAAGGCCCGACTCGCGCACATGGACGCCGAGGGCATCTACGCCCAGGTGCTCTATCCCAACGTCGGAGGCTTTGGGTCGCAGGAGTTTCAGCGGCTTGGCGAGCCCCAGCTGATGCTCGAGTGCGTGAGGGCGTACAATGACTTCCTCACCGAGTGGGCGAGCGCCGACCCGAACCGATTGTTGGCCGTCACGGCCCTGCCGTTCTGGGACGTCCAGGAATCGATCCGCGAGATCCAGCGCTGCGCTCAGCACGGACACCGCTCGATCCTGTTCCCGAGCCAGCCGCAGGACTTCAAGCAGCCGGCGCTGGCCGATCGCCACTGGGATCCGTTCTGGGCGGCGGCGCAGGAGATCGGACTGCCAATCAGCTTCCACATCGGCGGACAGAAGGCCATCGGCCAGCACGACGACAACCTCTTCGCCGACAGCGTCGGCATGGGGATCAAGGCGCAGTTCTCTCGGATCTCGGTGCTCGCCTTCATCGGAAACGCGCTCGGCATCACCGAGCTCCTATTCGGGGGCATCTGTCACCGCTTTCCGGAGCTCAAGTTCGTGTCGGTCGAGAGCGGGATCGGCTGGATCCCCGGACTCATCGAGGCGTGCGACTGGCAGTGGGCCAACGCAAACGGCGCGAAGGAACACCCCGACTACCTCCTGCCGAGCGAGTACTTCAAGCGCCAGGTCTACGCGTGCTTCTGGTTCGAGAGCAACGTGGTCACCCGGGCGATCGAGCTCTACCCGGACAATATCCTGTATGAGACAGATTTCCCGCACCCGACCTCGATGTCCCCGGGCCCGGCCACTCCCGCGCAGCACCCGCGCGACTACGCGGACGACGTGCTGGGCGAGCTGCCGGAGGAGCACATCAGGAAAGTCCTGCACGACAACGCCGCGGCGGTGTACGGGGTGAACTGAGACGCCGGCGACCCGCGCGTCCTACATCCAGTCGATGAGGTCCCAAGACGGGCGGCTGAGCCCGTGCAAGCTCGACCTAAGCGCCCGCACGAAAGGGATCGCCGCCCCAGCGCTCCAGAACGGTGAAGTCCTCGACGGAGTTGCGCCGTAGGCGGGTCAGCTGCTTGACTGGCTTGCCGATCGGGAGCATGGCGGCGATGGCGAAGTGCTCGGGCAGGCCGAGCAGCTTCTGCGCCTCGGGCTCGCGACCCGTTAGGAATGTGGTGAGCGCGCCGCCGAAACCCTCGTCGCGCGCGGCGAGGAGGATGTTCCACACGAACGGGTAGATCGACGCGCCGCTAATCACACCCACGCGCGGCAAGTCGCGGTCGAAGGATGCGACGACGCTCAGGTCGACGGCCACGACGAGCAGCACGGGAACGGTTGCGATGTACTGGACGAGCTCGGCCGGCACCTTTACGTGGGCCGTCGCTGCGGGATCGACCGTGGACGCGAAGATGGTGTTGAACGGGTTCTCGCCCGCGTGCACCTGCGCCAGGTAGAGCCGCATGGTCGGTTTGACGAGCTCTGCGAGTTGGCGGCGCACCTCTCGGTCGCCGACGATGACGACCCGCCAGCCCTGGCGGTTCCCCCCGCTCGGCGCGAAGCGGGCCCGGTCGAGAATGCGGTAGAGCACTTCATCCGGAACGGGGTCGTTCGTGAACTCACGCGCGGCAAACGCCGTTTGCATGACCTGGTCGAGTTCCATCGCGATCTTCTCCCTCTCGGATCCTGCACCCCGTCCGGGGCACCCTACACCATCTGCGTTGCCCTTGAAGCCGCGCCGTTGGGCTCAGTTGCGACTCGCGCCGAGCACAGGTGGTTTCATGGGATTGCGGGCCGCTAGGACCTCCGTGGTCAGTGCACGGTGCCGCTGGCCGCCGGCTCGATGGGCTGGGGCTGGGGTCCGGCCTGATGATGCACCAGCTTCCAGGTCCCACCCTCACGGGCGAACACGTTCGTCGCGGCAAGGGTGCTGCCCTCCAGACGTTCGCTGCAGATCACGAACGCGCAGTCGCTAAAGACGTAGGCGCGCGCGCCAAAGCAGGCGATGCGCGGGGGCTGACCTTCCAGGATGCTTTTCCAGCTCGCCACCACGGACTCGCGGCCGTGCAGGGGTGCCCAGCCGGGGTGGATGCAGCCGACAGGGGCGCGCTCGGCCCAGAGCGCGGCCAGACCCTCGAGGTCGCGCTGGTCGAACGCGCGATAGAAGGCGGTGTTCGCCTCCAGAACTGACTCTTCGTCGCCCCGCACAGCAGCGCTCCCTCGTATTCGCCCCCCTGCTAAGTCTACCAGGTAGGGCGAACGCTTCCGCCCCGGACATCCACGTCGACGCGCTAGCGCGAGAGCTATTCCAAGTTCAGCTCAACCTGATAGGCGTAGAGCTCTCCCTTGCGCTGAGTGCGGACGATTATCAGATCTTCGATTTCTGCCTGGAGCTGGCCACGCGTCTCGGACAGTTGTTTGATCTGTCCCAGGAGGACGAGACGTTGTTCACTCGTGGCTTCATCACTGATGAGGGCGACTTCTCTGGCCACGAGGTCTTTCTTGACCTGCTCCAAGGCTCTCTTCTTGTAGCTGATCTGCCCGGTCGCACTGGCGACGCTCGCCCTGAGCTGCCGAAGGTGATGGCCCGCGTTGTATGCGCCCAGGAAGTCGGCCTCGAGTTCGGCCGGGCAGACGCCTGCGTACTTGGAACCGCTGCTCCCGAGAGCAAAGCCCTTGGTCGGCTGACAGTACTCGTGCAACCCCTCTGACCGGCCTTGTTGATAAGCAGCAAGGTCGGGCACGATTCCATGTTTCGCACAAGCTTTGCGGTGCCTGGCAAGACGCTGCGTTCCGTAGCCCCGCGCGCCATCTTCGTAGCCGATCATCTGCCAGTCGCTGATCAGGCACTCGGCCTTGTTCATGGAAGCACAGGCAAACAGCGCTAGACCGCAAATTCCAGCCAGCAAGGCTCTAGACGTCTTCACTCAACACCCTTCACTCTGAGGAGAACTACGGCATTTCAGCACCGTTTTTCGAGGGTGGAGAGGTTGTCACGACACCAGTCCGAGGCGAAGCTGGCGGACACGTGACCAGGTGGTCATCCCGCTCCTCTTCTCGTGTTCGTCGTGGCTGCTTTTGCTGGCGAGCAGGTCAGGTGTTAAGGAGGTACCTCCACTTGCATGCCGTGAATGGAGCGGTGCCGGACCGATCAGTCCGCCGCGAAGCAGTAGAACAGGCCGTTCCCGCCCGTGCCCACCAGATCGCCCTGGCTGCATCCTCTGGAGCCATGCGCGGAGTTCCACGAGGTGGGATTGGGACCACCGCCCGTTCGGTCGTGATGGCCAACCTGAGCACTGCCCTCTCCGCTGCTCGTCCAGTCCTTGCAGGTCATGTCGCCCTCTCCCGGAAAGACCGTGCCGTCGAGCTGCGAGCCGGTCATGATGTCGTGCATGTTGGGACGATCTCCCCGACCCTTGACCATCTGACCGTTCTCGTCGAGCGCAGTCTCCTTGCCGAGGTTGTTTTCATCCCCGTGAAGATCGTCGACGTCGGTGGCGATCCGAACCCCGCGGACATTGTGCCACGGTCCCTTCCCGATCCGGTCGCGGGTGTTCACTGGGGCAGCGTCGCCCGAAACAGCGGCACTCAGGTAGGCGCGCCAGGTACGGTCACCCGCTCCCGCGGCATCCGCGAGCGAGCGGCAGTGACCGTCGGCTCCAGCAAGGCCGCCTAGATCGGCCCCGTTGCCCGGCCCTACGCTCGTGATGAAGAAGCTCATGGGAGCCTCCGTGGGAGCGTCTTGCGCGAGCAACGCGTTCGGACCAGCTCCGGAGAGCACGATCGCAAGGACGAAGATTCTCATGTCGCTGTCCCTTTCGTCCGGTCGAAACTACGACCACTGATGGAGCGCCTACGCTACCACGCAAGCAACCGAGATCGCTAGGGATTCTGCGCCATTCAGGTCGCTTCGATCGCAGCCGATGGCACGAGGGAGCACGTCAGAGCAGTCGAGAGGAACGCAATGCGGCAGCCGGACTCGCAGGGCGGATTCGTTCTGATCGCCATCGTGATGGCGCTTGCGATCGTTGGCGCTGTGGCCTTCCTGCTGAATCGCCAGGGGGCTATGGGAGTCAAGCTGGCAGGAAGCTCGTTTGAGGCCACGCGGGCACGCTACGTGGCCGAAGCAGGCTTCGAGCACGAACGGTGGCGGCTCAATCAGACGAACTGTGTCGCCTACACGGACCTCCCCACCTCGGCGTTCGGGAGCCACACCTACAGCGCGACGGTCGCGAGTACCAGTGGCTCGCCCGTGACGATTACAGGAACCGGGACCCTCGCCACCGGAGCGTCTCACCAGTTGCGTCGGAGCAACGTTCCGATCTTCTTCGACCTGCGAGTCGACTCGATCCGACCGAGCTCGGGCGGGATCCGAGACACTTACCTCGCAGACGGAGCGCTCAGCAATACCGCCTTCGGTGCGAGTCCAGACCTCCTTGTGAGCGACGCCACGAGCGTGGACCGTGCGCTCATCGGCTTTGATCTCTCCAAGTTGCCGTCCACCACCCGGGTGACTTCCGCGGTCTTGGAACTCGACCTGGAGGACGTCGCGTTCGGAGGCGCAGGGAGCACAGAGGTCCACCGGGTGACTCGACGCTGGACGGAATCGGAGGTGACCTGGAACGAGCGAAGGAGCGGCGCGACATGGACGACTCCCGGTGGAGACTACGATCCGCAGGTCGTGGCGAGTACCGGAATCGACGTTGCCCAGCTCGGGTCGACGCAATGGGACGTTACGCCTCTCGTAGCGAGCTGGGTCAGTGGGAGGGATCCGAACCATGGCATGGTGTTGACCGCCAGCAACGGCATCGACGGTGCCCGGTTCTCGAGTGGAGATCGAGTCTGCGGGCAGTACCCGAGGCTCACCGTGACCTACACCTGCGAGTGCGGACAGCCGTGCCAGCTCGTGGGAGCGCTCGGTCAAACCTGCAGCTGGGACAGCCTGCCCAACGCCAAGGTCGGCGAGTTCTCCACCGCAGGGGGCGGTGACATCTGGGATTTCACCTTCCTGCCCGAGTGCGTGACGTTCAACGGTGTGGCGGCCCCCGCAGACGGCGCCTGGCTGGGTGTGGACTACTCGAGCAGCACGGCCTACATGGTCGACACAGCGGGCAACCCACTTACGAGCCTCGTAGTGGTCCCGCAGAACGTCCTGGGTCTCGAGCTGATTCGGTCCGGAGCGTGGGTCGACCATCTCGCGCTGGCCGACGAAGCCGATCAAGAGGTCTACTACCTGGACCTCTCAGGCAACGTGCAGGGTTCCTTCTCGACGGCGGGCTTTACCCAGCACCCCGTTGGAGTCGCATTCATCCACAGCTCCGCTACCGGGACCTACGATGGGTACCTCGCCATCAGCAGCGACAAGGACGGGCTCGGCGGAAGCGTCTCGGCGATCTACATCGTCGATCAGGCGGGCTCGTTGAAGATGACGATCGACGTGTCGGCGCTGACACCGGAGCCGTGGGGTGTCACGCATCTCCCTGGAACAGATCGACTGCTCGTTGCGGCCAAAGTAGGCCCGGTCTATGTCATCGATCTCACCGGAGCCCTCATAGCCCAGTACGATGCGGCAGCCTTCGGAGCGACTCAGGTTCAAGGCCTCGCAATCAACCCACTGACCGGTGACCACGTGTTGAACGACCACGACACTGCGACCGTAAAATACCTGAACTCGTTCGCCAGCGGATACCGTGACGAGTTCAACTCCCAGTCTTTTGCCGGCAGTAATGGCGCCCTGCTCTGGAGCAACGCCTGGCAGGAGCTGGGCGAGAGCAACGGTGCCAATCAAGGACGCGTAAGAGTCAGTGCAGGCGTTCGGTGCGCCTCCACGAGATGCCTGCGCATTGGTGCGAACGGGGGCAGCATTATCGGTCGAGGAGTGAGCCGCGCAGCCGATCTGACGGGATTCTCCCGTGCGACGCTCAGCTTCAGCTACAGGCGCTGGAAGATTAACGACGGCGCGGGGAGCGTCACGCTGGCCGTCTCCAGCGATGGGGGGACAAACTGGACCGATCTGGCGACTTACGACGTGAACGCCGGCAGCGACGCGAGTCAGGTTCCGCAGGCCTTCGACCTCACGCCGCACATGGGCCCCAACACTCAGATTCGTTTTTTGGGCCTGGGGAACGACGTGAAAGGCTACATCCACTTCGATAACATCGACATCGCTTCGGCAGGGTGCAGCGGGCTCTGACGCTGCGGCGTAGAAATCTCTCGCTCGCGCCTACCATGCATTGTCGCTTCAGCGATGGTCCTCTGCGCGGTCTTGCGGCTCGAAACTCAGGACCTTGCGTGGATGCTCGAGGTCGCGGTAACTCCACTTGTTGTCCGAGAGCACGAAAAAGATGTCGTAGCGGAGGGCTTCCGGGGCGTTGATCGAGCGTTCGATCGCCTCGAGGATGTCGCGCTGACTGCACCAGACGGAGAAGTGACGCAGCTCCGTGGGTCGGTTCTCCGCGTTCACGAAGCCAATGCGTAGGCAGACAACTGAGAGATCGGAGCTGTCGGCAAAGCGCCGGCCGAGGGCCTCGGCCCAGACCTTGGTGCTGGCGTAGATGCCGTTGGGGCGAGTCGCCATGGTGTGATCGATGATCGGCCACTGCTCTGGGACGTCGTCGTAGCGGCCCTCCACGAGCGCTCTGTAGGGCTCTTCCCTCTCCCAGCCGGCGACGGTCGCACCGCTGCTCGCGACGATCACGCGCTTCACACCCGCCTGTCGCGCCGCCTCGAGCACGTTGTACGTACCAACGATGTTCGTCTCCCGGAACTCTTCCCACGTGAAGCGATCACCGGACTTGGCGCCGAGATGAACGACCGTGTCCTGGCCTTCGAACGCCGGCCGGATGGCTTCGAGATTCGCGAGATCCGCGCGGAAGGTGTGCACTCCTCTGACCGGACTGCGATTCAGCGCGGCGAGCTCGTAGCGCCCTCCCAGCTTCCCGCGTAGCGCGCCACCGATCAGCCCGCTCATACCGGTTACCAGGACCCTCTGCGTCACTCTGGCCCCGGTGCGTGTTCGATAATGTCTTTCACGAAGCGGGCGAAGATCGACTCCAGCGCGCCGTTAAAGGCGTGGACCGCTGCGCTGACGCTGTCGCCGGTCGCCTGAGCTTCGTTCTCGTAGATGTCGCTCCAGACGAGCCCGTCGGACCGCCCGTCGTGCAGCGCGAGGCGGAGTCGGACGCGAACGCGCGCTCCGTCCAGCACTCTCTCGAAGCGCTGGAGGTGGCCCGTGATCGTGTACTCGGCACGGACCCTGAGCTCGGGCGTCACGATCCTGCGCGCGACGCCAGCGGCACGCAGGTAGCGCACCAGATCGTCGCGGAGAAGCTCTGCGGGCGGCTCCGTCCAGTGGTGGTAGAGGTGACGCCGGACCTCGACGTCGGTTCCGTTCTCGCTGTAGACGATGGCGCGGTCGCGCGTGAGGCCGTCCGCTGCGAAGCGCTCCACGACCACGGTCGTGTCGAGCGCGAGACGGGCGGGCCCGGACGCCACATCGGGACGAGAGGCCAACCGATAGTAACGGTCCTGTGGGACCGGCTCGGCTGCGCAGCCCAGCACCAACACCGCCAGCAGTGGTGCAATTAGGCGCTCGGTCACGACTACCTGTCCCCCGCGCTCACGGGCGGAGGCCGGCCGTCAAGCAGGAGTCCCGGGTTGGCCCGGATCTGCCTACTGAACTCGTTCATGTTGCGCGTGGTGCCCTCCAGGTTGTGGTTGAACGTATCGATGTGGCGAGCCACCGATTCCAGGCTGTAGCGGAGGTCGACGAGAGACTGGTCGACATTCTCGCGATTCTCCTCCACGGTCTCGGCAACCAGGCGGATGGTATCGTCGAGGCTGCTCCGCGTAACCCGAAGCTCAGCCGAGAGCTCTGCGAAGCCACGCGACGTCAGCTCGGCGTTCACGAGCAGCTGATCGACGCGCGCGACGGTCTCTTCATCGAATAGCGCATTAATTCGCGCGCTCGTTTCCGAGAGATCGCGGGAGACGGCCTCCAGGTTGGAGGCGATCGCGGGCATCCGAGCCGAGAGCTCTTCCAGGAGCGGTGCGACGCGGCTGTCGACCAGCTGCGCGAGCTCACCGGCCGCCTCGTTCAGCGCGGCAAACACGTCGGCCGACTCGTGGCTCGGGATCTCTACGCCAGGGTCCAGCCTACCCGCGGCGCTCTGCCCTCGGATGTCGAGCTCCACCGACGACAGCAATCCACTCGTCACGTACACCGTGCTATCGGCAGCGACCAACCAGCCCTCGCGAAGACGCAGCTCGACGCGGAAGCGCTGTCGCCCGTCGCGGGCGATGGGCACGAGCCTCTCGACCTGTCCTACCGGGTAGCCGTTGTACAGGACGCGTGTGCCCCTCGAGATCCCCGTGACGCGCTCGAAGACCGTGTGATAGGAATCCGTGGCGCCCGCACGTCCGGCGAGCACCGCGAGCGCCGTGAAGAACAGGACCCCGGCTACCAGCACGAAACCGCCGACCCAGAGGTAGTTGACGCGGGCCTCCTGCATCAGGCCTCTCCAGTGAGCCGGCTCAGATACTCGTCCGGATCGAGCGGGGCGTCGTCGGAGCGGCGGTGAAGCAAGTCCTGGACCCGCTGACTCTCGCTCTGCTGGACCTCGTCCGTGCTGCCGACACTCAGAATCTGACCGCGATCGAGCACCGTGATCCTGTCCGCGATGCTGAACGCGCTCTCGATCTCGTGCGTCACCACGACGATCGTCATGCCGAGCGCATCGCGGAGCTTCAGGATCAGCTCGTCGATCGTAGCGGACGCGACCGGATCGAGCCCGGCAGAGGGCTCATCGCAGAACAGCAGCTCGGGATCGAGGATGATCGAGCGAGCCAGCGCGGCCCGCTTGGTCATCCCGCCCGAAAGCTCGGCGGGCATGAGCTCCCCGAACCCGGCAAGGTTGACGAGCTCGAGCTTGAGGCGGGTCATGATGTCGATGGTCGTCTCGTCGAGTCGTGTGAGCTCCCGCAGCGGCAGCTTGATGTTGTCTGCCACCGTCATGGAGCTGAACAGCGCCCCACCCTGGAATGCGACTCCCATCTTCCGGCGCAGCTGCTGCAATTCGTTGGCCGAGAGGTCGGCGAGATCCTTCCCGAGAACACGAATCGTCCCTTGCTTCGCACGCTCCAGGCCGATCAGATGCGCGAGTAGCGTGCTCTTCCCGGCTCCGCTTCCCCCGATGATCACCATGATCTCGCCGTGCGCAACTTCCAGATTGATCCCGTCGAGAATGCGGCGCCCGCCGTACGCGGTGACCAAGTCGCGAACCTCGATCGCAGCTTTAGGATTGGCGTCGTTCATGCTCTCATCTCACCGGGTCAGCACGAAGGCTACCAGCATGTCTACAATGACGATTGCCGCAATCGAGTGTACCACTGAGCGAGTGGTGGCTCGGCCCACACCCTCAGCGCCTCCGGTCACCGACGAACCATTCACGAGGCTGATCAGAGTGATTAGCAGCGCGAAGAGCACGCTCTTGCTGAGCCCGTGCAGGAGGTCGTCCACTGACACCACGAGGAGTAGGCGCTCGAAGTAGGCGCTGAGACTCATGCCCAGGTCCGCGGAGACGTACAGCCCTGCTCCGAGCAGACCGATCATGGCGGCCCAAATGGTCAGGGCGGGCAGCATCACGAGCATTGCGGCCAGCGCAGGCGCTGCGAGGAAGCGCACAGGGTTGATCCCCATCACGCGCAGCGCGTCGATCTCTCGGTTGCTCTTCATGGTCCCCAGCCGGGCCGTGAGTGCCGAGCCGGAGCGACCCGCCACCAGGATCCCCGTGATCACAGGCGCGAATTCGCGCGTTACGGAGAGGCCGATGCCGATCACGACCTGCGACTCCGCCCCGAAGGTTTCGAGCGTATCGATCCCCTGGATCGCCAGCATCGCGCCGATCGTTCCGGCCAGCACCGAGACGATCGGAATGCCCTGGACACCGATCTGCAGCATCTGCTCGGCAACGGAGGGCATCCGGACGGGCTGGCCGCGGCGAGGGCCGATGAACAGCCAGTAGACGCTCTCGGCCAGCAGTGACGCGGCGAACCCGACCTCTTCGACGCCCCGCGTAGCTCCCCGGCCAAGCCGCTCGACGAGCTCGCTAGGCGTCATCGCCGATCGCCTCCGCCAGCGTCTCGTGGATCGCGAAGACTGTCTCCAGCCGTGCGAGCTGCAGGACGCGCAGCGCCGCATCGCTCACGCGGACCAGGCCGAACTCGCTGCCCAGTTTCCGAGCGAGCTGCAAGGCCTCCACGAGGCTGGCGATGCCGGAGCTGTCGATGTAGGTGACTCGCGCCATGTCTACGAGCACCGGCCGGCCAGCCCCAACCTGCTCGAGCAGCAGAGCGCGCACTTCAGGAGAGCTCTCCAGGTCGACCTCCCCCTCCAGGGCCACGATCGATCGGCCCCGCTGTTCCGTCACCGCGTGGCTCATCGAAGCTGCTTCGCCATCCGGAACAGGTTCCCCCCGACGGAGGTCTGCGGGACGAATCCGCACTCATCCATCAGCTCCTGGATCAAATGAACGCCGAGGCCACCCGGGCGGAGGTCGTCCAGATCGCGCGGCACGATCTGCTCGGGGTCGACGCGCGGAGCGAAGTCGCGCAGCCACAGCACGAGTCGGTCTCCTTCCTGCTCGACCCACAGCTGGATGTCGCCCTCGCTCACGTCTCCATAGGCGTGGCGGATGATGTTCTGGCAGGCCTCGTCAACCGCGAGGACGATCTCGTCTGCGCAGTCGGGTCCGCAGCCCACGCCCGCCAGGGTCTCGCGCAGCTGGGCCCGGACCCCCTTGAGCTCGCTCGCCCGCGCCCGGACGCGCAGCTCGAGCACCCTCCGAGGATCAGCCATCGACGCCGAGCACCGTCGCGTCGTCTCGCAGCGGCTCCCGACTCACGTGCGCGACCAGCGCATCGAGCCGCCCTCCGAGCGGCAGATCCGCGTACCTGCGAACGAGCTGTTCGAGTCCGCGCCTGCCGAGCTGATTCCCGTCGGGACCGTGCGCCTCCGTGAAGCCGTCGGTGAATACGTAGAGGGCCCCATGATCGAGCTTGAGCTCGTGAGTCGCGAACTTCGTATCGGGCACAATTCCGAGCGGCACCGCTTGCGCCGGGAGAGCAACGAAGCTCCCATCCTGGCGTTGCAGCAGCGGCGGCTCGTGCCCGGCGTTTGCCAGGCGGATTCTGCCGGTGCTGGTCTCGTAGCAGGCCGCCACCATCGTAACGAACATGCCACGCGTTGAGGTCTCGCAGATCTCCGCGTTGAGGCGCCTGAGGATAACCTCGGGCTCGTGGCCCCCGCGGGCGAGAAAGCGATACAAGCCCGACGTCTTGGCACCGAGCAGCGCCGCATTGATGCCTTTGCCCGAGACGTCGCCCACGGCAAAGTGAATTCGGCCCTCCCCCGCCCGTAAGAAGTCGAAGAAGTCGCCCGAGACCACCCGTGCGGGAGCACTGGCCCCGGCAACCGGAAAGGGAGGGAGCTCGCGCTTTGGGAGCAGGCTGCGCTGGATCTCGGCGGCCAGCTCCAGCTCGCGCTGGGTCCGCTCGCGCTCCATCAGCTCCGTCGCGAACCTCGTGTTCAATAGGGCCAGAGCCGCGGAGGAGGCCATGCTCTGCAGCAGGTGCTTGTCTTCTTCGTCGAAGAGCCCCTCGCCTCCCCGCTTGTTCAGGAGCTCGATCGCGCCGAGGCAGCGCCCTTGGACGGAGAGCGGGGCGCACAGAATGGAACGGGTCTTGAAGCCCGTCGTCGCGTCGACCCCTGCCTCGAAGTTCGGGTCGGTCGACACGTCGCGCACGAACTCGCAGCGGTTCTCGCGCACGCTGCGGCCGACGATCCCCTGCCCCTGCTCGAGCCGCAAGCCCGTGATCTCGGTGGGCCCGGTGCAAGCGCGACAGACGAGCTCCCCGGTCTCCTCATCGACCAGGGAAACTGCCCCCTCCTCTGCTCCGACCCAGGCCGTGATGCGTTTCACGGCGGTCCCGAGCGTACTGTCCACGTCGAGCGTCGAAGCAAACTCCCGCCCGAGCTCAGCGATCAGCTCCAGATGAGTCCCGAGCTCGTCCGCTCCCGGCATCACGTGACGCTCCGACCGTCCCCCAAGGAGAGTCTACAGCAGACCATGTTCGTGTAGGATCCGGCCATGCTCCGGCTCGCACTCGCGGCTCTGCTCTGGACCTCTCCGGCAAGCGCTGCGAGGGAAGACCCGACTCTGGCGGAGGTGACGGCGTGTGCGCAGCTTGCAGTGCCCGATGCCCCTCGAGTCTGGTCCATTGCGTTTAAGACCCGCACTCGTACCGGCGCCGAGCGAGACGTGCGGGCGAACATCTTCACGCGCCACGACGATCTCGAGCGGCGCGTCGTCGTCCTGCGCGTCACGCGGCCCACAGACCTCGAGGGCTCTACGCTGCTGCTGCTGGAACGCGACGGGCCCAACGAGATCTTCTTCAGCTCGCCGGAGCTGGAACAGCCGGTGCGCATCACTGGCGACAGCGCCCAGCTCAGCCTGTTCGGCACGGACTTCTCGTACGAGGACGTCGAGCGCATGTACGGCCTCAACCGGCCGGTCGAGAGCCGGCGCCTCAACGACGCGCTCGTACGGGAGCAGCCCGTTTACGTGGTGGAGAGCAAGCCTTCGGGCGGGCCGGGGGAGTCAGCGTATGAGGCGGTGGTAGCCTTCATTGCCAAGGACACCTGTGTTCCCCTGCGCACGGAGTTCTACGAGACAGGCCGGCGACTTCGCAAGGTGCTCACGATCGATCCGCGAGAGCTGCGCCGCGATGGTACGACCTGGATCGCCCACAGCCTGTTGATGCGCGACTTGCTCGACGAGTCGGAGACCCGGCTCATTATCCTGAGCCAGGATCCGACCACGAGCTTCCCCGAGCTTCCGGGCAGGCGGTAGTTTGCTAGGGCGCGCGGTCTGGACGATCGCCTCCGTTCTGGGGATTGCTTGCGGAGCGAGCGAGGTCCGGTTCGAGCAGTCGGTCGCTGCAGAGCCGAAGGGGAAGCTGGTGGTCGAGCTCGCGTACGGAGAGGTCGAGGTCCGGACCCACCCAGCCAGCGAGGTTCGCGTCATCGCAGTGGCTCGGGGTGAAGACGCCAGCCGCGTGGAGTTCTCGCTCGAGCGCGACGGTCGAAATGTGGAGTTCACGAGCGAAATCGGTCTCGGCCTCCCGCTGTTCCCGAGCACCTCGGACGTTGAGTGCCAGATCTGGATCCCAGAGGACTTCGAGCTCGACTTGGAGACGAGCTGGGGGGAGGTCCACGCGACCGACATCGGCGGGAACGTGAGAGTCGACACCTCCCGTGCCGACGTTGAGCTCAGCCGCATTCGGGGCGACGTCGAGGTCAAGACGACGCGAGGTCCCATTCGCATCGAGGAGGTTAGCGGCCACGTCGCGGCGCGTACGAGTCGGAGCCCGATCGACATTCGCAGCGTGTCCGGGCGGGTGCTGGCAACGACCACTCGCTCGCCCATCAGAGTTCAGTTTCGGAGCGATCCAGCCGGCGAGCTCGTGACGACACGATCACCAATCGAGGTGCGAGTCCCAGCCGGAGCGAGCTTCGACCTGGCCGTGAAGACGTCTCGACGCGGCAGCGTGCGTGTAGGCCCCGAGCTGTCTGTTACTCGCGAGGGCGAGGCTGGCGACGAACACCTTCGCATCAACGGCGGCGGTCCCATACTGCGAGCTCGCACGTCGCGCTCCGACATCTACGTCGGGACAGAGCAGCTCGAACCCTAGAGCTCGTTGCAGTCTTCGAGCGCCTGATGGGATCGAGCAGAATGGCCAAGATCTGCCGGTCGGATGGCAGACCGTCGCGAGGTCGCGCTGACCGGGCCGCTCAGCCCATGGGACCCTGATACACCTCGACGAAGCGCCGCATTGGGTCCTGGGGCATCGACAGGTTGGCGCCTCGATCGGTCCGCATACACACGACGGTCGGCCCCTCGCTTGCCCTCGCACGCTCGAGGGCGGGCTCCAAGTCGTCGGGTCGTTCCACGAAGGCACCCTCGCAGCCCAGACCCTCTCCCACCACGTCCCACCGCACCGGTCCCATCTCGGTTCCGAAGGTGCGGCCGTAGAGCATCTGTTCGTTCGGCTCCTCCATCGACCAGGAGCCCTCGGCGCAGACCACAGTCGTGACCTTCAGACCTTCGCGGGCCGCCGACTGCATCTCCATGAAGTTGAAGCCCGCCGCACCGTCCCCTGAGACGCAGACGACCTCGCGCTCGGGATTGCCGAGCTTCGCGCCGAGCGCAGACGGGATCCCCGTGCCCAGCATCCCCAGCTCGAGGATGTTGAGGTAGGAGCGCGGCTCCGTGGGTGGCAGGAACCAGTGCGCCCAGAACGAAGTGTTGCCACCGTCCGTGACGTAAATCGCGTCCCGCCCGAAGACCCGACCGATTGTCTGCATCGCACGAGCCGGATGCAGGCCGGAACCGGACCAGCTTTCCACGACGAGAGCCTGCTTCTGCCACCAGGCTCGATCCGCCTCGCGGTAGCGCTCCAGCGTTTTCGGCTCCGTGCGGCGCACACCGCGCTTCTCGAGCACGCGCACGAGCCCCTCGAGCGCGCTCCTGGCCTCGGCCACGATCCCGAGCGCGAGCGGGCGGGTCACACCCACATGGCGAGGATCCACGTCGATCTGGGCGATCTTCTGCAGGCTCGGATCGCCCCAGTACTTGTCGTATGGCAGGTCCAGGTTACCGAGCCTGGAGCCGACCACCAGAACCACCTCCGCCTCGCGTCTCACGAGATCGGCGCCCGCCCCGTAGCCGTCGACACAGTTGGGGTGGTCCCGAGGAATAACAGCACGTCCTGCCATCGTCGGAATCACGGGGCAATCGAGCAGCGCGGCCAGCTGATAGAGCGCCGCGTTGGCCCCCGCGCGATCGATGCCAGCGCCGGCAACCAGCGCGGGGCGCTCGGCTCCGGCCAGGAGCTCCGCTACCTGCGAGATGTGGTCCGGACGACCGGGCCCGGTCCAGCCGCGATCACGCCCGGGATCAGGTTTGCCGAGCCTGGGCCGGGATTCCCGAGCACTGCCGCCACCTGTCCAGATGTCTTGTAGAGTCCCTCCGCCATGTGGGCGCCCGCCGCCTCGTGCCGGACCAGGACGAAGCGCATCTGGTGCGCCTCGAGCGCCGCCAACAGGGGATCGACCTCCGGGCAAGGCAGGCCGAACACGAAGCGGACACCCTCACACTCGAGGCAGCGCGCGAGCAGCTCGCCGCCGTTGATCTCGCCCATGCTCGTGTACCTCCAGCGCGCAGCCTATGGCACGTGCGCGTCGGAGTCCACGCACGAGCCGCCACGAACTCGGCGAGCTAGGATCTCAAGCGCACCCATGAGCCGTCGCAGCAAATCCAAATCCAAGACATCCGCAGAGGAGCTCGGGTTCCGCATCGTCGAGCTGCCCCGGCCGCGAGATCGCTCGCCCGAGCCCGAGCCTAGCGCCTGCCCGAGCTGCAAGCGGCGCTTCACCGAGGTCGCCAGCGTGCACGAGGACATCGACGCCGGCGACGGCCACAGCATCATGCACCTGGAGCGACGCAGGGGGCTTTGCCCCTCCTGCGGCTGGATCGACCTGTAGCCGGTCGCGCTAGCGCTTCGCGCGCTTTCCGAACATGATCCCCGCGACGCGGCGAATCTGGATCTCCTCGGAGCCCTCCGTGATGCGGTAGCGCCGGTGGTGCCGGTAGATGTGCTCGAAGGGCTTGTGGCGCGTGTAGCCAATGCCGCCGTGCACCTGGATGGCACGGTCCGCGGCATCGCAGACGAGCCGGTTTGCCCGGTAGTTGCACATGGAGACCTTGTCTGTCACCTCCATGTGGTGGTCGCGGTCCAGCTCCCACGCCGTCTTGTAGACCAAGTTGCGTACGAGCTCGCACTCCGTCTGCAGGTCGGCGAGCGGGAACTGGATGGCCTGGTTCAGCCACAGCGGCTTGCCGAACACGATGCGCTCCTTTGCGTAGCGGATACTCTCGTCGATGCAGTACTGAGCCGCGCCGACGCCCGACGCCGCCTGACGAATCCGGTTCTCGTGCACAAAGGTCTGTGCGAGCGCGAGACCCCGGCCCTCCTCGCCGAACAGCGCGCTCGAGGGCACACGCACGTTCGTGAGCGAGACCTCGGCGTGGTCGCTCGGCATGTTGAAGGTCCACCACATGAATTCGACCTTGAAACCGGGAGTGTCGGTGGGAACCAGGAAACAGGAGATGCCATCCGCTTCGCCCGGCTCGCCGCTGCCGCGCGCGAAGATCATGTCCCAGTTCGCGGCGTGGAGGCCGGAGTTGAAGCGCTTGGTCCCGTTCAAGATCCAATCGGTTCCGGCTCGGGTCGCAGTCGTCTCGAGCCAGGTCGCGTCGCTGCCGTGGTCCGGCTCCGTGAGACCGAAGCCCACGCGATGCGTACCCGTGATCATGCCGGGCAGGAACTCCTTCTTCTGCTCCTCGGTCCCGAAGCGCAGCATCATGATCACGCTGGGAAAATTGCCGACGACCGACGCCTCGTTCTGCAGGTCGTTGTGCAAGCCCAGGCCTTTCTTTGCGAGGTGCTCGCGGATGATCGCCATGGCCAGGTTCGACCCATCCTGGCCCCCGAGCTCCTTCGGGAGTGCAAAGCGCAGGTGGCCCGCCGCATCGGCCCGACGCCGCATCTCGCGCAGGAGCTCCTCCCACTCGGGCCGCGGCCGGCCGCCGTTGTCCCAGTCCGTGCGAGCGTTCTCTCGCCGGTAATCGAAGAACTGGATGTTCTCGCGCTCGAGCGGCTTGATCTCGCGCTCGATGAACTCATCGAGCTCCGCGAGCTTTCGCCGTATCTCCTCCGGAATCTCGAAGTCCATGGCAGCTCCTTCGCTTCGTATAGTGGGTGGGACTACCCGGTCTGCTCGAAGGCAGGCCGCAGCAGCATCAGTGTGTCGTACTCGAGCTCCGCGACGCGTCGACCGCTGGCCGCCATCACGATCGAGGGCACGGACCCATCGATGTGAGCGGCAGCCTGGCCGGCGAGGCCAACACCCCAGCGCAGCGTCCCGTAGATTTTCCACCAGTGGAAGCTCGGCTCGCTCCACGTCCCGCCCGCGGCCTGGTAGCCCTCTCGTAGGTCCTTGCGGGTGGCGAAGCCTCCCACCTCGAGCATATCGCTGCGGAAGCGCCACATGCGCACGCACAGCCAGCCGAGATCCTCCATCGGATCCCCGACGTGGCAGACCTCCCAGTCGAGCGATGCGTGCAGCCCGTCGGACCCGACGACGATATTGCCGTTGCGGAAGTCTCCGTGCACCACGCAGTATTGCTTGGGAGGCGCCGGGCGATTGCGCTCCAGCCAGCGAAACGCGAGCGTGAACGAGGGGGATGGTTGGAGCAGCTCGTCGATCTGAGGCCCGAGCTTGTGCAGCGCGTAGCTCGCGGGCTCCAGGTCGCCGGGCCGCTCCATTCCCTGGTGTGCCTGCTCTGCCGAAACCGCGTGCAGACGGGCCAACGCCTGGCCACACTGGCGACCGAGCTTGGCTCCGAGCCCGGGTGTCACCTCGACCAGGCGCAGGACGCGGCGTGGGATCGTCTCGCCATCGATTCGCGTCCCGATGAAGAACGGGCCGCCTACGAACGACGGATCGCTGCAGACGGCGTGGATATGCGGGACGGGCATGCCCGCAGCCTCGGCCAGCCGGATGCCGGAGGTCTCGATCTCGATGTCGATCACCTGGATCGCGGGGTTCGGGATGATGGTCGCAACCAGCGGGAGTGTGGAGTCGCCCCGGACCGCATCGAAGAGCGTGTTCCGTCGCCGCGCCCCGGCCGACGCAAGCTGCACGTTCTCTACGCTGACATGGCTGTTCCATTCGCGCGACAGGAACTCGGCGAGTCCCTTCCGCGTCGACTCGATCACACTCACAGCTCGAGCTCCGGTCCGAAGTCGTACGCAGTGTGTCCCGGCTTGTTGATCGCGAGCTTGCCTCGCACGATCTCGACGAGCGCCCGCCACACGCGACGTTCGAGCCCGGGATCGTGCGGAGCGTTGAGAAGGTCGACGAGCTCCTGGCTCAGTGCCCTAGCGTCGCGCTCCGCGGAGTCCTGTGCGAGCACCTCGGACAGCAGCGCGACCTCGCGCTCCTCGTGGCCCGCACCGAGTTCGATCTCGCGCTCGAGGATCCGGCTCAGGTTCCCGGCTACCCGCACCTGGTGTTGAAGTGGCCCCTCGAGTGCCTGGAGCAGCTCTCCTTGCAGCAGCTCGGCGATGCTCGCCAGGAGCTCCTGCGCGGTCGGGCGGTCCTGCATGACCGTAGTGTCACACAGCCCGAGTCCACACGTCCTGTCCTCTAGAAGCGGTAGGCGTACCGAAGGCCCAGCGTGTCCAGCCCCTCATTCTCGTCTGCGAGCGAGCCGTTAGACACGTGGTCGAAGTAGAGTGAGAGCCGATGCCGCGCTCCCAGGTCGTGGCCGATTTCGAGCGGGATGTGGAACAGCAGCTGCGATCCGAGCTGCTTCTTGTCCGAGCGCAGAGTCTCCCGCTTCCCATCGTGCGCCGCGATCCCGAGGCCGACCCTGAGGAGCCAGCCCGAGTCGGTGCGGTAGTGCCAGGCGAAGCCGCTGTAAAGCTTGCTCGTGTCACCCCGCGTGTTCACGCTGAGCCCTATGTAAGGGCGCAGCCTGCCGAAGAGGAACGCGACGTTGGCTCGGCTCAGCACGAGCTCGGCGTTCAGGTCGACGCCGTGCTCCGCGCGGGATCCGCTCCAGAGCCCGTCGACGTCGTGGGCCAGGACGCCAAAGCTGAGCTCATGGAGCCAGCCGTTGCCCGCGTCAACCTGTGGCTCCGACGCCGGCGCGGCTGTCGCTGCGAGCGCAAAGAGCACGACCATGGCGAAGTTGGGTAGCACGAACGTACCTCCGAGCCTCGCACTGGTGCATCGGCGCCGGGGTGGTGTCGACTGAAGCGTCCCGGCGGCAGCTGGCGGTACTCAACCGAGCGGCGGGAGATCCTTGGGGAGAATGGCGCGGCCCCGGAGCGAGGCCCCGCGGACCTGGCCTGCCTCGATCTCGAGGTGGCGAGGAGTGCCGGGGTTTCGGGCGGCGGGGGTCTCACCCAGGGTGACGATTTCCGCACGCACCCTCCCGGGTGTGAGCTCCATCAGACCAACGGTGCCCAGGCGCGTTTCCTTCTGGTGAGGCAGGATCGGGCTCCCCGGGTTGATCAGGAGCACATCGCCGCGGAACTCGAGGCGGTCGACGTGCGTGTCGCCGGCGATCAGGACATCCACCTGCTCGCCACCCAGCGCCGAGGTGTCGAGAAGCGTCTCCATCGGACGCGACTCCGGGCGCAGCTCATGGACCATCCCGAGGCGCCACCCCTCCACATCCAGCAGCTGGCGGTCCGCGAGGCGCCGGTCCGTGAAGAGATCGTTGTTCCCGCGCGCCACGAGCACGGGGGCGTACTGCTCGCACCAGTCCAGGACCGCCGGCGCGGTTACGTCCCCAGCGTGTAGAATGAGGTCGACCCCGCTGAGAAACTCGCCCATCTCGGGGCCGAGCTCGTCCATGCTGTGGACGAGCGACGGAAGGTGCGTATCCGCCAGGAGCCCGATGCGCATCGGGCCCACGCTAGCACGAAGGAAAAGATAATGCCCCAGGAGCGCACGGCCGCGATCGTCGGAATCTACGAGTACCCGCAGAGGCTCGCGCCCGGAGTCGACGCCATGCAGATCAAGGCCGAGTCGATTCGCGCGGCGCTCGACGATGCTGGCCTTGCGTGGGGCGACATCGACGGCCTGTACGACGCGAACGATGGGGCCGGCGGCGGGGGCCTCGGGCTCTCGGCCTACCTCGGCATTCACCCGACGGTTACGGACACCACGATGGTCGGTGGCTCGTCCTACGAGTTTCAGGCCGCGCACGTGCTGCGCGACATGGCGGCGGGCAAGTGCAAAGTGGCCGTGCTGAGCTACGGCTCCAAGGCAGCTTCCGGCCGGGTTGCCATCGGCACCGGGGGTCGGATGGGCGCGGGTCCGCCGAACTGGCTCTCGAACATGGAGACCTCCTACGGCTCCACCCTGATCTCCAACTACGCGATGGTCGCCAATCGACACATGCACGAGTACGGCACGACCTCGGAGCAGCTGGCCGAGATCTCGGTTGCGACCCGCTACCACGCTATGCGCAACCCCCAGGCGGTCAAGGCCATGACGGATCTCGAGTTCGTGGGCGTGAACGAGATCACGATCGCAGACGTGATGGAGTCGCGCATCGTTGCCGACCCCCTGCACCTACTCGAGTGCTGCATGATCAGCGACGGAGGCGGCGCCCTCGTCATCGCGTCGGCCGCTGTCGCCCGAGATTGTCGCAAGCCGCCGGTATGGATCATAGGGGGTGGCGAAGCGACGAAATACGTAGAGAACGGTGGCGACATGACGACAAGCGCCGGAGCCATGAGCGCACCGATCGCCTTCGCCGAGGCCGGCGTCACTCCAGACGAAATCGACATTGCGATGATCTACGACTCCTTCTCGATCACGGTGCTGACCTGCCTCGAGGACCTCGGCTTCTGCAAGAAAGGCGAGGGAGGCGCGTACGTCGAGGGCGGGGGGCTTCGCTTCGATCGTCCCGGGCGACCGGCCCTCAACACAGATGGTGGTGGCCTCTCCTCGAACCACCCCGGGATGCGGGGGATTTTCCTGCTGCTGGAGTCCACCCGCCAGCTGCGCGGCGAGGCGACCGCCCAGGTACCCCGCGCACGTCTCGCCGTCGCCCATGGCAACGGCGGCTCGCTCGCCGGCACCCACACCGGCGGGACCGTCGTCCTGGCCCGGGACTGACCCGCAGAAAAGAGAGGATCGATCATGCCCGACCGTCCGCAGCCGCGCTTCCCCGAGACCCACACCCAGCCCTACTGGGAGGGCACGAAGCGTGGTGAGCTCCGCTACCAGACCTGCAACGCATGCCAGGAGGTCGTCTTCTATCCGCGTCTCCACTGCACCGAGTGCGGCTCGAACAAGCTCACCTGGAATGTGTCGAAGGGCCTGGGAACCGTGTACACGTACTCGATCGTGCGCCAGAATCGCATCCCCGGCTTCGCGGAGCTCGGGGCCTATGCGGTCGCCTACGTCGATCTGGACGAGGGCTTTCGGATGCTGACGAACATTGTCGGCGTCGACGATCTCACACGCGACGTCAAGATCGGCCAGCGCGTCGCCGTCGAATTCGAGGAGCAGGACAAGGGCGAGTACCCGATTCCGGTCTTCCGCCCTGTCTAACCCGGACTAGAGCTTGCTTGGCGGGGGGGTGCGTAGGCGGCTTCTCGAGCGAGGAGCTCGATGTCGCGGTCGAGGCGACCGCACAGCTCGCGGGCGTAGTCCGAGAACGCCTTGTGGCAGAGGGCGAAGGACACCGCATCTTTGATCCGGGAAGGTCGTCGAAGGAGCGTGGCTCCGAGCAAACGCAGCGTGAAGAGCGCGCGACGGACCCCGTCGTGGAACAACATCACGCGCATGACGCGGGCAAAGAGCCCGAGGTCGCCGGCGCGGATGTTGTGGCCTCCGTGGACCTGAGCGCCGCGGCCGAGGATGAAGGCCAGTGTGCGTTCACGATAGTGGCGGAATGTGTACAGCTGCTCGAGCAGGTTCCGGTAGCCCCGGTAGAGCTCCAGACGCGTCATGCCTTTGGGCTCGATGTTCGAAAACTCGAACTGGTCCCCGGTGCTCTCGCTGATGAGCCGGCCTTCCTGGACCATGCGCGCGTGCAACGGAGTCTTGGGCATCGCTTGCAGCATCCCGGTCATGGAGACGGGGATGCGCGCTTCCTGGCTGAAGCGGAGCTGCTCCTCGAAGATGGCCGCGTCATCGTTGTCGAAGCCGACGATCATCCCGGCCTGCACTTGGAGTCCGTACTCATGTACCGTGTGGACTGCCTCGACCAGGTCGCCACGCGTATTCTGAGTCTTGCGCGTCTCTTCCAGGCTCGCGATGCGAGGACTCTCGATCCCGATGAAGACGGTCGTGACGTTGGCTGCGCGTAGCAGGCCGAGCAGCTCCTCGTCTTGAGCGACGTTCAGCGACACCTCTGTGTTGAAGTCGAGGGGGTAGCCATTCTCCTTCCCCCACGTTGCCATCGCGCGCAGCAACTCCTTGGCGAGCTTTTTGTTTCCGATGAAGTTGTCGTCAACCAGAAACACCTGCTTGGCGCCCACCCGATGGCACTCGCGGATCTCGTTCATCAGCTGCTCGACGCCTTTCACGCGGGGCCGACGTCCGTAGATGACGATGATGTCGCAGAACTCGCAGTTGAACGGGCAGCCTCGCGCGAACTGAACGGTCAGCGCGTGGTAGCGATCGACCTCGAGCAGATCAAAGCGCGGCATGGCCGACAGGGTCATATCGGGCTTGTCTTCGGTTGTGTACTCGGACTTCCAGGTCCCTGCCGCGAAGTCGTTCACGAATTGCGGCCAGGTCTCCTCGGCCTCGCCGCTGAACAGGACGTCGCAGTGGTCTCGGAGCTCCTGCGGACATAGCGAGGCGTAGGGGCCGCCGATGGCGACGAAGCGGCCGCGCCGCCGAAACTCGCTGGCGATCTCCCGCATTCGGCGCTTGTGCACGATGTAACCGGTGATCCCGATGATGTCGGCTTCCACGTCGAAATCGATCTCTTCGATGTTCTCGTCGCAGAGCGAAACCTCGTGCGTCGC
Source organism: Myxococcota bacterium (assembly GCA_965226855.1). Classification (GTDB taxonomy): domain Bacteria; phylum Myxococcota_A; class UBA9160; order SZUA-336; family SZUA-336; genus JAUXJB01. Next base: position 74,400 of record CBDDEE010000027.1, on the reverse strand, counting down.
CGGCGTGAGGCCTGCGATGGTGGGCATCGAGAGGTTCGGGAAGATACAGCGGCGCCCGAGAGCCGGCAGGATCGAGTCGTAGGTCCAGAAACTCTCGGGGTTACGCGGAGTGATCAGGTGGATCTTCACGCTGGCAGAGAGACTACACCCCGCCAGCCCACGGTTTTGTCGTTTTTTCGTAAAGATCCGCTCAGACGCCGACCACGAAGCTGACGCTGGTGGTTCCGCTGCCTCCAATGTTGAGGGTCTGGAAGTTCCGCGCGCCCTCCACCTGAAACTCCCCAGCCTGGTCGCTCACCTGCAGGTAGGCGTCGAGCAGCTGGCGGACTCCGGTGGCACCGACGGGGTGCCCCGAACCGATCAGACCACCGCTGGGGTTGATCGGGTGCTTGCCGTCGATCTCTAGCCAGCCCGAGTCGATGGCCTTCCAGCTTTCGCCCGGCTTCGTGATGTCGAAGTGATCGATCGCCATGTACTCGGACGTGGTGAAACAATCGTGCGTCTCGATGCCGTCGAGCCCCTCTACGCCCGCAATGCCTGCCCGCTCCATGGCCGCGGTAATGGTGCTCCGCACGTGCGGGAGCACGTAGCGGTGCTCACGGGACTCGTCGACCTTGTCGCGGAAGCGGAGCCGCGCCGTGTTGTGGCCCCAGCCCTTGATGCGCGGGACTTTCGCAATGTCGAGGCCCCTGCCGCGGGCGTAGCGCTCGGCATACGCGCGGGACGCGAGGAATACGCAGACCGCTCCATCGGTCACCTGCGAGCAGTCCGAGATCCGGATCCGTCCACCCACCTGCGGGTTGTCGTCGTTGCGGGAGAGCGCCTGCTCCTTGGTCATGTACCAGGTGCGTGTTTGGGCGTTGGGGTTCAGCTTGGCGTTCGCATAGTTCAGTCTGCTGATCTCCGCGAGGTACTCGTCGGCCAGGCCGTAGCGCTTGTCGTACTCATCACCGAGCTGTCCGAAGAGCTTGGGGAACGGGAACTCGATGCCCTTCGCCTCCTCCTCATACCAGGCGGCGGTGCCGAGATACGCTCCGCCCTCGGCGGGCGAGACCGTCTTCATCTGCTCGATCCCTACGACGGCCTGGAGGTCGTAGCGACCCGCCTCGATCTCTGCCGACGCGGCAAGCAGTGCAACGCTCCCCGAGGCGCAGGCCGCCTCGTGTCACGCCGTCGGCAAGCCGCTGAAGCTCGGGTGCACCTCAGTGAAGAACGCACCGAGGTGCCCCTGCATGCAGTAGAGCTCCGCCGCAAAGTTTCCCACGTGGGCGCTCTGAATCTCCTCGGGGGCGATGCCACAGCGCTCGAGCGCTCCCAGGACGCCTTCGCGCATCAGCGCCGAGAAGTGCTTCTGTTCCTTGGTCCAGTTGCGTGCGAAGTCCGTCTGATAGCCACCGAGAACGTAGACCTCGGGAGTCGCCATCGGAATCCTCCATTGTGTTCGGGCTCAGCCCGCGACGAAGTAACGGCCAGAGTTGATGTGGGGGTGGTGAAAGAAGCGTTCCGGCTGCCCGATCCGGGCCGCCTCGACGAGCGCCTCGGGGACAGGCAGACCCGCCGCGTCGATCATGTCAACGGCGCAGCTCGCGCCCATGGTGTCGACCAGCAGGCCCGGCGGGGCCCAGTTAAAGCCCGTTGCCATGATCCGGTCGATGCCGTTGATCGTCTCGGTCACCTCACCCACGCGCAGGAACGCGTAGCTGATGTAGCCGGCGATTACTTTGCGCGCGAGCGCGACCTCCTCGCCCCGAGCAGCGAGGAACACCTGCATGCCGTCACGGTAGCGTCCCTGTCTGTAGAGGGTGGCCACCTCGTCGATGTACTCGAGCGGGGGCAGCTCGTTCTCGGCTTCGGGCCGGTACTTGCCGCTGGCCGGATCGAGTGCGAGGCGTGTTCCCCCGTCGTTCTTGAAGAACCCACCCCCGGACTTGTCTCCGAACACCCCCTGCCCGATGAGCCTGGCCATGTAGTCCGGGAGCCGCAGCGTCTCGCGGGCTTCGTCGGGAGCGTTCGCGCACACGTTGTCGACGATGGCGCGGTGGACGTCCCAGCCCACGAGATCGATCGTGGCCAGGGGCGTCAACGCTCGTCCGGTGTAAGGACCGATGATCCGATCCACGAGCACGGGTCCGAGCTGCTCGGCCAGCTGAGCGACCTCGTTCAAGACCTTGAAGCCCACTCGGTTGCCCGCGAAGGCCGGCGAGTCGTTGGTACGGATGACCTCGCGCCCCAGCCGGGCCCGCGCAAAGGCCTCCACGAAGTCGACCAGCTTCGGGTCGGTGTCCCGGCCGGCGATGAGCTCGGTACCCACGATGACGTTCGGCGGGTTGAACAGGTGCAGGCCCAGGAAGTGCCTGCGGAAGGAGTCCGACCGACCCTCTGCGAGCTCGTTGATCGAAAGGCCGGAGGTGACCGTCGCCACGATCGAGTCTTCCCGGCGCACCTTCTCCACGCGATCGAACATCTCTCTCTTGATCGCCAAGTCCTCGGTCAGGGCTTCGAAGACCAGATCGGCCTTTGCGACGGCGGTGTCGAAGTCGGCGTCGTAATCGCCGGTCTCCGCGCGGCTTGCAACACTCGGAGAGCGCACCTGCTGGATCGCGGCGGCCAGCCCTTCGGCTGCCTTAGCCTCGCTGCGGGCCAGGAACGTGACGTGGGGAACGGCCTGCGTGAAAAGCGCTGCGCTGCCGTAGCCCATGGTGCCGTTGGCACCCAGAACAACGACACGATCGACCTTGCGGCTCGCGAGGAGCTCCCTCATACGCCTTGTCCGGACATGTCGAGATCGGTGCTCGTCCGTGCGGCCGTATCCTAACCTATCTTGTCGGAAACGCGGTACACAGTCGCTCCCGGCCCGGAGCCCGCGCCGAAATCAACCGCGCATCTCTCCCGAACAAGCCCTCAAGTCGAACACCGAGCAGCAAAGCGGGTGGTCGAGCAGCCAGCGCGCGAGGACCTGCCCGCTCGCCGAGCAGAACGCCCAGAAAGGAGCGCTCTGTACCAGGAACTCGCGCGCATCCGCGTCGGGCAGCGCTAGGGCACCCTGACACCTCACGCCCACGCTCCCTCTATACTCCGCGTCATGAGTTCTACGAGTCTGCTGATTGCCAACAGAGGTGAGATCGCCATCCGGGTGATGCGGACGGCTACCGAGCTGGGAATCCGGACGGTGACCGTGTTCTCCGAGGATGACGCCAACTCGCTCCACACGCGAATGGCGGATCTCGCCTGTCCGCTACGCGGCCTGGGCGTGGGCGCCTATCTCGATGTGGAGCAATTGCTCGCGACAGCCAACCAGGCAGGCTGCGACGCCGTCCACCCGGGCTATGGATTCCTGAGCGAGAACGCGCCGTTCGCCCGGCGCTGCGCCGAGCAGGGAGTCACCTTCGTGGGGCCCAGCGCGGAGACGCTCGAGGTACTCGGTGACAAGGTGCGGGCGCGGGCGCTGGCGGAGGAGTGCGGCGTCACCCTGCTCCCTGGCACGCGCGGTCCGACGACCCTCGCCGGGGCTCGGGAGTTTCTCGAGAGCCTCGGCGACGCGGGGTCGATCATGATCAAAGCCGTTGCTGGAGGCGGTGGACGAGGCCTCCGCCCGGTGTCTGAGCTTGCAGAAGTCGAGACCGCATACGAGCGTTGCCGGTCAGAGGCACGGGCGGCCTTCGGGAACGGCGACGTGTACGTCGAACAGCTGCTCCCGCATGCAAGACACGTCGAGGTGCAGATCATCGGAGACGGGTCCGAGGTGAGCCAGCTCGGAGAGCGCGAGTGCAGCCTCCAGCGGCGACACCAGAAGCTCGTAGAGATCGCGCCCGGCCCCGGACTTCCGGACGGTCTCCGAAGGCGGATTCTCGAGGCCGCCGTTCGGCTCGCAAAGGCACTGCGCTTCGAGAACGTGGGCACCTTCGAATTCCTCGTTGACGCCACATCGATCCAAGAGGGGAGCCTCTTTGCCTTCCTCGAAGCGAACCCTCGCCTGCAGGTGGAGCACACGGTGACGGAGGAGGTGACCGGCATCGACCTGGTGAAGGTCCAGCTGCAGCTGGCCTCGGGAAGCTCCCTCTCCGAGCTCGGACTCCTCCAGGCAGATGTCCCAGAGCCGCGCGGCTTCGCGCTCCAGGCCCGCATCAACATGGAAACGATGGGAGAGGACGGCACGACCCATCCCTCGGCCGGAACCCTGACCGCTTTCGAGATCCCCTCAGGACCGGGGATTCGGACGGACTCATGCGGCTACGTGGGCTATCGGCCGAGTCCGAGCTTCGACTCGCTGCTGGCAAAGATCGTGGCACGCACGCCCTCGAGCGACTTCGCCGACGTCGTGACTCGGGCCTATCGGGCTCTCTGTGAGTTCAAGATCGAAGGCGTTGCCACGAACGTCGTGTTGCTGCAGAACCTGCTGCAACACCCGGAGCTCGTCGCGGGAGGCGTGTACACGCGCTTTGTCGAAGACCACATCGAGGAGCTCGTCGCCCCGACGAGCTCCGTCCATCAGCGTCTCTACTTCGATCAGCCTGTGACCGAGGAAGCCACGGCGATCCGACTTGCCGGTGCCCAGGTCGACTCTTCGGACCCCCTCGCGGTGCTTGACCACGGCAAGCAGATCGGCACGGGAGCGTCGGCTGCCAGCCAGCCCGGGCCGACCCGAGCTCCCCCGGCCGTGCCTGCGCCGGAGGGCACCGTGGCGGTTACGGCCCCGGTGCAGGGCACGATCGTGAGCCTCGACGTTGCGGAAGATGACCTGGTGCACGTGGGACAGCAGCTGCTCGTCATGGAGTCCATGAAGATGGAGCACGTCGTTCGCGCCGAGACAAGCGGCATCGTGCGGCGTCTCGCCGCGGCTGCGGGGGACACGTTATTCGAGGGTCACCCCCTGCTCTACATCGAGGAGGCTGAGGTAGGAGTCAGCACGAGCGATGCGTCGGCGCACGTTGACCTCGACCACATCCGCCCGGACCTGGCAGAAGTCCTCGAGCGGCATGCCATTGGCCTCGATGCGGCACGACCGGAGTCCGTCGGGCGCCGTCGCAAAACCGGTCAGCGCACCACGCGCGAGAACGTCGAGGACCTGTGCGACCCTGGCTCCTTCGTCGAGTACGGTCCGCTGGTCATCGCCGCACAGCGACGCAGGCGCTCGATCGAGGACCTGATCGCGCGTACGCCGGCAGATGGCATGGTCGCGGGGATCGGCAAGGTGAACGGCGACCTGTTCGGAGACCGGGAGAGCCAGTGCGTCGTCATGTCGTACGACTACACAGTGCTCGCAGGTACCCAGGGCCTGCAGAACCACCGCAAGAAGGACCGGATGTTCGAGCTCGCGGAGCAGTAGCGCCTGCCCGTGGTCTTCTTTACGGAGGGAGGAGGCGGCCGACCCGGAGACACCGACGGACTCGGAGTGGCGGGCCTTGACTGCATGGCCTTCAACTACTTCGCAAAGCTCAGCGGACTGGTGCCGGTCGTCGGGATCACCTCCGGCCGGTGCTTCGCGGGAAACGCAGTGCTCCTCGGGTGCTGCGACTTGATCATCGCCACCGAGGGCTCGAACATCGGGATCGGGGGTCCCGCGATGATCGAAGGAGGCGGCCTCGGGGTCTTCCGTCCCGAAGAGATCGGGCCGATGAACGTGCAGATCGAGAACGGCGTTGTCGACATTCCGGTGGCAGACGAGGCCGAGGCCGTGCGCGTGGCGAGGAAGTACCTCGGCTACTTCCAGGGTGCCATCAGCGAATGGGAGTGCGCGGACCAGCGCCTGCTCCGCGGCATCATCCCGGAGAACCGGCTTCGGATCTACGACGTCCGCTCGGTGATCGAGACTCTGGCCGACAACGGCTCCGTGCTTGAGCTGCGCCGCTACTTCGGGCACGGCATCGTAACGTCGTTGATCCGGATCGAGGGCCGTTCAATCGGGGTGATCGCGAACAACCCCACCCACCTCGCCGGCGCAATTGACAGCGACGGGGCAGACAAGGGCTCGCGCTTCATCCAGCTATGCGACGCCTTCGACATCCCGATCCTGTTCCTGTGTGACTGCCCCGGCATCATGGTTGGACCTGAGAGCGAGAAGACGGCACTCGTGCGCCACGCTGCCCGCATGTTCGTGGTCGGCGCGAACGTGAGCGTGCCGTTCTTCACGATCGTCCTGCGCAAGTCCTACGGGCTGGGCGCCCAGGCGATGGCGGGCGGGAGCTTCAAGGCGCCGTTCTTCGCCGTCTCGTGGCCTACGGGAGAGTTCGGCGGCATGGGGCTCGAGGGCGCGGTGAAGCTCGGCTATCGAAAGGAGCTCGCTGCCCTAGACGATCCCGCCGAGCGCAAGGCGCTCTACGAAGAGATGGTCGAGCGGATGTACAGGCAGGGCAAGGCCGTGAACACGGCGTCACACTTCGAGCTGGACGACGTGATCGACCCGATGGAGTCGCGACGCTGGGTCACGAACGCCCTTCGATCCGTGCCCCCGCGGCAACCATCTACGGGGAAGCGGCGCCCCTGCATCGACACCTGGTGAACAAGGCGCGAACCCGATCGAGCGGGCGTAGCCACGCTAGGCGGAGTAGATAACCGCAAGTCTCGCCAGAGCGCCGCTGCTGCAGCGCCCGATGTGGCAGGGGCGGCACTCGGCTAGCACCCTAGATAATCCTCAATCGCCGATAGGACTTCCTGCTGGCCTGCTTCTTCGGAGACGTCGAACTTGGTGAAGCCTCGCTTGGAGAGCCGCACGTCCGCGACGATCGTGCCGTCCGGGTAGTAGTGAAAGTGAAGAAAGGGACGGGACCCGTATTGGAACGTGCCGGGTCGCCCCTCCCGCAATTCGCTGAGCACGCGAAGCTCGTCTAGCAGGCTGCGGAGAAAGTGACTGGGTTGGGCGGGACGCCTCTGACGGGAGGCGTGCCGAGCAGGGAGAGGGATCGCCGTTCCCGGTACGAACCGGTTCGGTGTCGCACGGGTAGATCTTGCGGGATCATGAGCTATGTCGCCTCCAACAGGTTGCGGATACGGACCAGGTTGTAGGCCGCAGCAGTGAAGGTGAAGACCCAGCCGACCCGATCCGTGCCCCGGTGCCGGGTCTTGCGCATCAAGCCCACCGTCTTCATCCAGCCAAACACCTCCTCCACCCGTTTGCGGAAGCGCTGGCTCACCTCGTAGCCCGGGTGTCCTGTGGTCCTTCGATCGATCGCGCTTCGGCGGTTCGTCGTGTTCTGTGCCACGTGCGGGGTAACGCTCCAGGCCCGAAGCGCCTGCACAAAGCTCTTGGCGTCGTAGCCCTTGTCTCCAGCCAGGGTGATCCGGCGAGCGCCCCCCAGACCCAGCACCATCTCGAGAGCCGCTTCGCGCTCCGCATACCCCGACGCCTGAGTGAGCTTCGCCGCCACCACCAGGCCGTTGCGGTTCTCCGTCACGACGTGTCCCTGATACGCGAGCCGCGCGCCCTGGCCCCTCATCCCCGCCAGTCGGGCGTCCGGATCCGTCCTCGACGCATGCGTCTGGTTGCTCCGCTTCTCGCCCCGGAAGTTGACCGTCGGGTTGCCCGGGTCGTCATCGTCCCTGCGCTTCTCGTCCTTGCGCACGAAGCTCTTCTGGCTCGCCCACGCCTCGATCAGCGTCCCGTCCACCGTGAAGTGCTCCGATGACACCAACCCCTCCGACTCCGCCTGCGCCAGCACCGCCTCGAAGAAATGCTGAGCGATCTCGCCCTTCAGCAGCCGTTCCCGATTCTTGGTGAACACCGTCGCGCTGAACACCTCATCGTCCAGCTCCAGGCCCACGAACCAGCGGTAGAGCAGGTTGTAGTCGATCTGCTCGATCAGCTGGCGCTCGCTCCGGATCGTGTACAGCACCTGCAACAGCAGCGCCCGCAACAGCTGCTCCGGCGGGACCGACGGTCGGCCGACCCCTTTGGCGTAGATACCATCGAAGCGTCGCGACAGCTGCTCCAGCGCCGCGTCCACCAGTCGCCGGATCGCTCGAAGCGGATGGTCCTCGGGAATCCGGGACTCCAGCGATACGTAGCTGAAGATCCCACCCTGGAGCGTCTGCGGTCCTCTCACATCTCCCCCTTGGGGCTTCCCTCAAAGGTACCCTTCGATGAGGAGTTTTTCAGCAGCCTGCTAGGGCCCAAGGTGCGAAAGCGCCCCGGCCAGGGAGCGCTTCGCGGAAGGAAACACAAAGTGTTTCAAGACAACGTAAGGTCATTGTATTACCCAGGCGGAGGTCATCGCACTGCGGGCTACGCTTGAACGTGAAGGCCGCAAACCCAGAGCGGCGAGTGACTACCTGGCCGTGCTGTGCCTGATCCTGCGTGATGCTCGGATCAATGGGCTCATCGACTCAAGCCCCTTCGACACGCGGCCCAAGCGCGACACAAAGGTAACTAGAGCAAGCCGCAACCGACGACGTGTTCGGTTCCGACCCTTCCTCGCAGATGAACTCGGCAGACTACTCGCCGTGCTGCGTGTGCCGCGTGATCGGACGGAGGCGCTGTACTTCCCACTTACGGAGTTCATGCTGCTCACTGGCTTGCGTTGGGGTGAGTGCGTCGGCGTTCTGTGGAGCGATGTCTCATGGACGGGCGGAGAGATCCACATTCAACGTGCCGTCGTGCGTGGAGAGGATCGCACGGACGAGCCAACAACGACGGGTGAGGACTGGAACATTCCGTTACGCCCCCCAGTCGCGGAGCTGTTGCAAGTTCAGCAAGAACGGAGCTTCGTCGGCCGCACGGAAGGACGGATCTTTCCAGGACCGTCTGGTGGGCCGATCTCCTACACAAGCTGGTTGCGCCGTGGTTGGCGTCGGGCGTTGACCCGTGCGAAGGTCGAGCCCCGCGAAGGTGACGCACAGAAGGCTGCGCGGCGCAGCTACATCACCTCCGGCCTGATCTGCGGGCGCAACTCGAAGTTGATCTCCGGCGAGGTCGGTCACACCACGGTGCGGATGATCACCGAGGTCTACGACTCGTTCATTGATCCGGCCCGGTGGCCCGACGAAGACGAGTGCCATGCGGTGGCGGGGCTCTACGGCTGGAGTGTCAATTCTGAAGATGGAGTGGAACTCTGGAGTGCACCCCATGTACACCCCCGTGCACCCGAGCGAAATCTAACCTGAAGGGTCGACTTCGTAGATCACGCGCAACTGCTTGGTTCAGTGCACGAATCGTGGAGCACGAGACCGGACTCGAACCGGCGACCACCACGTTGGCAACGTGGAGCTCTACCAACTGAGCTACTCGTGCGTGACGAGTGTTATGCGGCGCGGCTGAGCCCGCGTCAAGGGGTCGCTGGCGGTGCTCCCCGGCGGCTCAGGTAGCCAACGAAGTAAGCGTACCCCGACCAGAGCGTGACGCCCGTCGCGATGATCAGCAGGACCATCCCGATCGCGTGGATGGGCAGGCCGAGGAACGGGTAGTGGAGCAGCAGCGCCGTCAGCGCCGCGATCTGGATGCCCGTCTTCCACTTGCCAAGGGGCGCCGCGGGCAAGAGCACCCCCTCGGCGGAGGCCATCGCCCGGAGCCCCGTGACGGCGATCTCGCGACCCAGAATGGCGATGGCCATGATGACGCCATACTCGTCCACACGGGGCACCGCGACCAGCACGACGAGCGCGGTCATCACCAGAATCTTGTCTGCCAGGGGGTCGAGAAGCTTGCCGATCCGGGTCTCCGCGCCACGACGCCGCGCAACGTAGCCGTCGAGCAGGTCCGTCAACGACACGGCGAGGAAGCCCAGACCCACCAGCCCCGACCACCACGGCCCTTGCCACCACAGGTTCAGGAGCAGGAGCGGGGTCGCCGCGATCCTGGATAGCGTGATCAGGTTGGGCGCGTTCCAGATCTTCTCGGTGGGCACGGACCGACTCAGCCCGGTGGTTTCAACGGAAGTCTGCATGGTATCGCATGTAGAGGTTCATGACTCGCTTCACGTAAGTCCGGGTCTCGGGGTACGGCGGAATCCCCTTGTAGCGCCGCACAGGCTCCACACCCGCGTTGTACGCCGCCAACGCGAGCTGCGGCTGCCCGGGGAAGAGCTGAAGCATGGCACTCAGGTACCGCGTCCCCCCATCTATGTTCTGCCACGGGTTGAACGGATCGTCCACCCCCAGCGACCGAGAAGTCCTGGGCATGAGCTGCATCAGCCCCTTCGCACCCTTCCGGGACACAGCCCGCGGATCGAAGCCGGATTCCGCGTGGATCACGGCCTTGACCAGAGCCGGGGAGACGCTCTGCTCCCGCGCCATGCGAGAGATGAGTCCATCCCAGGCTCTGGTCGGAAAGAAGGCGCGCCGGGGCCGGGGCATCGGCCGGACGGGCTTCAGCTCGTGGGGCGTGAAGCCCTCATGTCGCTGCTGGTCGCTGAAGTGAATCGAGCCGTCGGGATCGGTCCAGCTGTACACCTGGGCGTGTGAGACGGCCGGCAGCGCCAGAGCCACCAGGATCAGCAGTTTTTTTTTTGCGAATCGCAGCCAGCGCGACATCAAGACACTCCCTCGCGAGCACACGGGAACCCAGGCCCGCCTCGGCTCACTACTCTCTATCGGCGCACACGAGCAGCGGGTTGACCCCTACCCCCAGACTCGATCGGCAACAAGTCCGACAGCTTGGGGCCCACTCCTGCGCCCTGCCTGGCTCACGCTCCGACAGCGGCGTAGACTGCCGGTCCCATGGAAGTCGAGAGTCGCTTTCTGGTGCTCGGCAGCGGGATTGCGGGGCTGAGCTTCGCACTGCGCGTGGCAGAGCACGGCTCCGTGGTCGTAGTCACGAAGAAGGGGACCGCGGAATCCGCGACGAACTACGCCCAGGGCGGCATCGCCGCTGTGATCGACGCCGGGGACTCGTTCGAGGCGCACGTTCGCGACACACTGGAGGCGGGCGCGGGGCTCTGCGACGAAGAAGTCGTGCGCTTCGTGGTCGAACGCGGGCCGGAAGCGGTCCGCAGCCTGATCGACCTCGGCGTCCGCTTCGACCCAAGCGAGGGTGGGCCCGGCTACGACCTGGGTCGAGAGGGAGGCCACTCTCACCGGCGGGTGCTACACGCCGCGGACTTCACCGGGCAAGAGATCGAGCGGGTGCTGGTGGAGCGCTGCGAGACACACCCGAACATCCACGTCGTTGCGAACTCCATCGCCGTGGATCTACTCACGACGAGGACGCTCGGGCTCCCGAACTCCGCGCGAGTGCTCGGCGCCTACATCCTCGATGAGGACAGCAGCGAGATCTCCACCTTCCGGGCTCCGATCGTGTTCCTTGCCACCGGCGGCTGCGGCAAGGTCTACGTGTACACAAGCAATCCAGACATCGCCTCGGGCGATGGGGTCGCGATGGCGTACCGCGCGGGCGCGAGCATCGCGAACATGGAGTTCTACCAGTTCCACCCGACCTGCCTCTATCACCCCGAGGCCCGCTCCTTCCTGATCAGCGAGGCTGTCCGCGGAGAGGGCGGAATTCTGCGCACAAGAGCGGGCGAGCGTTTCATGCCCAGTTACGACGAACGCGCGGATCTCGCACCGCGCGACGTCGTCGCGCGGGCGATCGACTTCGAGCTCAAGCGTTCGGGAGACGACTGCGTCTATCTCGACTGCACGTCGGTGGACCCAGCCTTCATCCGCTCGCGCTTTCCGAACATCTCGGAGCGCTGCGCGGAGTTCGGCTTCGACCTGGCGAAGCAGCCGATTCCCGTGGTCCCGGCCGCACACTATGCGTGCGGCGGTGTCCGCACCAACCTGCGCGGCGAGACGGACATCCGCAACCTGTTCGCCGCGGGCGAGGTGACCTGCACCGGCCTTCATGGGGCGAACCGCCTGGCCTCGAACTCGCTACTCGAGGGGGTCGTGTTCGCTCGTGCGGCCGCCGCCGAAGTGATCACGCGCAGTGGGGAGGACCTCGAGCCACTGCCGGCCCTGCCCCGCTGGGATCCCGGACGAGCGAGCGATCCAACAGAAGCCGTTCTCGTGAACGCAAACTGGGACGAAATCAGGCGCATGATGTGGAACTACGTGGGCATCGTGCGCAGCAACAAGCGCCTGGCCCGTGCCCGGCGCAGGATCGAGCTCTTGCAGCAGGAGATCCGGGAATACTACTGGGACTTCACGCTGACCCCAGGCCTGGTGGAGCTGCGAAATCTCGCGACCGTCGCGGAGCTGATCATCGAGAGCGCGTTTCGACGCCAGGAGACGCGCGGCCTGCACTACACGGTCGACTATCCCGAGACGGCGGAGGTCGCCCGCAATACGGTGCTCAAGCGTAGCGCGGCCCCGGCCTAGCCTCGGTCGGCGAGCGGATCCGCCAGCACGATGTCGGCCGCGGCGTCGAGATCGGGCGCGGACGGCACTCTTCTTGTGAGCGGATTGGTGTCGGAGGAGCGGAGCAGGACTGCGCCGCGACAGCCCGCCCGCACGGCCAGCTCCACGTCCGCCTCGCCATCTCCAATGACCCAGCTTGTGGGCAGATCGGCCCCCAGCTCGTCACGTGCGCGCTCGAGCAACCCGGGCGCCGGCTTGCGGCAGGCGCAGCCCTCGTCGGGCCGGTGCGGGCAGTGATAGGACCGCTCCACCAAGAGCCCCACGGAGGCCAGCTCGCCCACGAGGCGTGCCTGAAATCGCTCGAAGGCGGCCACGTCGTAGTAGCCACGCCCGATGCCGCTCTGATTGGTCACGATCGCCAGGCGATAGCCGGCTCGCGTGAGCTTTCGCAGCCCCGCAACCACGCCCGGCAGGAGCTCGTAGTCATCCAGCCGGTGCACGTAGCCGGCGTCGCGCACGAGCGTGCCGTCCCGATCGAGGAAGATGAAGCGAGTCACCCTCGACCAGTCTCGTCCGGGGCGGGTCCGGACCGCAAGCGTGGCGTGACGCCCCCCCGACAATAGGGCACGATCCGGAGAGCGGATTCTCCAGGGAGCACCGGATGCCGGGGAAAATCGCCCTGATCACGGGCGTGACGGGGCAGGACGGTTCATATCTCGCAGAGCTGCTGCTCGAGAAGGGCTATCAGGTGCATGGCGTCGCCCGCCGCACCTCGACGTGGAACCGCGAGCGCATCGAGCTCGCGCGCGAGAGCGCGCAGCGGGAGGGAAAGGTCTTCGAGCTGCACTACGGCGATCTCGGCGACTCCAGCAGCCTGAACCGGATCATCGCGCTGGTACGTCCCGACGAGGTCTACAACCTGGCTGCGCAGAGCCACGTGGCCATCTCGTTCCAGCAGCCCGAGTACACGAGCGACGTCGACGCCACGGGCACGCTGCGCCTGCTCGAGGCGATCCGGAGCAACGGCCTGGACACACGCTTCTACCAGGCCTCGACCTCGGAGCTCTTCGGGGCGGCATCCGAGATCCCGCAGCGAGAGACCACGCCCTTCCACCCTCGCTCACCCTACGCCGCCTCCAAGCTATACGCCTACTGGATCGTGCGGAACTACCGCGAGGCATACGACATGCACGCCAGCAACGGGATCCTGTTCAACCACGAGTCACCGCGGCGGGGCGAGAACTTCATCAGCCGCAAGGTGACGAGCGGGCTGGCCAGGCTCAAGCTGCGCGGGACGGGGCCCCTGCGGGTCGGCAACCTCGAGGCCGTGCGGGACTGGGGCTACGCGCCGGAGTACGTCGAGATGATGTGGCGGATGCTGCAACAGGACAGTCCCGACGACTACATCGCGGCGACCGGCGAGAACCACTCTGTGCGGGAGCTGATCGAGACTGCCGCCGCCTGCGTCGACTACGAGCTCGAGTGGGAGGGCGAGGGCGTTGCGGAGGTGGGCCGCGATGCGAGGAGTGGCGAGGTGATGGTCGAAATCGATCCGGCCTTCTACCGCCCTGCAGAGGTCGACTCCTTGCTGGGGGATGCGAGCAAGGCCAAGGAGAAGCTCGGGTGGGCTCCCAGGGTACGCTTCGCCGAGCTGGTCCAGATCATGATGGACGCCGACATCAAGCTCTTAGGCACCTAGTCGGCTGGGGACTCGGCTTCCGGTTGGAACAGGGGGATCTGCTGCTCCTCGGCCTTGATCTCTTCCACCGGAATCACGTACTCGCCAGAGAAGCAAGCATCGCAGAAGCCGTGCTTCATCGTCGACTCGATGCGGCGGAGCGCCTCGAGCGACAGATATGCGAGGCTGTCCGCGCCGAGCGTCTCGCAGATCTCGGCCACGCTCTGGTTCGCGGCAATCAGCTCCGCGTGGGTCGGCGTGTCGATCCCGTAGTAGCAGGGGTTGACCGACGGAGGACAGGAGATGCGAACGTGCACCTCGTGGGCCCCCGCCGCGCGCAGGGCGGTCACGAGCTTGGTGAGCGTCGTCCCGCGGACGATGGAGTCATCGACGACTACGAGGCGCTTGCTCTCCACCACCTCGCGGATCGCGTTGTGCTTGATCCGCACCCCGAAGTGGCGAATCGACTGCTCGGGCTCGATGAAGGTGCGTCCGACGAAGTGGTTGCGGATCAGGGCCGTTTCGTATGGCAGGCCGGTGGTCTCGGCATAGCCGAGCGCCGACGGGGCCCCCGAGTCAAGCACGGGGACGACCATGTCCGCATCCACGGGCGCTTCCTGCGCCAGCTCGCGACCGAGCTGCTTGCGCGTCTGGTAGACGTTGCTACCGAAGACCCGCGAGTCGGGTCGCGCGAAGTAGACGTGCTCGAACACGCAGAGGCGCTCCGGGGCCTTCGGCAGCGGCTGCATCGAGCGCAGGCGGCCGCGGCGGATGATCAGGATCTCTCCGGGCTCCACGTCGCGCTCGAACGTGGCACCGATCAGGTCGAAGGCGCACGTCTCGCTAGCCACGACCCACGCCGAGCCCAGCCGGCCAAGGGAGAGGGGCCGGAAGCCGTACGGATCCCGCGCGGCGACCAGCACGTCGTCGATCATCATCACCAGGGAGAAAGCGCCGCGAACCCGCGAGAAGACGTCGGAGAGGCGCTCCGGGAGCTTGCCGCGGGTTCGAGCAAACAGGTGCACGAAGACCTCGGAGTCCATGGTCGACTGGAAGATCGAGCCGAAGCCCTCGAGTTCCTCCCGAATCGCCGTCGCGTTCGTGAGGTTTCCGTTGTGCGCGAGTGCCACATCGATGCCGCCGCTATTCGCCACGAAGGGCTGCGCATCGCGCAGGTTGCTGGCGCCGGAGGTCGAGTAGCGGACGTGCCCGATGGCGTGGCGACCCGGTAGACGCCGCAGGATCTCGTCGTTGAAGATGTCCGCGACGTAGCCCATGGCCTTGTGGACGTGCATCTCGCCACCCTCACGGGCAACGATCCCCGCGGATTCCTTGCCGCGGTGCTGGAGAGCGTAGAGAGCCAGATACGCGTGGTGCGACGCCTCCGCATGTCCAGAGATGCCGACGATGCCGCACTCCTCGCGAAACCGATCCAGATCGTCTGGCAGGTCTCTCATCCCCCGTCCCGTCATTCCAGCGCCTTCGGCAGAGTCACAGCCCATACATCGTGCGCTTCTGAGAGCGCCACGTCGACACCTGGCGCGATGCGAATGCGCTCTCCACCGGTTTCGCCGATCACACGCGCGGGAACGCCCGAGCGTTCGGCCAGCGCGAGCAGCTCGCCCCGCTCCGCCTGCCGACAGCTCACCACAGCACGCGAAGCGGACTCCCCGAACAGCGCGGCCTCGGGTCGGAGATCCGAGCCGGGCAGCTCGGCACGCAGTCCCACTGATGAGCGCAGCGCACACTCGGCCAGGCTGACTGCGAGCCCGCCGTCGGACGCATCGTGCGCTGAGCGCAACAATCCGTTCGTGGCAGCGTCTCGCAGGAGCTCGTGCAGCCGCACCTCCGCATCCAGATCGAGCACTGGAGGGGTGCCGCGCTCCAGGCCGTGCCGCACCGCCAGGTACTCGGACGCGCCGAGCTCCCCCAGGTTCTCACCGAGGAGCACGATGCAGTCGCCCTCCGACTGGAAGGCGGCCGCAACCGCACGGGTCACGTCGTCGAGCAGCCCCAGCATGCCGATCGTGGGAGTGGGGGGGATCGAGCCCTGTCCGGTCGTCTCGTTGTAGAAGCTCACATTCCCCGAGACGATCGGGACGCCGAGCGCGCGACAGGCCGCGCCCATTCCGCGCACGCTCTCTGCGAACTCCCACATTGACTCCGGCCGCTCGGGATTCCCGAAGTTGAGGCAGTTCGTGACTGCATACGGACGCGCGCCGGTCACCGCGACATTGCGCGCCGCCTCTGCCACCGCGAGCTGCGCCCCCAGGTAGGGATCCAGCGAGCAGTAGCGCGGGTTGCAGTCCGTGGAGAGCGCAATACCACGGTTCGTACCCGGAACCCGGACCACCGCGGCGTCCCCACCCGGACGCAGCACGGTGCTCGACTGCACGATCTGGTCGTACTGCTGGTAGACCCACTCGCGGGAGCAGAGGTTCGGGGAGCGGAGCAGCTCGAGCAGGGCGCCCGAAGGATCGGCCTCGGCCGGGAGCGCGGCCACATCCAGCTTGCGGCGCTCGTCCAGATCGGAGGGGCGCGCGACCGGACGGTCGTAGACCGGGGCGCTGCGAGCAATCGGGTCGACGGGAATATCGACGACGAGGGATTGCCGCCAGCGCACCTGCATGCGGCCGGTGTCCGTTACCTTCCCCACGACGACGGCCTCGAGATCCCACTTCGCGAAGACGCCGAGCACCTCAGCCTCGCGGCCAGCCTCCGACACCAGCAGCATACGCTCTTGCGACTCCGAGAGGAGCAGCTCGTAGGGGCTCATACCCTCCTCTCGCTGCGGCACCAGGTCCAGGTCCATCTCGATTCCGGTCCCCGCGCTGGACGCCATCTCGAAGCTCGAGCACGTGAGACCTGCGGCCCCCATGTCCTGAATGCCGACGACGGCGCCTGTCGCCATGACCTCGAGACAGGCTTCGAGCAGCAGCTTCTCAGCGAACGGGTCGCCGAGCTGCACGGTCGGGCGCATGGAGTCCGTGTCCTCATCAAACTCGCTCGACGCCAGCAGGCTGGCGCCGTGGATGCCATCCCTACCGGTACGCGAGCCGACGTAGATGACGGGATTGCCTGGCCCGCTCGCCTTAGCGAGGAAGATCCCTTCGAGCGGCGCGATCCCGACATTCATCGCGTTCACGAGGATGTTGCCCGCATAGCCGGGGTGAAAGCCGATCTCGCCACCGACGGTGGCGCAGCCGAAGCAGTTGCCGTAGTCGCCGATGCCAGCCACGACCCCGCGCACCAGGTAACGCTGATGAGGATCGTCGAGCCCGCCAAAGCGCAGCGAGTTCAGACTCGCGAGAGGCCGCGCTCCCATGGTAAAGATGTCCCTCAGGATGCCGCCGACGCCGGTGGCCGCGCCGCCGTGCGGCTCAATATAGGACGGATGGTTGTGGCTCTCGATCTTGAAGACGGCGGCCAGACCCTCACCGATGTCGACGACACCCGCGTTCTCGCCCGGGCCGTGCAGCACCCACGCTGCCTCCGTCGGCAAGCTCTCGAGGTGGCGCTTGCTGGACTTGTAGGAGCAGTGCTCGGACCACATGACCGAGAAGATCCCAAGCTCCGGATAGGTCGGGTCGCGCCCTAGGAGCTCGAGGAGGCGCTCCCATTCCGCGCCGCTCAGGCCGTGCTCGCGCGCGAGCGCCAGGTTGACCACGGGCTCCCTCACGCGCTGCAGCTCCGCAGGAACGAGCGCAGCAGATCGGCACCATCGGAGCTGCCGAGTAGGGGATCCACCGCGTGCTCCGGGTGCGGCATCAGTCCCAGGACGTTCCCCGCCTTGTTCGTGACGCCTGCGATGTCGTCAACGGCACCGTTCGGGTTTGCGCCCACGTAGCGGAACGCGACGCGTGGAGGTTCTGAGGGGTCCGGGACGTACGCTCCCTGCCCGTGCTTAATCGGCATCGAGAGTGACGCGCCCCGGTCGAGCTCGGCACCCAGCCGACCCGGGTCGTCGATCTGGAGCTCCACGTCGCGACACACGAAGTAGAGATCGCGGTTTCGCACCAACGCGCCCGGCAGCAGGCCCGCCTCGCAGAGCACCTGGAAGCCGTTGCACACCCCGAGCACGGGCCGCCCCGACTCCGCAAGGAGAGCCACCGCCCGCATGACGGGAGAGAAGCGCGCCATGGCACCCGCGCGCAGGTAGTCTCCGTACGAGAAGCCGCCCGGGACCGCGATACCGTCGAGGCTCTCCGGGAGGCGTCGGTCCTTGTGCCATACCATCTCGATGCAGGCGCCAACCCGAGAGAGGGCACCGGCCATGTCGCGGTCGTCGTTGGAGCCCGGGAACACCACCACCCCGATGCGGGGTCCCTGCGTTCGGGGCGGCGTCTCGGGCTGGGCTTGCGTCGTCACGCGGCTCGTCGGGGTCAGGAGGGATGGTTGCAGGCGGCGGGGGCTCGCTGCTCCCCCTCTCGGAACGGGTACGGCGGGAGTGTGCCAGCCACTCCCCTGAGTTTCAACGCGCGTCGCGGTAGACTTGGACGCATGAGGGACGACTCGGAACGGCGGGTGGAGGTGCGAGACCTCGGCTACGAAGAGATTATCGCGCTCCTGCGCCGCGAGCTGCGCGGCGTCGCCCGCAATGCCCGCGTCTTCGGGCTGCGCTCGCGCGCACGGCCCTCGTTGTTGAGTAGCCGCAGCTGGGCGGAGCTCGCCCAGATCGAGGCCGAGCTCCAGGACATCCTGGAGCACACGCTGCGTCTCGAGCTGCATGTGGAGCCGTGGACGGCGTGGGGGAGGACGGCCGTCGGAGTTGGCAGCTTCGTTGCCAGCCTGACGAGCGAGCGGCGCTTGCTGACGCGGCTGTTCGACGCCGCCGCTCACCATCCGGTCGAGCGCTGGCGCGTCGGCGTGCCGCAGCTGGAAGACGCGCTATGGCCCTTTCTGAGCGGGCGAACGCGCTACCTCGCGAACACCCTGGCGCTTGCCCTGAACGAGCCCGCGCCCTTCGCCCAGCTGATCTGGCACCCTCGCCGCCACCAGTTCACGTCCTAGCCTTGTGGGACCCGGCCGCGGGCGGCCGCGGCCACCTACCTCCGCTCAGGGCTCCGCCCTTCGCTGCGCGCGCCGCGTTCGAGGCGCTTGCCAAGGGGGTTATGAGACACGGATCTCGTATTGCTCGATCACGGGGTTCGCGAGGAGCTTCTCGCACATCTCCTCAGCCAGCTGCCGGGCCTGATCGGCGTCTGCCGCGTCCAGGTCCAGGTGAACCACCTTACCGGTCCGCACCTCGGCAACCTGCTCGTAGCCGAGCTCCCGGAGTGCGCGCTTGACCTGTCTGCCCTCCGCGTCCAGTACGCCAGGCTTCAAGGTAACGAGAACGGTGACCCTCAAGATCCTGGGGCCTCGTCGAGGACACGCTCGAAGATCACGTCGACGTGCTTCAGGTGCCGCTCGAGGTCGAAGCACTCCGCGAGCTCGTCCGGCTCGAGCAGCTTCCCCAGCTCCTCATCGGCCTGCAGGCGGTCATAGAGGTGGCCGCCCTCGTCCCAGGTAGCGAGCGCGTGCCCCTGGACGAGGCGATAGGCCTCCTGCCGGGAGAGCCCGTGACGCAAGAGCGCGAGCAGGACCGCGCCGGAGTAGACGAGGCCCCGGCTGGCATCCAGGTGGCTGCGCATCTGCTCCGGGAACACCACGAGCCCCTCGATGAGCTCGGCGAGGCGGTGCAGCATGAAGTGCACGGTCGCCGTCGCGTCCGGTCCGATGATGCGCTCGACGGAGCTGTTCGAGATGTCGCGCTCGTGCCAAAGCACAGAGTTCTCGAGCGTCGCACCGGCGTAGCCCCGCACCACGCGCGCCAGCCCCGCAAGCGTCTCGAAGCGCCAGGGGTTGCGCTTGTGCGGCATGGCCGAGCTTCCCTTCTGCTCGCTGCCGAAGAACTCCTGGACCTCCCCTACCTCGGTCCGGGCGAGGTGGCGCATCTCCACGGCGATTCGCTCGACTCCCGTCGCCGTTTGAGCGAGCGCATTGACCAGCTCGGCATGGCGATCGCGCGAGACGATCTGCGTCGAGATGGCGGCGGGAGCGAGTCCCAGCTCTGCCATGACAGCAGCCTCCACTTCCGGACTCAGGTGGGCGAAAGTGCCGACCGCGCCAGAGGCCTTGCCCACGGCGATGGCCTCGCGGGCACGCTCCAGGCGAGCGTGGTTGCGCCGCATCTCGTCGAAACCGTAGAGCAGCTTCAGCCCGAAGGTCGTCGGCTCCGCGAAGATTCCATGGGTTCGACCGACGCAGACCGTGCGCTTGTGCTCGAGCGCTCGAGCCCGCAACGCTTCGAGGACTCTGCGACTCTGCTCGAGAACGAGGTCCGCCGCGTCGCGCAGCTGCAGAGCGAGGCACGTGTCGAGCACGTCGGAGGACGTGAGGCCCAGATGCACGTAGCGGGCGGCCGGACCGATCTCCTCGGCCAAAGCGTCTAGGTAGGCGTTCACGTCGTGATGGACCCGCGCCTCGATCTCGGCCACGCGCTCTGGATCCACCTTCGCACGCGCCTCGATCGTCTCGAACGCCCGGCGCGGAATCTCCCCGCGCTCCACCAGCGCCCGACAGACCGCGACCTCGATCCGGGTCCAGAGCTCGTACCGATGCGCATCGGACCAGAGCACCTCCATCTCGGGCCGCGTGTAGCGAGAGATCACCCGTCTCCCCTCCAACCCCTTGCCGCGCTCGGCACCCTTGCAAGCGCCGCGCAAGCGGCGCGCGCAGCGAAGGGCGTAGCCCTGAGCGGAGGAGGGAAGCGCGCGGCCGCCCGCGCGCAGGTCCCACATGTAGTTCTACACGCCATGGCGCAGATAGTAATAGGCCAGAAGCATGTAATACATGACGGGGATCACCAGCAGTGCGGAGTCGACGCGATCCAGCACGCCACCTACTCCTGGCAAGATGCTTCCCGCATCCTTCAGATGCGCGTCGCGTTTCAGCACGGACTCGACCAGATCGCCCAGCACTGCGACGACGGCGAGGACTGCGCCGAACAGGCCCGCAGCGGTGTAGGTCAGGTCGCTGGAGAGCCTTCCCGGAATGATCTCATCGAAGACGAACTTGGTCAGGAGGCAGCAGAGCGTGCCGGCCAGGACTCCGCCGAGCGCGCCCTCGAGCGTCTTGTTCGGACTGATGGCGGGAGCGAGCTTGCGGCGTCCGAGCTTGCGCCCGACGAAGTAGGCCCCGGTGTCGGAGAGGACCGCTGCCACCAGACAGAAGATGATGAAGAAGAAGCCAAGCTCCGGGTCGAACTCCAGCGTCGGGTAACGGCTCGACAGGTCCTTGGCGATGAAACGCACGGAGACGGCATGCGCGAGCAGCCAGCCCACGTAGAAGACGCCGAAGAAGGTGGCCGAGATGCTCATCATCGCCTCGCGGATCTGCGCGTGGGTCAGCTGCAGAAGCATCACCGTGAGCAGCACGGCCGTCATGAAGCTCGTGGCGAGGAAGGCGTCGCCCACGTACACGATCAGCGGCAGAGCCGCGGCCGCGAGCGTGCCGAGCAGCCGGTTCGGCGTGCCCCCCTTTGCGGCGATGAAGCCGTAGAACTCGTTGATGGCGATGCTGCTGAATACGACCACCAGGCCTACGTACCAGAGCCCGCCCACGTAGCAGATCCAGAGGACGGGCGGCACCAGAAAGACGACGGTCACGAGCCGCAGCGCCAGGTTGCTGGGCTGCCAGCGCGCCTTCTCCGGCTCGCGGGCAGCAGGGGGCTGCGGGTGGATGCCGAACTCGGGAGCCGGCATCTCTTCGGGCTCCGTAGTCCGCGTCACGTCCTGGGGTGGGTCCTGGGTGGCCATCAGCGCCCTGTATGGCCGAAGCGCCCCTCCCCGCGCGGAGTCGTGCCCAGGGCCTCGGGCTGCTCGACCTCCTCGAAGACGGGCTCGGCAACGGGGGCGATCACGAGCTGAGCGATGCGATCGCCCCGCGCGAAGCGCACGGCCCGGTCGCCGGTGTTGTGCAGGATCACGTGAACCTCGCCCCTGTAGTCCGCATCGATCGTGCCGGGAGCGTTCGGCAGCACCACGCCAGACTCGAGCGCGAGCCCGCTCCGGCTCCGCACCTGCCCCTCGTAGCCGGGCGGTATGGCGAGCGCGAACCCCGTCGGTATGGCCGCGCGCTGGCCGGGGACCAGCTCGAGCTCGCCGTGAATGGCCGCGCGCAGATCGACCCCCGCACTGTGCTTCGTGGCACGCGCGGGTAACGGCAGGTCCGCGTCGGCCTCGCCCCGAACCCGCCGGATCCGCACGACGGGTCTCACGCCGGCAGTGGCCAGCCTGCCTCGGGCAGGCGGTCGGAGTGGACGGGACCGACGACGGCCAGGGGCAGGGGTGCCCCGAGCATGGCCGAGGCCAGCGCGTGGACCTGCCCGAGCGTGACCCCCTGGAGCTCCTCGAGATCGCGCTCCAGAGTGAGGTTCTCCTCGCCAAGGAGCAGCTGCTCGGCGAGGTAGCTCATGCGTGCGCCGGTGGACTCGTGACCGAGCAGTAGGCTGGCGCGCAGATGCTCGTTGGCCGCGTCGAGCTCGGCCTGACTGATGCCTCCATCGCGTACGTTCGCGAGCTCGCGGCTCACTACCTCGAGAGTCTCCTCGAGCTTCGCGGGCGCGACACTGAAGCTGACGTCGAAGCGGCCAGCATCGGTGTAGCTCACGAGCGAGGAGTAGATCGAGTAGACCAGCCCCCGTCTGTCTCGCACCTCGCGAAACAGACGCGAGGAGTAGCCGTCCCCGATGATCGCCGAGAGCAGCTCGGCCGCCGCCCAGCGCGGATCCCGCCCGGAGACACCAGGCGCGGAGAGCGTGACCTGCACCTGCTCGAGCTCGCGCTGCATCACCCGGCTCGTCGGGCGCGTCGGCTCCGGGCTCGGAGAGGTGCGCGTCCCGCCGGTCGGGATCCTCCCGAGATGTCGGCTCGCGAGCTCGACCAGCTCCGCGTGGTCGATCTTGCCGGCCGCGGCGATGACCATCCCGCCGGCCACCAGGTGGCGCTTGTAGTGGGCCCGGATGTCGTCGAGTCCTAGCCGATTCACCGCGGGAGCCGAGCCGGCGATCGGCATGGCAAGCGGGTGGTCGCCGAAGAAGACGCGATCACTGAGCTGTCCGAGCAGATCCTCTGGCGAGTCCTCGACGGCCCGGATCTCTGACAGGATCACTCTGCGCTCGCGCTCCACCTCCTCCTCGACTCCCGTCGGGAGGGCCTCGGTGGCGAGATCGCCGAACAGGGCCAAGAGACGGTTCAGGTGCTCGGCCAGCACGCAGGCGTACAGGCAGATCGTCTCCTTGCTCGTGTAGGCATTGGAGGCGCCTCCGAGCAGGTCGATCTCGCGGTTGATCTCGTCGGCAGTCCGCTGCGGCGTCCCCTTGAACACCAGGTGCTCGATGAAGTGGGACACGCCGTTGTCCTGCTGGGTCTCGTGCCTGGATCCGGTCGGGAAGTACAGACCCAGCGAGACGCTCTCGACGCCGGGCATCGACTCGCTCACCACGCTGGCGCCGGAATCGAGGACGCTTCTCTCGGGAGGCACTACGGCTCCTCCTGTTCAGGCGACGCGGAGCCTTCTGCCCGCGCCGCCGACGCTCATCGCCTCAAGATTGTGCCAACTGCTCCTCGATAGCGGCCCGTCGCGACAGCCGGATCTTCCCGCTCGGATCCACGTCGAGGCACTTGACCATGACCTCGTCCCCCTCGACGCAGATGTCCTCGACCCGTTCGACGCGATGGTCGGCCAGCTCGGAGATGTGCAGCAGCCCGTCCGTGCCGGGAAAGACCTCGACGAAGGCTCCGAAGTCGGTCACGCGCTTTACCTTGCCGAAATAGAGCTTTCCCACCTCTGCCTCCTGCGTGATCTCCTCGACCATCTGCTGGCAGGCCTCGAGCGAGGTTCTGTCCGGCGCGAAGATCGTGCAGCGGCCCGAGTCCTCGATGTCCACCTTGGCTCCGGTGGATTCTTGGATGCCGCGGATCACCTTGCCACCGGGCCCGATGACATCGCGAATTCTGTCCGGCTTGACCCAGACTATGCTGACCCGGGGTGCGTTCTCCGAGAGCTCCTCGCGCGGCTTGAAGTTCGGCAGCATCGCGGCCGTCTCGCGGGCCATGCAATCCAGAATGTGCAAGCGGCCCACACACGCCTGCTCGAGCGCGGTCTCCATGACCTGCCAGTCCAGCCCGTCGATCTTGATGTCCATCTGGATCGCCGTGATGCCGTCGCGCGAGCCCGCCACCTTGAAATCCATGTCACCGAGGTGGTCTTCATCGCCGAGGATGTCGGAGAGCACGGCGTTTCGCTTGCCGTCGGTGATCAGCCCCATCGCAATGCCCGCGACCGGTGTGGTGATCTGAATGCCCGCGTCCATCAGCGCCAGAGCACCCCCGCACACCGACGCCATGGACGACGAGCCGTTGCTCTCCATGATCTCGGAGACGATCCGGATCGTGAAGGGAGACTCCTCCATGTCGGGCAGCACTGCCCGGAGTGCGCGCTCCGCCAGCGCCCCGTGGCCCTGCTCGCGTCGGTTCGGCGCGCGTAGCGGGCGAACCTCGCCCACGCTGTAGGCCGGGAAGTTGTAGTGCAGATAGAAGTTCCTGAAGAAGGTGTCCCGCAAGCCTTCGATCATCTGC
Source organism: Myxococcota bacterium (assembly GCA_965226855.1). Lineage (GTDB taxonomy): Bacteria > Myxococcota_A > UBA9160 > SZUA-336 > SZUA-336 > JAUXJB01. Next base: position 49,875 of record CBDDEE010000027.1, on the reverse strand, counting down.
TCGTCGCGCTTGCCACCGAGCGTGACCGTGACGACGGCCTGCGTCTCTCCACGCGTGAAGAGCGCTGAGCCGTGCAGTCGCGGAAAGGCCTGGACCTGACATTGGATGGGCCGGATCTCGGTCGCAGACCGGCCGTCCAGGCGGGGCTCGCCCGCGAGGATCGCTTCGCGCATCACATCCGCCCGGAGATCGTGGAGGATCGCCTTGACATCGGCCTCGAGCTCTTTCGCTCCCTGCTGAGCCTCCTCGACCTCGGCCAGCGTGCTGAGGCTTCGGGGCCGGCTCTTGTACTCCGAAAGGAACCTGGGCAGCACCTCGCTGTCGATCTCGTTCAGCGCGCGATAGCGCGCGTGCTTCTCGAGAGTGCGGCTCGCGGCCTTGATGCGCTCGCGTGCAAGCGCGTCGATCTGCGAGACCAGCTCCGGATCGAGTTTCTTGGGAGAAAGCCGGCGCTTCGTCTTGCCCGCGCGACGCACGAGCTCGGCCTGTGCGTCGAGGAGCGGCTGCAGCTGCTCGTGCCCGAAGCGGAGCGCCTGCAGCATGTCGGCCTCGGAGACCTCTCTCGCGCCACCTTCGACCATCACGATGGAGTCCCGGGTGCCCGCAATGATCACGTTGAGATCGGTTGCGTCGTTATCGTCAAAGGACCCGTTGGCGACGAGCTGGCCATCGACGCGCGACACCCGCACCGCGGCGATCGGCTCGGGAAAGGGGATGTCTGAGAGCACAACAGCTGCCGACGCGCCGACGAAGGCCAGCATATCCGTGTCGTAGCCGGGCTCGGCCGACAACACGGTCGCGGTCACCTGCGTCTCGTCTCGATACCCGTCCGGAAAAAGGGGGCGCAGAGACCGATCAATGAAGCGGGAGGTGAGAACCTCCTTCTCGGTCAGGCCACGTTCTCGTTTGAAGAAGCCTCCCGGAATCTTGCCCGAGGCATAGATACGCTCGAGGTAGTCGACCGTCAGCGGGAAGAAGTCGATACCCATTCGCGGCTTTGCACGGTTCGCGGTGACGAGCACGGCCGCCTGTCCACACGACACAATCGCTGCGCCGTTCGATTGCTTCGCAATCCGACCGGTCTCGATCTCGATGACCTTCCCATCCACACAGCACTCAACCTTGTCCATCTTCGCTCCTCGGCCGCCAGCCGACGCCCTTGGGTCGACCGCGGCCTGCTTTCACGCTCAGGTACGAGATGTGGGTGGGGGCTAACTAGATGATGCGGAATGAGCGATATGCGCAGTCGAGCTGTGCACGTCGCTCATCCCACATCTCGCATCCATCATTCAAAAGGCCGACACACCTGGCCGGCCTTTGCCCCATAAACCTACCTTCGGATCTCGAGCCTCTCGATGACCTCACGGTAGCGGGGCTCATCGGTGCGCTTGAGATAATCGAGCAGCGCGCGCCGCTGGCTGACGAGGAGCAAGAGTCCTCTGCGCGAGTGGTGATCCTTCTGGTGCACTTTCAAGTGCTCCGTCAGGTACTTGATGCGCCCCGTGAGAAGCGCCACCTGAACCTCGCTCGAGCCCGTGTCCCCGTCGCTGCGCTGGTAGCTCTTTACGATCTCTTGCTTGCGTGCGGCGTCGAGCAAACTCTCCCCTTTGAAATCGCGCTGTGTATAGCAGAGCCCCCTTTGGCCCGCAATCCACTCAGCAGGGCTAACTCTTTGTCTCTTCGGGGATTTCGGCACTCAGGCCCGCCACACGAGGTGCGGGTTTCGTGCCCTCCAGGAACACCCGGAGGGTGCGAAGCTCGGGGATGCCGCGGCGCGCCTCCACGAGCGCCACCAGGCGCCCCTTTCGAACCAGCTGTAGGATACCCTCGGGTGGGGCACCCCTGAGCTCGTGCCGGCCGAGCTGGACCCCGTTTCCTACGCGGCGACACGTTCGCGCGTCGACCTCGTAGGTGGGGAGACCCGTGGCGGCCGCCATCGGGATCACGCGCCCGGCTCCACGCGCGTCCAGCTCGTCGAGCCCGAGTGCCTGGTGCAGGTGGAACGGCCCGCTTCTGGTGCGCACGAGCTGCCACAAGTGCGCTCTTGTGCCCAGCGCCGCCCCGAGGTCGTGGGCAACGGAGCGCAGGTAGGTCCCCGCGCTGCAGTCGACCTCTACCGAGATGAGCGGCGGCTCGTAGTCCACCAGCTCCACGCGCTGCAGCCGGACGCGCCGCGCCGCGAGAAGCACATGCTCTCCTCTGCGGGCGCGGCGGTAGGAGGGCTCCCCCCCCTGTTTGATCGCCGAGTAGGGAGGCGGCGTCTGATCGATCTCGCCGCGAAAGCGAGCGAGAGCTTTTTCGACTACCTCGCGATCAGGCCAGGGTCCGGTTGTCTCGCTCGTCACCTCGCCCTCGCGATCGTAGGTCGTCGTCTCCACGCCAAGGCGGATCTGGGCCGAGTAGCTCTTCTCGCCGTGTGTCAGCAGGCGCGAGAGCTTCGTCGCCTCGCCGAGCGCGATGGGTAGCACCCCGGTCGCCATCGGGTCCAGCGTGCCAAGGTGTCCGACCCTGCGCTGCTTTGCCCACTTGCGCACACACTGCACCACGTCGTGCGAGGTCAGCCCTGCGACCTTGCCGATCACGAGGAACCCGTTGATCACTCTTGCTTCCCCACCGCGCGCTCCTCCTCGACCTCGCGCAAGATCTCTTCCACCCGTTCGGCCTGCTCGAGCGACTCGTCCAGTCGGAACTCGAGCTGCGGCACACGTCGTAGCCTGAGGTTCTCGCCGAGGCAACGTCGGATGAAGGGTCCGGCCGTCTCGAAAGCCCGCAGAGCCTCCTCTGGATCTCCGCTCGTCCAGAAGAAGACCCGGGCCAGGGAGAAGTCGGGTGTCGGCTCGACGCCGGAGAGCGTCACCCCTTCGAGGCGTGGATCCGAGACGCGTTTGCGGAGGATCTCCGTCACCCGCGCGCGCAGGTCGTGGGCCACGCGTCCGCGCCGGTGCCTCACTCCGCGCCCCACTCCTCCGGAGTCAGCTCTTCCGGCAGCTCCAGCTCCTCGAGCTCGTCCAAGCGCACCACGGTGACGTCATCCGCCACCACCTCTGCGAGGCCGAGGCTCTCCACGTAGCGAATCGCCTTCTCCATCTGTTTGCGTAGGTGCCGCGGATCCACGCCCACCATGACGCACCCGACACATATCGAGTGGCGGTCGTCGTGGTCCGCGACCTCGGCGGTAGACACGTTGAAGCGCTGGCGCAGCCGACTCTTGACGGCGTTCGACACCCGACGTTTGGCTTTGATCGTCCTGGCTTCAGGTAGCGCCAGCTCGATCAGAGCAGCCGCGATCCGCATGAGAACCTCCGGAGCACTGGCACGAAGCACGCCTTACAGCGTATCGGCAATCTCCTCGATCTCGAAGGATTCGATCACATCGCCGACCTTGACGTCGTTGAAGTTCTCGAGCCTGAGCCCGCACTCCAGCGGCGCCCTGACCTCGCGTACGTCGTCCTTGAAGTGCTTGAGGGAGGCGAGCGGCCCGGAGTAGACCGGCACCTCGTCGCGCAGGACGCGTGCGGAGATGCCGCGGCGTATCATGCCATCGATTATCGCACAGCCGGCGATGGTGCCGACGCGCGGGACCACGAAGAGCTGACGCACCTCCGCGCGACCGCTTATGCGCTCGACCTCCTTCGGAGGGAGCAGGCCCTGCATGAGCTTGGTCACATCGTCCAGCAGCTCGTAGACGATGTCGGAGATGCGGATCTCCGTTCTTTCCGTCTCCGCAAGCTTACGTGCCGCCGGCTCAGCCCGCACGTGGAAGCCGATGATCACCGCCCGTGACGCAGATGCCAGCATTACGTCGCTCTCGGTGATACCCCCGATGCCGCTGTGGAGAACCCGCAGTTTGACCCGATCCGTCGACAGGTTCTCCATCGCCTCGCAGATCGCCTCCATCGTGCCGCGCACGTCGGCCTTGACGACGACCAGGAGCTCCTTCAAGCCAGAGTCCTCGAGCTGGGCGAAGACGTCTTCTGCCAAGAGCGACACAGCCTCGGTGGCGCCCATGCTGGCACGCTTCTCCTCGTTGCGACGGTGATCCGTGATCCGCTTGGCCTCGCGCTCGTTCTTCACGACGACGAGCTCGTCTCCCGCCTCCGGTACGGACGAGAGCCCGATGAGCCGGACCGGTGTCGCCGGAAGCGCCTCCTTAATGGGCCGGTCCTGATCGTCCTCCAGGCCGCGGATACGACCGGAGACGCTGCCGATCGCGACGGCGTCGCCGCGACGCAACGTGCCCTCTTGCACCAGTACGGTCGCGACGGGCCCGCGTCCTCTGTCGAGCTGCGCCTCGATCACGATCGCGCGGGCCCGACCCTTGCGCGGGGCGTTGAGCTCCAGCACCTCTGCCTGCAGGGTGACCATCTCTAGCAGCTTGTCGATGCCGTCGCCCTTGGTGGCGGAGACTTCGATGCAGATCGTGTCGCCACCAAACTCCTCCGCGACGAGCTCGTGCTCGAGGAGCGCCTGCTTGACGCGCTGAGCGTTCGCCTCTGGCTTGTCGATCTTGTTGATGGCTACGATGATCGGTACGCCGGCGGCTCTCGCGTGGTTGATCGCTTCGACCGTCTGTGGCATGACGCCATCGTCGGCGGCCACCACCAGGATGACCACGTCGGTTACCCTCGCGCCCCGAGCGCGCATCTGGGTGAACGCAGCGTGGCCTGGGGTGTCGATGAAGGTGATTTGATGTCCGCCGGCCTCCACCTGGTAGGCGCCGATGTGCTGGGTGATCCCGCCGGCCTCCCCATCCACCACGTTCGTCCGCCGGATCGAGTCGAGCAGCGACGTCTTGCCGTGGTCGACGTGCCCCATCACCGTCACGACGGGGGGCCGCGGCTCCTGCGAGCCCTCAAGAGAAGAGGGCGCGCTCGCGGCGGCAACGACCTTCTCGAGTTCGGTCTCGACATGCTGGACCTCATAGCCCAGCTCCTCCGCCAGCAGGGTCGCGGTCTCCAGATCGATCAGGTCACCTCGCTCGATCTCTGGATGGAGAGCGGCCGCCTTACGCAGCACCTCGCGCACTTTGAGGCCCGTTTGACTCGAGAACTCCTGAAAGCTGAGGGAGTTGCTGATGCGCACCACCTTGCTCTTCGGCGGAGCGGTCGACAGCGTCAGCTTGGGTCGCGCTTTGGTCCGGGAGCGCCGCCCCGACTGAATGCGCGACTGCTGGTCGACGATCATGCGGCGCCGCTCCAGATGCGCCTGGACGTTGCCACGAGCCTGCCGCGCAATACTGTCCTGCTCCCTGAGGGTCTGCCCCTCGAGAACCTTGCGTCGCTGCAGCTTGCGACCCGTGTCCGGCTGGGATGGGGCCCGTCTCCCTTCGGTCTGGATCGGAGGCTCCGTGGACTCGCTCGGGGCAGGGACGACCACCGGCGGAATCGGGAGGTCAGGATCGGGGCTCGGGTCCTCCGCCACGATCGGCTCGGGCGTAGCGGCGTCCGCAGTCACCGCGGCAAGCGGGTCCTCCACCACCACGGCGGGGCGATCCATGTGCGGGGGAATCACGGTGTCGGGCGGTGCCTCTTCGGGCGCTGGCGCCTCCGGGCTCGGGAGCCCGGGCGCTTCCAGCTCGGGCGGAGCCGGCTCGGCCGGAGGCACCGCCTTCTTGCGGCGACGCCGAATGATTCCAGTTCCGACCCGCTTCTCTTCGGTCTCGACCTTGGGTTTGGTGCCGAACTTCTCGCGCAGGACGTCGATCTGCTCGTCCTCGAGGGAGACCATCGCCGTGCGGAGCTCGATCCCGAGCTCCGCAGCCTTCTGCAGGAACTCCTCGCGCTCGAGGCCGAACTCCTCAGCAAGCTTGTAGGCCCTGATCTTCGCCATGCTCACGCCCCTCGCAGGTAGCCAGGCAGGCTAGCCGCCGGGGGGACCGTCCTCCCTAGTCGCCGCGCTGGGTAAAGTCGACGTGCGGGAGGTCGTCCCCGCGAGGCCACCCTCCTCCTGCGCTCGCAGCGCCTCCGCCTCCGCTGCGGCCGCAGCCTCGCGTTCGAGCTTCTCGACGTTGAGCCTCTGTGCCTCTTCCTTTATCGCTGCTGCGCCCTCCTCGGAGATACCCGGGATGGAGATTAGGAGCTCGACCTCCGCCGCAGCCAGCTCTCCGAGGCTCGAGATGCCGTTGTCCATCAGCACCTTCGCCTCGTACTCTCCGGCCCCCTCGACGACTCCCAGTGCGCGTGCGAGGTCCTGCTCGACCTCACGCATGTAGGACTCGCTCTTGATGTCGATCTTCCAGCGCGTCAGCTGAACGCCCAGGCGAACGTTGCCACCCTTCTTGCCGATCGCGAGGGAGAGCTGGTCATCCGGAACCACCACCTCCATCGTGCGGTTCTCGTCGTCGACCATCACCCGCACGACCTGCGCAGGCGAGAGCGACGAGACGACGTATTTCACGGGATCGGCGCTATACGGAACGATGTCGATCTTCTCCCCACGCAACTCTTGGACGACGGCCTGTACCCGGCTGCCGCGCATGCCCACGCAGGCGCCCACCGGGTCGACGTCCTTGTCTCTTGACACGACCGCGATCTTCGCGCGGGCTCCGGGCTCGCGCGCCGCCGCCTCGATGCTGACGATCTTCTCGTAGATCTCGGGCACCTCCTGCTCGAAGAGCTTGATCAGGAATTCCGTGCAGGAGCGGGACAGCACGATCTGCGGACCCTTCGACTCGCGCAGCACATCGAGGACGTAAGCCCGGATCCTCTCGTTGATCCGGAACATCTCGCGGGGCACCTGCTCCTTGCGCGGCACGATCGCCTCGGCGCGACCGAGATCGACGATCAGGTTTCCCTTCTCGATGCGCCGCACGATGCCGTGTGCGATCTCGCCTTTGCGGTCCTTGTACTCTTCGTAGACCATCTCGCGTTCGGCGCCGCGCACCTCCTGAATGATGACCTGCTTGGCAGTCTGGGCAGCGATCCGTCCGAACTCCGCCGTGTCGAGCTTGACGCCGATCTGGTCGGCGACCTCCACCTCGGGGTCGTGCGAGCGCGCGTCCTCGATGGAGATCTCCCCGTCGTTCGGGGGTGCACCCTCGACAACCGTCTTGAACTCGAACAGCTCGATCTCACCGGATTCGATGTTGAACTGCGCCTCGATCTCGCATTCGGCTCCGTACTTGCGCCGCGCTGCGGTGACGAGCGCCTTCTCGAGGGTGTCGATCACCACCTCGCGGCTGATCCCCTTGTCCTTTACTACCTGATCGATGATGCGGCTGAGGTCGAGCTCCATCGCTTATCCTTTCGCCGGCCCCTTCGAGTCGCGCGGATAGAAGGCCGTCGCCCGCTTGATCTCGACGAAGGGAATCGAGAGATCCCCGGCCTCGGTGCGCAGACTCGCCTCACCACGCTCGAAGGCCAAGAGCTCGCCTCGAAAGCGCCTGCGCCCCGCCAGGCGCTCGCGCGTCTCGAGCCGGAGCTCGCGTCCCACAACGCGTTCGAAATCCACTTCACGGCCCAACGTCCGGTCGACCCCGGGCGAGGTCACCTCGAGCGTGTACGAACCCGCCACCAGATCCTCCGCATCGAGCCCGTGGGCAACCTCGCGCGAGACCGCGGCACACTCGTCCACGGACACGCGTCCGTCCCCAGACGGCGTGTCGAGAACGATCAGCAGATGCGCGGTCCCGCGACCCTGCTTGAGGCTCGCATCTACGAGCTCGAGGCCGTTCGCAGTCACGACCGGCTCGACGACCCGCAGGAGATCAGGCGGGATGTCTCGGTACATCGATGGATGGCTCGGCTCCTCTTGTCTCGCACTTCGCAAAGCCGCCCGAGAGCACAAAAAAAAGCGGACGGACCGCCCACTTTCCAAGAGTTCCCAGGCCGACTGGACGAGGCAGAGGTATCAAAATCCGCCCCGACTAGCAACTCTAGGTACTTGATTCTAGGGGCGAATTGTCGCCCGGCCGGTCAGGCCGGAAAGCTCTCGAGGGCCCCCACCAGGTCACTCGCACGCGGGACGCCGTTTTGGCGACAGTAGGCGTCGAGACCGTCGCGGATCTCGAGGGCGGCGCGCGGATTCGTATAGGTGATCGTGCCGACCTGGACGGCGGAGGCCCCGCAAAGCAAGAAGGCGACCGCGTCCTCGCCGCTGGAGATTCCGCCGATGCCGCAGATCGGGATCTGGACCGCCTGAGCCACCTGGTACACCATCCGGAGCGCGATGGGCAGGATCGCAGGCCCAGAAAGGCCCCCGAGCACGTTCCGCAGGGTCGGCCGGCGGGTGTGCACATCGACCGCCATAGCCTGGACGGCGTTGATCAGCGAGACGCCGTCAGCGCCCTCTTCCTGGCAGACGCGGGCCATCTCCGCGATCGAGGTGACGTTCGGTGAGAGCTTCACCAGCAGGGGAAGCCGGGTCGCGCTCCGGCAGGCTCGCACCAGTGCGCCGAGCACGGCGGGGTCCTGCCCGAACTCGATCCCGCCCGCCTTCACGTGCGGGCAGCTGGCGTTGAGCTCGAGCGCTCGCACTCCCGTCGCCCCATCGAGGCGCTTGCACACTTCTGCGTAGCGTTCGATCTCCGTCTCGAAGCAGCTCGCGATCACGACCAGCTGTGGGGGAAGTGCGGGAAGCCTGTCACGCAGGAAGGCATCGACGCCTATGTTCTCGAGGCTGATCGCGTTCAAGAGGCCGGCGGGGGTCTCGGTGATCCGCGGTGGCTCGTTTCCCTCCCGGGGCTCGAGCGTCAGGGACTTCGCCACGATGCCGCCTAGCTCGGTGAGGTCGAGGAAGGGCTCGAGCTCAGCGCCGTAGCCGCAGGTCCCGCTCGCGAGGAGGACCGGATTCGCGAGCTCCACCCCTGCCAGGGTCGCGCGCAGGTCCGTGTCGCTCACGCGGCCGCGTTCCAGTCCAGCTGCGCGGCGTCGAAGATCGGTCCGTGGCTGCAGATATAGCGGAAGCCCTGCCTGGTTCTCACGGCGCAGCCGAGACAGACGCCGAAGCCGCAAGCCATGTTGCTCTCGAGCGAGACCTGGCAGCGCGCGCCAGCGGCAACGGCGAGAGCGTGGACGCGCCGCAGCATTGGGAGGGGGCCGCAGGCCAGCACCTCATGCTCGGCGCCGAAGTCGAGCAGCTCGGTCACGAGCCCGGCGCTGCCCGCGGATCCGTCCTCGGTCGCCAGCCGCAGCTCCACCGGCAGGGCGCGGAAGTCAGCCAGGCCGAGGAGGTCGGCCTCCGTCCCGGCACCGAGGGCAACCGTGCTTCCCGCGGGGACCGAGGAGGCAAGCTCGTAGAGCGAGGCAATACCCGTTCCCCCTCCAACGAGAACGGGAACCCCAGCCGGCCTGTCGAAGCCGTTCCCGAGCGGCCCCAGGACGCCGACAGGTGCTCCGACAGGAAGCCCCGCCAGCAACGCCGTACCGCGTCCCACGATCTTGAAGCGAAACTCGAGGTTCTCGCCCGAACAGCTGTAAATTGCCATGGGACGCGGTAGCAACGGATCCCGATGCAGCCCTTCGGGGTCGAGCTGAAGCATGGCGAACTGGCCGGGTCGATGGCCTGGCCAGCCCGGCACCCGGAGGGCCACTTCGTGCGAACCCGCGCGCAGGACACGTCCGATCCCCCGCATCACAACCCCACCCCCATGAGCAGGGCATCCTCGCCGTCAGCGTAGAAGCCAGGACGTTGGCCCTGGGTCACGAAGCCGAGCCTCTCGTAAACGGCCTGGGCGCCCCGGTTGGACGAGCGGACCTCGAGCGTCGCTGTGATCGCGCCCTCGCTCCTTGCCCGAGCGAGGTAGTCCTCGAGCATGCGTCGGCCCAGTCCATGACCCTGCCACCTGGGCTCTACCACCACCAACAGGATCTGACTCTCCGTGAGCAGGTGTCGCCCCAGGACGAAGCCGCGCACATTGCCTCCGGCGTCGCGGGCGGCCAGGGCACGGCAGCCGCCCTGCTCGAGCGCCTCACGCAGCCCGACCTCGGACCAGGCCTCCGAGAGGGTTCGAGCCGCCAGGCGCGCAAGGGCCGGCGCATCCTCGGGACTTGCCGGAGCGAGGTCACACTCCATCTCGACGCTTCTCGACCTCGACACCCAGGCTTCGCAGCTTGCGCGAGAGGCTCTCTCGAGCCAGGCCCACCACCTGGGCAGTGCGCGAGATGTTCCAGCCGTTCGCGCGCAGCTTCTCGAGCAGATAGTCCCGCTCGAAGGCCTGGCGCGCTTCGGACAGGCGCTCGGACGGAAGTCGGCGGGGGGCCTCGCGCGGCGCCACGAGAAGATGGGCGGGCAGGTGCTCGACCTCGATGACCTCGCCCGGTGTCATGAGGACCAGACGCTCGACGATGTTCTTGAGCTCGCGCACGTTTCCTGGCCAGGGGTAGGCAACGAGCTTCTCGAGAGCCGCGGGCAAAATCCGCTTGCGAGCGCTCCCCGACTCTGCCGAGAAGCGCGCCAGGAAGCGCTCGGTGAGCTGCGGGATGTCGTCTGGGCGCTCACGCAGGGCGGGCACGCGAAACGGGATCACGTTTAGCCGATAGAACAGGTCTTCGCGAAAGCGTCCCTCAGCCATCTCGTGTGGCAGGTCTTTGTTGGTCGCGGCGATCACGCGTACGTTGACCTCGATCTGTGCGGTCCCCCCCACCCGCTCGAAGCGGTGCTCTTCGAGGATGCGCAGGATCTTGGCCTGCGTCATCAGGCTCATGTCTCCTATCTCGTCGAAGAAGATTGTGCCGCAGTCGGCCAGCTCGAAGCGGCCTCGCTTCGTCTGTAGCGCGCCCGTGAAGGCTCCCTTCTCGTAGCCGAAGAGCTCGCTCTCGATCAGCTCCTCGGGGATGGCAGCTGAGTTCACCGCGACGAAGGCGCGCTCGGCACGCTTGGAGCGGAGGTGGATCTGACTCGCAACGAGCTCCTTTCCGGTGCCGTTCTCCCCGGTGATCAAGATCCAGCCGTCAGTCGGAGCGGCGATAGCGATCTGCTCCTTGAGGGCATTCATGATCTCGCAGTCGCCGATAATCTCGTTTGTTTCGTAGACTGCGCCCCGCAGCTCGCGGTTCTCGAGCGCAAGCCGCGTACGCTCGAGCGCGTGGTCGATGCAGAGCAACAGCTTGTCGTAAGACAGCGGCTTCTCGAGAAAGTCGTAGGCGCCGAGCTTGGTGGCGCGAACCGCAGTCTCGATGGTGCCGTGTCCCGACATCATCACCACTGGCAGCGTCGGGAAGCGCTGACGCAGCTCCCCGAGAACGTCGACCCCGTCGCGACCTGGCATGGCGACGTCGAGCAGCACGAGATCCGGGAGATTCGACTCGATCTGCGCCAACGCGCCCGCGCCGTCCGAAGCGTCCAGCGCCGTGTACCCCTCGTCCGCGAGGATATCGCTGACGGCGCGGCGAATTCCCTCCTCGTCGTCCACGACCAGTACCCTGTTCACTGCGCTCAGCTCCGAACGAGCGGCAGCTCGACCAGCACTCGCAGACCGCGGGGCTGGTTCGAGCGCACGCGTATCGTGCCGGAATGGTCGGAGACGATGCGGCTGACGATGGCGAGGCCGAGACCCGAGCCCCGACTCTTCGTGGAGTAGTAGGGCTCAAAGAGGTGAGTGCGGTTCTCGGCCGCGACGCCGCAGCCCGTGTCCGCGACCTCGAGCTGGACCGTCCCCAGCGCACCGTCTACTCGTGTCGACACTGCGATGACGCGCTCTCCGCCATCTGCCTCGTCAATGGCCGCGATGGCGTTGTCGACCAAGTTCAGGATCACGCGCTTGATCTGCTCGCGGTCGAGATCGAAGGGCGGCAATGCCTCGGCCAGGTCGGTCTCGAAGCGGATCGAGCTTCGGCCCTGGTACATCGACACAGTCTCCACGACAAGCTGGTTCAAATCGGTCGGCGAGGGATCGGTCGCAGGCAGGCGCGCAAAGTTCGAGAACTCGGCGAGCAGGTTCTTCATCGCGCCCACCTCGCTGGTAATCGCGTCGGTGCACTGGGCGAGTAGCTTCTCGGATTCGGAGTCCGCGAGCGTGCCAGCCAGCTTGCGGCGCAGGCGTTGCGCGGAGAGCTGGATGGGCGTGAGCGGATTCTTGATCTCGTGAGCGATGCGTCGCGCGATCTCACGCCACGCGGCCATACGCTGCACCTTGAGGATCTCGGATACGTCGTCGATCACCACGACGAAGCCGGCGGCCGCGCCTTCGAGGTCGAGCCGCGACACCGTCCAGTTCAACGTCCGCAGCTCGTCGCCCACCATGATCGAGAGCTGCTTGCGCACGGTTTCGAGGGCGCCCGCGCCGAGCCGCCGCTGCAGGCTGCTCAGCGTGTCCAGGGCCTCCCCCTCGATCAGCTCCCCGATTTTGCAGCCCACCGAGTCGTTGCGGGCGATTGCGAGCAGTCGGATCGCCGAGGGGTTGATGGTAAGGACCACACCGTCAGAATCGAGCGATAGCACTCCCGCAGCGACGCTGCGAAGGATGATCTCCATCTGGGCGCGACGGCGCTCGAGGTCCTCGCGGCTGAAGGAGAGGTCCGTGGCCATCCGGTTGAACGAGCCCATGAGCTGCGCTAGCTCGTCGCCGCCGCTGGGATCAAGACGAACGTCGAGGTTCCCCGCCGCGACCTCCGCGGTCGCCGCGGCAAGCCGTTGAATCGGATCGGTCACCTGCTTAGCGAGTCGAAACCCGAGCCACGTCGAAAACAGGAGCGAGAGCAGCGTGATCATCGCGAGCAAGAGCAGCATGCTCGCCTGGAAGGTCCCCTCGCTCGGTTGCATCCGCCGGTAGGCATCGACGGCCGCCTGGATCGCGGAGACGTGCGTACCGATCGTGCGCGGAACGAAGCGGTTGACGACCACAACGCCCACGATGTCCGAGCGATTGAAGGTGGAGTGCACGGGCACAACCGCGCGAATCAGCTCGCCCTGCCCCGCCTCCTGAATCAGCGTGCGCGAGACACCTTCGAGGCCTGCCGCGATAAAGCTCGAGTCTGGCGCCTCGAACGCAACAACCGCTACCTCGGGATGAATCGCCGTCGCGAGCTCCTCGTGCTGTGCGCTGAACACCTCGACGACGCCCAGGTTGTAGTCGCTCGGCTTCGCGGCGGCGAAAGCGCGCAGCTCCTCGAGTGAGTCCTCGCGCAAGAGCCTTCGCTGCTCGATCTCCGCGGCGATGCGGCGCGCGAAGTAGAGCGCACGATCCTCGGCATCCGAGTAATACGCATCGGCCACCTCGAGGGATCGATCGAGTCCGTCCGACAGCTCGAGCTCGAACCAGACGTTGATGGCGCGCGAGACCACGAACGCGGAGAGCGCAAACATGGCGATCGACGACAGCGCAGCTGCAAAGCCGACCGACACCACGAATTTGGTGTTGAGCTTCGAGCCGATGATCCCGCGACGACGCTCGATCACCAGCTTGACGATGTTCCGACCCAGGAGGAACACGAGAACGCCGATCCCGATCACGTTCAGGTGAACGAGCGCCAGGAAGACCAGCTCGCTGCCAATCGGCAACGAGCGAGACGACGTGAGCAGGCTCTGCTCCGCGGCGACGATGATTGCCAGACCGACTCCGACCAGGCCCGCGAGGCGCCAATCGCGACGCCTCCGGCGCCGCTCCGCCGGCGGCAGGCTAGCCAGACCGCGCACGGTCGGATCCGGAGGCGTCGCAGATGCTGCCACTCGAGCAGAACGCTACCCCAGCCGGGGCCCATGTTCCAACCCCATTTGTGTGCGCCTATGGGGGATAAGCCGCCGGAAAGTCTTCGCTTTGGCTCACTTTTGGTTCAAGCGAAGAGGCGCTTTTGCCGATGAGCCCTAGTCGTGGAGCCCAACACGTCGCCGGCCATGGACGACTCGCGCGTTCAGCGGCTGCTCGAGCAATTTGCCGTTGACCCCACTGACACGCCCGCCTTCCGTACCCTGGAGGAGCATCTGTTCTTCGTCGAGGCGTGGCAGCAGCTCGCGGGCGTGTACGAGTGTCGCATCTCGGCCACTCCTGACGCGGAGCCCGAACGCGAGCGCTTGCTGCTGCGGCTCGCGACCGTGCTCGAGGAGCGACTGACGGACGTCGCAGGCGCGCGGCAACGTCTCGAAGAGCTGCTACGCCACAACCCCGAGCACGCTGAGGGCCTCGCCAGCCTTCGGCGCCTCCACACTCGAGCGGGCGAGCTGACGACGGCGCTTCAGCTCTCCGAGATCGAGGAGCGTCTGCCGCTTCGGGCAACGGATCGCGCAAAAGTGCTGGCCGAGATCGGCTCGCTGTGGAACCGTGCCGGAGATCCGACCGAGGCGGAGCGCCGGCTGGAAGAGGCGTTGCAGCTCGATCCCAGCTGCGATCTGGCATTGGCGGAGCGCGCGAACCGCGCGGCAGAGCTCGGAAGAAGCGAGGAGGCACTCCGGCTCCACGCCGTGCGCGTGAAGTCGCTCGTGGGGGCTGCACGCTGCGATGTGCTCGGCCAGATGGTCGAGCTTCTGCCCCCGACCCAGAAGGATCGGATTCGCACGCTGCTGCGCGAGATCGTGCGGCAGTTTCCCGATCGTCCGGACCCGATCCGACGCCTGATCGAGCTCGAGTCCGAGGATCGAGAGTACGAGCGGGTCGACGAGCTGCAGCGGGCCCTCTGGAAAACGCTGCGAGAGCCCGCAGAGCGGGTACGCCTGGGGCTCGAGGCATCCACGTTACAGCTACGGGAGGCTGCCGACCTGGGGGCCGCGTTCTACTGGGCGGACCTGGCAGACGAGGTAGCGCCGCAGAACGTCGACGTGCAGGAGTTGCGCGCCAGGTTGTTTCGGCGCACGGGCCAGAGCGAGAACCTGATCGCCACGCTCGAGAAGCTCGTCCGCCTCGACGCTCCGACGCAGATGCGTCTGCTCGAACTCGCCGTGCTGCAAGAGCGCAAAGAGCGGCCCGAGCTGGCCGTCGAATGGCTCCAGCTGCTGCTGGACCAGAATCCCAGCGATGCCGAGGCACTGCAGGCACTCGACCGGTGTCTCGTGACCCTCGGCCGGCACGGAGAGCGCTGTGAGCTGCTCGAGCGGCGCGCCCAGGACTCGAAGAGCCCAAACGAAGCGGCCGCCCTCTTGTGCGAGTTGGCCGAGCTCTGCATCGGGCCGCTGAAAGACTTGGCCGCCGGAGAGGATGCATACCGCAGGGCGCTCGAGCGCGTCGATCACCGGGCAGCTGCTGATGGCCTGCGGCAGCTCCTCGCCAAGTGCGAGCGCTTTGCAGATCTCGCGCGACTCCTCGACCAGCTGGCGAGGAGGGAAAACAAGGCGCAGATCCGCGCCGAGCTCCTAACGGAGCTCGGCGAGATCCGGCTCCGAGCTCTCGATGACGCTCCCGGCGCTCGCGAAGCCTTCAGCCGGGCTCTCGATGCGGATCCGGAAGCGCGCCCCGCCCTCCATGGCCTGCGCGGCGTCGCCGCTGCCAGCGGAGACTCCGGCGCGCTGCTGGAGGCGTGCCAGCGAGAGGTCGAGCTCGAGCCCGATCCGACCCGGCAGATCGCCCTTCTGCGCGAGCTCGTGACCGTTTCGCAGGAGGCAGAGCAGCTGCCTCGCGCGCGAAGGGCCGCGCAGGCCTGGACGGAGCTCGAAGCCTCCCGTGAGTCGCTCGAAACGCTCTCGGAGATCGGCCGCAAGATGGGCGACGAGAACTGCGAGCGAGGTGCGCTCGAAGCCCTCGAGGCAGTACTGGCCGACGAGCCAGAGGCGCGTGCCCGAGTGCTCGCCCGGCTCGGCGAGCTCGCCCTCGAGCTGGCAGATCCGAACGCGCTTGGCGTTGCATGTCACTGGTATCGGGAGGCACTCGCGCTGGCTCCGGACGAGGCTCAGCGCTCCAAGCTGATCGAGCTGTACAGGGCCGGCGGCCAGCTGCCAGAGCTGGTCCACGAGCTGCGCGAGCGGCTCGAGCACGTCGACGGCCAGGAGGCAATCCCGTGCCGCAGCGAGCTCGCAGAGGCCCTACGCCAGCTCGGGGATCTCCCCGCCGCCACGGAGACCCTGTGGCCTGTGTTCGAGGACGATCCTGGACGCCTGGAGATCGCGGAGCCGCTCGAGGCTCTGCTCCGAGAGCAGGGTCGGGATGAACAGCTCTGTGTTGTGCTCGGTCGTCGGCTCTCCGCGGAGCGCGACCCCGTGCGACGCCGGGACGTGGCTCAAAAGCTCGCCGAGCTCCTGCTCGATGGTCAGGGCCGCGCCAGCGACGCCGTAGCTGTCCTGCGCGAGGTCGCGGACCCGAGCCGCAACGAGGCGTTGGAGGCGCTGTTCGAGCGCTCCCTCGAGGCGTCCAGCGTCAAGGGGGAACGGGAGTCCTGGCTGCGCTCGCGCACGGCGCACGCCGAGGAGCCGGATCTGATCGAGCTATTCCTGCAGCTGTCCACCATCCAGGAGGAAGACGGGCGACGCGATGACGCGATCGAAACGGCGCGCTGCGCGCTCCGATTGCCCGCAGGCGCGGCGCTCGAGCGCGTACAGAACCGGCTCTTGGGGTTGCTGCGCGGCCACCGCTCGTCGCGCGAGCAGCTCGACCTGCTCGGGGAGCTGCTCGCGGAGACGGAAGAGCCGGGGCCGCGCGCGGCCTTCCTGATCGAGCGCGCTCGAATTCAAGCCGACGACCTGGATGCGCCGGCCCAGGCGATCGTGGAGCTCGAGCGAGCGCAGGGAGAGGCGGCGCTTGGTGCAACCGAGCTGGGAGTCGTGTCGAACCTGTACGCGCGCACCGGCGCAGTGGTTCAGCAAGCGAGCGCACTGGGCGCGCTCGCCAAGCTGACGGAAGATCGAGAGGAGCGACGCCGAACGCTGCTCCGACTGGCCGCGCTTCGCCTCGACGGTCCGAGCGCTGCGCTGGATCGTAACGAGGCCGAGGACTCGCTGCGTCAGGTCCTGGAGCTGGATCCAGCGGATGGCGAAGCCTTCGACCGCCTCCTCTCGCTCTACGACGAGGACCTGCGCAGCGCCGACGTATGTGAGCTCCTGCACGCTCGCCTGGCGCTCTCCGGGTTGCGAACGAGCGAACGCAGCTCGCTGGCGCTGCGGCTGGCCACGCTCCAGATGGAGCTCGGCCAGCTGGAGGCCGCTGCGGAGACGGTTCGCGCAGCGCGCGCCGCCGGCATCGATCGACCGGCACTGAACGAGCTCTTGTTCGCGGCGCTCGAGGCCGGAGGCGAGGTGAAGGACAGCGCGGAGCTGTCCGAGGAACGAGCCCGCTTCGAGAGCGGGACCGAACGGGCGCGCTGGCTGAAACGGTGGCTCGATACCCATGCGATCGACGGCGACTCTGCCCGCGCAAGGCTCGAGCGGGTTGACGAGCTGCTCGCAGATCGGCCCCGCGACGCGGAGCTCATCGCGCTTCGCCTGCCGCTGCTCCGCGAGCTGGGACTGCTGACAGAGCTGGCGGAAGCCCTGGAGGACGTCGTGAGCGGCAGGTCGCCGCTTCCCGATGGACGGCGCGGCGTCTGCCTGCGCGAACTGCTCCAGCTCTACGAGGGTCCCTTAGAGCTTCCGGAGCGCGCTCTCGAGTGGATCGAAGCCGAAGCGGATACGGAGCCCGGTCTGCGTCTGCGCGGCGCAGACGTGGCGCGAGATCTGGGACTGCCCGCTCGCGAGGCCGCCCTGCTAGAGCCGCTCGTGCACGGTGACGGCCCAGCTACACCAGATTGCGTACGACGTATCGGGCTCGCGCTCTGGCAGAGCGAGAGCCCGGAAGCCGCCGAGCCCCTGCTCTGGCGCGCCCTCGACAACGACCCGAAGGATCGCGAGGCCCTCGAGGCCCTGCAGAGCCTGACCGAAGATCGTTCCGACCCGGTGGATCTGCTCAAGGTGCTCGACGCGCGCTTCTCGCTCGAGTCCGGCACGACACGCAAGACCGTCGCCCACGAGGGTCTCGAGCTGGCTGCCCGCGAGGGTCAGAGCCAGCTCGAGCTGCGCTGGCTACGCCGCGTCCAGTTCCTCGAGCCGCTCTCGACAAAACAGAAGGCGCGCTGGCTGGGGCTCGAACGTGAGGTCGGCGATCGACCGGGAATCCTTCTCGCACTCAAGGCTCTGCGCCAGACCGCTGAGACGCCCCTCGAGGTGTCTGAGCTCCTGGCGGCAGAGGCAGAGATCCACGTCGAGTGTGGCCAGCTCGGGCTCGCCCGCGAGGAGTACACGGAGGCGATCCGTACTTCTGCCAATCCTCCGGCGGCCTGGCTGCAGGCGCTCGAGGCTATCCTCAAGAGTCGGGGCCACACGTCCGAACGTGCTGAGCTCTTGCGCCAGCTCTCGACGCATCCCGACCTCTCCCGTGAGGAGCAGCAGGTCTGGCAGGAGAGCCGGTTTGCCGTGCTCACCTCGAATCCGGAGCTCTGCGAGGGCGCGGCTGTCGAGCTGCACAGCCTGGCGGGGTCGAGCGCCGACGCAGATCCCGAGCTTCGAATCGCCCGGATGGGCCAGCTGCTTGGCGTATACGAGGATCTCGAACGCACCAGCGACTGGTGCGAGCTTGTCGCGGAGCTCGCGCCGCTCCTGCCCGACGACGAGCGCAGGGCCCTGCAGCGTCAAGCGGCCACGCGGCTTGCGCGGCCACTCTGCGACATCAAGCGGGCCACGGCCGCCTGGGAGTCGCTGCTCTCGGAGCTCCCCGACGACGCCGAGGCGCTCGAGGCCCTGGCCTCGTTGTTGCGACGCCCTTCAGGCGAGGCACGCCTGGCGGAGATCCTGGAGCGCTGGGCGGACTGCGGCGCGCCCGAGCCTGCCGCGTGCTGGCTCGAGGCCGCGGAGCTGCGCTGGCGCGAGCTGCGCGACGCCTCCGCTGCACTCGCCGACACCGATCGCGCCCTCGAGATCGAGCCGGCGCTCGAGCCCGCACACGCCCTTCGCAGCGAGCTGTGCGCGCATCTCGACCGCGTGGAAGACGAAGCCACCTCGCTCGAGGCGCTGATCGAGGCGGACCCGACGAGTTCAAAGGCAGCGGAATGGTGGCTCCGCCTCGCCCAGATCGCAGCCCGAGAGCCAAAGGGGCGCGAGCGGGCTCAGGACGCAGTCGATCGCGTGCTGGAGCTCGGCGCTGCTGGCACGACCCTCAGGACCGGGCTGCGCCAGGTTCTGGAGCGTCTGGGAGATTGGTCAAGGGCGGCCGAAGTGCTTGACGCGGAGATCGGGGCTGCGAAAGCCGCTGAGAAACCTGAACTCCTTCGACGCCTCGCGCGTATCAGCTGGGACGAGCTTCGCAACGCCGAGGACACGGCGGGTGCGTTGGGTGCATTGTCCGACCACACGCCACTCAACCCGGAGGAGCACGAGCGCTGGGCCGAGGCCCTCGCAAGCCTGGGGAGCTGGCCGGAGACCATCGCGCAGCGGCAGGCGGCGCTCGAGGCCGCCGGCGAGCGGGCTACCCCGCGTGCCTGGCTCGAGCTCGCGCAGCAGATCATCGAGAAGCTCGACGACCTCTCACAGGCGTGCGAGGCCTGCGACCGGGCGCTGGCCCTCGATGCGGACGACGTCGAGGCGTTGAGACTGCGGGCCACCCTCGCGACCCGACTCGACGACTCGATGTACGAGCTCGAGATCCGCGAACGACTCGTTGACTTGCTCGTCGACGAGAGAGCGGCGGCGCGTTCGGCCGCGCGGGCCGCGGACCTCGTTCGGGAACACACGGACGACAGCGGTCGCGCGATGAACCTGTATCGACTCGCGCTGCGCCGGGATCCTTCGCTCCTGACCGCGCTGCTCGGGGCCGGTGAGCTCGCGCTGCAGATGGGCGAGTGGGCAGAGGCTGAGCGCCGTCTTGGGGGCGCATGCTCCATCCTGCCGGACAGCGAGCTCTGCGAGCGACTGGCAGATGCGGCGCTCGGGGCAGCGACGGCGGCCGCGTAGCTGCAGCGGCACGCAGAGGCGTTTCGCTACCTCGAGCTCTCCCTGCAGCAGGAGCCCGAACACCCTGGCGCGCTCGATGCGATGACTGAGCTCAGCCTGCGGCTCGGCTCCTACGAGCGGGCGCTCGACTGCCTCCGAACGCGCCTGGATGCGGGCGAGCTGGAGCCCGACACACGTGCCGACCGCCTGGTCCAGCTCGCCCAGGCCTATGAGGGCGTCGGACGGCGAGAGGAGGCGGCGGATACGCTCGAGCAAGTCCTCTCGATTCGCCCGCAAGACGAGGTCACGCGCGCACGAACCGTCGACCTTTTCGAGCAGCTGGGCGAGATCGAGCGCGCAATTGTCCAGGTCGACGACTGGATCGCGCGCTCCGCCTCCGAGTTCGTCCCCCGGCTGGAGCTGTGCGCCGCCCGGCTCGAGCGGGCGCTCGAGCGCCGGGCCGCTGCCCGCCGTCGGTTGGAGCGGGTGGTGGAGGCAGACGATCCTCCAGCCGCGGCATGGGCAGAGCTAGCGGAGCTCACGCTGGCTGACCTCGAGCACGAGAGAGTCCTCGCCATCACCCGCCGTGGCCTCGAGCGGGTCGAGACCCTGAGCGACCGGGCGGCGCTGCTCTGGGCGGAAACCCGGGCCCTCGACGCGCTTGAACGAGAGGAGGACGCCACGGAGGCGGCCATGGAGACGCTGAGCTTCTATCCGGGAAACGTCGAGTGTGCCGAGCTCCTGGCCGGAAAGCTGTCCAGTCCGATCGACCGCGAGCGAGCGGTGAAGGAGATCGAGCGCTCCCTCGATACCGGAAACGCTAGCCCCGCCGTGGAGGCGGGGCTGTGGGAGGCAATCGGACGAGCCTACTCCGGTCCCCTGCAAGCCATCGAGCGCGCTCAGCTCTGCTACCGGCGTGCACTCGAGTGCAACCCACACCGCTCCAGCACAACCGAGGTACTCGCTGACACGGCAGCCCTCGACCCCTCCTCCCACCACGAGTCGATCCACATGCACCGCAAGCTCCTGGAGGAGTTCCCCGCGCGGCTGGGCAGCTGGAATGCGATCCGGCTGATAGCGGCTCATTGGAAGCGGGAGCGCAGCCAGGCGACGAGCGAGCTCGCCCTGCGAACGCTCGGCGTCCGCTCGGATGAGTTCGGGAGCAAACGCGTTCGGCCCCTCGTGGACGCCGGGCCTCCAGTCCTGGCGGAGCTGCGCGGAGCAAGCATGCTATTGCGCACGCTCGCAGGCCAAGGCTCTGAGGAGCCCGCACCGCGCAGCCACGATGCCGGGCTCCCCGAGGAGCTTCGCCACGAGCTGATCAAGATCGCCGGGCCGCTCTGGAGTCTGCCCGACGAGACGCTGGCCGAGATCTGGCTCAAGCCCCTCGGCGGAGACCATGACCCCACCAACCGGGTGACCCGACGCACGCGCCGCCGCCTGCGTCGAGTCCTTGACGAAGTCGAGCTCGAGTCTCTGCAAGCCGTCGAAACCGCGAGCTGGCGCGCGGAGGTGCTGGCAGAGGCGGCTGCGCGCACCCTGGAGCGCGGTCGCGTCGACCTCGACGACCTCCTCCGCGCCCTGCTGGGCGCCTGGCCGACGACCCGCCACCTGGACACGGAGCCTGCCGACAATCCCGGCCCCGCCATCCAAATCTGCCCCCCCGCCCGCCGCCTCCTCCTCCGGCTAGCAACGGCCACTCTGGACGGACTGGGACTGTCTTAGCCGTCCCGTTGCCCGACGGCAGAAAAGTTACGATCGAGGACCGTCCCCGAGTTATCGAGCCAGCGCCAATGGGCGAACTCGCTCGGGAACTCCCACAGGAACCTCGCCGCTCGCACCTGGCACCTCGACCGTCCAGCAGCTCGGGTTCGCGCGGATCTCCGCAACGAGTGCCTGGTGTAGCCCGTGCCCGCTCCGCATCGCCTTCACATGGCCGCGCAACCTGAGCCCGAGCAGCGCGAGGTCACCCAGCAAGTCGAGCGCTTTGTGGCGGACGAATTCCTCGGGAAAGCGCAGCCCATCCCGGTTCAGAACCCCGCGGTCGTCGAGTACGATCGCGTTTTGCAAAGAACCACCCAGCGCCAGGCCCACGGCCTGCAGCCTCTGCACGTCGGCGAGGAAGCCGAAGGTCCGCGCCGGTGCGATTTCTCGCGTGTAAACCTCTGGTGTCACATGCAGCGTCGGCAACGACTGGCGCCCAATCGAAGGGTGCGCGTAGTCGATCCCTATCGAGACTTTGAGGTCGCGGGATGGCAGGACTCTGACCCAGCGGTCCCCGTCTCGCACCTCGATCGGCTTGGTGATCACGAGCCTGCGCCGCATGCGTCTCTGCGGCTTGAGCCCAGCGTGCTGGATCATGTAGACGAACGGCGCAGCGCTGCCGTCCATGATGGGGAGCTCCGCGCCTTTACACTCCACCGTGCAGTTATCGACGCCCATGCCGTAGAGCGCGGAGATCAAATGCTCGACCGTGGCCAGGCGGACATCCTGGTTTCCGAGCGTGGTCGCCAGAGTCGTGTCGACGACCCACTCCACCCGCGCAGGGAAGCGAACCGGGTGAGGCAGATCCGTCCGGAGCAGTAGGATCCCGGTGCCAGCGGCCGCGGGGCGCAGCACGAGCTCCACAGGCTTACCCGAGTGCAGTCCGATCCCCGTACACTGCACGCGGGACCCAAGCGTGTGCTCGACCGGTCTCAATCGACAACCCCTCCCTGATCCAGGCGACCTATTCGCTCACGCGAGGCGAACTTACCAGCAACGGACATGCCAAGCTGACAGCGCCCCGGGACATTTCTGCCACTGGCTCTCTACGGTGCTGGATTTTCAGGGGATTTCTGGTCTCGGGTCGCGCGCCTTCAGGCTGGGGGAATCGCACGGGTCGGCTGGAGACTCGCTCCTCGGGTGACATTTCGATTACATCGTGACGGTTTCGTCACGATCCGGCCAGATGTTCAGGTCGTAGGAGGCCCGCCGCTCAGACGCTCGACCTCCTCGATGATCTCTCGCGCGTCGGCGAAGCGATGATCAGGGTCCTTCTGGAGGCAGCGCAGGATGATGGCGGCCAGGGCGGGGGGGAGGTCCGCCTTGACCGACAGGGGATCTGGTGGAGCCGTGTGTACGTGATGGTAGGGCACGTTGCCCTTCTGGAACGGGAGCTGTCCGGTCGCCAGCTCGAACAGCGTCACGCCGAGCGAGTAGATGTCGGTGCGATGGTCGACGTTCCGCCCCAGCGTCTGCTCGGGAGACATGTAGAACGGCGTGCCGGAGACGAGCGTCGTCGCCTGCCGTACCTCCTCCATGAGCTTAGCCAGACCGAAGTCCATGATCTTCACCTGCTTCTCAGTCGTCCACATCGTGTTGGCCGTCTTCACGTCGCGGTGAACCACGCGCCTGCTGTGTGCGTAGGAGAGGGCGTCGGCCATCTGCTTGAGAATGTAGATCACTCCGCCCGGAGCGATCGGCCCGCGCTGTTGCAGAATCTCCTTGAGCGTGGTTCCGTTCACGAGCTCCATCGCCAGGTAGAAGCCGTCCTCCGACTCGCCGGCGTCGTAGACTGTGACGATGTTCGGGTGGTTCAGCTGCGCCGCAGCCTTTGCTTCGCGCAGGAAGTTCCGCAACGCGTTCGGGTTCTCGCGCAGCCCCTCGGGCAGCACCTTGTAAGCAACCTCGCGCTCGAGCACCGAGTCCCGGGCCAGGTACACCACACCCATCCCCCCGCGTCCAAGCTCGCGGATCCTCTCGTAGCGACCTGGCTTGGACTGCAGGTTCGGGGACGAGGCCGGGACGGGGTCTGGACTGGGTTGCTGCTCGAGACCCTCTCGCGCCGCCTCGAGGCGGTCCGCGACGTCGCGGTAGTGGTAGTCGAAACTCATGATCTTCTCGTAGATCTCGATGCTGCGCCCGAACTCCTTGCGCTCATCGAGCGCCTTTCCGAGCTCGTAGTGCGCCTCGACAGTCGCTCGGCTCATGCTCTCGCCGCCCGCGGCCTGCTCAAACTTCGTGATCGACAGCGCTGACATGCCCTTGTTCGCGAAGATCCGGCCGAGTACGGAGCAGGCGTCGCTGTAATGCGGGCTCCCCGACTCGACCTGCTGGAACAGGCGGATCGCCTCGTCGTACTGCTCGAGCTCCGCGTATGCATTGCCCGCCTCGAACACCTTCCCGGCCTTCTCCAGCAGCGCCGCTCGACGAGGCGTGTTTCCAGCCAGCGCGTAGCAGTCTGCGGCTTGCTCGAACTGGTGGCAGGACTCGAAAGCTTCGGCAGCACGCTCTGGCTGCTCCGCGGCGCGGAACATCTCAGCCGCCGAGGCGTGGTCGCCTCCCTTCCCGTAGCATTCCGCGGCCTCGCCGAAGCGCTCTAGCTTGCGGTACAGGTCGCCTGCAGCCGCGAACTCGCCGGCGTTCTCCAGATGCGTGACAGCTTGCGCGTCGTCGCCCTGGTCGCGCAGGTACTCGCCGAGCGCACGCTCCGCGGCCTCGCTATCGCCTGCCTTTTCAAGCGCCTTCGCAGCCAGATCGCCGCGACCCACCCGGAGAAACAGCTCGGAGGCGCGGTCGTAGGCCTCGAGCTGATACGCCACCTTG
This sequence comes from Myxococcota bacterium, assembly GCA_965226855.1. Lineage (GTDB taxonomy): Bacteria > Myxococcota_A > UBA9160 > SZUA-336 > SZUA-336 > JAUXJB01. Next base: position 25,533 of record CBDDEE010000027.1, on the reverse strand, counting down.
GCCGCCCGACCGAAGGCGCCAGCGCGCACGAGGATCGCCTCGGCCTCTTCGTAGTGCTCGAGCCTTGTGAACAGCTCACCAGCCTTGCGGGCAAGCCCGCGTAGCTCTCGGGCCTTCTGCTCGTTCTGGGCGGCGGCGCCCCCCCCCTCGTCGTCGAACGCCGCCACTAGGGCGCGCGCACCCTCGAGATCGGAGCCGGACTTCAGGAAGGCCTCGGCCGCGTGACGGTGGAAGCCGACCTCCTGATAGCAGCGGCCAGCCTCCTTGAAGTTCTCCGCCCGCTCGAACATCTCTCCCGCAACCGAGTACTTCTCCACGGACAGGTAGCACTGCGCGGCGTCCTCGAAGTGTCCGATCTGCGCGTAGATCGTACCCGCAGCCTCGTCCATGCCGCCGCGACGGTAGAGCTCCGCCGCCTCCTCGAAGTGGTTCTGGTCGTGACGGACCTCTGCGGCACGGTCGAACAGCTCTCCCGCGATGAAGAGCTCGGCGGCCTCGTCCTTGAGCTCCTGATCGAGCAGGTAGCGCGCACCCGCCTCGATCCCGCCCGCCTCGCCGATCGACGCCGCGACCCGCGCGTGCTTCTTCCGGTCGCGGCTGGAATACACCGGAGCGGCGTGGGTGTCGGCAGCGTACCCGGGTGACGCCTCCGCCGGTGCGAAGGTCATCCCGTTCGTAGCCGGACCGCTTGGCCAGACCGCGAAGCCCAGCAGGCACAGGCTCGCCGCAAGCAGCGCGGCAGAGAGCGGCAGCACGGAGAGCTCCTCCAGCTGCGAGAGCACTGCCTCGACGCTCTCCAGACTCTCGCGCGCGCTCGACGGGTCCGGACTCTGCCTGGCCGCGCTCCTTGCGCGCTCGCGCAGCGAATCGATGAGGTCGGGGCCCTTCTGGTGCAGCACCACTCCGCCGATCCCACTCACGAGAAGCGGGACCGCGATCAAGAACGCAAGGATCCTGAGGGCGATTCGCACCTCTGGCTCATCGTCCGCAGCGCTCCTCACGTTGAGAGAGCAGCGCGCCGGAGACGGGTCAGCTTGCGACGGAGAAGCTCGCCTCTGCCGTCGGAACGGAGCCGCGAAGCCGTAGCTCGAGCTGGCTCCGCCCTGGCGCGAGAGTTCCTAGAACAGCTTCCCCTGAGCAGCGACTCGGCCGGACCGCCGGGGATCGATCCCGAAGTGCTCGTACGCGCGCTTCGTAGCGACGCGTCCGCGCGAGGTGCGGTCGAGGTAACCCTCCTGGATCAAGAAGGGCTCGTAGATGTCCTCGATGGTGCCCTTGTCTTCCGCCGTGGTCGCCGCAAGCGTCTCGAGGCCGATCGGTCCCCCATCGTACTTCTCGATCAGCGTGAGGAGGATCTGCCGATCCATGCGATCGAAGCCGGCCTCGTCCACCTCCAGGCGGGCGAGCGCGTAGCGTGCCTGGTCAAGCGTGATCGTACCGTCGCCCTCGACCTCTGCGTAGTCGCGCACACGGCGCAGGAGTCGGTTCGCGAGCCGCGGCGTGCCGCGCGAGCGGCGGGATAGCTCGAGCGCGCCGTCGGGATCCATGGGGATGTCGAGGATGCCGGCGCTGCGCCGCAGAATTTTCACGAGCTCGGACGGAGCGTAGTACGAGAGCCGCGCGATGACGCCGAAGCGGTCGCGGAGCGGAGAGGTCAGTAGACCGGCGCGCGTAGTGGCGCCCACAAGAGTGAACGACGGGATGTCGATCTTGACGCTCTGCGCCGAGGGCCCGTGACCGATGATCAGGTCGAGCTTGAAGTCCTCCATGGCCGGGTAGAGGATCTCCTCGATCGCGGGGTTCAGGCGGTGGATCTCGTCGATGAAGAGCACCGAGTCCGGCTCCAGGTTCGTCAGCACAGCGGCCAGATCACCCGCCCGCTCGATCACCGGACCCGACGTCACGCGCAGGGGCGCACCCATCTCGCGGGCAATCACGTGGGCGAGGGCCGTCTTGCCCAGCCCGGGAGGGCCGTGGAAGAGCGTGTGATCGAGTGGTTCCCGTCGCTCGCGAGCAGCCTGGATGAACACGGACAGGTTCTCGCAAAGCGTGTCCTGCCCAACGAACTCCTCGAGCGTCAGAGGTCGCAGGCGCGCGTCGAGCGCACGCTCGGCATCGAGCGCGGTCGGATTCAGGGTCTCATCCGGCCGCGACACGCAGGGCCTCTCGTATCAGCTCTTCGAGTTGGAGCTCGCCTTCCGGGACCCGCTCGAGCGCCCGCCGAACCGCCTTGTCGGCGTGGCTGCGAGGGTAGCCCAGGTTGACGAGTGCGGAGACAGTCGACTCCTGCGCATCCGCGGCACCCTCGCTGCGCTCCTCGATCAGCTCGAACTGGGCGACCTTGTCGCGCAGCTCGATCAGGATCCGTTCGGCCGTCTTCGGACCGACTCCGGGGACGCCGGTCAGTGAGGCAAGGTCCTTGCGGCGGATGACAAGAAGCAGGCGCTCGACCGGTAGGCCGGACAGGATCGCCAGGGCCACCCTAGGCCCGACGCCCGCGATCGCGATCAAGAGCCGGAAGCCGAGACGCTCCTCTGGCCTGAGAAATCCGTAGAGCTGGAGTGTGTCCTCTCGAACGTGCGTGTGGATTTCGAGCCGGACGGTCTTCCCCGGATCGGGAAGCTCGACGAAGGTCGAGAGGGGCACGCGCACGTCGTAGCCGACGCCGCCGACGTCGAGCAGGACCGCGTCGGGCGCCTTCCCGGCCAGCACTCCCTCGAGTCGCCCGATCATGCGCGGGGCTCCCGTTGCTCGCGAGCGCGGGCAGTGCTCGCTCTCGAGTCGAGCCGCGCCGCGAGCGTGTGGCAGATCGACACGGCGAGCGCGTCCGCCTCGTCGGCGACCGGCAGCGCGTCCAGGTGCAGCAGACGCTGGACCATCTGCTGGACCTGTGCTTTGCCGGCCCGCCCGTAGCCGCTCACGGCGAGCTTGACGTGGGTCGGGGCGTACTCTGCGGCAGACAGGCCGGCCCCACCGCAGGCGGCCAGGGCCGCCCCTCGCGCATGCCCGAGCACGATCGCGGAGCGCGGGTTGCGGTAGCTGAACACCGCCTCCAGGGCGGCGGCATCGGGGCCGTATTTGGCGATGATCTCGGAGATGGCCCCGTGGATGTGGGCTAGCTTTTCGGCCAGGCTCGATGCGCTGACTCGGATCACCCCACTCTGCACGCGTCGCAGCCTGGAGCCGTCCAGGTCGACGATGCCCCAGCCCGTCCTTCGAGAGCCCGGATCGATGCCGAGTACACGCATGCTCACCCCCGCCGTCAGGGAGAGTCTAGCGCGTCAGCTCGCCTCGGCCGCCTCTCGCAGGTCTTGCTCGGAGATGTCGAAGTTGCCGTAGACGTCACGGATGTCTTCGTGGTCGTCGAGTGCCTCGAACAGCTTCAAGACGACCTGCACCTCTTTCCCCGTCACCGTGACCGTGGTCTGCGGGAGCATCTGGATCTCGGCGCTCGCGGCGTGGAAGCCGGCGCTCTCGAGTGCCTCCTTGACCGTTGCGAAGTCCTCGGGGGAGGTCTGGACGCGAACGCCATCCTCGTCGTCGACCACATCCTCCGCGTTGACCTCGATGGCGGCTTCCATCAGTGCCTCCGCATCGAGGCCCTGGCCGTCGAAGTCGAGCACGCCGGCGCGGTCGAACAGGTACGCGACGCAGCCAGACGCGCCAAGGTTGCCGGCATGCTTGCTGAAGATGCGTCGCACCTCGCCCACGGTGCGGTTTCGATTGTCCGTCACGGCATCAACGATCACGGCGACCCCTCCGGGGCCATAGCCCTCGTAGCGGATCTCCTCGAAGGAGGCGCCCTCCAGCTCTCCAGTCCCCTTCTTGATCGCGCGCTCGATGTTGCTCTTTGGCATGTTCGTCGCCCTGGCCCTTGCCACGGCGAGGCGCAGGCGCGGGTTCGAATGGGGATCCCCACTTCCGAGGCGCGCTGCAATGCTGATCTCCCGGATCAGCTGGGTGAACACCTTGCCCCGCTTGGTGTCCTTGGCGCCCTTCTTGCGCTTGATCGTCGACCACTTGGAGTGCCCGGACATAACGTTTTCGGGGATACCACTGCAGCGGGGAGCGGTCAATCCGGGGCTGGGCGACCTCCTTCGTGCTCCGCGTAAACCCGCCATCGCCCTATGCCGATGGGAGGGCACGAGCCGGGGCGCCTCGGCTTCGGGGGCGGGAAATGAACGACGCGGTCACGATCGGAATCGATCTGGGTACGAGCAACTCGTGCGTCGCGACCCTTCAGGCCGGACAGCCGCGAGTCCTCCAGAACCGCAACTGCGAGCGAACCACGGCCTCGGTCGTGGCGTTTCGCGAAGACGGGAGCATCGAGGTCGGAAACCAGGCCAAGGCGCAGGTCATCCTCGATCCGAAGCACACTGTCAGCTCCGCCAAGCGCCTGATCGGGCGCTTCTACTTCAGCGAGGAGCTGCGCAAGGCACGCGCCATCTGCAACTACGAGATCGTCCCCGGCGAGAACCACAGCGTCCGCATCCAGATCCGCCAGGAGCAGTTCAGTCTGCCGGAGATCTCGGCCTTCGTACTCAAGGAGATGAAGCAGATCGCTGAGCAGGAGCTCGGCCACGAGGTGACGCAGGCCGTGATCACGGTACCCGCGTACTTCAACGACAACCAGCGTCAGGCAACCAAGGACGCCGGGCGCATCGCCGGCCTGGACGTGCTGCGCATCCTGAACGAGCCGACCGCTGCCGCCCTCGCCTACGGCTACGGGCGCAACCTCTCGCAGAAGGTCGTCGTCTACGACTTCGGTGGCGGAACGTTCGACGTGTCGGTGCTAGAGATCGGTCACGACGTCTACGAGGTGCTCTCGACCTGCGGCGACACCTTCCTCGGCGGCGACGACGTCGATGATCGACTGATCGACCTGCTCGCGGATAAGGTACAAGCCGCCGAGGACATCAACCTGCGCAGCGATCCGGTCGCATTCGAGAGGCTCAAGCAGGCTGCCGAGCGCGCAAAGATCGAGCTCTCGATCAACGACTCCGTACACGTCTCCATCACGGATCTCGCCGAGGTGGACGGGCGCCAGATCGGGGTGGAGTACACGATCACCCTCGACGAGTTCAACGCTCTCATCAACGATCTGATCCAGCACACCTTCAAGGTGTGCGACGAGGCCATGCAGGACGCGGGCCTCACGAACCGGGACATCGATGCGGTGGTGCTGGTCGGCGGACCGACACGACTGCCGACGATCCGCGAGGCCGTCGAAGCCTACTTTCAGAAGAGCCCCGAGATCGAGATCAACCCCGACGAGGTCGTCGCGATCGGAGCGGCAATCCATGCCGACTCGTTGTCCTCGTCGCAGTCCAGCACATACCTGCTGGACGTGACGCCGCTCACGCTGCGGCTCGGAATCGCGGGCGACATGACGGAGCCGATCATCGAGCGCAATAGCCCCGTCCCGATCGACCATACCCGCACTTTCACCACGGCGCGCGACTACCAGGAGATGATCGCGGTGAAGATCTATCAGGGTGAATCACGCGCGATCGACGGCAACGAGCTCCTGGGCGAGTTCGAGTTCCAGGGCTTCGAGCCCGGGCCGAGGGGGGTCGTCCAGATCGAGGTGACCTTCGAGATCAACACCGAGGGCATCGTGAACGTGCGCGCACTCGACCCTGCCACGGGCACCGCGCAGTCCACCACGGTCCGGCTATCTAGCGGGCTCTCCGAGGAAGAGATCGATCGCATCGTGACGGAGGGCCGCGCCACGGACGCCAAGAAGGGTCACCAGCCGGCGCCCGCGAGACCCATGTCTCCCAAGCCCGCTCCGCCCACCCCCGGGACTAGCGACGATGGGCTGATCCTGGATCTGGACGACGACTCCGAGGATGGCGAGATCGTGTGCATGAGCTCCTCTGGCAGCTTCGGAGAGTCGCAGGCGGAGGAAGAGCTGTTCGGAGCCATCGAGGGCGACCTCGCGGAAGAGGATCTGGGCGCCGATGGCCCGCAGGGTGGACGGCTTCTGGACCTGGAGGGGCCGGAAGCGGGAACCGACAGCTCCAAGCCTGCTGGCCGAGAGAAAGGCAGCTGAGGGGCACAACCCCCCGATGACCGAGGAAGAGATCAAGGCGCTCACCCGCATCCTGGACCGGGTGGACTACTACCGCCTGCTCAAGACCGAGCGCACCGCCTCGAGCGCCGAGATCCGCGCGGCTTATCACGAGGCACGGCGCCGGTTTCACCCGGACAGCTTTCTCCGCCACGACCAGGAGATCCGCTCGGCGGTCGAGCAAATCGCTCGGCGCATTACGGAGAGCTACGTGGTGCTGCGTGACAGCCGCAAACGCTCGGTCTACACGGCTGGGCTCGAATCCGGCACGCTCCGCTACACCTCCGAGATGGACGAGCAGGCCAAGATCAAGGCCAGCAACAAGCGAGGCGAGACTCCCAACGGCCAGAAGTTCTACACGATGGCCCAGGAGGAGGAGCGGCGAGGCGATACGGCAAAGGCTGTCGGGCACCTGCGGATGGCCCTGACCTTCGAGCCGGCGAACGAGTTCTTCAAGGAAGAGCTCGAACGTCTGCAGCCGCCGAGGAAGAAGAAGAAGAAAAAGAAGGCCTGAGCTCGTTTGACCTGAGCCTCCCGCGCGGGCAGAATCGCCGGTGGACACGCCCGTAGCGCACCGCGTACGCTCGCAGGCACGTCGCGCGCGCGCCGAACCGGCGTGAGCCTGGACGAAAAGGGGGCTCGAGCAATGGCGGAGGAAGCAGCGGCCTCGAAGCCGCTCCCGGTGGTTTCGTTTCTGAAGATTCCCGACGACGGTGACCCCTACCTCGAGGGGCACAAGTGCAAGGGCTGCGGATCAGTCTTCCTCGGCGAACGCTCCGTCTGCGCGAACTGCTTCGCGCGCGACCAGATCGAGGCGGTGAAGCTCTCGAATCAGGGCGAACTCTACGTCTACTCGATCACGCACCGCTCGTTCCCCGGCATCGAGACGCCCTTCGTCTCTGCGGTCGTCGACCTCGACGGCGGGGGGAGCGTCAAGGGGAATCTGATCAACATCGACCCCGACCCCGACAAGATCAAGATGGGTATGCGGGTCAAGGTGATTTTCCAGATCGCTCCGCGCAAGGATCGCGAGGGCAACGAATACATGGCTTACTACTTTCAGCCGGCCGCGGCGTAAGGGGAAACTCATAATGAGCGGCAACGTCTACATCGTCGGCACCGACATGATCAAGTTCGGGAAGTTCCCGGACATAAGCATTCAGCGCCTCGCCGCCCAGTCCGCGCTCGGCGCTCTGGACGACGCCGGAGTGACCATCAAAGACTGCGAGGCGCTCTACAGCGGAAACCTGATGCAGGCCAGCGGCATGGTCGGCCAGCGCCTGCTGCAGGAGATTGGCCAGAGCGGAATCCCGGTGGTCAACGTGGCCAACGCCTGCGCGACGGGCGCCACCGCTTTCCGCGAGGGCTGGACCGCCATCAAAGCGGGCCTCTACGACATGGTGCTCTGCGTTGGCGTCGAGAAGATGGCCGGAGCCGGTCTGCTCGGCGGCGGTGGCGGTGGCAAAGGCATCCCGACCGAGGGCCTGCTGGGCTCCGGCACAATGCCAGCGGTGTTCGCGGAGGCGGGGATGGAGCACTCCCGCAAGTACGGAACCACCTTCGAGCAGTTCGCGAAGATTTCCGTCAAAAACCATCACCACTCCACAAAGAATCCGAAGGCGCGCTACCAGATCGAGACGCCGCTTCCGGAGGTGATGAACTCCGAGATGATCGCCTACCCGAACACGAAGCTGATGTGCTCCGTGAACGTGGATGGCTCAGCCGCGGCGGTCATCTGCTCCGAGAAGAAGGCCCGCGAGCTCGGCATGAGTCGCGCGGTCAAGGTCTCGGCTTCGGTGCTGACGAGCGACCGCTACACCGAGCGTGATCTCACGATGCCCGACGTGAACACCTGCACGCGGGAGGCCGCGGCCAAGGCGTACGAGATGGCCGGGCTCGGGGCGGATGCCCTCGACCTGGTCGAGCTCCACGACTGCTTCGCGACTGCGGAGATGCTGCACTACGAGAACCTCGGCCTCTGCAAGGAGGGAGAGGCAGCGCGCCTGATCGACGAGAAGGAGGTCTACAACGGCGGCCGGATTCCGGTGAACGTCTCCGGCGGCCTGCTGTCCAAGGGGCATCCACTCGGCGCGACGGGCATCGCCAACATCTACGAGGTCGCCACGCACCTGCGCGGCGAGGCAGGCGAGCGCCAGGTCGCCGACGCCAAGGTGGGCCTGACCCACGTCATCGGCCTCGGCTCCGCCTGCGGCATCCACATCCTGGAGAAAGTCACCTAGTCTTGCGGGTCCCGGCCCGCGGACGTCCGCGGGCCGGGACCCGCACTCCGCTCAGGCCTCCGGCCTTCGCACCACGCGCCACTTGGCGGCCCTTGCGACCGGAACTTGGGGACGGTCCTTAATCGGAACTTCTTGGTCCGATCGAGGAGTTAGTTCCAATTAAGGACCGTCCCCAAGTTCCGATTTCCCTTGCTTGGCAGGCGAGCGTGCAAGCGCCGCTAGAGCGGCGCGCGCAGCGAGCCGTAGGCGAGCGTAGGTGGGTGGCCGCGGACGCCCGCGGCCGGGTCCCACAAGACTAGCTCGCCCTATCCAGGGCTTCTTCCAGCGCTTCCCAGGGGAGGAGGGCGCAGCGCTGACGGGAGGGGAGTTGGGCGACGCGGTGGAAGGCGCGGAGACGCTTGTCCAGCTGGTCGCCGCTGTCGTCGCCGCGGACGACCCGCTCCACCTCTGCGGCCAGACGGGCGATGGCGGCGCGATCCATGCCCGCCACGATCTCGGTCATGACGCTGCCGGAGGCCACGGCAATGCTGCAGCCGCGGGTGCGCGCCGACGCGCTCGAGACGCGGCCGTCGCAGAGCTTGACCTCGACCCGCACCTGATCGCCGCAGATAGGGTTCACGACGAGGGAGCTCCCGTCGGGGGCATCGAGCGGGCTGCGGTTTCGGGGGCGTCGGAAGTGCTCGAGGACGACCTCCTTGTAGAGGGCGTCGATCGCATCGTTCACCGTGGCATGAGCTCCGGAGTCCCCTCGCGCTCCTCGCCGCCAAGATCGACGCCCCTCACCTCGACGAGCGGTCGGCCTGTTGCGCGGCCCCCTCGGTAGCGCGTGAGAATCTCCGAGAAGATCGACAGCGCGATCTCCTGCGGCGTGCGGGCACCCACGTCGAGACCCGCCGGCGCGGAGACCCGCTTCAAGAGCTCGAGCTCGAAGCCGTCCTCGTGCAGGCGCTCGAACAGGAGCGCACTGCGCTTGGGGCTAGCGACGAGGCCGACGTAGGCCGGACCCTGTCGCAGTACCCTCTCGAGCGCCTGGTAGTCACTCTTGTGCTGGGTCGTGATGACGACGTAGGTTTCCTCGTCTGCTTCGGCCTTGGCGTAGTCCAGATCCTCGGTAACGCGGACGTGGGCGCGAGGGAACGCCTCCTCGCTCGCCAGGGCGTCGTTCACCATGACGTGGAACTCGAGCAGGTGGCCGAGCTGCGCGACGGTCTCGGCGATGGTCCCGTGACCCAGGATGAGGAGCTTCGGCTCTGGCAGCATGGGCTCCACGTAGATGCTCATGTAGCCACCGCACGGCATGCCCACGCCGAGCACCTCGTCGTCCAGGTCGAGACGAATCACCCTGGGGTGACGCTCCGCCAACGCCTCTAGTGCGGCGTCCCGAACCGCGCTCTCTGCGCAGCCGCCTCCGATCCAGCCGTAGACGAGCCGCCCTTGTGCGTCGAAGAGAGCCTTCGCTCCCGGGCGCGCCGATGCGCTGCCGTCGATCGAGACGACCGTGGCCACGACGACCTTCTCGCCCGCACCGACGCGTTCCGCCAGCTGCTTCGTGAACTCTCTTGCCGAAGGTGCACCCATGCGGTCTCCCCGACCAGAGTCTACGCAGCGCCGGGCTCCGCGTAAACGCCGCAGCCGAGATTGACACCCGGAGAGCCCTCCCTACCATCGGCCCTGCTGCGCTTGCCGAGGATCGATGCCGAATCACTCCGCGCCTGTGCTTGTCCGACTGGCCGCGCTCGCGGGCAGCGCCCTGGTTCTCGTCCTCGTCGGCTGGGCCGGCACGCGAGCCGTGGCCCAGGACGAGCCCCAGAGAGTTGGCAGGACCCTGCCCCGCTTCGAGGGCCGGCTCTTGCGCGGCGGGCGCGCCGGGACGGAGCTCATGCAGTCGAAGCGCGGCGTGATCTTTGTCTTTTCCTCGACGGACCCTCAGGTGGAGCGGATGGCCGCAATCATTGCCGGCCTCATCCCCCAGGCCCGCGATGCAAACGTCCAGCTGCTCGGCATCAACCGCGACCCGCTGCCCAGGACAGCGCTTCGCTTCGCGAACACGCACGGGCTCGACTTCCCCATCCTGGTCGACGCGGACGGAGGGATCGCGCGGAAGCTGAACCTGGCCCCGGGACTCGCCGGTGTCCTGGTCGTGGACGCCCAGGGCTTCATGATCTACGGCTGGGGCGGCGTCGAGGGCGACGCCGACCGGATGGCCGAGTATCGTGAGAGCGAGCTGCACCGCATCCTGTACTTCGATCAGGCGACTGACGGCGTCCTGCCCGAACTGGGGATTGCTCCGGCCGCACCGCCGTTCACGGTGCGCAGCCTCGCCGGAGCCAGCGTGGCCCTCGAGACACTGGCCGGAAGGGTCGTGGTTCTCGTCTTCTTCCTGCCCACCTGCCCGCACTGCCACGAGGCGCTCTTGTACTTCGACCGCCTCGCGCGAGAGCTCGCGAATCCGGACCTCCACATCGTGCCCGTGAGCACGAGCAACCGCAGGTACGTGATCGAGGAGATGGCGAAGGAGCTCGACCTGGAGCTCGTGCTCTACACCGACCCAGGGGGCACCGCGGCCCGCGACTACGCCCACCGCCTATCCGTTCCCGATACCCTCATAATCGACCGCGGGGGCCGTGTCATCATGCGGGTGCACGGCGCTGGCGCACGGGCCTACGCGCTGCTCGGCATGCAGGTCAAAGAGGCCCTCGGCGTGCCGAACCCGATCGTGCTGGACAAGACGGGATACAGCGGGGAGGAGTTCTGCTCGGTCTGCCATGCCACGCAGCACACGACCTGGCAGCTCACGAGCCACGCTCACGCCTTCGAGACCCTGATCGAGCACGGCGAGGAGCGAAACCCGGAGTGCCTGCCGTGTCACACCGTCGGATGGGGCGAGCCGGGCGGCTTCGCGGCTGCGAGTCCCTACACCCATCTCGAGGGCGTGCAGTGCGAGAACTGCCACGGTCGGGGCGGACCACACCAGTCGCCACAGTTCGCCGCAGTCGGTTTCGAGAGTACCTGCGCCGGCTGTCACACCCCGGAGCACTCGCTCCGCTTCAGCTTTGCCGAGAGGCTGCCCCTGATCTCGCACTCCGCGAACGTGCGCTTCGCCGCGCTATCGCTGGAGGAGCGCAAGAAGCTGCTCGAGGAGAGGGACCTGCGCGAGCGAAACTTGTTCGAGAGCGCCGACTACGTGGGCTCCGCGACTTGCCAGACGTGTCACGCCAAGGAGCACGCACTCTGGTCTGAATCGTCGCACGCGGGGGCGCTACAGACGCTCGAGTCCAACGGGAACGCGCAAAATTCGGAGTGTCAGAGCTGTCACACGACCGGCTTCGGAGAGCCGACCGGCTGGCCTGCCAGCACTGCGCTCGCGGGAGTCGGCTGTGAGAGCTGCCATGGCCCCGGCGGAAGGCACGCGAAGAACGGCGCGCGCGACGAGATCCTGCGGCTCACCGAGAAGTGCGAGACCTGCGTGCTGCTTCAGATCTGTGGCTCCTGCCACGACGAGGCGAACGACCCAGGCTTCGAGTTCGAGCTGATGGACAAGCTGGAGCTGATCCGCCACGGCTTCCGGTCGCAGGCAGGTCTTGTGGGACCCGGCCCGAAGGCGGCCGCGGGCCACCCGCCTTCGCTCGCCTCCGGCTCGCTGCGCGCCCTCGCCTTCGGCGAGGGCTTGCGGCAGGCGGAACGCTAGACCCCGAACGACGAGGACATTCCTATGCCAGGAGAACGTGGCGAGATCGTCGGGCGAATTCGGGATTCGTTGCGGGAGCTCGCGCAGGAGGGGGTCGAGTACGTGGGTCGGGGGTCGGCGCCACCGCGGGCACGCACCGTGCGGCAGGGGCCGCAGAGGACACCAGAGCCGCACTCCCCGCAGCGGGGGGCGTTCCGACCCCGCGTGGCGGCACTCGCGGAGCCGCTCGAGCTCTCGTTCGTCGCTGCGGAGAAGGCCGCGGAGCTGGCGCGGATTCGCGAGGACCTGGGGGAGTGCACCCGCTGCTCGCTCTGCGAGCAGCGACGCAGCATCGTGTTCGGCGAGGGGAACCCCGCAGCGCCCGTAGTGTTCGTGGGCGAGGGGCCGGGCGCCGACGAGGATCGCTCGGGCAGGCCTTTCGTCGGCAGGGCCGGCGAGCTGCTCTCGAAGATCATCGAGAGTGTCGGCTGGACCCGTGAGGACGTCTACATCTGCAACGTGGTCAAGTGCAGACCGCCGGGGAACCGCGACCCACGCCCGCCGGAAGTGGCAACGTGCAGCCCCTTCCTGGAGCGCCAGCTCCTTGCGATTCGGCCCGAAGTGATCGTCACACTGGGCAAGCCAGCCGCGAGCACGCTGCTCGGTCGCCAGGTCGCGATCACGAGGACGCGCGGGATCTGGCAGGAGTGGAACGGCATCCCGCTCATGCCGACCTACCACCCGGCATACCTGCTGCGAAACTACACGCGCGAGGCACGGCAGGCGGTTTGGGACGACTTGCGAGCCGTGCGCGAACGTGTTTCCCAGGGTCAGGGCCAGTAGCGCTGGAACGCTGCTCTGCGCCTGCCTGCTGCTGGCGCTCCCGGCGCGGTCCGCCGACCTTCGCGTCGGGCTCGGCAGCGCGCCCCTGGCAACCCCCGAGGGAGGCGTGCTGGCGGGCTACGCCTCGTTCTCTGACCGGCGTGCCACAGGGATCTGGGGCCAGCCAGAGGCACTCGCCATCGTCATCGACACGCCCGCGCTGCGCGTGGGGCTGGTCGCGCTCGACATTCTGATTCCCCGCCCGGCGCTGCGTGAGCCCCTGGGGGCCGACGGCGAGAAGCTGGGCCTGGACATGCTGATCGTCGTCGCCACGCACACCCATTCGGGCCCCGGGGGCTACATGCAGGGCTTCGTGCCCGAGCGCGTTTCGACGGGGAGCTTCAGACCCGGGGCTCTCGCGGACCTGCGGCACGCATCGATACAGGCGCTTGCCGGAGCCGTTTCGGATCTGGCACCGGCGCGCGTTTCCAGCGGGATCGCAAGGGCCGACCTGTCCGTGAACCGCCGGTCTGCCGAAGGCAGACGGGAGACTGCCCTGCCCTTGCTGCGCTTCGACTTCGCTGCCAGGCGCGCCCCGATCGTGCTCTTCGCCTACGGCACCCACCCGATCGTCCTCTCGCCCAGCTCCCGGTCGTACTCGGCAGACTTCCCCGGTCGCTCGCGGGCCTGGCTCGAGGAGCGGGGCTGGCGGGCGGTCTTCGTGCCCGGTCCGCTGGGGGACCAGGCGCCCACGAGCAGCCTAGCAGGCTGCGGAGAAAGTAACTGGGTTGGGCGGGACGCCTCTGACGGGAGGCGTGCCGAGCAGGGAGAGGGATCGCCGTTCCCGGTACGAACCGGTTCGGTGTCGCACGGGTAGATCTTGCGGGATCATGAGCTATGTCGCCTCCAACAGGTTGCGGATACGGACCAGGTTGTAGGCCGCAGCAGTGAAGGTGAAGACCCAGCCGACCCGATCCGTGCCCCGGTGCCGGGTCTTGCGCATCAAGCCCACCGTCTTCATCCAGCCAAACACCTCCTCCACCCGTTTGCGGAAGCGCTGGCTCACCTCGTAGCCCGGGTGTCCTGTGGTCCTTCGATCGATCGCGCTTCGGCGGTTCGTCGTGTTCTGTGCCACGTGCGGGGTAACGCTCCAGGCCCGAAGCGCCTGCACAAAGCTCTTGGCGTCGTAGCCCTTGTCTCCAGCCAGGGTGATCCGGCGAGCGCCCCCCAGACCCAGCACCATCTCGAGAGCCGCTTCGCGCTCCGCATACCCCGACGCCTGAGTGAGCTTCGCCGCCACCACCAGGCCGTTGCGGTTCTCCGTCACGACGTGTCCCTGATACGCGAGCCGCGCGCCCTGGCCCCTCATCCCCGCCAGTCGGGCGTCCGGATCCGTCCTCGACGCATGCGTCTGGTTGCTCCGCTTCTCGCCCCGGAAGTTGACCGTCGGGTTGCCCGGGTCGTCATCGTCCCTGCGCTTCTCGTCCTTGCGCACGAAGCTCTTCTGGCTCGCCCACGCCTCGATCAGCGTCCCGTCCACCGTGAAGTGCTCCGATGACACCAACCCCTCCGACTCCGCCTGCGCCAGCACCGCCTCGAAGAAATGCTGAGCGATCTCGCCCTTCAGCAGCCGTTCCCGATTCTTGGTGAACACCGTCGCGCTGAACACCTCATCGTCCAGCTCCAGGCCCACGAACCAGCGGTAGAGCAGGTTGTAGTCGATCTGCTCGATCAGCTGGCGCTCGCTCCGGATCGTGTACAGCACCTGCAACAGCAGCGCCCGCAACAGCTGCTCCGGCGGGACCGACGGTCGGCCGACCCCTTTGGCGTAGATACCATCGAAGCGTCGCGACAGCTGCTCCAGCGCCGCGTCCACCAGTCGCCGGATCGCTCGAAGCGGATGGTCCTCGGGAATCCGGGACTCCAGCGATACGTAGCTGAAGATCCCACCCTGGAGCGTCTGCGGTCCTCTCACATCTCCCCCTTGGGGCTTCCCTCAAAGGTACCCTTCGATGAGGAGTTTTTCAGCAGCCTGCTAGGCCCGCTTTGGCCGGAGGCATTGAGAGCGCAGCGCGCACAGACGAGCGAGATCGGCGTCGCACTGGGTCGCGCGGTTCTCGCGGGGCTCCGTCAGCTGCCGCCGTCCCAGCCCGCAGAGCTTGCGGCGGTCGAGAACGAGGTCGAAGCTCCGCCCCCTCGCATGCGTCGCTTCTGTCCGCTGTGGTGGCTCGGACCGCTAAGCCGGCGGGCGCTCGAGCGCGAGCTCTCCCGCAGCGTGCCGATCGTGGCGGTCCGCATCGGTGGCGCCGTGCTGCTGGCGCTGCCCGCCGAGCCGGCCTCTGCCGTGGGCGACGCGATCCGCGCTCAGGTGGCTCCAGACCTAGACGCGTTCGTGATCGCACACGCGAACGACTGGATCGGCTACGCGGTCACGGAGCGGGCCTACGCGGCCGGGAGCTACGAGGCCTGCATGTCCTTCCACGGGCCGGACTTCGGGCCCTGGCTCGTCCGGGCCGCGGGCCAGACGTTGCGATTGCTACACTCGACCCCGTGAGCCGCGTGGACTCCGAGTTACCGGTCCTCTGCGGGATCGTCCTGCACCCTGCCGGCCACACGCTGTCGCCCCTCCTACATGAGACTGCGTACCAAGCGCTGGGCCTCCGCGCTCGCTACCTGGCCTTCGACGTGACGAGTGCCGATCTCGCCGCCGCCGTTGCGGGCATGCGTGCACTCGGAATCCGCCAGCTCTCGGTCTCGCTCCCCCACAAGGAGGCCGTGCTCGGGCTCGCCGATCGCGCGAGCGAACACGCGCAGCGGATCGGCGCCGCGAATACACTCACGCGTGTCGGAGACGAGCTCGTGGCCGACAACACCGACTGGCTGGGTGTGCGCCAGACGCTGGAGGGCCTGGGAGAGTGGCGGGGCAGGCGCGCGACCGTCGTGGGCGCCGGGGGTGCGGCACGCGCCGTGGTCTACGCGCTGCGCGCGCTGGAGCTCGAGGTCAACGTCGTGAACCGCAGCGCGGGCCGGGCGGAACGGCTCGCGGCGCAGCTCGGCGCGAGCGTGGGCACACTCGACGAACCCTGGGACCTGCTGGTGAACACTACCCCGCTCGGGATGCATCCCGACACGGACGCGACCCCGGTCGAGGCCGAGCGGCTGCGGCCGGGCGCCATCGTCTTCGACACGGTGTACCGACCGCTCGAGACGCGGCTCCTACGCGAAGCGCGTGGCCGTGGCTGCGGGACCCAGGACGGCCTCGACATGCTCGTCCACCAGGCCCGAGAGCAGCTGCGCCTGTGGTGCGGCCAAGCCCCAGACCCCGCGCCCCTACGCCGCGCCGCCCTCGAGACCCTGAGAGCCCGCTAGCAGCTAGCCCGCCGCGCGAGCGGCGCGCGCGGCAAAGGCCGCATGCCCGAGCGAGGGAGCGTGATCGCAAGCCGCGCCGAAGGCGCGGCGCGCAGCGAAGGCCGTAGGCCTGAACGAAGGTGGGTGGCCGCGGACGCCCGCGGCCGGGTCCCACAAGACTAGATATTCAGGAGCTGGGCGACTCGTTCGCGGTGTTGGGTAGGATCCCCGAAGGTCACCTCGATCGCCTTGGCCCGCTTGAAGTAGAGATGACAGTCGTACTCCCAGGTGAAGCCGACCCCGCCGTGGATCTGGATGTTCTCCGCGGAGCAGTGACGGTACGCGTCGCTGGTATAAGCCTTGGCCATCGACGCCGCGAGCGGCGCCTCGTCGATGCCTTCAGCGAGGGCCCAGGCGGCGTAGTAGGTGATCGACTTGGAGGACTCGACCTCAATCAGCATGTCGGCGCACTTGTGCTTGATCGCCTGGTTCACGCCGATCGGCTTGCCGAACTGGACGCGCTCCTTGGCGTAGGCGACGGAATCGTCCAGGACCTTCTGCGCGCCGCCGACGGCCTCTGCGGAGAGCGCCACGAGCGCGCCCGTCCGGACCTTCTCCCAGGTCGACCAGCCATGGTCGAGCCGGCCGAGCAGCTTTGCCGGAGTCTTGTCGAAGGTCACCTCGGCAATGCGGCGGGTCATGTCCATGGACTGGAGTGGCGTGATCGTCAGGCCGGCAGCGCCCTTGTCTACGAGAAGCAGCGAGATACCGGCCTCGCCCTCAGCGCCGCTACGGGCGGCAACGATCAGCGTGTCGGCGTTCTGGGCGTCTGGTACGAACAGCTTGGTGCCGCTCAGCCGGTAGCCGTCTCCAGCCGCTTCCGCCCGCGCGGCGATGTCGTTCGCTTGCTCCGTTCCTGCTGCCTCGGTGATCGCGAAGCTCAGGATGCGCTGGCCCGCAGCGACGTCGGTCAGGAGCTCCTTCTTGGTGGGCTCGTCGCCCGCCTCGAGCACCGCGATCGTGCCGAGCAGGTTCGCGAAAAACGGCGAGGGCATGACGGCCCGGCCCATCTCCTCGAGGATGACCACCAGGTCGACGAAGCCCAGCTCCGCGCCCCCGTACTCCTCGGGGATGAGCAGTCCGGTCCAGCCGAGCTCCGCCATCCTCTTCCACAGGTCTGGCGAGTAGCCGGGCTCGGTCTCCATCAGCTCGCGGACGACGCTCGAGGGACACTCGTTCTCCAGGAACTCACGAGCAGTCGTGCGAAGGAATTCCTGCTCTTCTGTGAAGCCAAAATTCATACTGGGAACCTCTCTCAAACGCCGACTCACGAGTCTATCCCGCGCTCGAAATCGCGGTCAAACGACCCCAGCGACGCAACGCGTGCGACTGGCGGTGCGGCGCCGCAGGAAATAAAGTTGCACTTTGATCTCCCGTAGAGAAACGTGGAGTTCCGGTTGTTCCCGCGCAGGGGTTGCACCAAGTCGGAGATTTCGCCCATGCAAAACGTTCTCGCCTCGACCGCCGTACTGGCCCTGATCCTCAGCCTAGTGGCTTGCCAGCCAGCGGGGTCCGCCGCTGACATGCAGGAGATCAAGCGGGTCCAGGCGGAGATCCTCGAGAAGCTGGTGGCACTGGAGAAGAAGCTCCCGAAGGCGCAGGCCCGAGCGCAGCAAGCCCAGGAAGAACTCAACCGGGTCTACACGATCGAGCTCGGCAAGGCCCCCATCCGCGGCAATCCGAACGCACCGGTCACCATCGTCGAGTACTCCGACTTTCAGTGTCCGTTCTGCGCGCGCGCACAGCCGATCCTGGAGGCCGTCCTCGAGAAGTACCCCGACGACGTGCGACTTGTGTACAAGCACTTCCCTTTGAGCTTCCACAAGGCCGCCCGGCCGACGGCCATCGCATCGCTCGCTGCCATGGAGCAGGGCAAGTTCTGGGAGATGCACGACGTCCTGTTCGAGGCCGGAGGCGACCTCGACGCCGCGAAGATCTCGGAGTACGCCGAGCAGGCGGGCCTCGACGTGGAGCGCTTCAATCGCGACATGGAGGCGAACAAGGCGGCCTATGACGGGATGGTCACCGCGGATTATCGCGGCGGCGGCGAGGTCGACGTCCGCGGCACGCCAACGCTTTACATCAACGGCAAGAAAGTCCGCGTGCGCACGGTCGAGGGCATGAGCGCGATGATCGACGCCGCGCTCGAGGCTGAGACGAGTTAGTTCGCGAGGGCCACCTGAAAAGCGAGGATGCGCCGCGAGTTCGCACCGAGATCTCCCTGCCCCACGCGCGAACGTGAACGCATGTCTACCCGCGAGCCGGAGCCCTCCGGGCGGATCCGGATCACGACGTCGTCCACGAAGTGGAAGATGCGGCTCTCAGCGATGGCCTCGATCTGACCGCTGCCGGGCTCCTCGCGCGTCACCTGCCAGCGGGGCATGTCCCGGGCCGTCTCGAGGACCCTGTTCCAGGCCTGGGCCGGAGCCTCGGGCAGAAGGAGCGACTGGACCTCTGGATAGTGCTCGCGCTGCACCTCTGCGAAGTAGGCCAGGCTCTCCTCGGTCTGCTGCGTCACGCCAGCGGCCGCCGCCACGTCCGGTGTGAAGCCCGGGCGTTTCTCGAGATCCGTCGAGACGTCGTTGATCGCGACGTTACCGGGGCGGGAGAGGAAGACCGCGACCAGCACCACGAGCGGCAGTGCGGCTCCTCTGACGGCGGAGCCCCGCCACGGCCTTGCCGTCACCGCGGCGAAGGCCGCCGCCGCCGCAAGGGTGATGGCAGTCAGCAGCGAGAGGAAGATCCCGATGAAGAAGGGGAAGAAGCCGCCGAGGGGTCCCCAGAGCCCCAGGAACGCGCCGAGGGGCGGGATCGTGAGCAGCACGGCGATGACCAGCGTCGGAACCATCCAGAGCCACATGTCTTTCTCCTGTTCCGTCCGAAGGTCCCATTCTAGACGGACGAGAGAGGACAGTCGTGACGGCTTGTTTCGCGCGGGTTCAAGGTTCACGCTTGCTCAGGACTCTCGATGACCCACGCGCACACCCATTCGCACGCGCACGCGCCTGGCTCTGCGATCAGGGGCCGACTTCGCATCGCGTTCGCCCTGACGACTCTGGTGCTGGTCCTGGAAGCGATCGGCGGGTGGCTGACGGGCTCCGTCGCGTTGCTCGCGGATGCGGGACACATGCTGACCGATGCGGGGGCGCTCGGACTCGCGCTCTTCGCGGCCTGGATAAGTGAGCGGCCACGCACGGCCCGGAAGAGCTACGGCTACGGGCGGGCGGAGATCCTGGCGGCACTTGCCAACGGTCTCTTGCTGGGAGGGGTCAGCGCCGCGATCGCCTTCGAGTCCCTCTCGCGTCTGGGGGAGCCGCACGACATCGCCGCAGGACCGATGCTGGGCGTGGCCGTGATCGGCTTGCTCGCGAACATCGCCTCAGCCAGCTTCCTGGCGTCCTCGGCGCGGGAGAACCTGAATGTACGCGGGGCCTTCTTCCACGTGATCGGAGATGCGCTGGGGTCGCTCGCGGCGATCGGGGCGGCGCTCTGTCTCTTGCTTTGGGACCTGCAGGCGGCGGATGCACTCGCGGGGCTTTTCATCGCGGCGCTGCTCGTCGCCAGCGCGGCGCGTCTGATCGTGGAGTCGGTCGACATCCTGCTAGAAGGGGCGCCCAGCCACCTCGACGTGGAGAAGATCGCCGAGCGCGTCGCGGCCCTGCCGGGTGTGCTGGCCGTGCACGACCTCCACATCTGGACCGTCACCTCCGGCTTCCCGGCGATGAGCGCCCACATCGACCTCGAGCCGGGAGCCGATGGCGAGGGCGTACGCCGCGCCGCTCACCAGCTACTCCACCAGCAGTACGCCATCGAGCACACAACGATTCAGACCGAGGCAGCACCCGAGCTCCTCTCGATCGACCCGCCGCCTTCCCCGCGGTCCCTGGACGGCTGAAGGGCAGGCTCCGCCCGGGCTTGGGAGCTATGGGTGCCGATCGGGCGGGGGGCTATAATGCGCCCGCGCCGCGGGGCTCAGCCCGGAAACCGTAAGCGAACTGTAAGCGGAGAGTGGATGTCAAAGAAGGACCTCGTTCAAATCAGCGGTCAGGTAGAGAAGATCCTGGGGGGTGGCCGTTACCGGGTGAAGCTCGAGAACGGACACGTGATCACGGCGCAGCTCTCTGGCCGCATGCGCCGCTTCCACATCCGGGTCATCCTGGGAGACCGAGTCCAATGCGGCGTCTCGCCATACGACCCGACACACGGCTTCATCACCTACCGCGAGCCGGCCGGTGGGCGCAGCACGTCAGTCCGCCCGGGCTGAACCGGCGCCCCCCAGCCTTCTCTTCCAGTTTTCGCGCAGGGCACACCTGGCCCCGCTCGACTCCGAGCGCGCGGCCAGGTAGCGTGCTGCTGCTCCGGAGCCTCTCGAGCGGGAGAATCGCATGAGTTCGAGCGAAGCTGTGCGGACGGTCCTGATCCTGTGCGGGAGCCCGAGCGATCTCGACCCCGCGCTGGACTGCGAGAAGACCCTAGACGAGCTGGGGATCCCCAGTGCCATCCGCGTACTCTCGGCCCACCGCACCCCAGACGCCACGGCCGAGTGTGTGAAGAACGCTGAGAAGGAAGGGGTCGGGGTGCTGATCACCTTGGCCGGTCTCTCGGCCCAGCTGGCAGGAGTGGCTGCCGCGCACACTCTACTCCCGGTCATCGCCGTGCCCCTCGCGGTCGGGCCGCTCAGCGGCGTGGACGCGCTGCTGGCTTCCGCCCAGATGCCCCCCGGCACTCCGGTCGCGACGGTCGGACTCAACCGCGCGGAGAACGCCGCCCTTCTCGCCGCTCGGATCCTGTCCCTGTCGCAACCCGAGCTGAGCGAGGCTCTGGAGCGCAAGGCCGCGCGGGATCGGGAGCGCTACGAGCCTGAGTCGGTCCGTTCCGAGATCGAGAAGCGACGCGAGAAGAGGCGCGAGTCGCGCACGGGATGAGCTCGCAGGCGCTGATAAGCCTCGGGCTCCTGCTCGTTGCGACCGCGCTGCTCTGGAAAGGCGCCGAATGGACCGTGGTCTCCGCCTGTCGCATCGCGCGGCGGATCAACGTGTCCGACGCGCTGATCGGCTCCACCATCGTCGCGCTCGGAACCTCGGCCCCGGAGATCGTGGTGACGCTGGTCGCTGCGCTGAACGGACAGCCCGACATCTCAGTTGGGAACGTGGTCGGCTCGAACATCTTCAACCTCGGTTTCATCCTTGGGGGCTGTGCCCTGTTCGCGGCCATTCCCACCACGCGCAGCCTCGTCATGCGCGACACGGCTGTCCTGCTCGCCGCCGCGACGCTGCTGCTCTGGCTGCTGGGCGACGACCAGCTCAAGCGCTGGGAGGGAGCCCTGATGGTCTCGCTCCTGGCCGTGTACATGCTGTTTCTCACCTTGCACAGCGCAAACCAGGAGCACGAGGAAGAAGATGTCGCCCTCGGGAAGGCGCGAGCGGTCGACTTCGTCGTGCTCGTGATCGGGCTGGCAGCGGTGATCGGCGGAGCCCACATGTTGGTGAACGCGGCGTCAGCACTCGCAGCGGGCATGGGCCTTTCGGAATGGGCGATCGGGATCACCATCGTGGCTGGTGGAACCTCGTTGCCCGAGCTCGCCACCTCGGTAGCTGCGGCGCGCCGGGGCCGCACGGGACTGATCGCGGGAACACTGATCGGCAGCGACCTGTTCAACTTGCTCGGCGTACTGGGACTGGCGGCGTTCCTTCATCCCCTTAAAGTGAACCCAGTCGCGACGCCGGGCGTCGTCATGATGACGTTGATGGTCGCCTTCGTGCTCCTGTTCATGCGCACGGGCTGGCGCCTGACCCGCCTCGAGGGTATCATGCTGGTGGCACTCGCGATCGTGCGCTGGAGCCGCGACCTGGCTCCACAGGTCTGGGGGCTCGCACCAGGCGTGTGGTACTGAGGTGGGCAAGTGAAATTGCAGCTGCACTGGCAGGTGCTGATCGCGATGGCCCTAGGTGCGGTGTTCGCGGCGTTTTTTGGTGCGGTTCCGTTCGTCGTGGCGCTGGGCGAGATCTTCATGCGTCTGATGCGCATGATCATCGTGCCGTTGATCTTCACCTCGATCGTGAGCGGAGTGGCCTCGATCGGGGACGCTCGGAGCCTCGGTCGCCTCGGCGCGAAGACGATCATCTACTACTTGATGACGAGCCTGGCGGCAGTCTTGGTGGGGCTCACCCTTTGCAATCTCATCCGACCTGGCGCTGGTCTCGAAGCTCCGAGTGTGGAGCAGATCCGGCCGGAGGACCTCGAGACACCCGGCTCCCTCGCCGAAATCATCATTCGAATGATCCCGCTCAATCCGATCGAGGCGGCGGCCTCCATGGACATCCTCGGTCTGATCTTCTTCTGCATCTGCTTCGGCGCCACGATTGGCACCATGCACGGCAGAGCCGGGACAGTGCTCAGGGATTTCTTCGCTTCCACTTTCGAGGCGATGATGAAGCTGACGGGCCTCGTGATCCGGTTCCTTCCGATCGGCGTGTTCGGGCTCATCGTCACGGCTGTGGGCAGCATGGGCTTTGGTGTGATCGAGCAGGTGGGCAAGTACATGCTCACGATCGCGTTCGGCCTCACCATTCACATCGTGGTGGTCCTGCCCGCGATCTTCTACGTGTTCACCCGCAAGAGTCCGACAGCTCACTACCGGGCCATGGGCTCTGCCATGGCGACGGCTTTCTCCACTAGCTCCTCGTCCGTCACGCTGCCGGTGACGATGGCCTGCATTGAGAAGAACGCAGGTGTATCGAACAGGGTGACCAGCTTCGTCCTCCCCATGGGGGCGACGATCAACATGGATGGCACCGCCCTCTACGAGTGCGCCGGGGCCCTGTTCATCGCGCAAGCCCTCGGCGTGGAACTAGACCTGACCCAGCAGGTGGTGGTCGTGATCACCGCGCTCCTCGCCTCTATCGGCGCCGCGGGCATTCCATCCGCGGGGCTGGTGATGATCTTCATCGTCCTCGAGGCGGTGGGGCTCGCCACCCCGGCGGCATACGCACTCGTGGGGGTGATGCTCGCCGTTGATCGCCCGCTCGACATGTACCGCACGATGGTGAACATCACGAGCGACAGCATTGGTGCCGCAGTCATCGCCCACTCTGAAGGGGAGACTCTGGCCTACGAGACCACCCACGAGACCGAGACGGTGGCCGACGGGTAAGGAGAGTCCTCTCGCGCTAGACGTCCTCCAACGACAATAGGTCTTCGATCGTCTGGCGGCGCCGGATCAGCCGAACATCCCGTCCGTCGATCAAGACCTCCGGCGCGAGCGGGCGTGAGTTGTAGTTGCTCGCCATCGACGCCGCGTAGGCGCCAGCGTCGTGAAGCACGACGAGGTCTCCGACCGCCGCGCCCGGAAGGTCGCGCGGAACGACCTCGCCCCCATCGCCCTGCGTGAACACGTCCCCCGACTCGCACAGCGGCCCGCCCACCACCGTCGGCTCCGTCGGTCCCGTCGCGAGTGCGCCCGCGCGGGTCACCACGCTGATCGCGTGGTAGCTGCCGTACATGGCCGGCCGCATGAGGTTGTCGAAGCCCGCGTCGACCAGTACGAAGCGGTTCGGGCCCATGTGCTTGGTGGCGCGAACCTCAGCGACGAGAATCCCGGCCTCGCCCACCAGATAGCGGCCCGGCTCGAGCTCGAGCGAGACCGCGTGGCCTAGGCTCGCTTCGATCCGCTTGCGCGCCGCGTGCCAGAGCAGAAAGAGCGCCTGCGTATCCAGAGGCGGATCACTCTCGCGGTACGAGATGGGCAGCCCGCCGCCCGCGGAGATCGCGCGCAGATCCAGGTTCAGCGCCCGCACCTGCTCGACCATCGCCTCGCAGACCCGTTTCAGATGTTCGAGGTCCGTGCCCGAACCGATGTGCATGTGCAGACCTTGCAGGTCGAGCCTGTACTTCTCGATCTGGCGTACCGCCTCGTCGAGGTGCTCGTACCAGATCCCGTGCTTGCTCCACTCGCCACCCGTGTTCGTCTTGCGGCTGTGCCCGTGCCCGAAGCCCGGATTCACGCGCAGCCAGACGCGGTGCCCCGGCATGCGTCGACCGAGCTGCTCCAGGCTATCTGTGGAGCCGGCGTTGAGCGGCACGTCGAGCTCCACGATGCGATCGAGTGCCTTTTCCGTCACGATGTCCGCCGTGTAGACCACGCCGGGCCGATCACCCTCTCCGGTGTAGCCAGCCCGTACGGCGCGCTCGAGCTCGCCGAGCGAGACGGCGTCAACGAGCACGCCCTCTGCGCGCATCAGGCGCAAGATGTGTACGTTGGAGCAGGCCTTCTGCGCAAAGCGAAGCACGTCGAAGCCGCTCAGCTGCTGGATGCGATCGCGGATCAGGCCCGCGTCGTAGGCGTACAGCGGGGTCCCGTAGGTCCGGGCCAGCTCCTTCACCTGCTCCGCGTCGACGTACCTCACCCCGAAAAGGGTAGCATGGGCCAATCTGGACCGATCACATCTGCTCGGCCAGGTAACGCTCCTTGCCGATCTCCTCGATCATGCCGAGCTGCGACTCGAGATAGTCGAGCCCTTCCTCTTCATCGTGGAGGATCTCCTCCAGCAGCTCGCGCGTGCCGTTGTCCGCGTAGTCGCGGCAGATCGCGATCGCCTCGTTCAGCCGCTTGACTGCATCCTTCTCCAGCTCCAGGTCCGACTTGTGTTGCTCGGGCACGCTCTCGCCAATGCGGATGGATGAGAGACGCTGCATGTTCGGGATGCCTTCGAGAAACAGAATGCGCTGGATCAGATTGTCTGCATGCTTCATCTCGCCGATCGACTCGCTCCGCTTGTTGTCCGCAATCTTCGAGTAGCCCCAGTTCTGGTTCATCTTCGCGTGAATGAAGTACTGGTTGATGGCCGTGAGCTCCGCGGTGAGCACCGCGTTGAGCGCCTCGATTACTTCAGGACTGCCTTGCATCAGCCTCCCCCGCGAGTCTTTGTGGAATCTCCCGGGAGGATGCGGCGCGGCCTGCAAGATGTCAACGTAAGTATTTGATCTGACTGACAAATTGCGACAGAAATTGACTCTCGATCTCCGCTGCCCTGCTATGATTCGCCAGGCCGTCCCATGCATCGCAATCCGTTTCTCGACCTGCTCGAGCGCTATCTCACGGTCCATCCGGACGATCGGGTGCGAGTCGATCACGTGCGACAGTTCGTTCGTGTCCACCCGGACTGCTTCGAACGCACCTGCCGGGACGGCCACGTCACAGGCTCGGCCTGGATCGTGACACCCGACCATTCAGAATTCCTGCTGACCCATCACCGAAAGTTCGACCGCTGGCTGCAGCTCGGAGGCCACGCTGACGGCGATCCGGATCCGCTGCGCGTCGCGCT
>CBDDEE010000026.1:0-329443 GCA_965226855.1 Myxococcota bacterium | reverse complement strand
CGTTTGAAAGATCTCGAGCTGGGACCACTCTGGCCTGCCCATCAGCTCGACCAGGCGCTCCCACTGATCCTGCTCGACGACCACCAGGAAGATCAGCCCGTCCTGACACTCGTAGATGTTCTCCGGCGCGAGAATGCGCGCGCCCGCGCGCGACGCAACCATACCTTGATAGGTGTAGGCGATGATGTTCTGCTCGGTAAAGGACGCGATGTACGCCTGCAGCGACAGGTCGACGTGTTCGCCCCGACCGGTCCGCTGAGCGCTGAAGTAGGCCCCCAGCGTAGCCACCGTGGCCGCCAGCCCGCCCTGAAACTCCGCCTGGTGACCATACGCCTTGAGCGGCGGCGCCTCGGGCTGATCCGACGCCCCCGGGATGAGCCATGCCCAGCCGCCCCCGTGCTGGATCGTCAGGTCTTCGGCGCGGAAGTCCCTGTAGGGGCCGGTCAGCCCGAACGGCGTGATCGAGCACATGACCAGCCCCGGGTTCCAGCGGTCGAACTCGGCGTAATCGATGCGCCGTCGGCGCATCTCAGGCGGCGCCCAGTTGTGGACCAGAATCTCGGCCCAGCTGACAAGCTCCCGCAGGCGCTCTTGCCCGGCTTCGCTCGTCAGGTCCAGGGCGAGGCCGCGCTTGTTCCCGTTCAGGTAGAGGAAGAGCCCGCTCTGCTCGAGGTCCCCAGCCTGCGCTGGGAACGGGCCCCGGGCGCGCGAGGAGTCGCCGCCGGGGTCCTCGACCTTGACCACGTCCGCGCCGAGGTCGGCCATTTGCTTCGTCGCGTAGGCCGCGGAGACGCCCTGTCCCAGCTCGAGAACGCGTACCCCGTCGAGACCCATCATTGCTTGCCGTCCTCCGACCTGAGAATCTCCGGTTCGGTGTTCCCTGCTCGAGTGCCTAGAGCGCGCGCTCGCTGAGCTGCTCGGCGATGTAGTCCGCCTGCCGGATGGCCAGCGTTACGATCGTGAGGGTCGGATTCTCTGCCGCGCTCGTCGTGAACTGACTGCCGTCGGAGATGAACAGGTTGGTGATGTCGTGAGCCTGCCCAAAGGCGTTGCAGACGCCGTCCTTCGGGTCGGCGCTCATCCGACACGTACCCAGGTTATGGGTCGAGGGATACGGTGGCACGCGGTAGTTCTGCAGGGCGCCTGCGGCTGTATAGACCGCGCTACCCTGCGTGTAGGCGTGGTTGCGCATGGCCACGTCATTGGGGTGGTCGTCGAAGTGGACGTTGGGGATGGGGAGGCCGTACCCGTCCTTCTCGGTGGGATGAAGGGTGACCGCGTTGGTCGCCTGGGGCATGTCTTCGCCGACGATCCACAGGCCGGCCATGTGGGCGTACTGATCCATGGCAGCGGTGAAGTCGCGGCCCCACGCGCCGGGATCCAGAAACGCGGCCATGAACGGTAGCCCGAGGGAGACCGTCTCCAGCTCGTAGCCGCCCGCAAAGCCGCGGGCCGTGTCGTGACGGCTCTCATCGGTGATGATTCCGGCCATGGTCGTACCCCGGTACATGTGAACCGGCTTCTCGAAGGTCGCGTACACCGACCCTGTGGTGTGGCGCATGTAGTTCTTGCCCACCTGGCCGGAGGAGTTGGCGAGGCCGTCGGGATACTGCTGCGATGCGGAGTTCAGCAGAAGCCGAGGCGTCTCGATGGAGTTCCCCGCCACGCAAACGGCGCGCGCCTTCTGAACGTGCGGATTGCCGTCGCTGTCGGCATAGAGCACGCTCGATGCTCGCCCGTCCGCCGCCGTCTGGATCTGCAGCGCGGGACTCTCGGCGCGTAGATCCAGCCTCCCTGTGGCCTCGGCGGCTGGGATCTCGGTGTAGAGCGTCGACCACTTGGCTCTGGATTTACAGCCCTGGAAGCAGAAGCCGAGCTGCAGGCACGAGCCGCGCCCGTCCCGGGGGCGGCTGTTGACCGCCATTCGCCCGGTGTGGCAGTTCCTGTAGCCGACTTTCATCGCGCCGGCGTGCATTACCTTGAAGTTGTTGTTTCCGGGCAGCCCGGGAATTTCGTGGGTGCGCGTGACGCCGAGCTTGTCCTCGGCCTTGTCGTAGTAGGGCTCCAGGTCGGCCACCGTGAGCGGCCAGTCCAGTAGGTTGGCCCCCTCGATCTGGCCGTACGTGGTCTTGGCGCGGAACTCGTGCTCGCGGATACGGAGGCTCGCGCCCGCCCAGTGAGTCGTGGTACCGCCGACGGTCTTGCAGATCCATGCGGGCAGGTTCGGAAAGTCGCGAGCGACCCTCCAGCTGCCGGAGGTCGTGCGTTTGTCCAGCCACGTGATCTGGTTGAAGGAGGCCCACTCGTCGTTCACGAAGCTCTGCGGTGACTCGCGCTTCCCCGCCTCGAGGAGAACAACGCCTACCCCCTTCTGGCACAGCTCGTTTGCCAGAGTGCCGCCACCGGCGCCCGACCCGATCACCACCACCACGGAGTCGTCGTTCAGCGCGTGCCTTGCCATTTGTCTGTCCTCCTAGAGAGGCGTGCTGTCTGCGGTCGGGGGCTGGGGCAGCCAGTCGAGGTCGTTGAAACCGCGCCCGAGGTAGCCGCCCTTCTCGAACGACGCACCCTCGTAGCCGAAGTGGGCGAAGGCCATGTCGTTGTCGTAGAGCGCGACCACGGCAGTGCTCCGGACCTTCTGAAAGAAGGGCGTCTGCTCCATCTCTTTGGCGAGCTCGAGCTGCCGCGCCTGCGGCTGGTCCCGCCAGCGACCACCGGCGGCGCGGTCGAGGGCGGCGACCCCATCGGTGAGTAGCTTAGTGACGTCGGGACTGGCTGCGGCCTCGGCGTCGAGCGCTCTCACAACCAGCGCGTAGACAGCGCCCTCCAGGCGGTCGTGCGGGTAGAGCTGACGGGTGAAACGCAGGAGGGTTTCGCCTACGTCCTTGGCGAGGGCGTTCAGGGTGAGCGCCCATGTCCGCGTAGGTGCCGCGAGGGCGACAGCGCCCGCCGCGAAGGCCAGCGTGCCGACGAGCACGCCCCCGCTCGACGCCATAAACACGCGCCGTGTCAGACCTTCTTCGCTCACTGGAGACTCCGGGACGACGGCCCCGAGAATCCCCGGGATCCACTGCGCCCTGCTTCTGTTTCGACCTAGAATACACCCGGCTCCGGAGCTCGAGGCCAACTTCTAGGCTCCGGCGGAAGCAGTGGATGTGCTGCGCGCCGATCATCAACACGAACCGTTCCGCGACGCCTCTGGCGAGGGCAACGACGGGGTCCCGCAGGTCAGCGAGGTGCCGGTGCTGCCCGGCCAGAGCCGCACGTACGAGATGACCCCGCGGCAGACCGGCACGATGTTCTACCACTGTCACGTTCAGCCCAACATCCACATCATGATGGGTCTGCAGGGCATGTTCGTGGTGGAAGAGAACCGCCCGAACAACTGGGTCCAGACGATGAACGTGGGGGCGGGCCACGTGCGCCATCCGTCCGTGGCCGTGCGCGAGGCCTACGATCGGGAATATGACCTCCACTACCAGGACATGGACCGGACGCTCCACGAGGTGGTCCAGACCGCGGGAGATCCGCGGTTGGTCGCGCAAGCCACAAACCGGCGCTACGACGTCACCGACCAGGCGCCTGACTACTTCTTGCTCAACGGGCGGTCGTTTCCGTACACGCTGCGCGAATCGCTCGTGGTCGTGGAGCCCGATCAGACCGTGAAGGTCCGCGTGCTGAACGGCGGCGCCGAGGGCGTCTCGCTGCACACGCACGGGCACAAGTTCACCGTGACGCACTACGACGGTGTCGCCCACTCGGCGCCGATCACCCGCGACGTCGTATGGATCAGCCCCGCTCAGCGCATCGATCTGGAGCTCCGCACCGAAAACGACGGCTTGCACAGCTACGGTCCCGGAATCTGGCTGTTGCACGATCACAAGCCCAAGGGGATCACGACGGACGGAATCAACCCCGGGGGCAACATCAGCGCGATCGTGTACCGGTCGTTTTTGGGCGAGGCCGGGCGCCCCTTGACGCAGGGGGTCGACCTGGCGCCCTTCTTCAGCGCTGCCTACTACGAAAAGAAGGTCCCCATTTGGGGTCAGCTCGAAGCGGGGCTGTTGGGCGCCGCCGGCGGGGCCTCGCCTTCGCTCCTGAGAAGCGCAGGGGTAGGGCTGGCCCTGGGGTTGGTCCTGGGGGGGCTTGTCGCGCTCAGTTGGTCCTCGTTCAGGCGGGCGCGGAGATCCTGAATTGAAACGGCTCGCGCTCCTCGTCGTGGTGACAGCGCTGGCCGTTTCGGCTGGCGCCCAAGAGCAAACAGGCCACATGCAGGCGCACGACAACATGCGCATGCTGCCCGGCGGGATGGTGATGAACGAGAACCACGATCGGCTCCCGCGCGACTGCCCCGCGATCGCAGGAGAGCTCGAGATCGTCGTGCGCGCGGGGGTCGAGTTTGCGCGGGACTTTCCCGGGACGATGTTCGCCTACGACCGACGGGAGTGGGACGTGGCGCCGTGCACCAGGGTGTCGGTCACGCTCGTGAACCAGGACAGTGTGCGCCATCAGTGGATGATCCACGGGCTGCCGCGGTATCTGTACCCCGGGGGTATGTTCAGCCTTGAGGTGACCGGCCCCGCAGAGGGGACGGGGGTGTTCATCGTTCCGAGCGGAAAGAAGACCTATCTGGTGCACTGCGACGTGCCCCATCACATGGAGAAGGGCATGAAGGCTCAGCTCAAGGTGCGGGGCGGCGACGGCGATCTCCCGAGCATCCCCGGCGTGAGCGCGCGTCGCCGGGCGGAGCCCTACGAGCGACGCTGGGAGACGTCGGCCGTCCTTCTCGCGCTGGGCTCTTGTCTGATCGGTGTAGCCCTGGCGGTAGGGGCGATTCGTGCGGTTCGCTAGCTGCCGGCACTGCGATATTGGGAGTCGCGCTCTCCTTGGTTTCGGCACGGGGATCCTCGCCATGCCAGTGTAACTTCGTGGCATGCGCGCACTGAGGCGACATCCCCGTGTCCTGATCGCGGCCTTGGGCTGCGCCCAGATCGTATCCTGGGGTTCGACCTACTATGCCTTTCCGCTGTTCGTTCTGCCGATGGAGGAGTCCCTGGGATGGTCGCTGATGCTGCTGAACGGCGCCGCAACGGCCGGGCTGCTGGTCACGGGTCTGTGCGCCTACCCCATCGGCGCCCTGATCGATCGTCACGGCGGCCGTTACATCATGGCGGCCGGATCCCTGTGCGCAGCCGTTCTGCTGATGCTTTGGTCCACCATCGCCGATCCGTACGCGTTTTACGCCATCTGGTTCGCGCTAGGCGCGTGCATGGCGGCCATACTCTACGAACCCGTGTTCGCGGTTCTGGCCCAGCATTTCGGTACGGACGCGCGGCGCGCCATCACGGCGCTCACCCTGATCGCAGGCTTTGCGGGGACGGTCTTCATTCCGTTGACCGAATCGCTGATTGGTCTCATGCCGTGGCGCCGGGTGCTGCTCGTACTCGCCGCATTCAACCTAGCGATCTGCGTTCCCGTCCACTGGTGGTTTGTTCCCGAAAAACGAGATGCTCGTCCGCAGCTTGACGACGGAAACGAGACGAACGGCAGGGCAGGCCGCGACGTCATGCGAGAACGGCTGGTCAACCCCGTGTTCTGGGGACTGGCCGCGTGGTTCACGGCCTGGTCCGGCACGGTCTCGGGCGTGATGTTTCAGATCGTTCCGTACCTCAAGTCGACCGGCGTCGAAACCGCGCCCATGCTCATCGCCGTTGCCCTCGTCGGACCGGCGCAGGTGACGGGGCGCGTGATCATGATGCTGTTTGGCGAGCGTGCGCGCATCGTGGTTGTCGGTGCCTTCTCGACCCTCTTGCTGCCTGCCGCGATCCTGGTCCTGATCCTGTCGCCGCAGCACCTGCGGTGGCTCGGCCTCTTTGCCGTCGGATTTGGCATCGCCAACGGGATCCTCACCATCCTGCGGGGCATCGCCCCGGCCGAATGGCTGGGGCGAGAACATTACGGGAAATTGATGGGCGCGCTGGGCGCACCGATGATGGTCGCGGCGGCGCTGGCGCCGCTCGCGACGGCCGGGATCTGGTCGAAAACGGGCGATCCGGACGCGATGTTGTGGGCGATTTTCGGGGTATCGCTGGCGGGAACGGCCGGATTCTGGTTCGCGGCTTTCGCCCAGGCCCACGGTTGGACGGGCGCCGTTATTGCGACTCATTCGAAGGACTTCAAATAAGGTCAGATAGTCGGAGCCTCCCTACCCGGTCCAGGAGTTCCTCACCTACCTTGCCTCGCCAGAGCTCGATCCGATCGAGGCGGCCATCGTCCTGTTCTCGCGCGAGACCATCGGCCGCGCCCCGTGCACATTTAGCGCCGCAGCCGAAAGCTGCGCGGGCAGCGTACAGCGGAGCAATTCGTGGAGCTGATTGGCATCGTCGGCGTCGCGAACGCGATCTGCCGACTCTCCCTGGCCCTCAGCGAGGGCTGATGCCCTCGCTCGGAGTTCTGCTCGTTGGACCGACGCTCGCCATCGCAGCTCTGCTCGTCCTGCTGCGCCGTAGCTCCAAGCAGCTGTCGGCACTCCGAAGCCGAGTGGAGTGCGCCTCGGCAGAGCTGGTCGCCGGCAGCGCGCCTTGGCTTTTTTTCGCTCCCGAGCAGCTCGTGGAGCGGATCATCGTGAGCGGAGCACGACCAAGAAGCAAGAGGTCATGGTCGTCTTTGCGGGCCTGGTCGGCTACCCGCCCCTCAGCGGGAGCGTCGACCCAGGCTTCTCGTCAAGATCCTGAACAGCTACCTCGAACGGATGAGTCGGCCATCACGGAACACCGGGGAACACGTCTCCACCCTGATCGGTGACGGCCTGGCTCGCAATGTTCGGCGCCCTCGAGCCGAACCGCTTGCAGACCGAAGACGCGCCCACGCCGCCCTGGCGATGCGAGTGGAGCTCGAGGATTACAAGCGAGAGCTCTAGAAGGACGGCCACCCACCGCTTGCAATGGGCATCGGCCTCCACGGCGGCATCGGCGTCGCGGGCCTGGTGGTGAGCAAGGACCTGATTCAGTACGCCCTCGTTGGCAGCACCATCAACATCGCAGCTCGAGTCCAAGACCTCACGCGCCTGCACGACGTCGACATAAAGCAGGGCTCTCTCTGCAGCCTACCTAGTTGTGGTGCCCCAGGACGTTGTTTACACCTGAGGGCTCTCTGAGAAGATGGGGTTGTTCGACGACCTCAGACTTCAAGGAGAACCCCCAGGTGCGACTTCATCCTAACGCGAAGCTGACTCCGTGGGCTCGCCATCGTTTGGCGCAGCGAGTTCGAGAGCAGGGTTGGCCGCTGGCTCGTGCCGCTCGAGAAGCCGGTGTGAGCCGCCCGACGGCCTACAAATGGTTGAACCGGTTCGACTCCGAAGGCCAGGTCGGATTGCAGGACCGGTTCTCTCGTCCGCACCGAATCCCGAAACGGACGCCGCTCAAGGCGATTCGCCGCATGGAGCGGCTGCGGCGGCGTCGGAAGACCGCGTGGGAGATCGCGCTGGAGACCGGGATCCCGGCATCGACGGTCTCGCGGCATCTCAAGCAGCAGGGTCTGGGCCGGATTTGGCGGCTGGAGGAGGAGCTCGATCCGCCGCAGCGCTACGAGCATGCCGCTCCTGGAGATCTGTTCCACATCGATGCCAAGCGCTTCGCGCGGATCGAGGGGGTCGGACACGCGATTCACGGCGATCGCAGTCGCAAGAAGCGAGGAGTGGGCTGGGAGGTGGCGTTCGTCTGCGTCGATGACCATACGCGCCTGGCCTACGCCGAGGTGCTGCCCGCCGAGAACGCAAAGTACGCCGTGGCGTTCTTTCGTCGAGCGTTGCGCTGGTTCGGGCGACTCGGGATCCGCTGCCAGCGCCTGCTCACGGACAACGCCAAGTGCTATGCGGAGGCCAAGGCCTTCCGCACGCTATGCGAGGAAGAAGGCATCCTGCAGAGCTTCACCCGTCCCTACACGCCCAAGACCAACGGCAAGGCGGAGCGCTTCATCCAGACGCTCAAGCGACGCTGGGCCTATCGCCAACCGTTCCGGACCTCCGCGATCCGGGCCGCCTCGCTTCCCGCCTGGCTCAAGCACTACAATCATCACCGACCCCATCGAAGCCTGGGAAAGAAACCGCCCATGGCAAGACTCAGACAGACCCGCCAACAACGTGCTTAGCAGGCTGCGGAGAAAGTGACTGGGTTGGGCGGGACGCCTCTGACGGGAGGCGTGCCGAGCAGGGAGAGGGATCGCCGTTCCCGGTACGAACCGGTTCGGTGTCGCACGGGTAGATCTTGCGGGATCATGAGCTATGTCGCCTCCAACAGGTTGCGGATACGGACCAGGTTGTAGGCCGCAGCAGTGAAGGTGAAGACCCAGCCGACCCGATCCGTGCCCCGGTGCCGGGTCTTGCGCATCAAGCCCACCGTCTTCATCCAGCCAAACACCTCCTCCACCCGTTTGCGGAAGCGCTGGCTCACCTCGTAGCCCGGGTGTCCTGTGGTCCTTCGATCGATCGCGCTTCGGCGGTTCGTCGTGTTCTGTGCCACGTGCGGGGTAACGCTCCAGGCCCGAAGCGCCTGCACAAAGCTCTTGGCGTCGTAGCCCTTGTCTCCAGCCAGGGTGATCCGGCGAGCGCCCCCCAGACCCAGCACCATCTCGAGAGCCGCTTCGCGCTCCGCATACCCCGACGCCTGAGTGAGCTTCGCCGCCACCACCAGGCCGTTGCGGTTCTCCGTCACGACGTGTCCCTGATACGCGAGCCGCGCGCCCTGGCCCCTCATCCCCGCCAGTCGGGCGTCCGGATCCGTCCTCGACGCATGCGTCTGGTTGCTCCGCTTCTCGCCCCGGAAGTTGACCGTCGGGTTGCCCGGGTCGTCATCGTCCCTGCGCTTCTCGTCCTTGCGCACGAAGCTCTTCTGGCTCGCCCACGCCTCGATCAGCGTCCCGTCCACCGTGAAGTGCTCCGATGACACCAACCCCTCCGACTCCGCCTGCGCCAGCACCGCCTCGAAGAAATGCTGAGCGATCTCGCCCTTCAGCAGCCGTTCCCGATTCTTGGTGAACACCGTCGCGCTGAACACCTCATCGTCCAGCTCCAGGCCCACGAACCAGCGGTAGAGCAGGTTGTAGTCGATCTGCTCGATCAGCTGGCGCTCGCTCCGGATCGTGTACAGCACCTGCAACAGCAGCGCCCGCAACAGCTGCTCCGGCGGGACCGACGGTCGGCCGACCCCTTTGGCGTAGATACCATCGAAGCGTCGCGACAGCTGCTCCAGCGCCGCGTCCACCAGTCGCCGGATCGCTCGAAGCGGATGGTCCTCGGGAATCCGGGACTCCAGCGATACGTAGCTGAAGATCCCACCCTGGAGCGTCTGCGGTCCTCTCACATCTCCCCCTTGGGGCTTCCCTCAAAGGTACCCTTCGATGAGGAGTTTTTCAGCAGCCTGTTAGGTCCCACACCTAGTCCAAAGACTGGCGAGCTGCCCACTCTGGCACGGTTATTGTCGCGCGCGTGCCGCCCAGTGGCGAGGGCACCAGTTCCAGTGTACCGGAAAGTGAACGCACGATATCCCTACTGATTGCTAAGCCGGCACCCATCCCACGAGATCTCTCACCTTCGGAGAGCCATCGATGAGAACTTCCGGTCGAGGAATGGGGGCTCCCCGGGCCTCGGTCAGTGACTGTTATGCGAATCATGCCCTCCCTAGTTGTGCAAGAGATATGAGCAAGCCCGTTGCCGTCCGCCTCGATTGCATTGTCTAGAAGGTTGACCAAGACATGCACCAAGTTCTCACTAGTTCTGAGTGTTCGAGCGTTTGGCGCCACCGAGTAGGCAACGCGAGAGTCGGCGTAACGGCGCGTACAAACCTCAATGGCTTCTTGGATCAACCGATCAAGATTGGCAGCGCCACGAGGATCTACACTGCTACGCGTAGTATCTCTTACGAAACTTTAAATAGTCTCTCTTACCTCTTGAACGAGATGCCCTAGCAGCTCTACGTCTCGGGAAGCGACTATCCGATCGTTCAGCCGTTCTGGGAGTCTGCTTGTCAGACGCTTGATCCAATCGAGGTCCTTGCCCAGATCGTGTGCCAGTGCTACCGCGACTCGGCCGGCCGTTGCCTGTCGCTCGCTTGCAACAAGACCCGACGCAAGGTCTGCATTGCAAAGTGCGAGACTGGCATGATCCGAGATCGCCTCAACAAACTCGATCTCAGCGCTACCGAGGGTTCTGCCTCTGGACCTAGGGGAGAGCAGGATGAGGCCGAGGGGGTCTCTTGGAGCTCCAACCGGCACAATCAGCTCAACTACCGCCGGGCTCGGGTGGTCAACAGGGCCTCCGGTGGCGTACAGAAGTGGTCGCAACTGAACAACGGCCTGCCCCCCGAGACGTTCCAGAGCTCTGCTAGCAAACTCGAGCTTCGCGGGAGGATTGGGCCCGAAGGCAGCCGCGGGCCGCCAACTACCGCCAGCTCTAAGAAACACACACCCCGCGCGCGACCTCAGCCCTTCCCTAATGGCATCCCTGAGCAACACGGCAACCTCACCTTGCGAACGCAACTCTCTAAGACTGTGAGTGAAGCGTTCCCGAACTCCTCGCAGTCGCTGCGACTCCGGCGAGACCACCGACTCCACCAAACCGTACCCGCCGGCAAGTTCAATCGCAGCTGCAAAGGCAAAGAAGATGAGAAACAGCCTTGTGGGGTCCAAGGGCTCGACTTGACGGTATGCAAGAGCCAATACCGCCAAGGTCGTCATTGCCAACCCCGCTGACGCTACGTACAGCAGGCGCGAGACTGATCGACGGAGGCCATGCTTGAGTCCAAAGAGGGAATACTTGCTAATAGCAAGTCCGAGTGGAAGGGGTAGGGCGATCGCTGATACAGCGAGGTAGGGTGTCGCGAAGTTGCCGCGAACAGGAGCTAGCCACGCGATGAGGAAGACGACGGGAAGCAGGAGTGAACCGAACAGCAGCACTCTCGCCCGCGATCGGTGAAGCGCCGAGTCCGATCTGTAGGCTTGGATCGAGCAGGACGCAATCAGCAAGAGCCAACTTCCTGCAGTCGAAGCTCCCACTAGCCACAAGACGACCGGCCAGACTACAGCCTCGCGCTCGAGCGCAACCAGACAGATCGGCAGAAGAAGAGTGCTCAATAGGTATGAAGCCCCTGCTAGCCCGGGAAGACTACGATCTGCTCCCTTAGTGCCCGGCAGGCTCAGGCTCATGTGGATAAGAGTCGCTGGGGCGAATACTGACGCTACCAAGCATATCCGGCTAAGCCACAGGGACTGGCTACACAGTGTACAAACAAGCACGACGGCAGTCGCAGCTGAATAGAGTGCAAAGGGGAGGGCTCCAGTATTCCCCGATCCCCAAACGACCACTACGGGAATCAAGAGAAGAACCACGGCTATCAGAGCTGCCGACGCGAATCTCTCGAGCCTCTCTCGAAGGTCCAGGTTGACTACAGTGACCATCGCCCAACTGAAAGTTCCCCCTGTTGCAGAGCCTAGCTCGAGGTGGCTCGTCGATCCCGCCGCAACCTCTCGAATCTTGTGGAACTGGGCAACTTGCGCTGCCTGCCCCGGCGCCCGCACCAAGCGAACCTGGGAGTTGGCCTCAAGGGGACACAACCTTGACGAGACTGGGGCGACTCTGCCATTTGGCAGGATCCAGCATGCCAACTCAGTGGCTGGTCCTGTCCTAATTGCCTCACACCCTGCTACCCCGAGAGTAGTGACGACGGGGACCACAACGAGAAGCAGAGCCGCGGCTCTACTCGGTCGTTGGATTGGCTCAGAGGGCTCAAGTCTCGGGTCGACTCGCGGCCGATCTCGCCTCCGAGACGCGAACAGCAGGGCAGGTAACAAGATCAGATCCGCTGCGAGAGCAACTAGGATTGCGAGACCAACGAGAATTCCGAAGCTCGAGATTGTCTGCCATGGCGAGTTCATCAGGGCGAGGAATCCAACAGAGAGTGCGAGCGAGGTCGCAATCAGAGGACGTCCTGAGTAGAGAACAGCGTAGTGGGTTGCCTCTGCTGTCGAGCTTCCCGACATGACTCTACGACGATAATTACTGAGTAGGTGGATCCCATTGTCGACGGCGATCCCGAGAATTACGGCGCCTAGCATCGTCCGCCCTACGTCCAACGGCGTCCCACTAAGACCCATGGCGCCTAGAGTAATCGAGACAGAGAGCAACGAAGGGGCCATCGCCGCAAGTGCCCATAATATCGACCTGAGCAGGAGGGCAATGAGCGCTAGCGCGAGAATGAAAGCTATTATCAGACTCTGAAGTTGGGTCTGTTGCAGGTCCTGTATCCAATAGACTCCCATCGCGAACGGCCCGGTAAAAGAGACCCGAGAGGGCCCCCACAACTTGTCTGCAACCTGTTGGACGTCGGCAAGGACAGTGCGACGCCCCTCGTATGAGAGGAAGGCGGCTTGAACCGAGACCCGGAGAGTTCGTTCGTCACTGGAGAGCCAGTGATTGTGGATCTCCGAGTGATGCGACCGAAGATTGTCCCAGGCTTCTCGATGACCAGCCCAGTAGGCATAGCTCGACACTCCGCGGTGGCTTAGTTCCCGCCCTCGGGCTGTCATCCCAGCGCGAATGAGATCATCAATGCTTGAGGCTCTGCCCAGGTGTGGCAGCTCCATTAGAGATCTTTGGAAGCGAGCTAGGGTGCTGATCACCTCCGGGTCTCTTGCCGAAATCTCCGGCGGAAGCTCGATCGTTATCTCCAGGGCATCTGCAAACTTGAAGCGAGTCTCGAAAGACGTGAGCCATCTGACTATCTGACTCTCGGGCCCATACATCTCGAAGCCGTCGGTATCGATCCAGAGCAACGCGAACCAGCCAACCAGTGAAATACCAACGGAAAGGGCACCCACTGTGAGGATCGAGAAGGGTCGCTGCTCCACAGCTCGGAGCACAGAAACCAAGACCGAATTCCAACGAGGGAGAGTTCGGCGCGGGCGGGGTCTGAGACAGGGGAACTGAACCAAGCAAACAGGGATCAGCGTGAAGGTCAGTACAAGGCACGAGGCAATTCCGAAGACAGACGTAATTCCGAAACGCGTGAACGCAGGCAGATTGCTGATCAAAAACGAGAGGAAAGCCGCCGCGGTGGTAAGAGATGTGAAAAAGCAAGGCTGAGCGACATCTCTGCTTGCTCTCAAGAGAGCTTTGGACACATCCTGGGAACTTGGTCGAGTGTCCTGGCGATCGCTGGACTCGAGGTATCGTGAAAGGAGATGTACGCTGTCACAGATTCCGACGACTAGGATCAACGGGGCTAGTCCCTGAAGGACACCATCCAATGGAAACGCGAGCCACCCTATGAGGCCCAGGCTCCACGTGAGGGCAACACCTACTGTGAGGACAGATATGAATGAAATCGGGAACGACCCCAGGAGAATAAGGATCATCAGTGCTATGCTCGCCGCGATCACAGGGACGAGGAGTAGAGAACTCTCCACGAGGTCCCGGCCTGCGATGGCGAACTCGACCGCGTGCCCGACGAGTGCGAATTCGAAGCCGTCGACCTCATATCGAGCAAGCAGTTTGGTGATCTGATCTACCGCTGTGACGGCCGTCTCACTGGTTGAATCACGCAGAAACACCGCAATGACGCCCGAGCTCGCGTCCTCAGAAACGAGCTTCTCCGCCCAGGCGGAGTGAATGAAGACCGCGGGGTCTAAGACAGGTTGAGAGTCAGTCAGAGCTTCGAGAATCAGCGAAGACGGGCCAGCCGACCCCACGGCGAGTGTGTCGGCTGGAATTCGGACGACTCGAATCTCATCGAGCTGCCGCAGATTGGCGGCGATCGATCTTGCCATCTCTCGCGAGGGCTTATCGAAGACGGACCGACAGGGCTGGCCGATTCCGCAAGGCCAGCTGATGTAGATCGGAAACCCTTGTGAGAACTCGCTATTGAATCGGTCGAGCTGGCGGATGGCTGGGTGTTCGGCGCCCAATAGGGGATGGTAGCCGAAGCCCATTTCGACCTTCGGCAGGCCAAGGGCGAAGAAAGCTGTAGTTGCGACAACAAGGATGAGCGTGCCCCGGGGCCAGCGGAGGGCCACACTTGTCAGTTTTTGCAATGGCCAACCTATGAGTCGCTGGGCACTCTGATCCGATGTTTTGAGATCAGCCGGTACACTGCGCCTCTGCTCCTACCCAGGATCTCAGCGGCACGGGAAATGTTGCCGCCTGTCGATCGAAGTACTGACAAGAGCTCAGCTCGCTCTCTGCTCAAGTGCTGGTTGCGGATCCTGTCTACGGACTCACAAGATTCCTCAATAATCTCGGAAAGGAACTCCTTGCGTATGGACGAGTCGGGTGAGAAGGCAACAGCTTGCTCGACCACTCGTCTCAGATCTATGAGATTCTCGATCCATGGCTGATCGGACAGGAGAGTGATTGCCGCCCGGGTTGCTCGGGGCCGAACTCGACCAAGTTCGACAGCTGCTGATGCGATCATTGACTCGGTAAGAGCACCGATGTCCCCTCGTCTCTCGCGGAGCGGCGGGGGCTCTATTTTGAACCGAAGAAGTCTTTTTGCCAGATCTCGATCAAAATCGTCCTGTCGATCGAGTTGAATCGATGTTGAGGCTACCACCCTGCATTCGTGCCGGCGTGAAGGCGACCGCAGCCATTGAGCCCAATATGTCTGTGCCCGAGGGTCCAGCTCTTCAACCTCTGGCAGATAGATAGTGGAGTTGGGAGTGGGTTCGTGTTCGGGAGGTGACCTCGCATCTACAGTTAGGAAGCTCGATCTATTACTCAG
Organism: Myxococcota bacterium; assembly: GCA_965226855.1. Classification (GTDB taxonomy): domain Bacteria; phylum Myxococcota_A; class UBA9160; order SZUA-336; family SZUA-336; genus JAUXJB01. The sequence continues at coordinate 314,675 of CBDDEE010000026.1, read as the reverse complement.
ATGATGAAGAGCGCGAGCCGTGGTTGTTCTGCCGGAGCCCTTCTCGCCTACTAGGAGAGTGACCCAAGATTCGGGTGGGCGGAGGTGATTGTAGCGAGGGCCCCCAACTGGACGTGGAGCGATGTACGGGCCAACGGGGGTCCGAGGTAGCCGGTAGATGTCGATCTACACAGATATGCGTCAGATCCAGGGCCTGACGTGCGCGAAACGGGTCCGCACCCGCCCGATCACGCCATCTGCGCTCGGCAGAGCGCCATCACGTTGAAGCCCGAGCACACCAGGTCCCACTCTCCCGTCACCTTCTCCTGGCCGCGCAGCATGAAGCGCCGAAACCGCTGTCGTGCCTTGATCTCGGCAAACGGCCGCTCCGCCTGGGTCTTCCGCTGCGCGTAGCGTTGCTGGGCCCAGGGCAGTCGTAAGATCCGGTGCATCCGCTGCGCCCGGGCTCCCTTGGGCCAGCGGGACGACTTCCGCCCGCGGACCGCGATCAACGCCTGTTGTCCCCGCCGTTCCAACGCCTTCAGGTTCGACTCGCTCAGGTACCCGTTGTCGGCCAGCAGAATCTCCGCTCGCTGACTCGTGTTCGTCTCGATTGCCTCGACCATGGGCTCCAACTGCTCGTAGTCATTGGCCTTCTCTGTCAGCTCGTTCGCCACGATCAGGCCGTCCTCACTCGTCGCCAGCTGCGCGTTGTAGCAGTACTGCAAGGATCCCTCGGTCTTCATCATGTTCGCTTCGGGGTCCGCGAAGCTCTTCTGGTGCTTCGCTTCGAGCTTCTCCCCCTTCTCCCGCTCCAGCTGCTCCCGGGCCGCTCGGATCCGCTCCCGTCGTCGCTCGCGCAGCTGTAGCTCTTCTGGAAGCCCACCTCCGCCATCGTCGTCCCCGTGCTCTTGCTCTTCCGCAGCGTTGAGCTCGTCCATCTGCGCCACGATCTGCTCGATCTCGTCGCTCAGCTGATCCTCCGCCTCCAGCATCCGCGCGTGGCTCATCGCCTTGGACCGCGACGTGTTCGCCCGGATCTTCGTGCCGTCTACCGCCACCTGCCCGAGCTTCACAAGCCCCATCGCCTGCGCCACCTTCAGCGTCTGCAAGAACACCTCTCGGAAGTCCCTGTGGTGACGGTCCCGGAATCGGTTGATCGTCCGGAAGTTCGGTCGTAGCCCGACCATGGGCTCCAACTGCTCGTAGCCGCGAGGTAGCGAGCCCACCTCCGCCACCGCAGGTCGTAGTGCAGCCGTCGCGCAAGCTCCCGCCCGCTGTACACGCCCACGACCGCCCCCAGAAGCCACAGCTTCAACAGCATCCGAGGCGGGAAGGCTCGCTCTCCACGCCGGCGATACCGCTTCTCGAACCGCCGCAGATCCAGCGACTCCACCAAATCGTCGATGAACAGCGCCGGATCCGATGGATCCAGAGCCTCCCCCACGTGCGCCGGTAGCAGCTCGCCCTGCTGCGGCACATACACCTTGAACATGACCTCTTCCCCCACGCTCCCAAGTTAGCCAATAAGGGAATCTTGGGTCACTCTCCTAGCAAGACTGGGACTTGGAGCGGTGCTAGCGCAACAACCCTATCGCGAACGCGCCGTATCCCAATACTTGAGCCCGGGAGAAGGTGTAGAACGGACTCGGGAATGGCGTTGAGATTCCCTCCAAGTAGCTTGTCAACCAACTCTACAAATTCACTCAGTTCCAGGTTGTCAGAAGAGACGAACTCGTCCACCCCCTCTCTTCCCGCGGCGAACGCTGTCTCAAACGATCCGTACGCCGTGTACATGATAACGGGGACATCTGAGCACTCCCTGATTCGTTCGAGGAACTCAAGTCCATCGCTATTAGGCATGACCAAGTCAGTGATGACGAGCTGTGGGTGATATTCGCAAAATATGCGCCACGCCTCCTCGCCGTCGTACGCATCGAGTACACGATGCCCCACGTCTGCGAGTTCACAGGCGAGCGCGAGGCGAGCTGCGCGTTGATCATCGACGACAAGTACTGTGGCCATGGCTTCTCGTGACTCTCATATTACCAGACATCGGGCTCCACTCGTGTGAGCGATGGGATTCAGTCCTTGGAGCCGCTTCGTCGGACTCGAAGGGACAAGCAACTCCGCACACCGCAGGTCAGTGGCCCAGACTAAGCGTCTGAACGGAACCGGACACAATCGAACAGAATTGTCCATTGAAAAGTGCTGCCATAGCCGGCTATGAGTCTTGCTAGAGATCCTGGTTCGGAAGGGAAGGGAGGTCGGGATGTGGGACGGAGACAACGAGGAGGCGACGCTGGCTGGATTGGGTGAGCGTCAGAAGGATCGTCAAGGCTCTGTGACTGGGCCTGCGAGAGGACCTCGGTCAATCGTCCTCGGATCTAGCCCAAGGATGTTGCAGCTTCTGAAGTTCATAGACCGCGCCGCCCGGGTTGACTCCAAGGTCCTCCTGCTCGGTGAGACCGGTACGGGAAAGGGCCTGGTTGCGCGCGAGATTCATAATCGGTCATCCCGCGCGCCGAGAGCTTTGGTTCATGTGGATTGTGCCGCTCTGTCCCCAACGCTGATTGAGAGCGAGTTGTTTGGTCATGAGAAGGGATCATTCACAGGCGCGGCGACGATGAGGAAGGGCAGATTCGAGCTCGCTGAGCTCGGGACAATCTTCCTTGACGAAATTGGCGACCTGCATCCAGCATTGCAGGCGAAGCTCCTCAGAGTGCTCGAGGACTCCACGTATGAGCGTGTGGGTGGCACTCGGTCCCTTCCTATGAAAGCCCGAGTAATCGCCGCAACGAGCCTTGACCTATGGGAGGCTGTTCGGAGCGGACGCTTCCGTCAGGATCTCTTCTTTCGTCTCAATGTTGTGTCCTTCCGGGTCCCACCATTGCGCGAGAGACTTGAGGATATACCGGAACTAGTGCAGGCGAACCTTCAGAGATTAGGTGAGTCCCTACGTGTGTCGACTCCTTCTCCAACGGACGGATTTTGTGAACGGCTCATGCAATATTCGTGGCCGGGGAACGTCCGGGAGCTTCTGAATCTTCTCGAAAGGCTACTCGTTCAGCAAAAGGGGACACTAGACGCAGTTGATCTCGAGGGAGAACTATCAAATGGCAGCTTCTCGACAGGAACGCTTGGGACTCACACGACAGGTAGTAAGGATGAGGCCGGGATCATTGCAACTTCCCTGTTAGAGACGGGGGGCGTTGTTGCTCGAGCAGCTAGACGTCTGGGTGTCCCTCGAAGTTCCCTAAGATACAAGATCAAGCGTTACAATCTCGGACATCTGATTCCTGATGACTAACCTTAGGCCGTAGATAGAAGAGTTATTCCCTGCGGCGTAGATGCACGTATAATCTCCTCTGGACTGAGTGAGGACATCGGGATGAGCCGCCCACGTACAGACGCCCTTTTCACAACTTCCGTCGATCGCGGACTCATCAGTCGCGACATCTTTACGAGTACGGGGATCTATGAGGAGGAGCTCGAGCGGGTCTTCGCTCGTTCGTGGCTGTTCGTGGGGCACGAGAGCCAGATCGCGAATCCAGGTGACTTTATTCTGAGTCGGACCGGCGAGGAGTCTGTGATTCTCAATCGTGATGAGAAGGGCCGCATCCACGTCTTTCTCAACAACTGCCGCCACCGTGGGATGAGGGTGTGCCGATACGACCGCGGCAACACCAGGCGGTTCTCTTGCCCGTATCACGCCTGGACCTACGCAGACGACGGCAAGCTCGTCGGGGTGCCCAAGATGAAGACCGCGTACCACGATGAGCTCGACCGGTCGAAGTGGGGGCTGGTTGAGGCGCGGTCTACGTCGTATCGGGGGTTTATCTTTGCGTGCTGGGCCGAGGAGACGCCTGACTTCGAGGCGTACCTGGGGGAGCTTGCCTTCTATTTCGACGACTACTGCGAGCTGCCGGACGGCAGCGACGATCCCCTCGAGGCGTTCGGTGGGATCTTCAAGTGGCGTGTTCCCTGCAACTGGAAGTACGGGGCTGAGAATTTTGCAGGAGACTACTACCACAATCCGAGTCATACCTCGGTGGACGCGGTGGTGCTCTCTCCGTCGGGGCGGAAGGGGCGCCACACTTACGATCCTGTGACCAAGGCGAGAGACGTCTACAAGCTCAACATCTGCGTTTCGCCGGAGGGGCACACGGCTCGAGGGGAGCTCTTCAAGGACGACTACGACTACCTGGCGATCTATCAGGACATGCCCGTGGTGGAGGACTACTTCCGGGAATGCTTCCGCAAGCGTCGCGAGCGGCTCGGCGAGCGTGCACGCTGGTTTGGGCACGGTGGCACGATCTTCCCGAACGTCTCGTACTCGAACGGGGTCCAGAGCATGGGGACCTGGCACCCGAACGGGCCGCACGAGACGGAGGTCTGGCGCATCTTTCTCGTGCCCAGAGACGCGCCCGACGAGGTGAAGCGAGTGCTCCTGCACTACGTGATCCGCTATCAGGGGCCCTCAGGGCTAACCGAGCAGGACGATATGGAGAACTGGGCGTATGCGCACGAGGGTGCGCGGGGAACGATCGCGCGGCGCTATCCGTACAACTACGAGATGGGGCTGGGGCACGAGCGGAAGAGCTGGCCGGTGCCGTGGCTCGGGGGTGAGGTGTACACGACTGAGGACGTCTCCGAGCAGAATCAGCGGGCCTTCTACGCGCGCTGGGCAGCCCTCATGGACCGAGCGGAATGAGCGATCGACCGGGGCTCGATCAGCTGCTGCTGCGTTACGAGGTGGAGCAGTTCCTGTGCCGGGAGGCCGAGCTGCTCGACTCACGCCAGTTCGAGGCGTGGCTGGACCTGCTGGCCGACGACATCCGTTACTGGATGCCACTCAGCCGGAACATGGCGTTCGGTGAGTGGGACGCGGAGTACACGCGCGAGGGGGAGGACCTGAACTGGTTCGATGAGGGGAAGTTCGAGCTGGAGCAGCGCGTGAAGCAGATCCTGACAGGGAAGCACTGGGCAGAGGAGCCCGTCTCGCGGACGAGCCACATCATCTCCAATCTGCAGGTCGATGTGGTGGCAGGCGATCTCGTGCGAGCGCGCTGTCGGTTCTTTGTCTACCGCAACCGGACCGAGGTCGAATCCAACCTGTTCGTCGGTAAGCGCGAGGATCATCTTCGACGGGAAGGCGAGAGCTTCAAGATTGCGGTGCGGAAGATCTTCCTCGATCAGAACGTGCTGCTCGCGAAGAACCTGACGACCTTCTTCTGAGTAGCGCCTCAGAAGAGGGGAACGATCACGTGCAGCAGGATGTGGGCTGCGAAGTGCGCGACCATCGCGGCCTCGATACCGTCTCGTCGGAACAGCCAGCCGAAGGGGCCCGCGGCCACGCCGTTGAGCACGACTGCTCGGGCCACGACTCGCGGGGTGAGCGGGAGCAGGGCTGCCGTGGCGGGCAGGTGGCCCAGTCCAAAGACCACGGCGGCAAAGAGGTTGGCTCCCCAGAATGCCCAGCCCGGTAGCAGGGACTCGCTGTCTGCCCCCTACGAGCCGGGCCTAGTCCTCGCGCACCGACTGGAACTCTCGGTGCATCACGACGATGCCCGGCGTCACGGCGAGCCCCCAAACGGCGAGCGCGGCGAGGACCCACGGAACGGGCAGGAGCGCGAATGCGGCGATCCAGCCCCCGACGAAGAGCGCGAGCTTCGCCACCGTGGAGAGCTCGCGCGGCCTCCCGTCGACAGGGGGGCCGCGCTCGAGGCCGAAGCCCCGGGGGCGCATGAAGTTCCCGTGGGCGAGCAGCATGATCACGAACAGCGGCCAAGGCGGTGCGCGCGTGTCGACCGATGGCGGGACGTCGAGTGCGGCGTCGCCGGAGTCGGGGCTCGCGAGCGCACGTTCGATGCTCGACCACACGTGCGGCGCCTCGGGTCGGCCGGTAGCGCCGCCCGCGTTGCGGCGTGTGGGAACGCCGCGCCAGCGATACAGCACGCGCCCGTCACTCCTGACGGCGAGGACGCCGGGCTGGAAGTAGCCCCGGGGGTGGCTCGCCCAGGCCTGCATGCGCCGGAGGAACTCGACTTGAAGGTTCACGATCACGTCGAGCCAGCCGCTCTCGCGGCAGGCGTCAGCGACTTCATGGTGGGGGTCGCCGACTGCCTCGAAGTCGAGGCCCCAGCTCTCTACCGCCTCGCGCGCCAGGGTCTGCGGCTCGCTCGTAACGGCGAAGATCCGGCCTCCTGCCTTGCGGACCGCTTCGGGCACGCCCGCCTTCATGTAGCCGCGCAACTCGCGGCGGCAGGGTGGTCACCAGAACCCGCGGTAGAACACCAGGACGAGGAACTCGCATCCCGCGAGCTGCTCGTCGAACCAGGCGCTGCGCACGCCGGGCAGCGGATCGAGCTCGGCGGGCGGATCCTGAGACAGCGCTCCTTCGGCGAGGGTCACGTGGACCTCCCCGTTTGTCCGCGTCACGCGCACCTGCTCGCGCACACAGAGGTCGCCGTCACAGAGAATCAGCCCGAGATCTAGCGGCTCCCCGGGGCCGTTCCGAGTTCGGAGAGCGACCGCGTCCACCGGGTCGACGAGGCCCGTCACCTCGAACGCGTGACCCCGCTCCCGGTTCAGCCACGCGACCGCGGCGTCGACATCGGCGCGCCGCTCCCGGGGAATCTCCTCGACGACGGTGGGCATGAGCACTCCTCTCGGCGAATATAGTGAACCTGGGGCGAGACGAATGCGACCGGAGCTGTCCGAGGCTTACGCTTCGCTCGGCGGCGTTCACTTCTGGTACGACTGGGATCCGCTTGCCGCCGAGCGTGCGTTTCGACGAGCGATCGAGCTCAACCCGAACTACGCCACCGCCCGCGCGTGGTACCGACTACTGCTCGGCTCCACGGCGCGACACCAGGAGGCGCTGGCGCAGCTCGAGCGCACACGTAGGCTAGATCCCCTCTCACCCGTCATCATTCTCCAGGCCGCAAACGTGCGGATCATGAATGAGGACTTCGAGGGCGCCTTGCGAGAGATCCGCGAAGCCATCGAGTTCGACCCTGACTTCCCAACGACGCTCCCTTTTATGGTTGGAACGGCCGCGGGCGTTCTTCGCCCCGCTTCTGGGCGAGCCCCGTTACGAGGCGGTTCTCGAGACGGTGGGGATGAAGCTCGCGGTGGGCGAAGGCGGGTAAGGGAGGTCAGCGCGACGCGCGCTCGATTGCCGAGCGGACCAGGGCATCGGCGCCACCTGTTACCGGAGGGCCGTGTCCCGTGACTAGATTCGCGAACGAGAGATCGACGACGCCCGAAAGCGTCTCGCCCACGCGTGGCCCCTTGACCTTTTGAAAGCGTCTCCACATCGGCGGAACGACCACCCCGCCCTTGAATCCCATCACTGACATGATCATGCGGCCGAGGAAGGAGGCGCCGTCGGTGTCTGCGCAATTCTGGATCGCGTCGCAGGTCACCAGCGTGCCGCCACCCATGGGAACCAGATACGCGCTCTCGCGCCATCCTGCCGTCTCGCCATAGTCCACGACGACACCACCGGCAACCGGACCCTCTGTGCTGAGGGAACGGTCGACACTGAGTTGGCCGAGCGACGCTCCGGGGAGTGACCAGACCGCAGGCTTGTATCGGTCGACGTAGAACGGCTCGTCGATCGAGTGCGAGTCGCTCAGCTTGACGAGGTGCTTTACCTGGCCCAGTGCGTCGAGCTCGGCCTGCGCCGAGTCCGATAGGCGGACTGCGTTGAGCACGACGAGCCCGTCGCCGGCCTTCACGATAGTCATCGTTCTTCCGATCTTCACGCCGGGTCCCATCCCGAAGGAGCCACGTACGCAGTAGAGGCCGTCGACGACCGAGGTCAGTGATCCGTGAGGAAGGTAATTCGGAAAGCTAGTCATGGCACCAGAGTACAACCCAAAGCCTACGGTGGCGACCGGCTAGAGGCGGTGCGGCTTCTCAGAACCCAGGTGTAGATGACGGCGTTCGCGGCAAGGAGGAAGGCACCCAGCGCCCACTGAATTTCGGTAGTAAGCCCGGGTGGATAGACGATGGGAACGAGGTAATGGTCGATGAAGCTACCCCCGTAGGTTGCCCGCCTGGCTAGCTCGCGGAGCCCGTTCTCCAGGGGCGTGAGAGGGCAGATCCAGCCCAGGAACTGGGTGAGTGCCGCCCAGGCGAGCAGCGGAAGGTGTAGCCACGGTGCCCGCGGGAACCGTAGAGCGAGGAGGCCGCCCATGATGGCGTAGAGGATGAACGTAAGGTGAAGGACGAGAGCCAGGTCGGCGAGCGCTCCGGCCCAGACGCTCATCCGAGGGCGCGCTCGAGCCCGCGTTCGACTCGCGGCTCGCCCCGCCGCACGGCCCACATCGGCGGGGGAGGGCACTCGAAGACCGGCCGGGTCATGACCGAGCCTATGGCTGGTCCGGGTCTGTGAACAGGTCGAAGGTGCCTGCGATCTCGTGGAAGTGGTCTCGACACGCCGGCTGGTCGATGTGCGGAGGAAGCTTGTATCGCACGATGGCCGTGATCATCGCGAACTCCCGAAGGGGTCCATCTAGCTTTCCTTCTTCGCGAGCTTCTTCGCCTTCTTCTCCTTCTTCGTCAGTTTGGGCTTGTGCTTCACCTGTCGCTTCTGCCGGTCCTTGTTTGCCATTGCGGTCCCCAAGCTAGTGACGAGTCCTCATAGAGTAGGCTCCAAGGCAGCGTTTCTCCATCGGTTGCCTGGAACTGGCGCACACTCAGACCGAGAGCCAGAACGGCAGTAGACGCAACGCGCCGGTTGAGGAAAACGACAAACCTGCATAGGATGCAAGAAGACAGCTACCGACGACCCAGAGGAGAAACCATCATGGCGACGGGGCCGCACGTTGACATTTCGTCGATCCAACCCTTGAAATTCAATGGCGTCATTGACGCGGACGGCCATGTGCTGGAACCACCCGATATTTGGCTGGACTACACCGAAAAGGCCTTTGCCGACCGCGCCATTCGGGTAGAGACCAACAGCGACGGGTTGGAAGTGCTGATGTTCGACAACACGCCTGCCAGATACTTGGCGCCCGGATATCTGGCGACGCTGGGGATGATGGGCGAAACCGATGCCGCGCAGCACAAACCGGACCCCAGCCATACCTACCTGACCAACATTCCCTTTGGCGCCATGGACCCAAAAGAACGCGTGCGCCTTCTGGCTGCCGAAGGGATGGAAGCTGCCATCCTCTATCCAACGCTGGGGCTGTTGTGGGAGGCCGAAGTCAAGGATATCGAGCTTAGCCAGGCCTATTGCAGGGCCTATAACCGTTGGATCGTGGACTTCTGTGCCGATTTCAATGGTGACCTGATCCCAGTCGCCCATCTTTCGCTCGGCGACCCCCAGGCCGCGGCCGAGGAGCTGAAACGCGCGGTCAAGGCAGGCTGCCGGGGGGCGTTTGTCGCACCCTTTACCCTCACCAGCCGGGCCCATGGCGACGGTTGCCACGATCCGGTGTTCGAGGTAGCCCAGGACCTCGACGTGCCATTCGCCATTCACCCAACGATAGAGCCGGGCTTGTTACGGTCGCGGCGGTTCGACGCCAGCGAGCGCACCGGCCGCAACATGGTGTTTTTCACCAATGCCGGCGACGGTGTGCGCCATGCTCTCTCGTCCATGTTTGCCTTTGGCGCGTTCTCGCGCTTTCCGAAATTGAAATTCGTAGCGCTGGAATCAGGTGCGGGCTGGATCGGCTATTGGCTGGACCGCATGGATAGCCTGTTCGAAAAAACCTTCCATGGCAACACATACGCCGACAGCCGCAAGCCAAGCGAGGTCTTTCGCGAGCAATGTTATATTTCCGCCGATCCTTTCGAGACGACGATCGGCGGCCTTATCGAGCTCGTTGGCGCGGACCGATTCTTCTGGGCCACGGACTACCCCCATGCCGATCACCCGGCTAGCTACCTTCGCGACATTGAACATCTGGTCGATGACCTGCCCCAGCACACCCGGGCCGGAATATTGGGCGCCAACGTGCGGAAAACTTTCGGCCTCGGTTGACCGGTTGTTCGCAGCCCGGCGCCGCTCGTGATCGCGTCCTACGTAAGAGGGCGGTCCAGTCGCCTATCAGGTTTCGCCGAGGATCTTCCCGCTCTCGCTCGCCGCGGCGGTGGCCTGGTCGAGCTCGAGACCCATCCCGTCCGCGAGGCGGGTCAGATGGTTGAAGATGCCCACGATGTGGGCCACCTCGAGACAGGCGGCGTCGTCGAAGCCCAGCTCGCGCAGCGGCTTCCAGTCGGCCTCGACCATCCGGGTGGGCGTCAGGGAGAGCTTGCGCGCCACGTTGCAGAGCGCGACCTGGCGCTCGGTCACGCCTTTTAGTTGATCCCAGCTGCCGTTGCGCAGCGCGTCGGCCAGCTCCCGGCTTCCCCCTTCGAGACGCAGAAACTCTGCGTGGGATTGGGTTCAGTAGAAGCAGTCCTGGGCCGCGGCCGAAACCGCCGCCACCATCTCGCGTTCATCGCGTTCCAGGGCACCCGGGGCGAACATGATCTCTTGGTAGAGCCCCATGAAGGCCGGGCCGATCCGCGGGTGGGACGCGAGGAGCCGGCCCATCGCGGGCACGAAGCCGCGGCGGTAAGGATGGTTCTCCATCTGTGGCAAAACCTCGGCTTCACTTGGCATCTTGACCCAGGCCTGTGGCTCGCCGCCGGCGACGAGTCCCTCGTTGGCTGAACTCATGATCTCCTCCAGTCGCATCTGCCCATCCCCCGGTCGTTGTTGCCGGCAGTGCGGGCGCGAAGCAAGAGTCTACACACGAGGGCGGGGTCGCGCCGGGCGGCCTCGGTCAGATCAGGCGCGGGCCTCCAACCGATCTTCGCCCAGGACCTCTTCGATTGCTCGGATTCTCGACGGGATGGTAACGTGGCTGGACCATGCCCAGCGCTCCCCACCTCATCGACGTCCACCATCACATCATTCCCTCCGCGTACACGGAGGCGCTCGCGGGGATTGGCGTGACGGTAGTGGGAGGCATGCCGTTTCCGACCTGGGACGCCGGGACGACCCTGGGCGTCATGGACAGGAACGGCATCGCGTTCGCGGTCACCTCGATCTCGGCACCGGGTGTGCACTTCGGCGACGACGCCTTCGCGCGTGATCTGGCCCGACGCTGCAACGAGATCTCTGCGGAGCTCGTCGAGCAGCACCCGGCGCGGTTCGGCGCGTTCGCGGTGCTGCCGCTTCCGGATGTGGAGGGATCACTCGTCGAGCTCGAGTACGCACTCGACACCCTGAGCCTCGATGGGGTCGTACTGCTCTCGAGCCAGAGCGACGGCCGCTACCTGGGGGATCCGGCGTTCGATGAGCTGATGGCCGAACTCGATCGCCGTCAGATCGTTGCGTTCGTACACCCCACCGTGCCCGTCACGAGTGAATCCATCAGGCTGGACGTTCCCGGGCCGATTCTCGAGTTCACGTTCGATACGACGCGGGCGGCGTTCAGCCTGGTATGGAACGGAACGGTCGAGCGGTTCCCGAACATCCGGTTCATCCTGTCGCACGCAGGTGGAGCGGTGCCCTTTCTGGCCTGGCGAATGTCGCTGCTCGATCGGTCTCCCCAGATGAAGGAGCGCGCCCCCGAAGGCGCGCGCCACTACCTGCGGCGCTTCTACTACGACACCGCGCTTTCGGCGAACCCGCACGCGCTGGGCTCGCTCGGCGAGCTCGTTCCGCCCTCTAAGGTCCTTTTTGGGAGCGACTACCCGTTCGCGCCCGAGCCCGTGACCGAGATCAGTGTCGCTGGCATCCAGAAGTACGACGGGTTCGACGAGTCCGCCCGCTCGGCGATCGGGCGGGAGACGGCACTCGCGTTGTTCCCGCAGCTCGCGCGCCGAGTCCGCGGCGTGGACCGGTAGGATGCGCTACGGACCCGACGCACCCGAAGCGACCTATATCCCGCACGTGTACGAGGAGCACTCCTTCGATACGGGTGAGGTGACCCTCAACTACGCGACGACCGGGAGCGCCGCCAACCCCGCGATCCTGCTGATTCCCGGTCAGACCGAGTCGTGGTGGGGCTACGAGGAGGCCATGGGCCTGCTGGCCGACCAGTTCCAGGTTTTTGCGGTCGACCTTCGCGGGCAGGGCCGCTCCAGTCGAACGCCTGGCCGCTACACATTCGACAACTTCGGCAACGACCTGGTGCGGTTTGTCGGGTCCGTCGTCGGGCGGCCTGTGGTCGCGAGCGGCCTCTCGTCGGGGAGCATCATCGCGGCCTGGCTCTCGGCGTACGCGCCCGTCGGATCGATCCGCGGTGCGCACTACGAGGATCCTCCACTGTTCGCTTCCGAGGTCACCCCGGCCTTTGGTCCCGGGATCCGACAGGGGGCCGGTCCCATCTTCCAGCTCTTCAACAAGTACCTGGGCGACCAGTGGAGCGTGGGCGATGTGCAAGGCCTGCTCGAGGCGGCGCCGCGCGAGCTTCCCGGCTGGTTGGGGGGCGCTGTGGTGGGCATGGTCGGAAGCGCCGAGGAGCCCGCGCAGAATCTGAAGGAGTACGATCCCGAATGGGGGCGCGCGTTCTGGACCGGAAGCGTCGCCGCGAGCTGTGACCACTCGCAGATGCTGTCTCGCGTGAGGTGTCCCGTCCTCTTTACGCACCACGCGTGGCGAATGGGCGAGGGCGGCAACCTGATCGGCGCCATCTCCGGGCCACAAGTCGAACAGGTGAAGAGGCTCGTGACCGCCGCAGGCCAGCCCTTCGTTTACAAGTCCTTCCCGGAGACGCCCCACTCCATGCATGGCGATGACCCCGCGCTCTACGCGCGCACCGTCATCGAGTGGGCGTCGTCCCTCCCCAAGGAGGCGCTCCCGGCAACCCAGTTGTGATTGGGTGAATGACGCCGACATAGCGTAAGACACCCAAGTCCTCAGCATTTGAGCGGCGTCAGGAGGCGAGCCCCGGCCAGTTGATCTTGCTTCGTCAAAGGCTGCCGATCTTACCTTCGAGCCCAGACGGATGTGCGGGCGCAGAGAAAATTTCCGTGGACCTCTCGCGCACGCCGGCTTGCGCGGAACCGACACCCGGGGAGTGAGTGTCACTCCTCGCTCGCGAGGTCTCCGAGGTGGGAGACGTCGCCTTACTCCTCGACTACTTCGATCGCGTACTCGGGGCAGTTGTCGACTGCAAGCCGCGCGCTCGCCTCCTCCCCTTTGGGGACCACACCATCGTTCTTGGCCGTGGAGTAGCCCAGATCGTCGACCTCGAACAGCTCGGGGGCGAGCGAGTAGCAGCGGTTGTGGCCTTCACACTTGTCGCGATCGACGCAGATCTTCATTGTGCCCAACCCTACGCAGCGGGGAACTTCACGGGCAGTCGGCGGGGCCCGCGAACCTGGCCGCCGGCCCACGTCATCGGGCGCGAGCTGTCGAGCTCGAACTCGGGGATCGTCTTCATCCACTCCTCCACCGCGACCCGTAGCTCCATGCGCGCGAGGTTCGAGCCCGCGCAGCGGTGGATGCCCAGGCCGAAGGCAATATGACGGTTGCGCTCACGGTCGATGATCACCTTGTCGGCATCCTCAAAGGCCTCGGGGTCGCGGTTGGCTGCCGGGAAGGGGAGAAGAACCCGGCTCGGGGGCGAGAACGGGCAGCCGACCGACGTGATCGCAAAGAGCCTCACGGCCGGTCGCGCCGAGAGGCTGATCGAAGAGAATCTCGGCGGCGAGCTCGGCGAGGCCGCCAAGGGCTTGCTGGACCGAGCGCTCGACTGAGAGACCGAGCAGAGCCCTAGTACTCGATCGTCTCCAGCTCTGCGAGCAGCTGCTCCCTCTGTCCCTCGAACTGCGGTGAGATCATGATCTCTCGCCCCAGGTCCTGTGGTGCCTCGTCGGTGGCGAAGCCCTCTGGCTTCGAGACGGTCGCTTCGAAGAGCGCACCGCCGGGAGTGCGCACGTAGATCGAGTGGAAATAGCCGCGGTCCTTCACGTCCGAGACGTCCGTAAAGCCCAGCCCTTCCAGGTAGGCCTTCACGCTGTTCTGAGCGTCGAAGCTCCCAACCTGGAAGGCCATGTGGTGGATGAAGCCCTCGCCGAAGCTCCAGCTGCCGGGAGGGCGCTCCGGCTCGACCGCGAAGTCAACGAGCGCGCCGCTCGCGCTTTTCCCGACGCCGTAGCGGACGTGGCGAGCATCCTCCGCCAGGCGCTGGCCGCCCCATCCGAGCGGCATGAACTCGTCCGAGCTCTCGAGGTCCCGTACCGAGACCGTTATCGCATGGGTGCCCCGGATCGCCGTCGGTCTCGGGACCGGTCCTGCCGAGTACGGCTCGCGGACATCATCGCGGATCCCGGCCAATGCATAGTCGATTCCACAGGGGTGCTGGAACTCGACGCGTCGCTCGCCGAACCGCTCGGACTCGCGCGTCTCGAAGCCGTGGTCGACGAGCCGCGCCTTCCAGTACTCCAGGGCAGACTCCGGTACCGAGAGCGCGAGCTCGCTGACCTGTCCCGAGCCCTTTCGAGCCTTGCGGCCGCTCTGACGCATCGGGAACGACGTGACCAGCGTGCTCTCGTCGCCCATGTCGTTACCGTAATAGAGGTGATAGATGGGAACGTCCCCGTCGTAGAGGAGCGTCTTCTTCACGCTCTTCAGGCCGAGTACACGAGTGTGAAAGTCGTAGTCTTCCTGTGCTCCCCCGGTACACAGCGTAATGTGGTGGTGGCGCTGGATGTTCTGGCCCGGCGTCTCAGGGTCCATGAGCACTCCTCCCAACGTGGCACCGACATTCTACTCCCGATGCGCTCAGAACCTAACGTTGAAATCCGACTGCAACCGTCTTCGATCCAAGCCGGATCCCGGGGGATAGGATAAACAGGCTGCGTTCTGGCTCGCTGGCATAAGGAGCGCATGGCCATGATCGGGCAGGGGATGCACCCCGATCGACCGGAGCTCGAAGATGGCGCCTGGAGCGCGACCGCGAGCTGATCGAGCGCTAGGTAGGGGCTTCGGAGTAGACTCCCATCACGGCCCTTTAACCTTTGAGGCAGGACGATGGCGCAGAGTGGGAGCGGTTTGGGTCTCCTTCGGGTTCCGGTTGCGGGCCGCGGCCTGCTCGATCGGCGGGGGTTCCTGGCGAGCGCTGCTGCTTGGGCTGCAGCTGGTGGGCTGCTGCGCGCAGCGCCGGCGGACGCGGCCTCACACGCCGAGCCGTCGGGGGGGCGGCGGCCGTCGTGGATGCAAGCCCCGGGCGCGCCAATGAGCGGGTACGGCGCGCCGTCGCGGCACGAGGGGGACGTGCAGCGGGAGCTGTTGCAGCAGTACCCCGAGCTCGCGCCGGCTGCGGGCAGCTCGCGGACTCCGCTGGAACGACTGGAGGGAATCATCACGCCGAACGGGCTCCACTTCGAGCGGCACCACTCCGGGGTGCCGGACATCGATCCTGCCCAGCATCGGCTGCTGATCCACGGGCGTGTGCAGCGGCCCCTCGTCTTCGACGTGGAGGCTCTGCTGCGTTACCCGACAACGAGCAGGCTCTACTTCCTCGAGTGTTCGGGGAACAGCAACTTCAACACGTTCCCGGAGCCTGCACAGGTGACGTGTGGCATGCTACACGGTCTGGTGTCGTGCAGCGAGTGGACGGGTGTGTCGCTCGCGTTGCTCCTGGACGAGGCCGGGATCGAGCCTGGAGCGAGCTGGGTGATCGCGGAGGGGGCTGACGCGGCGGCCATGAACAGGAGCATCCCTCTTCAGAAGGCTCTCGACGACGCGCTCGTCGCGCTCTACCAGAACGGGGAGCGGTTGCGTCCGGAGCAAGGCTATCCGCTGCGCCTCTTCCTGCCCGGCTGGGAGGGGAACGCCAGTGTCAAGTGGCTCCGCCGGCTCGAGGTCACGGACCAGCCAGCGCAGTCGCGCCAGGAGACTGCCAAGTACACCGATCTGCTTCCCGACGGACGGGCGCGCCAGTTTTCGTTCGAGATGGGTGTGAAGTCGACGATCACCCACCCCGCCGGCGGGCTCGCCATGCGGGCGCCCGGGCTCTACGAGATCTCCGGGCTCGCGTGGTCGGGGGCAGGCGCGATTCGGCAGGTGGAGGTGTCGGCTGATAGCGGCGCAACCTGGGCCACCGCCGCGCTGCAGGAGCCGGTCCTGTCCCGCTGCCTCACCCGGTTCCGGATTCCGTGGCGCTGGGATGGCGGACCGGCGCTCCTGCAGAGTCGTGCGACCGACACGAACGGAGCCAGCCAGCCCGCGCGGGCGGCATGGGCAGAGCGCTATTCGCAGGGCAACATCTACCACTACAACGCCATTCAGACCTGGAGTGTTAGCGACAGTGGCAAGATCCAGAACGTCTATGCGTAGCGCGGTGCTCGCGATCCTGATCGCGTTGTTGCTTGCAGGTGCTGTGCTCGCTCCCGAACTCGAGAGCTCTCGTCAGAAGGGACCCGAGCTCGGTCGCGTCGCGACTCCCGAGGACGTCGCCGGGTACCAGCTTGACGTGCTGCCAGACGGGACCGGGCTGCCACCCGGTCGGGGAACCGCCGTCGAGGGTCTTCGGGTGTACGCGGCGAAGTGTTTGGCTTGCCACGGATCGGGCGGCAAAAAACGGACCCATGCCACCCTTAGCAGGCTGCTGAAAAACTCCTCATCGAAGGGTACCTTTGAGGGAAGCCCCAAGGGGGAGATGTGAGAGGACCGCAGACGCTCCAGGGTGGGATCTTCAGCTACGTATCGCTGGAGTCCCGGATTCCCGAGGACCATCCGCTTCGAGCGATCCGGCGACTGGTGGACGCGGCGCTGGAGCAGCTGTCGCGACGCTTCGATGGTATCTACGCCAAAGGGGTCGGCCGACCGTCGGTCCCGCCGGAGCAGCTGTTGCGGGCGCTGCTGTTGCAGGTGCTGTACACGATCCGGAGCGAGCGCCAGCTGATCGAGCAGATCGACTACAACCTGCTCTACCGCTGGTTCGTGGGCCTGGAGCTGGACGATGAGGTGTTCAGCGCGACGGTGTTCACCAAGAATCGGGAACGGCTGCTGAAGGGCGAGATCGCTCAGCATTTCTTCGAGGCGGTGCTGGCGCAGGCGGAGTCGGAGGGGTTGGTGTCATCGGAGCACTTCACGGTGGACGGGACGCTGATCGAGGCGTGGGCGAGCCAGAAGAGCTTCGTGCGCAAGGACGAGAAGCGCAGGGACGATGACGACCCGGGCAACCCGACGGTCAACTTCCGGGGCGAGAAGCGGAGCAACCAGACGCATGCGTCGAGGACGGATCCGGACGCCCGACTGGCGGGGATGAGGGGCCAGGGCGCGCGGCTCGCGTATCAGGGACACGTCGTGACGGAGAACCGCAACGGCCTGGTGGTGGCGGCGAAGCTCACTCAGGCGTCGGGGTATGCGGAGCGCGAAGCGGCTCTCGAGATGGTGCTGGGTCTGGGGGGCGCTCGCCGGATCACCCTGGCTGGAGACAAGGGCTACGACGCCAAGAGCTTTGTGCAGGCGCTTCGGGCCTGGAGCGTTACCCCGCACGTGGCACAGAACACGACGAACCGCCGAAGCGCGATCGATCGAAGGACCACAGGACACCCGGGCTACGAGGTGAGCCAGCGCTTCCGCAAACGGGTGGAGGAGGTGTTTGGCTGGATGAAGACGGTGGGCTTGATGCGCAAGACCCGGCACCGGGGCACGGATCGGGTCGGCTGGGTCTTCACCTTCACTGCTGCGGCCTACAACCTGGTCCGTATCCGCAACCTGTTGGAGGCGACATAGCTCATGATCCCGCAAGATCTACCCGTGCGACACCGAACCGGTTCGTACCGGGAACGGCGATCCCTCTCCCTGCTCGGCA
Organism: Myxococcota bacterium; assembly: GCA_965226855.1. Taxonomy (GTDB): domain Bacteria; phylum Myxococcota_A; class UBA9160; order SZUA-336; family SZUA-336; genus JAUXJB01. The sequence goes on along the minus strand of CBDDEE010000026.1, from coordinate 296,913 downwards.
CGCCTCCCGTCAGAGGCGTCCCGCCCAACCCAGTCACTTTCTCCGCAGCCTGTTAGCGGGCGGCCAGGGCTCGCTTGCTTCGGTATCCCCTCTGAGAACTGTGGGGAGCTACTGGCCCTACGCCACGACCCTGTTCGACTACACGCGACGTGCCATGCCCTACGACCGGCCCGGCTCGCTGGCGGCGGACGAGCTCTACGCCATCACGGCGTACCTGCTCGCCGAGAACGGCATTCTTGCAGACGACGCGGAGATGAACGCGGAGACCTTACCGCGGGTCGAGATGCCCAACCGCGGGGGATTCGTGCCGGCGCAGAGCGCGCCCGCCCGGGAACCAGGCGAGTAGGGAGCGTCGTGGTGGATGAAGAGCCCGACGTTGTCGAGGTCCCCATCGAGGACTCCATCGACCTGCACGCGTTCGCGCCCCGCGACATTCCCGCGGTCGTCGAGGGCTACCTCGAGGCCGCGGTGGAGCGGGGCTTTCTGGAGGTACGCCTGATCCACGGCAAGGGCAAGGGCGTGCAGCGTGGCCGCGTGCAGCAGATCCTGCGCGGCCATCCGCTGGTCGAGGAGTTCTTCGACGGGCTTCCTGGACGCGGCACCTGGGGCGCCACGATCGCGCGCCTGCGCCAGCGCGCGGACTGATCTGGACCACCTCAATCCTGACAATGCTAGGGAATCGAGGTACCCGCTCCTAGTTTCTTGAGCTGGAGACTACGTTGCAAGGCGGCGCTGAGCCTCCTCAGGCCGCTGCAGCCGGGGACGTGAGATGGTCTTCGTCGATTCTACAGCTGCGCACGCGGTGCTGCAGGAGTTCGAAGCGCGCACCAGGGCGAACGACGTAGCCCCCTTTTAGTCGAGGAGTTCTTCAAGGGTGAAATGGAGACAATCGCTCGACCCGATGTGCAGGCGCCATGAAGTAGGACCCGGGCCTCGGAACGAGCTCCTTCAGGCGCGCTTGCTGCTCTGGCTTGAGCTGGTTCTTGACTCGGATCAAGAGCGCCAGGTGGGAGCGCTTCAGCTGCTGCTCCGCCTCCATGACACGATCGATCTGTGCGAGCGCCGCAGACTCGTCGACCTGAGTACCCTCGAGCAGGCTCTTCAGCTGCTCCGTGGCGGCCTGGATGCTCCATTGGGCCTCCACCACCTGCGCATACGACTCACTCATCGCCTCGGTGATTGCCTCGCGCTGGCCGGAGCTAAGCCCAATGTCTGCCTGGTGACGCATCACGAGCTCGGGTGGGAAGACCTGGCCGAGGAAGTTCGGAACCGCAGAGGCGGGGCCCCCGGCGATTCCTCGCACCGTAACGTCCATGCCGGCTGGCCCGCGGTGGACGTCCACGGGCATGGGTGTGGGCATGTATTCCGCTCCACCCTCTTGCGCGGAGACGGAAACTGCCGAGAGCAGCAGCGCGGCACTCAGCGCCATGAGAGGCATCGATCTCATGTGATTCTCCTCGTACCCAATTGTGAGCGGGGCTCGCCACGCCGGAGCTCCGGAGAGCTCGGATTCCCAACACCGAAGTGTGGCAAGGTTGAGCCAAGGTCGTGTCCAGGCGGGCGAAGCAAGTAGTCCGTGGGCGTCCCCCAGGTGGAAAACGTCTCGAGCACGGCCGGAGAGAGCGGCTCCGAGGTCGTCGCCGGTCGTCCCCACGCCCACCAGACCACCAGCGCCAGGCTGCCGAGCGCCGGGATCGCCAGCCTCAGGCTCCACGCTCGCACGCTCTCCACTCTCGCGGGCTGCCTTGCCTGCATCGACCGAAACGCCGGCACCGTGCTCGCCAGCTCGCGGCGCAGGCGCGCGAAGTGAGCACGCAGCTCTGTCTCGTTCATCTCCTCTTCTCCGAGCCGAGCCGCTGGCGCAGCCGCTGCTTGCCGCGCTCGTAGTGCGTGCGCGCGCTGCCCAGCGAGATGTTCAGAGCGGCGGACGCCTCCCGGATTGACAGGTCGTGATAGAAGACGAGCATCAGAAGCTGTCGCTGCCGCAGCGGCAGCCGACCCAGCGCGCGAGCCAGCTGCTCGCCTTCTTCGCTGAGCTCCGCCTCTCCGGCGATGCTGCGCGCAGGCTCGACTAGGGTTCCGACCCAGCGGCGCAGCAGCGCCGCGCGCACCCCGAGCCGCCGCCGGCGTTCGACCGCTGTGCGGCGGACGACCCCGAAGATCCAGGTCTTGAAGCTGGACCTGCCCCCGAACCGGGCCCGCCCGTCGAGCACTTTGAGATAGGAGACCTGCGTCACGTCTTCCGCCTCGCTACGATCGCCACGACAGCAGACCAGCGCCCAGGCAAAGATCTCGCGATGCAGGCGCTCCAACTCGGCTTCGAGCTCCGCTCGCTGCATGCCTCCGGTCTGCTCTGTCGGATGAGTGACTTCGGCGGCCGGCCCATATGACAGAACCTGCGAGGGCAGCCTGGCTCTGGTCGTCTTCGGCATGATCTGCTACTCCCGCGTCGGTGTCGACCAGATGCCCGAGATGGGGGCACCTGGCGCGCCACGATCGCGCGCCTGCGTCAGCGAGCAGACAGATCCGGCACGAGTTGGTCGCTGCGCGATCATGTCAGTGTCAGGTTCAGTCCAAGCGCAAATTAGGGTGCGAGCGCTGGATCATTGGGTCGATAGCCGTAGTATTGCGTCGCGATCTCGCCCAACCCCTTTAGCCTTCCCTCAGCGCGCGCGGAAACACTCTGGAGTTCGGGCGTGGCCCGGCCGCGCTATGGCGTGGCTGCGCTACGGAGGCCGCATCCACACGCGCATCTGAGTGCTGGCGAAGCCTCGGCACCGGGATCGAGCCCCGTGAGGCCGCAGACAGGGTCATCGACTCCCTTCGTCTGGAGAGTGCCTGGGAACTATCTCGCCCGGCTGTGCCTCGCTCCAGGCGATGCGGGCATCGCGCATGGCTTCGGGCGATTCGGCCTTCTGTTTGTCGATCTGCTCGATCTCCGCCGGCACATACCAGTGAAGGCGATCGGAGTCGTAGGCCTTCCAGACGGCTTGTGCGACTTCGACCGGCTGGATCAAACGAAACGGGCCTTCCGTCGGCGCGTTCGCGCCGATAGTACGTCCCTCGGTGGGTTGCGCTTCGCCGTCCACGTAGAGCGGACTGTCGCGCAGGATTGGAGTGTCGATGAGCCCGGGAAGCACGTCCGCAGCGCGGATCCCATAACGACTGAGCTCCACCGCAAGGGCTTCGGTCAAACCCTTCACCGCGAACTTGGTGGCAGCATAGACCGCGAGCCTCGGCGCGCCGTAGGTGGCGGCGGACGAAGACGTGGAGAAGCAGAGCGAGTTGGGTGTCTGTTTGAGCAGGGGCAATGCGGCATGGATCCCGTTCAGCACGCCGATCAGGTTCACGTTCACAACATCGAGGGTCTTCTCGAATGGGATGTCCTCGAAGAACCCGGTGACGCCAATACCGGCATTGTTATAGAGGATGTCGAGCTCCCCCTTGGTTGCTGCGCCGAAGGCCTGGATCACCTGGTCAAACGCGTCCTTGTCGGTTACGTCGAGGGTCGCGATGGAGCAGTTCTCTGCGCCGATTTCGCTCTGCAGGCTCTTGAGGCCCTCGGCATCGAGGTCTGCCGCGCCCACGAACCAGCCGCGCTCTGCAAAGAGCTTTGCCGTCGCGCGCCCGATTCCGCTCGCGGCGCCGGTGATGAAGATCGTCTGCTTGGTCATTGTGTTGGCTGCTCCAACGATGGGATGAAGGTGGGCGCCGGAAACTGACCGCGCCGGCGTTCGAACACTGTGGCGATGTCGATCAGCCGTTGCTCCTCGTGGGGCTTGGCGATGAAGCTGATCGCCACTGGGAGCTCGGAGATGAGCGCGGCGGGTACCGTGATGCTGGGATAGCCGGACACAGCGGCGACCGTCGAGCTGCCGAGAAGGAAGCGGTCGGCATGCACCCAATCGGTCTTCCACGCAGGCGCGTTGGTCGGGGCGATCAGCGCATCGAGCCGATGGGTCGTGAACAGGTCTTCGAGCCTGTCCCGCACGCGGTCGCGGCCGGCCGCCAACGCTTCGCCGTAGGCTGCCTCGTCCAACCCGCCCTTGGCCTGGGCCTGCAGGAACAGTTCCTGTCCGAAAAGCGGCATGACCACATCGGCATGCGTCCTGTTGAATGCGATCAGCGATTCGAGTGAACTCTGCTCCAGACCGGCGGATTCCAGGTAGTCGTTCAACCCCGCTTTGAACTCGTACAGCATCACCTCCCGCTCGGCGGCGCGGGTGCGCTCGTCCAGGGAGATGTCGACCGGATCGATCAGCTCCGCGCCAGCGTCGGCGAGCATGGTCAGCCAACGGCTGTATTCAGCTTCCACTCGCGGACGCTTCCCCGCGCCGAAGAAATCGCGAATCACGCCCAGGCGTAGCCCGTCCAGGTCGGTGGTGTTGTTGGTCTGCTTTGCCGGCTCGCCGGTCAGCGCCTCGAGCAGCAACGCAGCGCCCGCAACGGTGCGGGCCATCGGCCCCGCCGTGTCCTGGCTGGCGGCGATCGGGATGATGCCGCGCTGGCTGATCAGCCCGTGGGTGGGCTTGATGCCGACCACGCCGTTCAGTGCCGAAGGACAGACGATCGAGCCGTCCGTCTCGGTGCCGACGGCCAGCGGGGCCAGGCCGGCAGCGACGGCAACCGCCGAGCCGCTGGATGAGCCGCACGGGTTGCGGTCCAGCACGTACGGATTGTGGGTCTGGCCGCCCAGACTGCTCCAGCCGCTGACGGCTTCCGTGGACCGGAAGTTCGCCCACTCGGTCATGTTGGTCTTGGCCAGGATCACCGCACCCGCCGCGCGCAAGTCTGCAACCAGCGGCGCGTCCTCGGCGGCTCTGTGCTCGGCGAGCGCGAGCGAGCCGGCGCTGGTTACCACCTGGTCGGCCGTATCGATGTTCGCCTTCAATACAACGGGGATACCGTGCAGTGGTCCGGTCGGACCGCGTTCGGCGAACGACCGATCGAGATCGCGGGCGATCCTCAGCGCGTCGGGGTTGACTTCGATGATCGCGTTGACTGCCGGACCGCTCTTGTCCAGCGCATCGATTCGCGCCAGGAACGCACGCGTGACGCGCTCGGCGGTCAGGTCCCCGTTCGCCAGACGTTGCTGCAGTGCGGGAACCGTGAGTGCTGCGATGTCGTCATCGGTGAGTGCGTGGTTGCTGTCCATGCTGCACGCCGTCAGTACAAACGGAATGATCGCTGCGATACGCCTGACGTATGCCCGGCTTCTCCCGGGTTCACTCATGATAATGACCAGCCACTGAGGGATTGAGGGAGAGGTCCGCGACCAAGCCAGCATACAGGATCATCGTGAGGGGCTCTCGCGGTTGGGCTCACGCCCGACGTACCGCCTGGCGGCTGGAGTTGCCCCGGGGCTTGAGCCTCAGAACCCCAGAAGCCAGGGCTCGCCAGCATCCGTCAGGTAGAGCGCCCGCTCGGCGCGAGCGTAGCGAAGCGGTTCGCCGCGGAAGCCGTCACGCGGTACCTCGTCGAGGAGCTCCGGCACGAGCTCGGCGAGAGAAGCCGGGAGCTCGCCCTTTGCGTCGAGGTGCGCCTTGACCGCGATCGCGACCTGGACGGCAGAAGCGGATGATACGAAGTCGCAACGGTAGCGTTGGTCAGCGAACGGTGGAGCCATCGTCTCGTATAGGATGTTTCCTACGCTGTTCGGTGCGACCGCGACCTCGAATAGCTCTAGCCGACTCAGGGGCCGCGGGCGCTGGAGAGGGTGCTGCTTGTCGCAGACGACACCCGAGTTCCTCTGGAGGCCTCGGTACAGATCCGCCAGACGCTGCAGAGTGCGGTTGGGATGGAACACGTAGCTGGTCGGCACCATCCAAGGTGTGCCGTGCTGCTGGAGCTGTTCTGCGTACAGCGCCCGCGTCTGGTTGTACTCGCCAGCCCAGATTTGTGCCCAGCTGTCGGGGTCGGGGCGCGAGACCTCGATCGCGCCGATCAGGCGCCGGGCGGTGACACGATCCACGGTTCCGTGGGGCAGGAGCGCCCGGAGCTGTGAGAGGGCCGAGTCCCCGAGGCCGATTGCCAGCATGGCGTGCAGCAGGGCGGCATCTCGCGAGCGATGGATGCGATCGCCAAGGCGCAGCCCGAGGAGTGCATCCTCGTATGCCCCCTCCTGATCACCCTCGGCCATGCGCAACGCTCCCCGCACGTTGTGGATCTCGAGCAGCTGGAGCCACAGGGTGAACGGCGGGGACTCCAGAGACTTGCCGGCAGGCAACAGCTCCTCAACGGAGATCTCGATGTCCCGAATCTGCAGCGCCCGCTGCAACCACTCGAGCGCGTCTTCGTTCCGCCGGACCAGACCCCGGGCGCTTGCGAAATCCGACGCGGCCCTGTCGCGCACGGCTCGTACCCGCTCCATCGCGTCTTAACCGAGCGGCCAGTCCAGCAGCCGCGCGGCATGCGCCAGCGGGACAGCCGCGTTCGCGTCGGGAGGCAGCCGCGGCCAGTCCTCAACGAGGAGGCCGCTCTCGTCGACGGACGCCAGGTCGCGGCTGTTGTACGCGATCCAGCCGGGCACGGCGAGGACGAGCAGACCGAGACCCACTCCCAGGCTGGTCCACACTCGCCGCATGCCACGCATATCGGCAGCGTAAGGCGGGAGCGTGACCTGCCCCCGGGCTGGGCCCACGAACTCCATTCGGAAGAAGCACGAGCCGGCTCATGCTTCATGGGCGACCTTGCGGCGTTCGAAAAGCTTCTCCTGAGGAGGGGTCTGCGGGAGTAGGTCCTCTGCCGGCTGTCTACCGCATCCGCGATGCGGTCAGTTTGATGTCGGCGCGCTCCCAGGCTTTTTCGAATCGCTCCTGGATGAGCGCCGCCTCGTCGTCTTTACCCTGGGCACGTAGGGCTTGCATCAGCCCGAACAGGGCCCAGCCGTTCCCCCGGTGGCGCCTCAGCTCCTGCCAGTAGACCGTCTCGGCCTCGCGAGGACGGTCGGCCTCGAGCAGGACCGCTCCCAGTGCGGACCGCGGCGGGTAATGCCATTCAGCAGGCTCCGTGTAGACCAGGCCTTCCTCGAGCCGCACGGCTCGGTCGAGATGTGCAATGGCCTTGTCGAAGTCCCGGCGCGCCGCTGCTAGCTCGCCCGCGAGCACCTCCGGCGCGATCGCAAGGATCGCTGCGGCGGAGTTCGGGGAGAACAGCAGATAGTCGAGTCTCTCATCCGCGGCGATGCGTCGAACCTCTTCCAGAGCCTCTTGCGCGTCGTCGAGCTGTCCCTTGCCGAGAAAGGCCAGTCCGCGATTGAAGTGCCACATGCCGGTGAGATAGAGATCGAACGCCGGCGGAGGCGGCTCGTTCAGCATCTCGTCCCACTTTCCGAAGCGCGTCAGTGCGTAGTAGGGAGCAATACGGAAGCCGCCGAGCATCGGAAGTTCCCTCACCGCGTCGTCGGGAATGGTAGCGGCGACCTTTCGCGCCGAGTCGATGGCGAGCTCGCTGCGCCCGTCCGCCGAGGCAGCAAACCACAGGAAGTGGATGTTGTGCGGGTAGTAGCCCATTGGGTAGAGACCCTGAGCCCGGCACTGCGTGATGTAGTCCTCATCGGCCAGTACGGCCAGCTCGTTGCTTCGTGCCGCGTCGGCATAACGCCCGACCCGCTGGTAGATGTGGGACGGCATATGGACGAGGTGGCCGGCGCCCGGCATGAGCGGCCCGAGACGGTCCGCGGCAGCTTCGGCTCTTTCCGGCTCGTCGGTTGGCTCCATCAGGTGGATGTAGAGATGGAGTGCGCCCGGATGGTTCGGGTTGCGCTCCATCACAGATTCGATGGTTGCCACTACTTCGAGCGTTCCCTCGTATGGCTGCCCGTCTCGCGCCCAGTAGCTCCAGGGACGCAGATCCATCATCGCCTCCGCATAGAGCGCGGCGGCGTTCAGATCGTCCGGGTAGCGTCTCACCACCCCACGCATCGCGGCGGCATAGGCCGCGTCACGCGCGGCGCGATCTTCGGGATTGCCCGAGTACCGCTCGCCCAGGGCGTCGAGGTAAGCGCGTTCGCGGGGGGACGCGTTCGACGCGAGTGTGAGCGCCTTCTGTATCAGCTCATAGGCCTTGGGCTCGTCGTCCGGGTTCATGGGAGCGTTGATGTTCGGACCGAGAACGAGCGCCTGCCCCCAGTACGCCATGGCACAGTCCGGATCGAGTCGCGCCGCCTCCCGAAAGGAGCGCCCGGCCTCGGCGTGATTGAAGCCGTACGACAGGTTCACGCCCTGGTTGACGAAGAGCTGCGCCTCCTTCGACTTCGTGGTTACCGGGAAGGTGTGGGACCCGAGATTCTGGAGCCGCGGCGCAAGCTGGCCGGTCGGCGAGGCCTGTTCGGCACCCTCCGTGGGCTCGACGTAGTGCTCGTGATTCGGTGTCTGCGCGATCGCGGGTGTGCCGGCCAGGAGTGCGAGCGCACCCACTCCCGCCACGACGTCCCAGAGGGCTCGAATCCGCATGGCCGCCTCCTTGTGAGCTCGATGTGAACTGCCGTTACTATCCCCGGGGACAGTAACGACGGTTCACATTCGCTAATCGGAGCTCAGCTCCACTCCAGGTTCTTGCCCGTGAGAGAGCGCTTCGCGAGATCCAATTGGCCGTCTGAGGCGAAGATCTGGCCATCGGAGCCGGTGACGACTAGCCTGGTTCGCCACTTGTGGTTGCCGAGTGCTTCGAAGGAGCCCTCACCGATGGAAACAACCTGCTCGCCGTTCTCGAGAAAGGCCTGGCCGCGCCAGCTGAGCGCACCATTCTGCGCGCCCGGGTCGCCTCCGGCGAAGGTTAGAGTGCCCAGAACCGTACCGAAGGTGTCAGCCGTTCCGTCAAGGTCGACGGCTGCTGCGCCGTCGTCCGAGAAGCGTGTGGACGTGATCTTGAACGAGAAGCTCCCAGTCTCTTTACCCAGTGCCATGCTATCTCCTTTGCCCCCCAGCCGCCTTATACACCCGACCGACGCTGAGTTCCAATCGGAATCTTACGGGCTGACTATACTGGCCAATAGTGTCGTGCGCGCGGTATCCGACCTTTGGTCTGAATCGATTCAACTGGAGGTCGGTTGACGAGTTTGTCGTCGATGTGAAGCTTGCAGAGGACCTGGGCTACGGCTATGCACTGAGTCCGTCGAATCCGCTCGCGATCCGGGACCCGTACGTGATGCTCGCCACCGCCGCGCGCGAGACCTCGACCATCCGCCTGGGTCTGCTGATCGACAACGCGGTGTTGAGCCACCCCGCCGTGACCGCGGGATCGATCGCAACGCTGGACGAGGTCTCCGACGGTCGAGCGTTGCTGGTCTACGGGGTCGGGGATACGGCGGTCCGCTGGCTCGGCAAGCAGCCGGCGAGCGTGCGCAAGCTAGAGGAGTCGACGACCTTGATTCGCCGGCTACTCGCGGGTGACAGGGTCGAGGTCGGCGCCGAGCGGCCAGCACGCCTGTTTCACGCTCGCCCCGTGCCGGTCTGGATCGCGGCCGGCGGACCTCGAACGCTTCGAATGGCCGGACGAGTCGCCGATGGAGTGTTCCTTCGCGTCGGGCGCCACCCCGATAACCTGCGAGCCGCGTTCGACGCGGTACGGGCGGGGGCTCGGGAAGCGGGTCGGGACCCCGATACTCTTGGCATCGGTCTGGTGTTTCACGTGATCACCCCCGACGAGCAGCCTGCGGCCCACTCGATCTCGCGCGCCATGGCGGCTGGGTTCTACGAGTACAGTCCGGCACTGTTCGAGATTGCGAAGCTTGTCTGGGACGGACCCCCGGTGGAAGAGCTGAAAAAAACAGGTCTGGCCTGACTTCCACCACGCGGCAGACCTGCAGCAAGCGGGCCGGGTAGTGGATTTCCTGTCCGAAGACGCAGCGCAGAGCTTCTCGCTGTTCGGATCTGCCGCGGACATCGCGGAGCAGCTCCGTCAGGTGCTGGCACAGGCACCGCGAGTCGACATCATCGTGCCGCACCCCGTTCCGATGCCTGGACCCGACGCGAGCTTCAAGACCTGGTTTGCCTGCGAGGTCATCCCCAGGCTCTAGAAGTTCCGATTAAGGACCGTCCCCAAGTTCAGTCCCTGACTGTGGCGGGAGTAGATCTGGACTGGCAGCATGGACAGATCACGGTGCCCGACAGGCTCTCGAAAGGGAAGCGCCGTTACTGTCCCCGGGGACACTAACGAGCGTTCACATTTGCTGATTGGAGCTCAGGTCCACTCGAGGTTCTTGCCCTTGAGAGAGCGTGCCGCGATATCCAGCTGGCCGTCTGAGGCGAAGATCTGGCCATCGGAGGTGGTGATGACTAGCCTGGTCCGCCACCTGTGGTTGCCGAGCGTTTCGAAAGAGCCCTCGCCGATGACTCCCTGCACCTCGCCGTTCTCGAGGAAGGCCTCGCCGCGCCAGCTCAGCGGCCCACTCAGCGTGCCCGGCTCGCCGCCGAAGGTCAGAGTGCCCAGAACGGTTCCAAAATTGTCAGCTGTTCCGTCGCAGTTGACGGTTGCGGCATCGTCCGAGTAGCTGACGGACGTGATCTTGAACGAGAAGTCCCCAATCTCTTTACCTAGTGCCATGCTATCTCCTTGCCCCCCGCGAGTGCCTTTTATACACCCTGCCGACGCTGGGTCCAATCGAGATCAGAAGACCGTCCCCAAGTTCCGGTCTTCTGTGCGATCATGAGGTGGAGGAGTGGAGATGAAGATTGGTGTCTATCTGCCGCAGGTTGGGCCCGGGGGGACGCGGGAGAACGTGCTCGGAAGTGCCGTGGCTGCGGAGGAGTGTGGGTTCGACTCGATCTGGGTGTTCGATCACGTGGTGCTGCAGAAGGAGCAGGGGTCAGCGTATCCGTACGCGGCGGATGGGCGGCTCGCGATCCCGCCCACGGTCGACTTTCTCGAGCCGCTGACGACCCTGTCGTTCGTGGCCGCGGCTACGAGCCGGGTCGAGCTCGGGGTGGGGGTGCTCGTGCTTCCGATGCGTCAGCCCGTGCTCCACGCCAAGATCATGGCTTCGATCGACAAGCTGGCGGGCGGGCGCTTCATCCTCGGGGCGGGCGTGGGCTGGTGGAAGGAGGAGTTCGAGGTGCTGTCGGTATCGTTCGAGCGGCGGGGCCGCCGCATGGACGAGTGTCTCGAGCTGCTCGAGCAGTGCTGGACCCGCGAGTACGTGGACTTCGAGGGTGAGTTCTACCGGGTCGTCGACTGGGCCTGCAATCCCAAGCCGGCGCGTGCCATCCCCGTGTGGGTGGGAGGACGCAGCGATCAGCAGCTGCGGCGTGTGGGCGAGCGCGCCGACGGCTGGATGGCGAATCCGGCCATGCTGGACACGCTCCGCGACGACTTTGCGCGGGCACGTGACCACGCAGCCGCTGCCGGGCGCGATCCGGAACAGCTGACGCTCGCGATCAACCGGGTGGCCGCGCTGTCGGTGTCGGATCCGGGGGACGCTGCGAAGACCCTGGACCACATGCGAGAGCTCGGAGTCCATCACGCGGTCGTCCAGGTCGCACCCGGCGAGAGCGACACGCGCAAGGTGCTCGAGACGTTCGCGATCCGGCAGCTCGCAGAGCTCCAGGCGCACTAGAACGCTATGTCTAGCATGAAGATCAGCGAGCTGTTTTCCGTCGCCGACAAGGTCGTCGTCGTGACCGGTGGCGGTCGCGGCATTGGCAAGATGATCGCGCAGGGCTTTGTCGAGAACGATGCCAGGGTCTACATCTCGTCGCGGAAGCTCGACGACTTGACGAAGACAGTGGACGAGTTCAAGTCGCTCGGCTTCTGTGAGTACGTCCAGGCGGATCTGGCAACGCCGGAAGGGCGCCGAGTCCTGATCGATACGATTGCCGAGACAGAAGGCGGCCTCGACGTGCTCGTCAACAACGCGGGGTTTGGCTGGGTCGAGCCGTTTGATGAGTTCTCGGAGGCCGGGTACGACAAGGTGATGGACATCAACGTCAAGGCCCCGTTCTTCTTGACGCAGGGCTTCATGCCGCTGCTCGAGAGTCGCGGGACGCCGACGAGACGTTCCAGCGTCATCAACGTGGGCTCCACGGAGGCCCTCAAGGTCACGCCGCAGCTGAACTTCACCTACGGGGCGAGCAAAGCGGCGATCCACTACTTGACGCGAAAGTTCGCGTTCCACCTCTCCGATCGCAACGTGCGCTTCAACACCATCGCACCCGGCGCGTTCGTGTCCAGAATGCAACCCACGCTATTCGACGAAGAGGGTCGACGCGCCAAGGCAGCGGCAGTACCCCTCAGCAGGATAGGCGAGCCGAGCGACATGGCGGCCATCGCGATCTACTTCGCCTCGGCGGCCTCGGAGAACGTCACCGGAGCGGTTTCGGTAGTCGACGCGGGATATGGACTGACATGAGTTCGCTCGCTCGCCGCCAGCGTTGGAGAACTCGCCGATCCGTTCTTCTAGCTCGTCGCTGCCGGCAGCTTGCTCACGTCCACGCCGTACATCTCCGTGGCGGTCGTGAAGCACATTTGCTCGATCTCGTCGTCGGGCACTCCCGCCATCACGCGTTCTAGCGTGGGCATGGAGTTGGGCCAGATGGAGTCGTGGTGCGGGTAGTCGTTGCCCCAGACCAGGTTGCCCGGGCCGATCTCGTGGCGCGTGCGGACTCCGATCACGTCGTCCTCGAAGGTCGCGGTGAAATTGCGGCGGAAGTACTCGCTGGGCTTCATCGTCAGGTAGTCGACGGCGTAACGAGGCGTACGGTAGATCGCGTGGTCCAGGCGCCCCAGGATGTGGGCCAGCCAGCCCGTCTCGAATTTGGAGATGACGAGCTTCAAGCGCGGGAAGCGCTCGACCACGCCGCCGCAGATCAGGTCGATCATGCTGTTGGCCGCGGTCGTGAACGCGAGCGTGTAGCCCTTGATCGTGCCTCCCGGCGTGCCCCAGTGCGCTGGCATGCCGCCGTCGAGCGACGTGCCCACGAAGATGTGCATGGTGAGTGGCAGGTCCATGTCCTGGGCTGCTGCCCAGAAGGGATCGTAGTCCGCGTGGCAGTAGGGCAGGTCGGGGGAGACATGGGCCGGAATCATGAAGCCGCGTACGCCGCCCCGGGCGGCGCGCTCCATCTCGCGCAGCGCCGCGTCGATGTCGGGAATCGGCAGGCAGCCGATGCCGATCAGCCGTTCGGGCGCGACCGCGCAGTAGTCGACGACCCAGTCGTTGTGCCGCTCAAACACCGCTCGCACGACGTCCTTGTCGGGAATCGCGTAGGTGAACATGTTCAGGCTCGGGTACATGACCTCTCCGCACACGCCGTCGCGCGCCTGGTCATCGAGCCGCTTCGCAGGATCGAGCACGCCGGGGTTCAAGCCGTCGTAGCCGCGCGCGATCAGCTCGTCGGTTGCAGGGTCGTCGAGCCGGTTTCCGGCAATCCCGAGCCGGCCGATGGGGATGGACAGCCCGCCGGGTAGCAGCAGCCAATCCCCGGGCTTGCCCCCGTGGTCGCGGACGATGCGCGGCGCACGGTCGATCAGATTCCCTTATTGGCTCGTCGGCGGCGGTTCGAGAAGCGGTTTCCCGCCTCGGATGCTGTTGAAGCTGTGGCTTCTGGGGGCGGTCGTGGGCGTGTACAGGCGCGCACGGTCACCGAAGCGGCTCTCAAGGCCTTCGAAGATCTCGCGTGCCTCGACCAGGTGGGAATCGCACGAGTAGTACCTCATCGGCTCCTCTCCTTTCGTCTAGTAGCCGAGCTGCTTGTCGATGATTCCGACGAGCGGCGCTCCCTTCTGCGCGTGCGCCAGGTTCTCGCAGAAGCGATCAATGTTGCGCGGTGCGCGCAGCTGGCTGGCGCCGGCCGTGTGCGGGGTCATCGCCACGTTGTCGAAGCTCCAGAGCGGGTGATCGGCCGGCAGCGGCTCGACCGGCGCGACGTCGAGCGCCGCACCCCCGCAACGGCCGTCGCGCAGCGCGTTCACCAGCGCATCCCCATCGATGATCTCGCCGCGCGTCACGTTCATGAGCAGCGCCCCGCGCTTGAAGGTGGAGAAGGCCTTGTCGTCGATCAAGCCACGCGTCTCGGGCGTGAGGGGGGCGCCGATGGCGACGACGTCCGACGCGGCCAGTAGCTCGGGCAGGCGCTCCATGGTCCACACCTCGGCTACCCCGTCCGACGCGGGTACCGCCCGGACGTCGACCGCGAGCACGTCCATGCCAAAGGCGACGGCCCGGCGGGCGAGCGCGCGGCCCGTGCCGCCAAAGCCGATCACGCCCATGGTCCGCCCCTCTAGCTCGATCTCGACGCGGCGCATCGCCCCGCGGTTGTTCCAGCCTTCGGGGCCGAGCCGGATCGCGGTGGCGATCTGGCGCGTGAGCGCGAGCAACAGCCCGAAGCCGGTATCGGCCAGGTGACCGCCCACCAGACCCTTCTCGCCGCTCAACACGACATCCGAGTCGCGCATGGCGGGGTACAGGAACGTGTCCATGCCGGACGCAATCGCGTGGACCCAGCGCAGGCGGGGCGCCGCCTTGAACAGGGCCTCTGGAATGAAGCCCAGTATGATCTCCACGTCATCGGCGCTCGCGATCGCCTCGCGGATGCCGCGGGCCACGCGCACGGTGGAGCCCGCGGGCGCCACGGCGCGGATCCGCGCGAGTGCCTCATCGCTGATCTCGGGCAGGGTGAGCCCGAGGATCACCTGGATTGTGACCGGACCTTCAAGCTGCAGCTCGCTCACTCGAACACGACCAACACTGGCGAGCCGATTCCCTGGTAATCGGCTCGCCAGTGTTGACCCGGCTTCGCCTCGAAGCGTGCGAAGGCACCGGTGATCACTTTCTGTCCGGGCTCGAGCGCGCGGCCGTGCGCGGAGAGCACTGCTACCAGCCGGCGGAGCGAGTCCAGGTGGTCGTCGAGTTCGTCGCGACTCAGGCCCGTGTAGACCTGCTCGTCGTCACGAGCCAGCGTGCAGCGCACGGCGCCCAGCTCGCCCGCCTTTGCCAGCTCGATGCCTTCGCCCTCGACGATCCCCCATTGAGCGAGGCAGTCGGTGACCATCGCGCAGAAATCGGGACGTGCCGAGCCGGCTCGCCGCTCGTTGAGCTCGAAGCCGGCGGCGACGCGAGCCACCGAGCCCGCGATCTCGTCACGGCTGACCCGATCCCCCTGGATGCGGCGCCCGATCGTAAAACACAACTCCGGCTCGATCGACGGGCGCGCGATGTCGGCGGTCCGCAAGCGTGCCCCGCTCTTCTGCACCCGGCTCGTGAGCACGTGCCCGAAGGGACGCTCGTCCACACCCAGCGCCGAGCGCGCGCGCTCCGAGGTGAGCCCGACCTTCCAGCCCGCGAGCGACTCGCCCTCCCCGAGCTTGCGCTCGAGCAGCCTGAGCTGCACGTCCAGCGCCTGCTCGAGAGTCAGCGCGCCGTTGAGCCAGTCGGGGGCGTAGTCGCCCCTCTGACGGGCTTCCCACAGCCGTTCCGTTAGCGCCGCGACATCCATGGGGCCATTGTAGACGACAACGCCCCGATCAGGAGCGTTGGCCCCCCAGCTTGTGTCCGGTACCCCGGATTGCCTAGGCTGGGGGTGCGGGACCGCGAGAGAGGGAGGGGACTCGATGATGGAACGGAGTGCGTCCGAGGCCGCAGCAGTGAAGGTGAAGACCCAGCCGACCCGATCCGTGCCCCGGTGCCGGGTCTTGCGCATCAAGCCCACCGTCTTCATCCAGCCAAACACCTCCTCCACCCGTTTGCGGAAGCGCTGGCTCACCTCGTAGCCCGGGTGTCCTGTGGTCCTTCGATCGATCGCGCTTCGGCGGTTCGTCGAGTTCTGTGCCACGTGCGGGGTAACGCTCCAGGCCCGAAGCGCCTGCACAAAGCTCTTGGCGTCGTAGCCCTTGTCTCCAGCCAGGGTGATCCGGCGAGCGACTCCCAGACCCAGCACCATCTCGAGAGCCGCTTCGCGCTCCGCATACCCCGACGCCTGAGTGAGCTTCGCCGCCACGTCCAGCGCCGTTGCGGTTCTCCGTCACGACGTGTCCCTGATACGCGAGCCGCGCGCCCTGGCCCCTCATCCCCGCCAGTCGGGGGTCCGTAGTCCGTCCTCGACTCATGCGTCTGGTTGCTCCGCTTCTCGCACCGGAAGTTGACCGTCGGGTTGCCCGGGTCGTCAGCGTCCCTGCGCTTCTCGTCCATGCGCACGAAGCTCATTGTAGACGACAACGCCCCGATCAGTTCCCGAGTCGCGCTTGGCCAGCGGTAGAGCCCCTCGATCAGCTTGCAACAGCAGCGCCCGCAACAGCTGCTCCGGCCGGTACCCCGAAGATTGCCTAGCGCTGGGCTGAAGGTGCGGGACCGCGAGAACACCTCATCGGTCGAACGGACGATCAGCAGTTTGCCGAGGCGGTGGCCATTGCGAACCTCCCGACGCTGCTGATGGTGCTGGTGCAGCTGACGGGGGAGCTGCACTGGCTGGAGGAGCCGTACCGGCCATCGCGGGCCCGTGGCGTGGGGGACAACGACACCGGGGGGCTTCCCGAGTCGGTCCAGGCCGAGGTTCGCAAGGCGGCGCTCGAGGCCATCCTGGCCTGGCGTGCGGGCCGTCCCGTGGCGATCCCCGAGCCCTCGCCGGAGCTCCGCATCAGGATGCTGAGCTGCGCGATGGGAGAGGAGATTCCCTCGGAGTACACCCCCATGATCGCGGCGCAGCTCGGCGTCGAGGCGCTGAGATCCGATGACAAGGTGGCCGTACCGGACGGGTTTCAGGTCCTCATCATCGGCGCCGGTGTGTCAGGGCTGTGCGCGGGGGCGAGCCTCCAGCGCGCGGGCATCCCGTTTCGCATCCTCGAGAAGAGCGCGACGGTGGGTGGGACGTGGCACGACAACCGCTATCCCGGCGCCGGTGTCGACACCCCGAACCACCTCTACTCTTTCTCGTTCGCGACCTACGACTGGTCCATGTACTTTGCGCTCCGAGACGAGCTTCACGGCTATCTGGAGCACGTAGCCGACAAGTTCAGCCTGCGATCGAGCATCAGCTTCCAGACCGAGGTCGAGTCGGCGGCCTACGAGCAGGACGCCCAGCGCTGGGCCGTCGTCGTGCGGAACCCGGACGGATCCCGCGAGACGCTGAGGGCGAACGTATTGATCAGCGCCACGGGGATCTTCAACCCACTGAAGTTCCCCGCCATCGATGGGCTCGAGCGCTTCGAGGGACCTTCCTTCCACACGGCCGAATGGCCCGACGACCTCGACCTCGAGGGGAAGCACGTGGCGATCATCGGCAATGGCGCGAGTGCCATGCAGGTCGGTCCCGAGATCCAGAACACGGTGGCGTCGCTCACGATCTTCCAGCGTTCGGTGCACTGGGCTGCGCCCTTCGAGCAGTTTCGCAAGGTGGTACCGGATTCGATCCGGTTCCTGCTCCGGGAGGTCCCGCTCTACCAGGCGTGGTACCGGATGCGGCTGGGGTGGACCTTCAACGACCGGATTCACCCCGCTCTCCAGAAGGACCCGTCCTGGCCTCATCCCGACCGCTCGTTGAACGCGATCAACGACGCGCATCGCGCGTACTTCACGCAGTACATCGAGTCGGAGCTCGGGGACCGCGGTGAGCTCCTGGACGTGGTCCTTCCGAGCTATCCCCCGTTTGGCAAGCGGATGCTGATGGACAACGGCTGGTATCGGATGCTGAGGAACCCACGCGTGGAGCTCGTCGCCGACCCTGTAGCCGAGGTCGGCCCGGACCGGATCATCACGGAGGACGGCACCGAGCACCCGGCCGACGTGCTGGTTCTGGCGACCGGCTTCGACGTTCTGCGGTTCCTCACGACGTTCGAGGCGCGCGGTCGGTCAGGTCACAGCCTTCGCCAGGTGTGGGACGACGACGACGCTCGGGCTTACCTCGGCCTCGCCATTCCCGACTTCCCGAACTTCTTCTGCCTCTACGGCCCCAACACGCAGCCGGGGCACGGCGGCAGCCTGATCTTCGTGGTCGAGATGCAAATGCGGTACATCATGGACGTCCTCAAGCAGATGGTCGGCCGAGGGATCGGTGCCGTCGAGTGCCGCCAGGACGTCCACGACGAGTACAACGAGCGCGTCGACCGGGCCCACGAGAAGATGGTCTGGACACACAAGGGCATGGAGACCTACTACCGGAACACGCGCGGCAGGGTCGTGGTGAACTACCCGTTCCGCAACGTCGACCTGTTCCAGATGACCGGCCGGGCAGATCTCTCCGACTTCATCACCGAGTCAGCCAGCTAGAACAGGCGTTGAGGATCCGTCTCCGCCCCGCATGTAAGTCCGGCATGGGAAGGGGCCGGCTTGAACGCCCGGTCTGCTCCCCTGTACTCTCGTCAGCACACCATGAGCGCCGCGACCATGCCTCCGACATCGGGGTCATCGACACGTTGCTCGGCATTCCTTCGCAAGACAAGGCGCGTTCCTACAACTGGCTGCGGCCGCTCCTGCGCGATCGCGAGTCGCTCGAGGCATTCGAGTTCCCGGTGCAGTACCAGTACCGCGACCGGCCCGATGTGCCGAGCGGCGGTACGGTCGACGACATGATCAACTTCACGGTCGAGTAGATGGACAAGCACGGGATAGCGAAGGCGCTCGTCGATGTGGACCTGGAGGACGGCCCCGGCGCCCGCGCGGTCACGCGCTACCCGAACCGCTTCTTCGGCGCCTTCGGCGTGGACCCGAACGCGGGAGTCCCCGGGCTGCGCAAGCTCCAGCAGGCCGTAGACCAGCTCGGGGTCAAGACGGCAAGCGTGACCCCCTGCTTCGTCCACCCGCAGGTGCCGATCAACGACAAACGCATGTATCCGGTCTACGCAAAGTGCTGCGAGCTCGACATCCCAGTGCTGTGCACGACCGGAGTGCCCGGACCACGCGTGCCGATGGCGCCCCAGGACGTGGCGCTGATCGACGAGGTCTGCTGGTTCTTCCCGGAGCTGCGCTTCGTCATGCGCCACGGCGCCGAGCCGTGGACCGGGCTTGCCGCCAAGCTGCTGCTGAAGTGGCCGAACCTGTACTACTCGACGAGTGCGTTCACACCAAAGCACTACCCTGCAGACATCGTGAACTTCGCGAACACGCGAGGTGCAGACAAGGTGCTGTACGCCGGCTACTTCCCTTACGGCCTTTCGCTCGAGCGTATCTTTCGCGAGCTGCCCAGCGTACCGTTCCGCGAGCACGTCTGGCCGAAATTTCTGCGCGACAACGCGGCCCGTGTGTTCAAGCTCGACGAATGAGTGCGCCCGAGGGCGAGGAGGTGAGGCTATGAGCGCTGGCGAACGACTACCAGGCACTCCCGATCCGATGCACCGGTGGCCGGGGTCGGACGGCGTCACCATTGCGGGAGACGCGTGGGGTAATCCCGATGGCCCACTCGTACTGCTCCAGCACGGAGGTGGGCAGACCCGGCACGCCTGGAAGGGTACGGGGCAGATCCTGGGACAGGCCGGGTACCACGCCGTAGCCCTCGACGCGAGAGGACACGGCGACTCGAGCTGGGCGGCAGACGGCGACTACGCCCAGGAGGCGATGGTCCGGGATCTCGACTGCGTGATCCAGACCCTGGGAGGCAAGCGTCCCGTGCTGGTCGGCGCCTCGATGGGAGGGGGCGTGAGCTTGCACGCGCTCGGGGAGGACCGCATCGACGCGACCGCACTCGTGCTGGTCGACATCGCGCCGAAGATCGAGCAGGACGGGGCCGACCGGATCATGGACTTCATGCATCAGAAACCCGAGGGCTTTGTGTCCCTGGACGAGGTCGCTGACGCGATCGCGAGCTATCAACCCCACCGGCCACGCCCGCGCAGCACTGCCGGTCTGGCCAAGAACGTGCGTCGCGGACCTGACGGCCGCTACCGCTGGCACTGGGACCCGGCCTTCCTCGACCGCAAACGCAGTCTTCACCGGCGACAGGATCACCTGGAGGCTTGCGCTCGCAACCTGACCCTGCCGACCTTGCTCGTCCGAGGCGGCCTGTCCGACATCCTCTCCGAGGAGGGGGCCAAGAGCTTCCGGGAGCTGTGCCCTCACAGCGAGTACGTGAACGTCTCGGATGCCGCCCACATGGTGGCGGGCGACCGCAACGACATCTTCTCCTCTGCGGTGATCGACTTTCTCGCCCGCACCGTGCCCGTCGGCGGCGAGCCGGTAAAGGCACCTCACGAGCGTCATCCCCATCACGAGGGCCCCGAGGGCGACATCGTCGACGTGCCATAGGCAGGATCGCCGGACGCAGCTCCTGGAGCCGCCCAGGGGCGGATAGCCGTTCTTTGGTACCCTGTTTCCCGAATCTGCCGAGACTGGCTGAGGGAGAGCTCATGACGGCGCCTGCGATTCCGTACGACGACAGCATCATCGACCCCGACGATTTCGCGCGGGGCTACCCGCACGAGGTCTGGACGTGGCTGCGCGAGCACGACCCTGTCCACTGGTGGGATCGCACGCGCGGGCTGCCGTTCTGGGCGATCACCAAGCACGCCGACATCGTCGAGATCTCCAAGCAGCCCAGCCGCTTCACCAGCACGCCGCGCTTCGGGCTCCGGCACCGACCGGACGACGAGGATCCCGATGTGCTCTCCGTGACGCTGATCAACCAGGACCCGCCCCAGCACGGTATCTGGCGGAAGCTGGTGAACAAGCGTTTCACCCCGAACGCGCTCAAGCGCTTCCACCCGGAAATCCACCGGATCGGGAAGGAGATTGTGGATGCGCTGCTCGAGCGCGGGGAGACTGGCGAGTGCGACTTCGTCGAGCACGTCTCCGCGCCTCTCCCGATCGCCGTCATTGCGTGGATGCTCGGAGTTCCGCGACCCGACTGGAACAAGCTCTTCCACTGGACCAACCGCACGGTCGGAGCGGGGGACCCGGAGTATCGCGACGAAGGGAAGAGCGGCAGGGAGACCGCGCTCGCCGCGCAGGGCGAGATCGTCGAGTACTTTTCGGCGCTCATCGAGGACAAGCGCAAGAATCCTGCCGACGACATCGTCACCGTGCTGACCCGGGTCGAGGTCGACGGCGAGCCTCTCGACCTGCAGGAGCTGCTCCGCTGGTGCTTCCTCATCGTTCTCGCCGGCAACGAGACCACCCGCAACGCGACCACGGGTGGGATCGCCGCCTTCGCCGAGAATCCCGCCGAGCTCCGGCGCCTCCAGCGCGATCCGAGCCTGCTGAAGCCCGCGGTGGAGGAGGTCCTGCGCTGGACGAACCCGGTCATCCACATGGCGCGTACCGCTAGCGAGGAGTACCCGCTGCGCGACAAGACGATCGCGCCCGGCGAGACGGTGGTCCTGTTCTACCCGTCGGCCAACCGCGACGAAGAGGTCTTCGAGGATCCGTTCACCTTCCGGATCGACCGCCGGCCCAACCGACACCTGGCCTTCGGCATCGGCGAGCACTTCTGCCTGGGCGCCCACCTGGCGCGCCTCGAGCTGCAGGTAGCCTACCAGTACTTGCTCCCGCGCCTCGACACGATCGAGCTGGTCGATCCCCCCGAGCTTCTCCGCGCGAACCAGATCGGCGGCATCAAACACCTCCCGATCCGCTACAAGTCCTCCCCGCCTAATCTGAACCAACGTTACTGTCCCTGGGGAGAGCAATCCGAACTTGGGGACGGTCCTAAATCGGAACTTTCTGGGTCGACCGAGCCAGCTAGTCCGTCAGCGTGACGACGACGCGATCGAGGTCGCCGGTGAACGGGAAGGGGCTGCCTGCGTAGTTCGGGTCGACCTGCGTGCCGTAGTCGATGCCCACGTCGAAGGTCTCTGCCAGCGAGTATGTGCTGACGTGCATGTTGGGCATCTCGGTCTCGTCGACTTTCACGCCGTTGACGTATAGCTCGCCAGTACCGCCGAACTGCTTCGTCCTGATGAAGTTGAGCTTCAAATCTGTCTTGCCCTCTGGGAGACGTGACGACGTCAGGTGGTAATGCACGCCGTCGAGGTAATTGTAGTCGAAGTGCAGCTTGCCACCCTTGATGTACATGGAATACCCGCCGGTCATGCCGCCGCAGGACACGATGACCCCCTGCTCGTTGCCCTGGAGGTCAATAGTGGTC
This sequence comes from Myxococcota bacterium, assembly GCA_965226855.1. GTDB lineage: Bacteria > Myxococcota_A > UBA9160 > SZUA-336 > SZUA-336 > JAUXJB01. The sequence continues at coordinate 274,909 of CBDDEE010000026.1, read as the reverse complement.
TCGATGGTGTGAGAGCGGTTCTTGACCGGGACAGAGGCCTTCTCCGCGATTCGCACCGCACCCGGGGCGTAGTACACGAACTCCTTCTGGTCGCCGAACAGGATCTTGTTGATGTTGGCCATGCGCTGGATCATGTCGTCGTACAGCGGGTAGACGTTGTTCTTCCAGGCCTCCTCGTCGAAGATCCTCTTCAACTCCTCGAGCTTCTCCGGGTGCTGCCGGGCCAGATCGGTACTCTCCGAGAAATCCTCCGCCACGTGGTAGAGCTCCCAAACGTCCTTGTCGAAATCGCCACGAACGTTGATGTCCCACGGCATGCGGTGGGCGTGCAAGGTCACGGCCTTCCAGCCGTCGACCCAGATCGCACGGTTTCCGAACATCTCGTAGTACTGCCGATTCTTGGCGTTGGGAGCGTCGGGGTCGTCGAACGAGTAGTTCATGGGCACACCGGTCAGCGGCTGCTGCTCGATGCCGTGGTACTCGTCGGGCACCTCGACCCCCGCGGCGGCCAGGATCGTCGGCGCGATATCGGTGATGTGGTGGTACTGGTTGCGGATCTCTCCCTTGGACTTGATGCCCTTGGGCCAGTGGACCACAAGCGGGTCGTGCTGACCGCCGCGATGCTCGGACTGCTTGAAGTATCGGAAGGGCGTGTTGCCGGCCATGGCCCAGCCCGCGTGGTAGTGTGGATAGGTGTCCGCCTGGCCCCAGTGGGACAAGTGCCGCATGTTGGCTTCGAAGGGTGTCTGCAGGCCGTTGAGCACGTAGGTCTCGTTGAACGTGCCGGCCAGACCGCCCTCACCACTCGCGCCATTGTCGGAGGTGACGAAGATCAGCGTGTTGTCTAGTTCCCCGATGCGCTCCAGGGTCTCGACAACTCGACCGATCTGGTGGTCCACGTGCTCCAGCTGGGCTGCATATACCTCCATCTGGCGGGTGTAGAGCTTCTTCTCATCGACGGTCAAGGAATCCCACGCGGGGATCTCGTCGATGCGCTCCGTAAGCCTGGTGATCTCGGGTATGATTCCCAGCTTCTTCTGGTTGGCGAGGATCTGATTCCGGGCCTCGTCCCAGCCCATATCGAACTTGCCGTTGTACTTGTTCAGGTACTCATCGGGCGCATGGTGGGGGGAATGCATCGAGCCGGAGGCCCACAGCATCATGAAGGGCAGGTCGGGATCGAGCGACTTGTGGCCCGTGATCCACTGGATCGCCCGGTCGGCCAGGTCCTTGTCGAGGTGGTCAGTCTTCCGATACGGCTCGGGATGGTGGTCGTCCCACATCACGGGGATGAACTGGTGCACATCCGCGGCCATGAAGGTGTAGGCGTGGGAAAACCCCTCGTTGCTTGGCCAGCGAGCGAAGGGGCCGAGCTGCGAGACCTCGTATAGCGGCGTGTGGTCCCACTTGCCCAGGGCGTAGTTGATGTAGCCGGTCTCCTCAAGATAGTTGGCCACCGACTTGGCCGTCGGCGGAACGATCGCGTTGTAGCCGGGGAAGCCCATGGCTGTCAGGGCATGGCTTCCCAGACCGATGGCGTGCGGGTTGCGGCCAGCCATCAGGCTCGCGCGGGACGGCGAACACAGGGCGGTGGTGTGAAAGTTGTTGTAGCGCAGGCCGTTCTCGGCGAGTCGGTCGATGTTGGGCGTTTCCACGAGGCCACCAAAGGAGCCAATCTGTGCAAAGCCGGTGTCGTCCAGCAAAAAGATGATGACGTTGGGCGCGTCCTCGGGGGGCCGCGTCCGCTCGGGCCACCATTCCTCGGACTCTGCATAGCTCCGAGCGATCTTGCCTTTGAACTCTTGATCGACAGCCGGCGCTGCCGAGACGGTGAGCAGTTGCAGGCACACAGCCAGGGTGCCCAACGCGAAAGCGCGCAATACGTGAATCATGGGAGGCTCCTGTGATCGAGTCGATCGAGGCGAAAGGGGAGCATAACGGCGGAACGTCGGTCCGTTACCTCGGAAAAATACGCGCCGTGCGAGCGGGGGGACTTGAATCTCGTTTACTGTCTCGTCATCGCCGCACGGCCCTGGGCCTCGGCGTCGGCTCTGGCGTCGGGCTCGCCGCGGCGCTCCGGGGTTTCGAAGGTCACGGTGTGGATGCGGCCGGGATACTCGAACGGCGCCTCGTAGTCTTCCGTCACAGGGGCGAGGCTTCGCCCCAGGTCCATGCCAGTGCTCGAGATCAACCGGAGCAGCCGCGGTATGCGTCCCTCGCCGTGTGCCTCGCCGTCGACCGACATCGTCACGCGCCCGCTGTCGTCTCCGTCGCGCTCGACTCGGAGCTCTAGCTGGTGCCGCCCGGCGGGCAGCTCTGTCGCACTGCTCACCAGGGTGTGGGCGTGGAACGCGTTGTAGTCGAAGCGCAGGTAGCCCTGCTTCAAGTACAGGACGAAGCCGCTGTTGATGCTGCCCCGAGCTACCAGAGCCCCGTCCGCGCGTCCGGACGGGTGCTCCAGGTCCACCTTCATGGTCCAGCCGCGTGCCACCGACGGGCAGGCGTCGGCCACGATGTGAGACACCGGAGGGTGGTACACGAAACGGTTCCGCGAGGTCGGCAGTCCGGGCCGGCGCGCCGCGCGGAAGAGCAGGGCAGCGCCGCGGTCGTCGAGCGGCAGCACGCCGTGCTGCTCGGCCTCGCGCCACCACAGGTCGACCAGCTCCTTCAGCCGCTCCGGCTGGGTCTGCGCCAGGTCCCGGCACTCGGAGAAGTCCTCGTCCAGGTGGTAGAGCTCCCACCGGTCATCGTCGAAGGGTGTGCGCGGCTGGTGGTGCGTCACGGCCTTCCAGCCACCAGACCAGATCCCGCGGTGGCCGAGCATCTCGAAGTACTGCACGTCGCGGCGCGGCGGCGCGTTCTCGTCGTGCAGCGTGGGAACCAGACTCGCGCCGTGGATCGGCAGCTGCGGAACCCCGGCCACGACCTCGGGCGCCTCGATCTGCAGCAGCTCCAGCAGGGTCGGCAGCAGGTCGATCGCGTGGCAGAACTGGCGCCGAAACGCGCCGGGCCGACCCAGTCGCGCCGGCCAGTGGATCACCAAGGGATCGCGAACGCCGCCGCCGTGCGTGTTCTGCTTGTACCACTTGAGCGGTGTGTTCCCCGCCTGCGCCCAGCCCCACGGGATGTTGGAGTGGCTGTGCGGTCCACCGACGTCGTCCAGGCGCGCCACCGCGGCGTCGACGTCTTCTGGCATCCCGTTGAACCAGCGCATCTCGTCGAGCACGCCGGTCGCTCCACCTTCCTGGCTCGCACCGTTGTCGGACATGACGATGAGCAGGGTGTCGTCGAGTCTGTCGATGGAGCGCAAGAAGTCCACCAGCCGACCGATCTGCTGATCGGTATGGTCGAGCATCCCGGCGAAGGCCTCCTGCAGGCGCGCCGCGAGCAGGCGCTCGTTCGGCGACAGCTCGGTCCACGCGCGCACGCCGGGGTTGCGCGGCGCGAGCTCGGTGCCCGGGGGGACGACGCCGAGCGAGCGCTGGCGCGCGGCCCACTCGTCGCGCACGGCATCCCAGCCGTGGTCGAAGCGACCCCGGTATTTCAGGAGAAAGGGCTTCGGTGCCTGGTGCGGCGAGTGCGTGGCGCCGAAAGCCAGATACGCAAAGAACGGTCGCTCCGGCACCAGCGAGACCTGGTCCCGGATGTAGCCGATGGTGCGATCGACGATGTCCTCGGACACGTGATAGCCGTCCTCCGCCGTGCCCGGAGGGTCCACGAAGTGGTTGTCGCACGTCAGCTCCGGGTGGAACTGATCCGTCTCGCCCTGCAGAAAGCCGTAGTAGTGGTCGAAGCCGCGCTGGAGCGGCCAGTTGTGGAACGGTCCGGCGGCCGTGCACTCCGCCATCGGCGCGAGGTGCCACTTACCCGTCGCGAACGTGGCGTAGCCCTGCTCACGCAGGATCTCCGCGAGTGTGCCCGATGACCGGGGCATCGCGCCGCGCATGTTCGGGAAGCCCGTGTCCATGTTCGAGATGGCCCGCATCCCGACGGCGTGGTGGTTGCGGCCGGTGAGCAGACAGGCGCGCGTGGGTGAACACAGGGCGGTGGTGTGGAAGCCGGTGTAGCGCAGGCCGTCGGCCGCCAGCCGATCCACGTTCGGCGTCTCGATGGTCGACCCGTAGCAGCCAAGGTGCGAGAAGCCGGTGTCGTCCAGGACGACCAACACGACGTTCGGCGCTCCCGCCGGCAGCCGACCCTCGGGCCACCACGGGGTGGACTCCTCGACGGTTCGGCCGATAACGCCGCCAAAGTTCTGTTCGGCTGGGTGCTTGAAACTCACTTCTCCCACTCCGTACGAGTTCTTCCGCGGCAGTGTACAGGAGCCTGATCGACCCGTACGCGAACGGGTCGATCAGTGCAGGTACCAGGAGAGTTTCAATCGATGTACGATCTCTTGGCATGAGGCGATCCGAACTCGATGAAGTGGACGAAGAGCTCGTGGATCGAGCCCGGGTGCTCGTCCCGCGGATCCTCGCGCTGGCGGACCACATCGAAGAGCTCAGGCAAATCCCGCAGGATCTCGCCGATGCAATGGCCGCCGCCAACCTCTTCATGCTCTTTGCCCCTCGGAGCCACGGCGGCGAGCAAGCGCACCCGTTGACGGCGCTCCGAGTCGTCGAGGAGCTTTCCAAGGCCGACGGGTCGGTCGGTTGGGTCACGATGATCTCCTCGACCATCAGCACCATCTTTGGTTGGCTGCCGCAGGACGTCGTCCGCGCGATGCAGGGCCCCGATGGACGAGTGCGGGTTGCGGGCTCGGCCCGCTCGCTCGGTACCGCGACCGAGGTCGAGGGCGGCTACCGCGTCAGCGGCCGCTGGAATTTCATCAGTGGGGTGACGCACTCGAACTGGGTCTTCGCGGCCTGCACCTCGGAGCATGAGGAAGTCATGACCTACATCCCCGTTTCCGAGGGGAAGGTCATTGACACGTGGCACGTCGTTGGGATGCGCGGAACGGCCAGTCGCGACTTCGAGGTCCACGATGTCTTCGTCCCGCGCGAGCGAACCTATCGACCGGGAAGCGACCGCCCCATCGTAGAGGCCCCGCTGTACCGCGGGCGCTTCCTGATCCTCTGGGGCTGGTCGCTGAACGCCGGAAACTCGCTGGGGATCGCTCGAGGTGCGATCGACGAGTTTCGCAGCCTTGCCAGTAGGAAGTCCTCTACGGCGTCAACCGACCTGCTCCGCGACCGACCTCCCATTCAGGCGCAGATCGGACAGGCGGAGGCGATCGTGAGCGCTGCTCGCGCCTATCTCGTGGACGCCACGCGCGCGGGCTGGGCGGCAGCGCAAGACAAGGAGTGCGACCCGCTGCCCGCTATCGTGCAGCTGCGCCTCGCGATCACACATGCCGTGCACGAAGCGGTTCGCGCCGTCGACATCGTTTTCCACGCGGCCGGGACGAACGCGATCTTCGAAGGCAACCGTCTGGAGCGCTTCTTCCGCGACGTCCACGTTTCGAAGCAGCACGCCGCCTCGCTGCCTGTGCACTACGAATCGGCCGGCAAGTACCTCTTCGGCCTGGACAGCCATGGCTGGTAGGGCTACGTGCAGCGAGACACGCGCAGGTAGCTCGGTCTGAATTTCTTGACTTGATCCTGAGATGGGCTGTCGCGTATCGTGCTCCGGAGCCATGCTTAGTCCGTACCGAGTCCTCGACGCGACCGACGATCGCGGCGAGATCGCCGGGATGGTGCTCGGGGATCTGGGAGCCGAGGTGATCAAGGTCGAGCCTCCCGGGGGATCCGAGGGCCGAAGGCGCGGCCCTTCGCTTTCGGGCGCCCCAGCCGGTCAAGGGAGCCTCCAGTTTCTCGCGTACAACGGCGGCAAGCGTTCGATCGTGCTGGACCTCTCCGCCCGCGGCGACCGCGACACGCTGCTCGACCTTGTTGCGAGCGCGGACTTCGTGCTCGAGTCGGCACCGCCCGGATACCTGACCGGAAACGGACTGGGCTTCGAGCAGCTCCGAGCGCGCAACCCCCGGATCGTCCACGTACAGATCACGCCATTCGGGAGCGACGGTCCCTATGCGGAATTTCCGGCGAGCGATCTGACCATCGCGGCGCTGGGCGGCCCTGTCGCACTGCAGGGAGTTCCGGAGCGCGCGCCGGTCCGCGTGACGGTCCCCCAGGTCTGGCGCCATGCGGGCGCCGAGGCGGCCGTAGCCGCGCTCGTCGCGCACGCCCGCGTTCGCTCAACCGGAGAGGCGCAGTTCGTCGACGTCTCCGCCCAGTGCGCCATGACGTGGACGCTGCTCAACGCGATGGACGCCGCGGCCATCCAGGGGTTCGACTACGAGCGCATGGGGTCGACGATTCAGCTCGGTCTCTCCAATCCCCCCCTCGTGTACGAGTGCGCGGACGGACACATCATCGCGCTTCCCATCGGCGTCAGCGTGGGCCGCTTCGTCTCGTGGATGGTCGAAGACGGCGTGGTCGACCCGTCGTGGGCGGACGACGACTGGCCATCGTACGACCGGCGCTCGCAGTTCGGCGGGGAGATCGCGTTTACGCCCGACGAGGTCTACGATGCCCTCCGGCGCTTCTTTAGCAAGTACCAGAAGGCGGAGCTCCTGGCGCGCGGCCTCGAGCAGGGGGTGACGTTCGCTCCGGTCAACACAATCGACGACACGCTGTCCTTCCGCCAGCTGGCGGAGCGACGCTACTGGAGCTCCGTCGAGCTGCCGGACGGCCGGGCGCTTCGCGCACCGGGCGCGTTCGCGCGTCTCACTGCTACGCCACTGCGCGCTCGCACCAGCGCACCCCGGCTCGACGAGCACGGCGCCGAGATTCGACGCGAGCTCGCGACAGGGGCGCGACGCATGTCGACTCCGGACGCGGCACCAAAGACAAACCTTCCACTCGAGGGTCTCAAGGTCGCCGACTTCTCGTGGGTTGGCGTCGGTCCGATCTCGGCACGCTACCTGGCGGATCACGGCGCGACGACCGTTCGCGTCGAGTCGGAGGGACGGCCCGACGTGCTCCGAGGCGGAGGGCCCTTCAAAGACAACCAGTCCGGGATCAACCGATCCCAGTTCTTTGGCGACTTCAACACGTCGAAGCTGGGTCTGCAGCTCGACCTCAAGAACGATGCCGCGCGCGATGTCGCCAAACGGCTGATCGCCTGGGCCGACGTCTACATTGAGAGCTTCACAGCTGGAACGGTCGACAGGCTGGGCATCGGCTACGAGACCGCCCGCGCGCTCAACCCGTCGATCGTCATGCTGAGCACCTGCTTGCTGGGTCAGACCGGACCGCTCGCCCAGATGGCGGGCTACGGCAACCAAGCGGGGGCTATGGCGGGCTTCTACGAGGTCACAGGGTGGCCCGACCTACCGCCCGACGGGCCCTACATGGCGTACACCGATACCGTCGCGCCGCGCTTCGCCGTGGCGACCCTCCTTGCGGCGCTCGATAACCGACGTCGAACCGGCCGGGGCCAGCACATCGATGGCGGGCAGCTCGAGATGGCCCTGCACTTTCTGGCGCCCGAGATCCTCGAGTATCAGGCGACCGGCTACATGGCGACGCGCCTCGGCAACCGATCGAGAGATGCGGCACCGCACGGGGTCTACGCCTGCGCCGGCGACGACCAGTGGTGCGCGATCGCGGTCGAAAGCGACGAGCAGTGGCAAGCGCTGTGCAAGGCGCTCGGAGCTCCGGCCTGGGCCCGAGATCCGACGCTTGACACCGTAGAGGGTCGGCTTTTGGCACAGGCCGCGATTGATGCCGAGCTTGGCGCCTGGACGTGCGCGCGGGAGCCCGCGCGGGTTGCGGACGAGCTCCGTGCGGCAGGCGTCCCGGCCGGGGTCGTCCAGCGCAGTAGCGACCTGCTGCGCGATCCCCAGTACCTGCACCGTGGCTTCTACCACTACCTCGAACACCCAGAGATGGGCCGGGTTCCCTATGCCGGGCACCAGTTCCGAATCCGCGGCTACCAGAGCGGCCCGCGCTCGCCCGCACCGACCCTGGGGCAGCATGTGAGCGAGGTGCTGCAGGGCGTGCTGGGAATGAGCGACGACGAGATCGCCGAGGCCATCGCCGCGGGCGCGATAGGCTAGATGCGCGCACCGTCGCGTTAGAGACCGTAAGCCGCCGTGGCCGCGTCGCCGAGGATGTTTCGGCCCGAGTTCTCCGAGAGCCCGGACACGAGGCGTCCGAGCGCGTCGATGTAGTTTTCGGGGTGATCGATGTGCGGGAAGTCGGTGGCCCAGAAGAAACGGTCGCTGCCTACGTGATCCATGATGAGCGGGAGAGCCGTCTCATCGGGATCTCCCGAGATCCAGCACTGCCGCCTGAAGTAGAAGCTCGGCTTCTCCTTGAGCGGCACGTTCTCACCGAGTGTGGTCTCGTACGTTGCGTCCACGCGGTCGAGGGAGGCGCCGATCCAGCCGGCGCCGGATTCGAGCAGCACCGCCTTGACCCTCGGGAAGCGGTCGAAGAGTCCCCACTGGAAGAGGCCGTAAAAGGCCTGTTGAGGGCCCTGCATGCCGAGCGCGTTCTGCATCCAGCGGGCTTGCTTCATGCCGTCGAAGCGCTGGTAGGTGCGGATCTTGGGGTGCTCGTTCATCGGGTGGATAGCGACGGGAACGTCGAGATCCTGCGCCCTGGCCCAGAAGACGTCGTGGTCGGGATGGGCGTGGGGAATACGCGTCAGGGTATAGGGCGACAGGAAGGCGCCCTTTGCGCCCGCCCGCACGGAGCGCTCCAGCTCGGCGGCAGCCTCGACCGGCTCGGCCAACGAGATGTGCGCGATCGCGACCAGCCGACCGCCGGTGTCGCTGCAGAACTCGCAGATCCAGCGGTTGTAGGCGCGTGCGTAGGCCATATGGAGCTCCGGATCCTCCAGCTCGCACTCCCAGACCAGTCCGAGACTGGGGTAGAGGATGGCCTTGGCGAGCCCCTCTCGATCCAGCAGCGCGAGCCGCTCCTTGGGATCGGCCGAGCCGAACGGAGCGTTGTCCGGGTAGTGGCCGTCCATCATCTCCTCGAGCTCCTCGCTGGCCTTGCCCATTGCGCCCAGGGTGTTGAGCTCCCGGAAGTCGAAGAAGCGGGATCGTTTACCGTCCATCTCGATCACCTCGCGCCCGTCGTGCTCGCGGACCCGAAACGCCCGATCGCGCAGTGGGGGGTCGATGTAGCGCTCCCATAGGTCAGGTGGCTCGAGGATGTGGCCGTCCGCGTCGATGACGTTCTCGTACGGTAGCTGCATGTGGGCTCCTAGTCCTAGAGCGACCTCAGGGTAGGGACTGAGCCTTCTTGAGGGCGGGTCGCGACGTGCACTCCCGGAACCAGCGCTCTACGTTCGGATAGCCGGAGAGGTCGACCTTCAGGAAGCGTACCCAGCTCAGCACCGACGCCACGTTGAGATCGGCGACGCTGAAGTCCGCCCCGAGCAGATAGGGCCGTCCATCTAGCGCGTCGTTCAGGACGCCGAGCGGCTGCTGGAGCTGTGCCTCGCCCTCCTTTGCGGCCGCCTCGTTGCGCTCGCCCTCGGGGGCTATCCTGCCGTTGCGCAGAATGACGACCAATGGCGGCTCGATCTCCGTCATGGCCCACACGCTCCACTGTAGGGCGCGCGCATCGTCTTCGGCGCCTTTGGGTTGCAGGCCGGCCTCGTACTTGCGGGCGAGGTACAGGTTGATGGCCATCGACTCGAAAAGCACGAGCCCGTCGTCTTCGAGCGCGGGGATCTTCCCGTTGGCGTTGAGCGCCAGATGCTCGGGCTGCTTCGCGCCTTCCTGGGAGTCGATCGGATTGTGTTCGTACTCGACTCCGAGCTCCTCGAGCAGCCAGAGCGAGCGGAGCGAACGTCCTTGAGAGGTACCGTGGAGTTTCATACCCGATACCATACCAGCTCTGGAGACCTACTATGCACGCTCAGACCTTCGTCCAGTCGGCGTTGGTCATCTCGTCGTAGCGGCGGTCCGCACCAATCCAGCCGCCATCGACGACGATGGCCTGTCCCGTGACGAGCGTGGACTCATCGCTCGCCAGCCACAGTGCGGCGTTGGCGATGTCGATGGGCTCGCCGCTGCGACCGACCGGGTGGATGCGGGCAATGTTTGCTCGCACGGTTTCGGGATCTGCTGCGGCGATGGATGTCGCGATGCCGCCCGGACAAATACAGTTGATGCGGATCCGCTTGGCGGCCCACTCGCCCGCAGCGGCGCGGGTCATGGCAATCACGCCGCCCTTGGAGGCGCAGTACGCAGCGATGCCGGAGAGCCCGGAAAGACCCGCGATCGACGCGGTGGAGATGATCGAGCCGCCTCCCCGCTGTTCGAGCAGGGGAATGGAGTACTTCATGCCGAGCCAGACACCTTTCAGGTTGATCGCCATGATCCGGTCGTAGATCTCTTCGGGACAGTCGCGGACGTTACCCTCTCTCCGTCCAATGCCGGCGTTGTTGTACATGATGTCCAGGCCCCCGAAGCGCTCGGCCGCCTGCTGGCAGACGCCTTCGACGTCGGGAGCCTTGGAGACGTCCGCGACCACGGCGGCGCAGATCTTCTCCCCCCGCGCGTCGTTTATGCTCGCCGCGACGTCCTCGAGCTTGTCTCCCTGCACGTCGCAGATCACGAGCCGCGCACCCTCTTCGGCGAAGCGTCGGGCGGTTCCCTCGCCAATCCCCGAGGCCGCCCCCGTCACGATCGCGACCTTGCCCTGGAGCCTGCTCATGAGTTTTCTCCCTCTTCAGTTCCCTCATTCTAGCCCGCGACCGGGCCATCATTCGTCACACAGCAAGGAGCTCACATGCACGTGACTCGGTTCTATACCACGGCAGACGGCGGATCGGCCTTCGATGAGTTCGACGTCCCGCTCGAGAGAAGAATGACGGACGCCTGGGGGAACGAGCTACGCTTCAGCGAGGCCTTCGCCTCCCCGGCGGTCCGCGTCTATGAAGCCCAGCCAGGCATGTTCCAGGACTGGCACAACGCGCCGACCCGCCAGCTCTGCATCATGCTGACCGGCGTCTGAACTTGGGGACGGTCCTTAAGTTCCGGTCTCTGGGGCTACTGGCTCGAGACGCGGGTCGGGGTGACCTGTTCGAGCGCGTAGCGCGGGGCGCCCTCCGCTGCGAGGGCGAAGAAGTCTGGGCCGAAGGGATCTTGCCCGCGGATCGGCATGGACCCGCGCCGGATCGTCCAATCCTTTGAGCCGAGCTCACATGCTCGCTCGAAGTGGCGTTCGGCCGCCTCCCCACGCCCCTCCTGCTTGAGCCACCAGGCAAGGTTCCACTCGGCACGCGCTCTCTGGCCCCCGGGATCCGGTTGTGGCTGGTAGCGCCGAACCTCGTCGGATGAGAGGGCTCCCGCACCGTCGCGGACCCAGGCCCGGATCATCTCCAGGTACGGACCCGAGCGCTTGCCGGTGTATTCCGTGAACGTGTCGGTACCGAACTGTCCGTCGTGGGGACGACAGATGGTGCCCTGCTCGTCGATCCACACGATCGTGGGCACGTTCACGATGTTATAGAGATCGGCGACGACATGCTCCGTGTCGATCACGCTCGGATGCGTTGGCGACGCCCTCTCGATGAACTCGCGGGGATCGTCTACGCGGCGGTCGAGTGCCACGGTGAACGGCACGAAGCCCTGACCACCGAGCTCCTCGTACAGCCCCTGCCAGACCGGCAGGTCTTCGCGGCAACCTCACCAGGATGCGTAGACGACGAGGAGCACCTTCTTGTCGCGGTGGTCCGACAAAGTGTGCAGCTTGCCCGAGAGGTCCGGGAGCGTGAAGTCGGGAGCTCGAGGCTGGCCAGGCTGGCTCCACGATCGGCGGCCGCCGCCCCGATCACCGCGACGCCCTCATCGGCGTCCAGGGCCAACGGGCGGCCGAGAGCAGCGGCGAGTGCCTCGAGGTCGAGGCTCTCCCCATCGCCGAGGCTCGCAGTATCGGTGACGGGCACGCAGACCGCCGCGCGGCAGAGTCCCTCGGGCTTCAGCTCCCAGCCGAGTGCTTCCCGGACGGCCGAGCGCGGGAGCCTGAACGACCCACTAGCGACCTCGGCCAGCAGCTCGAAGCTCCGGGTCCCGGTCGTCGGCTCCGTGTCGATCAGGGTGATGGTTCGGGCCATTCGACCTCTCTTATGGGCTGCTGATGTCGAGGACGGAGCGGGCAACCTCGCCTGCCTTCATGGCCCGGAAGGCCTCGTTCACGCCCCCGAGCTCGAGCCGCCTGCTGACGAGGCTCGTCAGGTCGAGCTTACCTTGCAGGAATAGCCCGATCAGCTTGGGCATGTGCTCGCGAAACCGGGTGCTGCCGTACATGCAGCCGATCATCTTCTTCTCCTGCAGGAAGGCGGGACCCGGCACCTTGATCTCCGAGCCCTGCGGCATCATGCCCACGATCACGGCCGTTCCGCCCGGTCGCGTGATGTCGAACGCCTGGCGCGCGCAGTCCGTGTTGCCGATGGCCTCGAAGGCGTACTCGACGCCCGCTCCCTCGGAGAGCTCGCGCACCGCCTCGCGCAGGTCGACAGCGTTCGCGTCGAGCGTATGGGTCGCGCCAAAGCGAGTTGCCAGCTCCAGCTTCGACGGGACGACGTCGATCGCGATGATCTGCCCCGCGCCCGCTAGCCGGCAGCCCTGGATGATATTGAGCCCGATGCCGCCGCAGCCGATCACCGCCACACTCGCGCCCCCGGGCACCTTGGCCGTGTAGAGCGCCGCACCCACACCGGTCATCACGCCGCAACCGATGAGGGCCGCCTCGGCCATGGGCATGTCGTCTGGGATCTTCACGACCCCGGTCTCGGTCGTGATCATGTACTCCGCGAACGAGCCCACGTTCCCGAACTGGAGGATCGGCTTGCCGTTGCGCGAGAGGCGCGAAGCCGCCAGGGCGTTCTGGGACTGGTCGCTACACAGGTTCGGTCGACCCCCCAGGCAGTAGTAACACGAGCCGCAGAACGGCCGGAACGACATGATCACCCGGTCGCCCGGCTTCACGTAGCTGACCTGGTCGCCCACCTTCTCGACCACGCCAGCCGCCTCGTGTCCGAGCACGGTCGGCATCGGCAGGCTCCAGAGCCCGTCCACGAAGTGCAGGTCGGAGTGGCAGACCCCACTGCAGACGGTTCGGACCAGCACCTCATTGGGGCGCGGATCGATGATGTCGATGTCTTCGATCGAGAGCGGCTTGTTCGGCTCCTCAAAAATGGCTGCCTTCACGGGGGGACCTCCTCAGGGTTGCGTTGCTGCCAGCATACCAAGCTGCCCGCCTCCAGTGGGACGGGACTCTGGGGGCTGATTCGCTGTAATATCGCCCCAGTCTCGAGGTCCCGATCCGACGGGTCCGAAAACAGTTCAAGAAATCCGCTCTTTGCTGCATGATATGAAAGAAGCGTCAAGGAGGCCGAGATGGCGAAAGCTCTCGAAATCGTCCCCCAGCTCTGCACCGGCTGCATGCAGTGCGAGCTCGCCTGCTCCTGGGTACAGACTGGCACCTTTCAGCCAGCGCACAGCCTGATCCGCGTCAACGTGTTCGACGAGGAGGCGAGCTACGCGCCCTACACCTGCGTGCAGTGTGACGAGGCCTGGTGCATGAACGCCTGTCCGGTCAACGCAATCGCGATCGACCCAGAAACCCAGGCCAAGGTCGTGATGAGCGAGGTCTGCATCGGCTGCCACCTCTGTACGCTCGCCTGCCCGTTCGGAACGGTGTACACACTTCCGCACACCGGCAAGGCTGCGAAGTGCAACCTGTGCGGTGGGGACCCGGCCTGTGCCAAGGCCTGTCCGACAGCCGCGATCAAATTCTCGGACCAGGACGAGGTGGGCGCCTGGTTCGGTCCATGGGCCCAGGACGTGGACACGAACTACCGCAACGCCGCCAAGGGAGAAGAGTGATGGGAGGTTGGACCGGCAAAGCGCTGCGAGTGAACCTGACGGATGGCTCGATCCAGACCGAGGACATCCCGCGCGAGTGGCTGGTGGAGTACGTGGGAGGTCGCGGCCTCGGGGATCGCTATCTGTACGAGGAGCTGGACCCGACCGTGGATCCGCTCTCGCCGGAGAACAAGCTCCTGTTCGTGACGGGCCCCCTCACCGGTACGCCGGCCCCCTGCGGAGCCCGCTACATGGTGGTGACCAAGGGAGCGCTGACGAACGCCATCACCACGTCGAACTCGGGCGGTCACTGGGGACCGGAGCTCAAGTTCGCAGGCTACGACATGCTGATCCTCGAGGGCGCAGCACCGAGGCCGAGCTACCTCTACATCTACGACGACGTGGTGGAGCTGCGCGACGCGAGCGCCTTCTGGGGCAAGGGCGTCTTCGAGACGGAGGATGGCCTGCGCGAACAGCTCGGGATCCCGCAGCTTCGGGTCGCCTGCATCGGACCGGCGGGTGAGAAGCGAGTCCGCTTCGCCTGCATCATGAACGACAAGCACCGGGCGGCCGGACGTAGCGGTGTGGGCGCCGTGATGGGCTCCAAAAACCTCAAGGCCATCGCCGTGCGAGGGACGGGGGGCGTACAGCTCGCGAAACCGGAGCCCTTCCTGCGCCAGCTCTGGAAGGTCCGTGCCGAGATGGCGGGCAGCGAGGCTCGTCAGGGCTTCACCGAGCTGGGCACCGCGGCGATCATCGACCTCACGAATGAGTTCGGCGCGCTGCCCACCCGCAACGCGACCTCGGGTCAGTTCGAAGAGGCGGAGAACCTCAACGGCAATTCCATCGCGGAGACGCGCATGGTGACGAACAAAGCGTGCTTTGCCTGCACGATCGCGTGCGGCCGCGTCTGCCGCCTGGGCGAAGGCGCTGACGAGTACATGGTCAACATGCACCCGCGCAACTGGAAGAACGCGGGCGAGGGCCCCGAGTACGAGGCCGCCTGGGGGCTAGGGGCCGATTGCGGCGTAGGGGATCTCGATGCGGTCTTGATGGCCAACTGGCTCTGTAACGACCTGGGCATGGATCCGATCTCGATGGGTGCAACCCTGGCTGCTGCGATGGAGCTCTATGAGCGTGGCGTGGTCGGCGACGACCAGGTCGAGCTTCCGCTCCGGTTTGGCTCGAGCAAGGCGCTGGTGCGAATGGTCGAGGCGACGGCGTATCGAGAGGGCTTCGGTGACGAGCTCGCCGAGGGCTCCAAGCGAATGGGCGCCAAGTTTGAGCATCCCGAGGTGTTCATAGGTTCCAAAGGCCAGGAATACCCCGCGTACGATGCGCGCGGATTCCAGGGCATGGGCGTCGCATACGCTACCTGCAATCGGGGTGGCTGCCACCTCCGCGCCTGGACTCCCGGGATCGAGTCCTCGGGCGAGTACGACCCGCACACGCCCGACGGCAAGGGTGAGTGGGTCGCGAACGAGCAGAATCGGACTACCGTCTACGACAGCACGGGGGTCTGCTCGTTTGCCGCCGGCACGGGTGGGGCGCTGGAGGAGATGGCGGTGCTGACGGCGGCCGCTACCGGCGTGTCCTTCACGCCGGACGACTTCGTCAAGATTGGCGAGCGGACGTGGAACCTGGAGAAGCTCTGGAATCTGAAGGCCGGCCTGACAAGGGCGGACGACTCCGTCCCCAAGCGCTATCTCGAAGAGCCCTTCAAAGAAGGTCCGTCGGCCGGGGTGACGGTAAACCTCGAGGCCATGCTCACCGACTACTATCGGACGCGGGGCTGGGACGCCGACGGCGTGCCGTCGCAGGACAAGCTGGCCGAGCTCGGCCTGTCGTCTCTCGGCTAGCGTTATGCCGACTCATCACGTCATCGTCGGCGGGGGTCCGGCCGGCATCAACGCGATCGAGACGATCCGAGAGGTCGACGTCGCCGACTCGCGAATCACGCTGATCAGCAACGAATCCGCCCACGCGCGCATGGCGCTGCCCTACTGGCTCTCGGGTGAGATCTCGCGCGAGCAAACATTGAGCGCGGATGAGGCGTACTACAAGAAGCTCGCAGTCGAGCCGCGAATCGGCGTCCGCGTGACTGGAATCGATGCGAACGCGAAGGAGCTGAAGCTCGACGACGGAAGTGATCTCCGCTTCGACAAGCTGCTGCTTGCGACCGGTTCCACGCCGCTGGGTCTACCCGTGCCAGGCGTCGATCTGCCGGGTGTCCAGTCGCTGTGGACCCTGGCCGACACGCAAAACGCTCTCGATCTCGCCGGCGATCGCCGGCCGCGCGTGGTCATGGTGGGCTCGGGATTCATCGGCTTCATCATGCTCAACGCCATGTACAAGCGCGGCTGGTCCCTGGCCATCGTGGAGCGAGAGGCCCAGATCCTCCCGCGCATGCTGGATGCAGCGGCCGCCGCGATCGTCTCGGACTGGCTCGCGAGCAAGGGAGCCGAGGTGCACTGTGGGACCACCGTGACGAGCATCCGTTCGGAGGGCGAGACCAAGGTAGTCGAGCTCGAGAACGGTGCGACGATCGAAGCCGAGCTCGTGATCGTGGCCACCGGGGTCAAGCCCAACGTTGAGCTGGCGCTCGGCGCAGGCATCGAGGCTTCCGCAGACGGCATCGCCGTGAACGATCGGTTGCAGACCAACGTCCCCGACATCTTTGCCGCGGGCGACGTGGCCCGCGGTCCCGTCTACTACAACCGCGACAGCGAGATCCACGCGATCCAACCCACTGCGGTCGATCACGGCCGGGTCGCTGGCTCGAACATGGCGGGCCAAGAGGTGCGCTATTCCGGAAGCCTGCTGATGAACATCCTGGACGTGTGCGGCCTCCAGTGCGCGAGCTACGGCAACTGGTTGGACACGACGGCCGAGGAAATGACGATGGCGAATCCCGCTTCGCGGATTTACCGAAAGCTCATGTGGACCGGCGATCAGCTCACGGGAGCGATGTTCGTCGGCCAGGCCCAGGACGTGGGCATGTTGACCGACCTCGGCATGGTCAAAGGCATGATGCAGACGCGCACCACATTCGGCCCCTGGAAGGAGTTCCTGCGCGAGAACCCCTTCGACATCCGTCGCGCCTACATCGCGAACCAGGTGGCGTCCAAGCTCGCCGGGCAGACCCTGCTGGGCCGGCCAGCGAAGACGCGCCAGTACATCCACGGAGATGCCAAGGTGGGCCCGCAGGCCGGACCTGGCCACTCCGTCTTCGTGAGCACCAAGCCCACCTAGGCGTGCAGATCCAGGTCAAACTGATGGGGGTCCTCAAGAAAAAGACGCCCCCGGGCGGCACGCTGGAGCTCGAGGACGGGTCCACCGTAGGAGACGTACTCGGCGCGCTCGACCTCCCGAAGAAGCGCATCACCGCCGTCTCGCTCAACGGCGAGGTCGAACGAGACTTCTCGCGGCCGCTGAAAGCAGGGGACGAGCTCGTCGTACTGCCCCCCGTCAGCGGTGGGTCTCTGGGTTTCTGTCCGTCTGGGTCAGGCTCCTAGTGTCCTGAGTCTGAACGAGCCGCGCTGACCCGCGATCGCGACAACAACCAGCGCACGGTCAGGCCGAGTAGGCCCGGGCTCGACTACGATCCGTCGAGGATCTCTCGGGTCGCGCGAAGGGCCTGGATGTGTCCGGCTGCGTCGAGGTCGCCACCCAGAGTGCGCATGCACAGGTGCGTCGCGCCGGCGTCTCGCCACTCCTTCACGGTCTTCAGCCACTCGTCGGTGGCCTTGCCGCAGACGCCGACTCCTCCCTCCGTGCCGATCTCCGCGGGGTCTCGGCCGACGCGCTCTGCGTAGCGCTGCAGATTGCCGAGTACCTTAGGGACTTCTGCCCGGCGGGATGATCGCGAACCAGCCATCTGCCAGACGCGCGATCCGTCGCAGGACCGGCTCGGAGGGAGCCAGCAGCGTGGCCGAGCTCGCTCCGATCCAGATAGGGATGGGGCGTTGCACGGGCAGGGGATCGATGCCGGTGCTCGTGAACCCGGTCCCAGCGTCCGTGGAAGTCGACCGTCTCTTGGGTCCACAGGAGCTTCAACAGCTCGATCTGCTCCTCGCAACGCTGCCCGCGTGTGTGGAAGTCCTGGCCAAGGGCAACGTACTCCTTGCGGTTGCCGCCCACGCCGACGCCCAGACGCAAGCGGCCGCTGCTCAAGATGTCGATCTCGGCGGCTTGCTTGGCAACGAGCGCCGTCTGGCGCACCGGCAGGACAATCACCGACGGGACCAGCTCGATGCGGGATGTCAGGGCGGCGACGTAGCTCAGCAGGGTCAGGGGTTCGTGCAGATGCCCGCTGTTCGGGCGCGCCACCTGGTCAGGGACACGCAAGTGCGTGAAGCCGAGCTCCTCGGCTGTCTGCGCGAAGTCGCGTACCGCCGACAGGTCGTCCTTGAGCTCCCTGACCGGATGGCCTACAAGAGCTCGGGAGCGGCGCTACGCGGCGTGGCGTCGATGCGCCGTGAGACGGAGCTCGTGCACGTGAAGCCCCCGGACCGCTAGGCCCTGCGTATGCGCTGCCCCCGGTGCCGGCATGACAATCGATGAGGCGCCCGCTTCTGCCGCGAGTGCGGCGCCCGTTTTGCCGTCGCCTGTCCGACCTGCAATGCTGAGGTCGAGCCGGGAAGCAAGTTCTGCGACACGTGTGGGGCCGCGGTCACGGAGCCCGCGTCACCTGGCACGGCGCCAAGCGCGGTTACCAGCCCTGACGCCTACACACCGAAGCACCTCGCAGACAAGATCCTCACGTCCAGGAGTGCTCTCGAGGGCGAGCGCAAGCAGGTCACCGTGCTCTTCGCCGACCTCAAGGCGTCGATGGAGCTGCTCGCGGACCGCGATCCGGAGGAGGCGCGGCAGCTGCTCGATCCCGTGATCGAACGCATGATGGAGGCGGTGCACCGCTACGAGGGCACGGTGAACCAGGTGATGGGGGACGGGATCATGGCGCTGTTCGGAGCGCCGGTCGCCCACGAGGATCACGGGGTCAGGGCCTGCTACGCCGCGCTCGACCTGCAGGCCAGCATGCGTCGCTACACCGAGGAGGTACGCCGCAGCCACGGGGTCGAGCTTGCGGTCAGGGTCGGTCTCAACTCCGGCGAGGTCGTGGTCCGCACGGTCGGCTCGGACCTGCGCATGGACTACTCCGCCGTTGGTCAGACAACGCACCTGGCGGCTCGCATGGAGCAGCTGGCAACTCCCGGCAGCATCCGGCTCACCGCCGCGACACTCGGCCTCGCTGAGGGTTACATCGGCGTCAAGGCCCTCGGCCCGGTGCCCGTCAAGGGACTCGGCGCTCCCGTCGACGTGTACGAGATCGTCGGCGCTGGTCCTGGTCGATCGCGATTGCATGCGGCGGCCGCGCGGGGGCTGACCGAGTTCGTGGGGCGCCAACGCGAGCTGGACGCGGTGCACCAGGCGCTCGGTCGAGCCGCTGCGGGGGAGGGGCACGTGATCGCGGTCGTGGGAGAACCGGGAGTCGGCAAGTCGCGCCTCGTGTGGGAGGTGACGCATTCGCATCGGACTCACGGCTGGCTGACGCTCGAGAGTAGCTCGGTTTCCTACGGCAAGGCCACACCGTACCTCCCCGTGATCGACCTGCTTGAGGCCTACTTCGGGATCGACGACCGGGACCAGGGGCGAAGCGTTCAAGAGAAGGTCACGGGGAAGCTGCTCGCTCTGGACAGAGCGCTCGAGCCACTCCTCCCTGTCTTTCTGGCCCTCCTGGACGGGGCCTTCGAAAGACTCGGAATGGCAGGAGTTGGAGCCCGACGAGCGGCGCGAACCGGACCCTCGATGCCATCAAGCGGCTGCTGCTGCGCGAGAGCCAGGTTCAGCCCCTGCTTGTAGTGTTCGAGGATCTGCACTGGATCGATTCGGAAACTCAGACCTTGCTCGATCGCCTGGTCGACAGCCTCCCCGCCGCGCGTCTCCTGCTGTTCGTCAACTACAGGCCGGAGTACGAGCACGGCTGGACGAAACAAGTCGTACTACTCTCAGCTTTGGCTGGAGCCTCTGCCCCCAGAAAGCGCCGAGGAGCTGCTCCAATCCCTGCTGGGAGAGGACGCCAGCGTCGACCCGCTGGCTCGGAGCTTGATCGAGCTGACCGAAGGCAACCCGTTCTTTCTCGAGGAGTGCGTGCAGTCCCTGGTCGAGACGAAGGTCCTCGTGGGAGGGCGGGGCGCGTATCGGGTCGGGCAGACTGCCCGGGCGCCCCGTGTACCCCCCACCGTTCAAGCGGTGCTGGCCGCTCGCATCGATCGCCTGCCGCCCGACGAGAAGAGCCTGGTGCAGATGGCCTCCGTCATCGGAAAAGACGTGCCGAGCGACCTGCTCCAGACGATCGCAGACCTTCCCGATGACGTCTTTCACCAGGCCTTGGCCCACCTGCGGGCGGCCGAGCTTCTTCGTCAGACTGGCCTCGTCGACGATCTCGAGTTCACCTTCAAACACGCGCTCACCCACGACGTGGCCTATGGCAGCCTGCTTCAGGAGCGTCGGCGTGAGATCCACGTTCGGATTCTCGAGGCCCTCGAAGCTCGGACTGGCGACGGACTGACACAACCCATCGATCGCCTCGCCCATCATGCCGTCCGTGGCGAGGTCTGGGACAAGGCCGTCGGCTACCTGCGCCAGGCCGTCGCCGCCGCGTTCGCGCGGTCGGCGCACCGCGAGGCCGCCGGCTACGTCGAGCAAGCACTCGCTGCCCTCGAGCATCTTCCGGACAGCCGGGAAAAGCTCGAGCGAGCCGTCGATCTCAGGTTCGAGGTGAGACACGCGCTCTGGCCACTCGGCACGATGGCCCGGATCGGCGACGCGCTGCGTGAAGCCGAGACTATGGCAGAGACCCTGAACGACCCACGCCGTCTGGCGTTGGCTTCGCTAAACCTCTGCTCCGTCCTCTACAGTGCTGCTGAGCACGACCACGCCGTCGCCGCGGGAGAACGCGCGCTCACGCGCAGCCGGTCTGTCGGCGCCGTCGACCTGAAGGTCCTCGCGGGCTCGAATCTCGGGCAAGCTCTGGTCGCACGCACGAACTACTTGCGGGCAACGGAGGTCCTGGAAGAGACGCTCAAGCTCCTGGAGGGTCCACTCTTTCTGGAGCGCCTGGATCAGCCCGTGTTTCCTGCGGTCCTTGCCCGTCTCAACCAGGTTCGCGGGCTGGTCGAGCTCGGTCGCTTCGACGAAGCCATGGCTCGTGGAGAAGATGCCGTTCAGATCGCGCAAAAGCTGGAGCACCCGTCCAGTCTGGTTATCGCACACTACGCCGCCGGCCTGCCGCGCCTCCGCCAGGGCGATCTCGCCCGTGCGATCAGCTCCATCGAGCGGGCCTTGCACATCAGCCGGGACAAGGGACTTCCAATCTTCGAGCACTGGTTTGCCGGCCCGCTCGCTGTGGCCTACGCGCAGGTCGGACGCGTGAGCGAGGCGCTGACCCTTCTCGAGCAGGTCCTGGAGCAGGACGCAGCGCTGAACGTCCTGTCACAGAACACGCTCAATCTGGCGTTCCTCGCGGAAGCTCACCTGCTGGACGGCAACCTGACGGAGGCCACGCAGCGCGCGGAGCGCGCGCTCGAGCTCGCGCGTGCGCGCAACGAGCGCGGCTATCGGGCCTGGCTCCACTGGCTCATCGGGGAGATCATTGCGAGTCGCGAGTCAGTCGACGTGACGGAGGCCGCGGCCTCCTATGAGGAGGCCCTCCGATTGGCCGACGACATGGGCATGCGCCCCCTGCAGGCGCACTGCCATTTCGGCGTCGGCCGGATTCTGGGAGCTCGCGATCGCACGGACAGGGCGGCAACACTGTACCGGGAGATGGACATGCACCTCTGGGTGGATCGCCTGAGGGTGGGGGAGAGCTGAGGATGGCTGCTAGCACAAGCGATCTGGCTCAGAAGGCCGAGCGGTTGCGAGCCCTTCACCACGGAAGCCGGATTCTGGTGCTGCCGAACATCTGGGATCCCGGTGGAGCCCGCATGCTCGAGTGAGCTGCTGGCCGTCGTCGTAGCAATGAGTCGCGTGTAGCAGGATCCGTTACCGGATCTCTCCCACGCTGAATGCGAGACGCGGCTGATCTCGGAGAGACTTCGGTCGCTTTCCTCGCGCCAGGTGTTGAACGCGGTTTGGATGTCCTGGAGTGCTTGCTTCGAGGTGGGGTTCTTCGCCTCAACGACACCCTGCTCCCGCAGCGCGAGCACCACGTCGTTCGTGAGGATCGGGGTGTCCTTGCCCATCGAGCGCAGGAACATGGGTCCGGTCATTCCCCCGAGGCGGCTGCCCTGGCGCTTGAGCGTGTCCCAGAGACCGACGATGTCTTTCTCCGGCCAGCTCGCAAAGAAGCGGCTGGCGCTCTTGTACTCGGCTGCGAGCTCCACAAGAAAGCGAGCGTTCTCGCGGACGGCGCGGATCTTCTGAGGGTTCCGGATGATACGAGTGTCCTGTGCGAGCGCGGCGAGCTGCTTGTTCGAGAGACGCCCGAGCGCCTCGGGCTCGAAGCCCTTGAAGGCCTCCTCGAAGCCTTTCCACTTGTTCTCAACGACCCGCCAGACGAAGCCCGCCTGGAAGACCCCGCGAGTCATCGCGGCCAGGTATCGGTGGTCGGGGGTTCGCCGCAGGGCGGCTCGGGTCTTCGGCTTCGGGAGCTGAGAGTCTAGAGCACGACTGCCGCCGTGGCGGGCGGCCGCACGGCGGTAGATCTCCTTCCACGTGTCCAATCGCGCCTCCGGTCGAGCTCGCTGCTCCCTTGCCCTCGGATTCTAAACTACAAGTGGCTCGCCCAGGGCGCGAGTGGCGCACAGTTCGCCAACCGACCAAAATCAGGTCTCTTCGAGCCAGGTTGTTCCACGCAACCTGAGCGTTGTCGCCCAGTTTAGTACTATCAGGGACCCCGCTCCCGGAGGACCGCGTTGCGAACAAGGCTGAGTGAGCGCGCGGAAGTCGGCGCGATCGTAGCCCTCGTCCTGGCGATGGGCCTCATGGCGTCGACTGCCAACAGCAATGAGGTCTCGAGAGCGGAGAAGCAGGAGCGGTTCGAGAGGCTCGACATCAACGGCGACGGGGTCCTCAACCGAGAGGAGCACTACGCCGCCGCGCGAACGAGCCGCTACGACACCGACGGCGATGGGGAGATCTCCGAACGGGAGCTGGTCGCGGCGCGTGCGGTTCAGCGGGCACGGGGTGTCGGCAGGCACGCGGAGCTTCTCGGAAGGTACGACAAGAATGGAGACGGGAAGCTCAGCGCCAAGGAGAGGAACGCAGCCCGCAGAGTCAGACCTACCACGGGTCGTCACACCCTCGGCATGGGTGGTGGCCGCTTGAAGGGTCGCCGCGGCGTTCGGGGCGGCTATCACGTCGGCCGCTGAGATTTCTCGGTCGCTGCATGGGAGTTCAGACGATCGTGGCGTCCAGCCGGGCCCGGATCGAGCCGGAAGACTCCCTCAGATGAGGATGAGCCGATGCGCGGTGTTACCCAGTGTGGCGCAGGATCGCCCCGATGATCTGCGGCAGTGCAACCTCGGGCATGTCGTGCCCCATCTTCTCGATCGTCAGGAGCTCTGCGCCGGGAATCGCCTTCGACGTGGCCACGCCGTGATCGTACGGAAGGATGGGGTCCTCTGTTCCGTGGATGACGAGCACGGGCAACGAGAGCTTGGCGAGCGCAGGGCGACGATCCGGAGAGCCGCCGATGGCGAGCGCGTGGTTGCCCATCGACTCGTAGTCGCGCGCCCGCGAGTACTCCAGCTCGAACACCGCGCGACGCGCCGTCTCGTCGTAGCTGCCAAGGCTCCCCGCCAGGACGCGGAACAGCTCGAGCCGCTGCTCGATCCGATCCTCGCGGGTCGTGGGCGGGTTCACGAGGGTCTTCTGGGTCGCCTCGATTACCCCAGGAGTCGGTCCCGGTAGGGTGCCCGCCGTGGTTTCTCCAGCAATGATCGTTGCGACCTCCCCGCCTGCGGGGGTCGACATGATAGATGTCAGGGACCGGATGCGTTCGGGATGCTCGATCGCGACGGTCTGCCCGATCATGCCGCCCATCGACGCGCCCACGACGTGTGCGCGGTCGATCCCGTAGGCATCTAGCACGGCGATCGCGTCGCGTGCCATGTCCGACAGGTCGTAGTTCGCGTTGCCCAGCCCAAAGCAGGTGCTCTGCCCCGTGTCCCGGTTGTCGTAGCGGATCACATGGCGACCGCCGTCAACGATCGCCCGACAGAAGTCGTCGGGCCACATAATCCCCTGCGCGCTCGCGCCCATGATCAGCAGCACCACGGGATCGTTTCGATCTCCGAAGTCCTCCGTCCAGATCTCGATCCCATTGCCCTCAATCGTCCGCTCAGCCATCCGGTGAACTCCCACCTCCATCGTAGCGGCACCAGCGATTCGTGCTGGGATCGTTCCGATCTCAAGTTCCGATCCAAGTTCAGCTTGCCCGGCGGCTACTCGGTGAAGTCTGGTAGGATCTGGCGGGGAGGATGGTCGTATGAGCGGGGTCGTGCTTGATTACTCTCGAGCGGGGGTCGAGGTTCGGGGAGATTTGCAGGCGGTACACGGAGCGGTGCTCGATCACTTCAGGCGGTCGGGGAGCTGGTTCAGCGGCGCCGAGCGCATTGCCATCGCTGCCGAAACCCGCCGGGCGTCGGACTGCCCGCTGTGTCTGGAGCGGAAGGCGGCCCTCTCTCCGGAACATTTGCAGGGGAAGCACGCCAGCGCCGAGAAGCTCGCCGAGCCGCTCGTCGACGTCATTCATCGCGTACGGGTCGACCCGGGGCGGCTCTCCCGTCGCTGGTTCGAGGCGACGCTCGCCTCTGGCCTGAGCGAGGGCGAGTACGTGGAGGCGGTCGGAATCATCGCCCTGACCGCAGGGCTCGACGCGCAGTGCCGGGCTCTCGGGATTCCGCCGTTCGCGTTGCCGGAGCCATTGCCGGGCTCGCCGACCGGGCACAGCCCGAAGGGGATGACCAGCGGAATCGCCTGGGTTCCGCTCCTGCGACCCGAAGACGCGACCGGGCCCGAGACAGACCTGTACGATGGGGCCGAGTTCGTCCCGAACATCATGCGTGCGCTCTCGCTCGTTCCCGGCCACATCCGGGTCATGCGCGACTGGCTCACGGCGCACTACGTCGACGTGCGGGACCGGACCGCGCGTCGTGCCATCGACCGCTCGCAGATCGAGTTCGTAGCCGCGAGAGTCTCCGCGCTGAACGAGTGTTTCTACTGAACGGCCGCGCATGCCACGCTGCTCCGTGTGAGCGGCCAGACGCAGGGTGTCGACGTAGAGCTCTCCGGCGTGAACGGCGCGATGGAAGGAGACGGCGGGATCGCCCACGGTGCGCAGCTCCTCGCGTTCACGGATGCGTCGATGGGAGGAGACGACGCGGCGCTGGTTCGCGAGCGAGCAGCTCTGCGCGCGGTCCTGACCTCGGAAGAATTCGTCGATACCTGCGCGATCATCGGAGCGTTCAACGTCGTCGACCGCATTGCCGACGCCACGGGGATCCCGCTCGACGATCACCTTGACGTCATGAGCAAGGACGTGCGCGAAGAGCTGGACCTGGCGCGCTTTGCGTCAGCGGCCAACACCCCCGGCGCACGCCTAGACGCCGAGTGAGGCAGTAAGCTCCGGCCGTGCAGACCGCCTACGACCTGGTCCGGATGGCGGCTTTGCGGACGCCAGAGCAGCTTGCGCTGGTCGACGATCGCTCGGACACGCAGCTTACCTATCGGGCGCTCATCGCCGAGGTCGACTCGATCGCGGCCGGACTGGTGGACCTGGGAGTGACGGCGGGGACACGCTTCGCGACGGCGCTTCCCAACCTGATCGAGCACTGTCTGCTGCTGCTCGCGCTGCAGCGGATCGCTGCCGTCCCGGCACTGCTCAATTTCCGCCTCAAAGCCGACGAGCTGCTCGAGCTGCTGAGCCAGGGACGCATGCAGGGCGCGGCGTTGCTGCAGGACGAGCTCCTGGCCGAGCGCGTGACGGCCGGACTACCGCCGAGGAGCCTCGTGCTGACCGTTGGAGGTGCGACGGCTACGTCCCTCGAGTTTGCGTCGTGTCGGGGCGACGCTTCCGGGCTCGCCGTTCCGAAGCCCGACCCCGAGGAGCCGGCGTTCATCTTCTACACGTCCGGAACGACCGGGCTTCCGAAGGGGGTCGTGCTTGCGCACCGAACGAGCGAGCCGCGCGTCGTATGGCTCTCGACCATGATGGGCCTACGCAGCGGGCCTCACATTCGCTCGCTCGGCTGCTCGCCACTGTCTCACGCGATTGGATTTCATGGCGTCTTCCTCGCCACGCTCGCCTATAACGGCACGTTCTTCACGATGTCGAGCTTTGATCCCGCGAGCGCGCTGGATCTGATCGAGCGCCACAGCATCACCTACCTCTTCAGCCTCCCGACGTTGTACAGCGCGATGGTGTCCGCTCCGGCGTACCGACCCGAGCGGGTGAGGTCCCTCCAGACCGTCTACTGGGGTGGCTCGCCGATCGAGCCGGCGCTGCTCGAGCAGCTGGATCGGGAGTGGCCAGCGACACTGGGACACATCTACGGGACGACCGAGACGATGTGCCCGCTCTGCAATACGAACCCGGTGGGCGAGCACGACGTGTTGCTTCCCGCCTACTCGTCGCGGGTTCGTGTTGCGCTGGAAGACGATCCCGAAACCTCTGCCGCGCCCGGCGAGGCGGGCGAGCTCCTGATCGACGCAACGACGGACGCCACGTTCAGCGGGTATCTGTTTCGCCCGGACGTGAGCGCCGACAGGGTTCGGAACGGCTGGTACCACACGGGCGACGCGGCCGTGCAGGACGCTGCGGGTCGAGTGCGCCTGGCGGGCAGGCTCGACGACCTGATTCGCTCCGGTGGCGAGAGCATCCAGCCAGACGAAGTAGAGCACACGCTCGCTTCACATCCCGACGTTCGCGAGGCTGCGGTCGTCGGAGCTCCGGATCCGCACTGGGGGCAGGTCGTAGTGGCCTGTGTCGTAGGCAAGAACGGATCCCTCGACACGGCGGAGCTCGATCGCTGGTGCCGGGAGAGCCGACTCGCCGACTTCAAACGCCCGCGGCTCTACGCGTTCGTCGACGTGCTCCCGCGGGGTCCCGGGGGAAAGCTCCTGCGCAGGGCCCTCCGCGACCGTGTTGCTGACGCCCGCACAGGCACGGAGGAGCTGGATCTCCAGCCGGTTCGCCACTGAAGGAGAATCCGATGACCGAAGGCGCATTCGATCTTTCGCGACACACGGTTGGCCTGGATAGAAGCGGGGCCTCCAGCGTCCAACCGAGCGCTTCAGGGCCTCCCCGCCGAGTCGACGGGATCGTCATTGGAGCGCCGCACATGACGCGGAATGCACCCCACAACGGCGAGATGCATCCCGATGGCGACGAGCTCCTGTACCTGATCTCGGGCCGAGTCGATGTTGTCATCGAGGACGACGGGAGGGAACGCACGGTGGAGCTCGGTCCGGGCCAAGCATTCGTCGTCCCGAGCGGGGTCTGGCACCGTGTCTCGCTGCGAGAACACAGCCAGCTCCTCCACATCACGCCCGGGCCAGGCGGTGAACACCGGCCGCTCGAGACATGAAGAGAGAGTGTTCCTGACCGGATCCGAGGGGTGCGGTCAGTGAGCCGTGGTCACCATCACGTGGCGCAGGACTCGCTTGCAGTCCCGGTCGTGCGCGAAGAGCGAACGAGCTGCGCTACCTTCGCTGCGTGGCCCCCGCGTTTCGCCGCCTTCTCATCCCTCTTCTCGAGGGAGCCGCGCTCCTGCCTGTGACTGCCGCTGCCGCCTACGTTGGCGCCGCGATCGCCGGTGGCTCGTCGCTTCCGATCCACTGGGCGCTCGTAGTGACCGGCAGCATCGGGCTTGTCGCCGGCTGGTACGCGGTGTTCCGGCGAGGGGAACTGAGCAGGCGCGCAGCTCGGCTCCTTGCCATCGGAGGGTTGAGCGGCCTCTGCGCCGTAGCTGGACTGGTGGCTCTAACCGTGGTGCCGATCCTCACCGGCACGACGAGTCCCGACGCAAACGACCTCGTCGCTCTCCTGTTCGTGGTCTACGGTGCTCCAGTGATGGTTGCGATCGCCGAGTGGCCCAGGATCCGGCGAGGTCTCCCTGGCTGATGCTCTGCCCCCGCCGCTGCGGGGTATGCTGGGCTCATGGCGCGAGTGGAAGCGGCCGCTGACGCGGGCCAGGTACGAGAGAAGTAAGCCCGCTGTGCGTATGTATTGGGCGGCGGTTTCCGGCCTGGCTGCGCTTGCCCTCTGCTTGATTGCGCCAATCGGGAGCCGGGCCGCGGCGCAAGTAGCCGACCTCGTGTTTGTCGGTGGGACGATCATTTCCGTCGACCCTCGGCAGCCCGAGCCTGAAGCGCTCGCGGTCCGCGATGGCCTGATCGCAGCAGTCGGATCCCGGGGCGAGGTTCTGGCGCTGCGTGGCCCCGATACCCGACTGATCGATCTCGAGGGCCGCTCGTTGCTCCCGGGCTTCATCGACGCCCACGGGCACCTGCTCAACGTGGCCCAGGTGCTCCTGACAGCGAACCTGGCCTCGCCTCCGGTGGGACCCGTCGAGGACATCGTCGGACTCCGGGAAGTCCTGGAGCGGTACCGCGCTGAGCGCGACCTCCAGCCGGGCGAGTGGATCATCGGTGTCGGATACGACGACTCGCTCCTGGCGGAGAGGCGCCATCCCACCAGGTCCGACCTGGACGATCTGTTTCCCAGGAACCCGGTGGTGCTGCTCCACGTGTCGGGCCATCTGGCGGTTGCCAACTCGAGAGCGCTCGCCCTGGCGGGCAGTGGCCTTCGCGGCTTCGGTCTTCGTCGTCATCGCTGGGCCTCATCGGCGGCCTTGCTGGCTCGCCGCTAGTTCACTCGGCTTCTTTCGCGTGATGAAGTCGAGCCACAGAGCTCAATCCGAGCTATGCACCCGCGCATAACACCCTCGGCAGGTCGCTCGTGTATGCGGGCAGGCCAGGCGAGGCGATCGCGAGTCTCGAGACGGCGATGCGCCTCAGTCCACACGACCCGAACTTCCCGACCTACCTCGGTACGGTCGGATTCGCTCACTTTGCAGCTGAGCGGTATCAGGACTCAGTCGAGTGGAACATGCGAGGCATCCGCGCCGGGGGCGCTCCGTTCTTTTGGGTTGTTGTCGCGGCGAGCTACGCTCATCTCGGTCGGCTCGACGACGCCCACGCTGCACTGGAGCAGCTGGCCACCGACACGAACCGGGCTTCTCCGTGGCTGACGCCGAGCAGAGCTCCTCGGGCGCAGACCCCAGCCTCCGCGAGCGCATCCTCGATGGCCTCCGCAAGGCCGGCCTGAAAGACGAGTGACTCTTCGGGGCTTGGAACGGAAACTCTGGTCGGGGCGGCCGGACTCGAACCGGCGACCTTCGGCTCCCAGAGGCGCGTGAAGTTGCGTCTCTCGCCTTGCAGACCTCTGCATGAGCAGGCACCCGGCTGCGTGCGCTACTGGAAGAGGCGACGCTAACAGGCTGCGGAGAAAGTGACTGGGTTGGGCGGGACGCCTCTGACGGGAGGCGTGCCGAGCAGGGAGAGGGATCGCCGTTCCCGGTACGAACCGGTTCGGTGTCGCACGGGTAGATCTTGCGGGATCATGAGCTATGTCGCCTCCAACAGGTTGCGGATACGGACCAGGTTGTAGGCCGCAGCAGTGAAGGTGAAGACCCAGCCGACCCGATCCGTGCCCCGGTGCCGGGTCTTGCGCATCAAGCCCACCGTCTTCATCCAGCCAAACACCTCCTCCACCCGTTTGCGGAAGCGCTGGCTCACCTCGTAGCCCGGGTGTCCTGTGGTCCTTCGATCGATCGCGCTTCGGCGGTTCGTCGTGTTCTGTGCCACGTGCGGGGTAACGCTCCAGGCCCGAAGCGCCTGCACAAAGCTCTTGGCGTCGTAGCCCTTGTCTCCAGCCAGGGTGATCCGGCGAGCGCCCCCCAGACCCAGCACCATCTCGAGAGCCGCTTCGCGCTCCGCATACCCCGACGCCTGAGTGAGCTTCGCCGCCACCACCAGGCCGTTGCGGTTCTCCGTCACGACGTGTCCCTGATACGCGAGCCGCGCGCCCTGGCCCCTCATCCCCGCCAGTCGGGCGTCCGGATCCGTCCTCGACGCATGCGTCTGGTTGCTCCGCTTCTCGCCCCGGAAGTTGACCGTCGGGTTGCCCGGGTCGTCATCGTCCCTGCGCTTCTCGTCCTTGCGCACGAAGCTCTTCTGGCTCGCCCACGCCTCGATCAGCGTCCCGTCCACCGTGAAGTGCTCCGATGACACCAACCCCTCCGACTCCGCCCTGCGCCAGCACCGCCTCGAAGAAATGCTGAGCGATCTCGCCCTTCAGCAGCCGTTCCCGATTCTTGGTGAACACCGTCGCGCTGAACACCTCATCGTCCAGCTCCAGGCCCACGAACCAGCGGTAGAGCAGGTTGTAGTCGATCTGCTCGATCAGCTGGCGCTCGCTCCGGATCGTGTACAGCACCTGCAACAGCAGCGCCCGCAACAGCTGCTCCGGCGGGACCGACGGTCGGCCGACCCCTTTGGCGTAGATACCATCGAAGCGTCGCGACAGCTGCTCCAGCGCCGCGTCCACCAGTCGCCGGATCGCTCGCTACTGGAAGAGGCGACGCTAAGCCGAGGTTGGACCCGAACCCAGCTCCCGCGCCACTCGCTCCGCGTGCCCCGTCGCGCCCATCTCGGTGTAGAGGCGGTGGGCTTCGCGGAGGCCGCGCTCATGGGTGAGGTCGTCGCCGAGCAGGTGCGCCAGGCGGGCGCGCTCCTCGCGCTCGAAGCCGGCGAAGCTCCTGTAGCCGTGCTTGCGGATGAGCTGGGCAGCCCTGTCGAGGGCTCGCTCGATCTCGGCCCGGGCACGCGCGCCCTGCGTCCTCACTCACGGCCGTCCGTGACAGCAACGAGCGTCCGTCTTCGCCACGGAACGTGGCCTCGATATCGCGGGTCGACAGCCCTCGGGCGTACATCTCGACCGCAAGCTCTTCGAGAGCGCCGGTACGCTTCTCGAGCTCGGGCCGGATCTTCGAGTGGAAGGGCTCGTCGGTGTCGGTCACCTGCGGGGCGCGATACTCGATCGCGCCTTCGGCGGTCTTCACGTGGGCCTTGCGGGCGCCGTTCCGGTAGCCCTGCTGTCCATCTCGGCGGCGTTGGTAGTGGCCGCGACCGAGGACGTCGCTAACCTCCGCTTCGAGTGCTTCCTCGATGATCTTGCGCATCGCCAGCTGAAGCAGCCGCTCGAGGCCGTCGCCTTCCTCGAGCCCCTGGATCAGGTCACGGATCTGCTGGCTCGTCCTTTCGCTGCTCGGTATTCTCGTTGCCAAGGGGATGTCTCCTCGCGTGGCCGGAAGGCCCGGCGGGTTTTTCTTGATTCACGCGAGGTTGCATCCCCCCTTTGTTTCCAGCAACCCCCGGACGTCACCACAGTCGGGGGCTGATCCTGTCGGATCAGAAGGTATATGGCCTTTGGGGGTTGTTCTCAGTAGCCGCCCGGACCTCAGGGCTGATCAAGGACGGACCCGTCGGTGTGACCGAGCCAGCTCGTAGCTTCGTCGAGGCCAACTATGTGCCAGCGCTCGAGGACGTCGTGACGCGGCTGCGGCGGATCCTGGCAGAGGGCGGGCGGCTCGAGGCGCGCAAGCGGGACCCGCTCTTCACCGCTCTAGCGTCTGTTCTGCCTCCCCTCCTCACTGACGAGGAGCTTGCGTTCTACCGTGCTTACCTTCGCGACGGCCTCCACGTGAAAACGGAGCATTCGGGCCGCCAGCAGCGATTCGCGGGCCTCCTGCCACTCAGACCGACCTGTCCGAGTGGATCGGTCGCGAGGCCGTGATTCGGCTTGCAGAGAGCGCTCGGCCCGATGATCCGGGTCTCGCGATCGCGCTCAGCAGAGTCGCAGAGCTCGAAGCAACGCTGGCGCCCGCGGCGAGCCGGCGAAGTCGATCCAGGGCTCGCCCGACCAGATGCTGGAGACGATCGCGAAGCTAAAGGCCACGGGCGTGTCCCACGCGCTGCTCGACATTCAGGCCCCCGGCGGCGTGGACGGTCGGATCCAGGCGATGCAGCGCTTCGCCGCTGAGGTCGCGCCCCGCCGCGTGAGCGGTTAAACTAGGCGCATGTCCAGACTCGATATGACCCAGGCGGAACGGGAGCAGTTTCTGGCCGACGCGCGCGTCGGCATCGTGTGTATCGCGCGGAAGGGCGACGCGGCCCCGCTGGCGGTGCCGGTTTGGTACGACTACAAACCCGGCGGGTCCGTCTCGTTCGTGACGGGTCGCACGTCCGCCAAGGCTCGCTTGGCCGAGCGCACGGGCACCTTCACGCTGGTCGTCCAGAACGAGGACGCTCGAGCATTTCTACGCGGCCAACCGCCCGACCAACAGTACGTGTCGGTCTCGGGGCCGGTCACGGAGGTGCGCTCGGCCGAAATGGAGAAGGACCTCCGTCCCATGGCGCGCCGCTACCTGGAAACCGAGGGCGGCGATCAGTACCTCGAGCAGATAGTCAAGCAGATAGTCGCTGCGATGGGCGGCGACCTGGGCGTGGTGATCTCCATGCGCCCCGAGCGCTGGCGCACCGAGGACTACACCAAGATGTGATCTAGCGGGGGCGCTCCGCCTCCGCCAAGACGCGCAGGATGTTCTCGCCCAGAACCTTGCGCACGTCCGCCGCGCCGCAGCCGCGCCGCACGAGTGCGCGCGTCAGGTTGGGTAGGTCGCCCACGTCCTCGAGACCCTCGACGAAGCGACGCACAAAGCGGTAGGTCGGAAGGCCGAGCTCGATGCCCCGCCCCTCGGGCTGGCGACTGCGGGCTCTTCAATCGGCTCACCCGAAGCGCTGCGGTCTAGCGAAGGGCCGGGATGACCTTGTCCGAGAATAGCCTCATCGAGTCCATCACCTTCTGGTGTGGCATCCCGCCGCTCTGTGTCCAGGAGATATGCAGGTCTACCCCCAGTCCTTCGAAGGCCTTCAGTCTGTCGATACAGTAGTCCGCGTCGCCAACGATGATCGAATTGACTTCCTGCAGCCCGTTGAAGGTCATCTTGTCGTCCGGCATTCCTCCCAAATGGGCTAGCTTGTAGTAGTCCTCGTAGCTCTTGACTGGTTTGGACCCCAGGCTCGCGACGATCTGACCCGTGTACTTCGCGTTCCAGACGTAGCACTCCTCGGCGACTTCCCGTGCTTGCTTCTGCGTCGTGTCTACATACAGCTCCGACACCACGCCGATTCGGGGCTTGTGGCTATGCCCAGCTTGCTTGAAGGCCGCTCGATACTGTTTGATCCACCTCTCTATGTTCTCAAACGTGGCGTAGTGCGAGGCCAATAGCACACCGTGCCCCATCTTCCCGATCATATCCGGGGTGTCGCGTGAAACGGCCGCGATCCACACCGGTGGGTACGGCTTCTGCACCGGCTTGGGAATGATGGAAATCTCGTGGCCTCGCGCATCTCGGAGAGTCTCGGGAATATCGGGGTAGTGCACTCCCCGGTGCGTGAACTTCTCCTGTGTCCACGCCTTGAGGACAACCTCAAGGTGCTCAGCGAAGATCTCGCGGCTGTCGTCCATCGACACACCCAACACTTCGCCTTCCACACGCTGTACTCCCCGCCCCAGGCCAAAGTCCACCCGCCCCCGGGTCAGGATATCCAGCGTCGCGATCTTCCCCGCCGTGTGAATTGGATGATGGTAGGGTAGCAGCAGAACGGCAAACCCGATCCGGATGCGGCGGGTTCGCTGGCTCAAGGCCGCCGCCAGCAGTTCCGGCGCCGGCGAACACGAGTATTCCGGGAAGAACCGCTGCTCGGCAAGCCAGACGCTGTCGTACCCCAACTCATCCGCATACTCACACTGCGTCAAGAAATTCTCGGTTGCGCCCACCTCGGTTTGCCCGCAGTCCGGCCGAACATCAATCGTGGAGAAAACACCAAACTCCAATTTCCTCTCCTCCTCTACTCGCTAAGGCGAACTCATGCTACACGACCAAGATCCACGATGGCAAGCTCTACGAGTTCAAGGCGACCGTAGCCCAGCTGGTTGCCCTACATGTACACACCGAAGATGCTCGCAGAGAGCATCGAGACCGTTGCCCGCTACCATGGGTCAAGCAGGCCGAGCTGGACGGCGGGCTGCGCAGCGACGGGCTGACGACGGAGGAGAAGGAGGAGCTGCGCCAGCTGCGGCGTGAGATTCGGGTTCTCCGCGGGGAGAAGGAGATCCTGAAAAAAGCCGCGGCCTGGTTCGCTCAGGAGACCGGATCGACGCCCCGCGGGCGTTCGAGTTCGTGAGCGAGCACCGGGCAAGGTACGCGGTCAAGCACATGTGCCAGGTGCTGGGGGTCTCCACCAGCGGCTACTACGGCTCTGGGTTGCGGACATCACGTACGTGGCGACCTGGTCGGGGTTCCTGTACCTGGCCGTCGTCATCGACGCGTGGAGCCGTCGCGTGGTCGGCTGGGCCATGGCGAACCACCTGCGCAGCGAGCTGGTGCTGGACGCGCTCAACATGGCGTTAGGGCAGCGAGGTGCGGTGGGAGTGATCCACCATTCCGACCAGGGCTGTCAGGGCGGGCGCCCGAGGAGTATCCTCAGCGCTCAGCTGTCCACGGAGTAGCTCCAGGTGTTGGAGCGGTGGTACACTGGCCGCGTCTCGGGTCCGAACCTTCATCCGCGAGGACATCGCCATGAGCGGCTACACCATCATCGATGCCGACACCCACGTCACCGAGACCCCAGACCTCTGGACCAGCCGCGCTCCGGCCTCGATGCGCGACCGCGTCCCGCGCGTCGAGAAGAACGACGACGGGAGCCTAGGCTGGGTGATCGCGGGTGAGTCGCTGCTCTCGAATCCGGGGGAGACGGCGACGGCGGGGGTCGGCACAATCGACGATCCGCCCAAGAGCTACGAGGAGATGCACCCGGGCGCCTACGACGCCAAAGCGCGTCTCGCCTACATGGACCAGCTCGGCATCTGGGCGATGGTCATGTACCCGAACGTCGGGGGCTTTGGGGCGCAGGAGTTTCTCAAGATGAACGATCCGTGGAGCTGCCCCGTTTCGGTGGACTGCTGAGCGCTGAGGTTACCCCTCGAGCGCTTGTGGTTGATTGTCTTTCGAACTTCACTCTGAAGGCTACTCGAGACTCGGCCCCGAAGGGGGTCGACCCGGGCGAAGCCCGGCCCACTATGCTGCATGTTGTCGCTCGAATTCGTTCGGTGAGAGGTAGCCGATCGACGAGTGTCGGCGGCTCGGATTGTAGAACCCCTCGATGAAGTCGAAGATCGCGATCCGAGCTTCGGCCTGGGTCCGGAAGCGGACCCGATCGAGCAGCTCGCACTCGAGCGTTGCGAAGAAGCTCTCGGCAAGCGCGTTGTCGTAACAATCTCCGACCGAGCCCATCGACGGCACTACCCGGGCTTCCCGGCACCGTAGCCCGAAGGCGATCGACGTGTACTGGCAGCCCTGATCGGAATGGTGGATCACCCCGGCCGCGCATCGCTGCCCCAGCGCCATGTTGAGTGCGTCCAGCACGAGCTCAGTGCGCAGGTGGTTCGCCATGGCCCAGCCGACCACGCGGCGACTCCAGGCGTCGACCACGACCGCCAGGTACAGGAACCCGGTCCAGGTCGGCACGTACGTGATGTCCGCTACCCAGAGCTGGTCGCGTCCCTGCGCGGCGAAGTTGCGGTCCACGAGATCCGGGGCGGGTCGGGCGTCTCGATCTCGCTTCGTCGTCCACGTACGCCGTCGACGAGAGACCCCTTCGATCCCGGCTCTGCGCATGAGTCGCGAGACGCGCTTGCGACCGACTCGCACGCCGTCGGCCGCGAGCTCGGCGTGGATGCGTGGGACCCCGTAGGTCCCCCGCGAGCCCTCGTGGATCTCGACGATCCGGTTCTGCAGCGCCTCGTCCGCACACGCTCGCGCCGACGGCTCCCGTGTGCACCCCGCGTAGTACCCGCTGGTGGAGACGCCCAGCAGCCGGCACATGCGCTTGACCGCATACTCTGCCCGGTGTTCGCTCACAAACCCGAACGCCCGCGGGGCGTCGAGCCGGTCTCCTGAGCAAACCAGGCCGCGGCTTTTTTCAGGATCTCCTTCTCCTCGCGAAGCACGCGTACCTCGCGTCGGAGATGCCGGAGCTCCTCCTTCTCCTCCGTCGTCAGGCCGTCCGAGCGGATCCCTTCATCCCGCTCGGCCTGCCTGACCCAGTTCCAGATCGACTGCGCGGATGGCTCGAACTCCCGCGACAGCGCCTCGGGTGTCCGCCCCCCTCGCACCAGGTCGACCATCTGCTGCCGGTACTCCGCCGGATACGGTGGTCGGCTCTTCCGCATCGTGTCCTCCTCCCCAAGTGTTGAGGTGTCCACGAAACCGGGTCAACTCCACCGGAGCTCATGCTCCGCTGCGTCCAGATCTACAACGACTGGCAGAGCGAGTGGGCCGAGGCCGATTCGCGCCGCCTGCTCCCGATCACCTCGCTGCCCTTCTGGGACGTGGAGGCGTCGGTGGCCGAGGTGCGGCGCTGCGCCGAGATGCGGCACCGCGGCATCCTGTTCAGCGGCGCACCCCAGACCCTGGGGCAGCCCCTGCTGGGCGACCCGCAGTGGAACCCGATCTGGGAGACCGCGGTCGAGCTGAACCTGCCGATCAGCTTCCACATCGGTTCGGGGGACTTCGGCCTCGAGCAGTTCCGCCCCAAGGTGGAGGCCTACGGTCGCATGGCGGCCTTCACCTCCATCGGGGTCGACCTGTTCCTGCAGAACGGCATGTACCTGGGCGACCTCATCATGTCGGGGGTGCTCAACCGCTATCCCGACATCAAGTTCGTCTCGGTGGAGAGCGGCATCGGCTGGATCCCTTTGTCCTCGAGGCCCTCGACTACCAGTTCCACGGCAACCGGGTGCGCGAGGAGAACCCCGCCTTCGAGCTGAATCCCTCGGAGTACTTCGCCCGTAACATCTACGCCTGCTACTGGTTCGAGCAGGTCGCCCCGCGGCGGTTGATCGACAAGGTGGGCGTCGACAACATCCTGTTCGAGACCGACTTCCCCCACCCCACCTCGCTCTACGGCGACGAGGTGCACAAGCGCATCGACGCCGGGCTCTCGGACGGGGTGCGAGGAGTCGGTGCGACGCAAGATCTTGTGGGAGAACGGGCGCGACCTCTACAAGATCGAAGAGCCGAGCGCCGACGACGAAGCCAAGCGCCTGGCCACCTAGACACGCCGTCGGAGGGAAGCGCGATGACCGAGCCCTAAGCTCGGCCGACTCGCATCCTGTCGAGCCGTCGGGCATTTGGGGGCGCGCATCGAGCGCCGCCACCGCGACCGCGCGCCCCCCACGGTGTAGGGGCTCGAGGGACGCGACGGCGTGTGGACCTGATCCAGTTGAGCGACGTCTCCGCGCGATCGACGGGGTGCCCGCTCATCTGGTGGGGAACTCCGCGGGCGGTTTGTTCCCCTTGCTGATTGCTATCCGAGCAGACGACCCTCCTGGTCACCGAGCCAACGCTCGAGTTGGTGGTGCAGGCGGCCGGAATCGAACCCGCGTCCGCTACTCCTGCTCGTCCCGAATGACCTCGAGCTCGGCGATCGCCTCTAGATCCTTGGGGCGACCGGCCGCTCGCTTCACTGCGATGAGCTTCTCGAGGCCGAGGCACGTGACTTCGGGAGAACACAGTCGGGGGCGGATGCGGGCTCATGGCTGAAGAGGTGGAGCGCAGGCTCGCCGCAATCCTCAGCGTGCGCGATCGAGATACAGCGCGTCCTGCGCGCCCGCAACGCCAGCCTGAGCGCCGACCACCGGATGGACTTCCGGGTGGGCGTCCACATGGGCGACGTCCGCGTGGAGGGCGGCCGCATCTACGGCGATGGGGTCAACATCGCCGCGCGCCTCGAGGCGCTGGCCGACGCCGGCGGCATCTGCATCTCGTCCACGGTCCACGATCAGGTGCGGCACCGCATCAGCGTGGACTTCGAGGATCTCGGGGAGAAGTCGGTCAAGAACATCCCCGACCCGGTGCGCGTGTACCGCGCCCTCCTCTTCGCGGCCGAACGGGCGGAGGCACCCGCCGCGGGAGTGGCGGCCCTTCTGATCTGGGGAACGGGCGGCGAGTTTGGCTCTACCGCGCGCGCGCGCTTCGACGATCGCGGTGGCCACCTCGGCCTGCAGCGCCGTCCCCTCGACAACTTGTCCGGCGAGGCGGAGCAGGAGTTCTTCGAGGTGGACGCCGACGCGCATGAGCCTCCACGGCGACCCACGCTTCGCGGACCTCCTGCGCCGCATGGGCGCGCGGAAGGTCGACGCCAAGCTCTGACGGCGGTCCCGGCCCGGCGAGCCGCCTAGTCAGGCGAGCGGCCTCGGACTAGAATGGGGGCCATGACCACTCCCACACTCAGCTCGCACCCCCTCGACCCCCTTTCCGCCCAGGAGCTCAGCCGCGCCGTCGGCATCCTGCGCGAGTCCGGCCGCCTCGGCGCGGACGCGCGCTTCTCGTGCGCACTTCCGGTCGAGCCGTCCAAGGCCGCCGTGCGCGCGCACGCCCCGGGGAAGCCGTTCGAGCGCGAGCTGCGCCTGGTCGGGTACGACCCTGGGCTCGGCGGAAGCTTCGACGCGCGCGTCTCGCTCACTCGCGGCAAGCTCGACGGGTTCGAGCGGATCGAGAAGGGGCAGGCCCCGGTCTCGATGACCGACCTGTATAAGGCGATCAAGACCGTGAAGGCCGACTCCGACTGGCAGGCGGCCATGCGCCTGCGCGGGATCGAGGACTTCTCGCTCGTGCAGATCGACCCCTGGGTGACGGGCGGCTTCGAGCCGGAGGGGGCAGAACCGGGCGCGCGCATCCTGCGCTGCATCTCGTTTCTGCGGACCCACCCGAAGGACAACGGCTACGCGCGCCCGGTCGAGGGAGTGATGGCCCTGGTCGACGTCGGTCGCGATCGCGTCATCGCCGTCGAGGATCACGGCGTCGTGCCCATGCCGCCCGAGGCCGGCGAGTACACCGTCGACAGCGTCGGGCCGCTGCGCAGCGACCTTCGCCCGCTCGAGATCACCCAGCCCGAGGGCCCGAGCTTCCAGGTCGAGGGTCACGCCGTCCGCTGGCAGAAGTGGAGCTTCCGCACCTCGCTGCACCCCACGCACGGCCTCGTGCTCCACGACGTCGGCTACGAGGACGGCGGCCGTGTGCGGCCGATCCTCTACCGCGCCTCGCTGGCCGACATGGTCGTCCCCTACGGCGACCCCTCGCCCATGCACCGCTGGAAGCACGCGTTCGACGGGAGCGAGACGGCCATCGGTCAGCTCGCGAACTCGCTGACACTCGGTTGCGACTGCCTCGGCGAGATCCACTACTTCGATTCGACCTACCTCGGGTGGGACGGTGAGCCCGTCGAGATCGAGAACGCCATCTGCATGCACGAGGAGGACTACGGCATCCTCTGGAAGCACCGGGACATGCACAGCGGCACGACCGAGGTGCGGCGCTCGCGCCGCCTGGTCGTGAGCGCGTTCCACACCGTCGGGAACTACGAGTACGGTTTCTACTGGTACTTCTATCTCGACGGCACCATCCAGATGGAGGTCAAGCTGACGGGGATCGTGGGCGTGTCGGCCGTCGCCCCCGGGGAGTCGACCGAGACCGCGGTCCTGATCGCCCCGCAGCTGGCCTCTCCGAATCACCAGCACCTGTTCTGTTTCCGCCTCGACTTCGGTCTAGACGGCGACGCGAACTCCGTGTGCGAGGTGAACGCGGAGCCGGTCCCGGTGGGGCCCGACAACCCCCACGGGAACATCTTCCGCTCGGTCGCCACGCCGCTGCGGACCGAGAGCGAGGCGCAGCGCGTCGTCGACGCGGCGCACAGCCGCTACTGGAAGGTTACGAACCCCGAGGTGCGCAACCGCATGGGTCTCCCCGTCGCGTACAAGCTCGTGCCGGGGTCGACTCCAACGTTGCTCGCCTCCCCCGACTCGACCCACTCGCGTCGCGCGGGGTTCGCCCGCAAGAACCTCTGGGTCACCGCCCACGACCCCGAAGAGCTCGGCGCCGCGGGCGATTTCACCAACCAGCACCCCGGGGGGGCGGGGCTGCCGGCCTACGTGCAGAACGATCGCGCGCTCGAGAACACCGATCTGGTCGTCTGGCACACGTTTGGCCTGACCCACGTCCCGCGCCCGGAGGACTGGCCGGTCATGCCCGTCGAGTACTGCGGCTTCTCCCTGCACCCCGTCGGCTTCTTCGAGCGCAACCCCGCGCTCGACGTGGCGCCGAGCAAGCACTGCGCGGACTGATCCGGCTCCGCGGTTACAGGAGGTGCGGGTCGCGGTGCTGAAGCCGAGGAGCGACCTCCCCACCAGCTCGTAGTGCGACATCCGACCCTGCACGTGCTGGGTGATCACGTGAATGTCTTGAAAGTGCCGGTGTAAGTTCTGACATTGGCCTTTCCGTCCGATCGAGTCGTCCGAGGGCCCGGGGGCGGGACCGGCGCGCGCGTACAACGAACACGCCGTGAGTCTTGCCCTCGAGCTCGCGAAGTTCAAAGGCCCGACTGCGGACGAGTACTATGCCAACAGCGCGGCGAATCTCGCCAGCAACAGGCTCACGGCGGGAGAGCTCGACGGCGCGCGGGAGCTCCTCGAACCGCTGTATGCGCTCGACCGACCCGACAACTGGATCATGCGCTGGCGCTACTCGCTACACATACTCGATGGGCTGGCGCGCGTCGCCCTGGCCGAGTCCGACCCCGAACGCGCTCTCTTTTTGATCCACGATGAGCTCTCGGGAGCGCGAAGGCACCGTGCGCACAAGCTCGAGGCTCGTGCCCTCGAGCTCGAAGGGCGCGCCCTGACGATGCTCGACCGCCGCGACGAAGCAGAGGCCCGCTTGCGCGAAGCCCTCGACGTCGCAGGCCGCATCGAGTATCCGCCGGTGATCTGGCGCAGCCACTCGCTACTCAGCGAGCTTGCCCGCCGGCGGGGAAACGGCATCGGAGCAGGGGCTGAGGTGGCCAAGGTAAGGAGCGTCGTCGATAGGCTGGCAAGCCAGCTCTCGAATCCGGACTACGAGCGCGAGTTCCGGGCTCTGGGAGAGCGCCTCGTTGCCGACCCGATCGGAGCCTATCGTCGTCGATAGGCTGGCAAGCCAGCTCTCGAATCCGGACTACGAGCGCGAGTTCCGGGCTCTGGGAGAGCGCCTCGTTGCCGACCCGATCGGAGCCTATCGCTAGGTCCCCAAGACGCTCAGTCGGCCATCCAGCCCTCAGCGTCGCGGGCCTCGCCGTTCCTGATGACCCAGCGCGGTCGGGTGAGTGTAGTGAGATCGGTGAGCGGATCTTCCCCGAGGATGACGAGATCTGCTCTCTTTCCGACCTCGACGGTACCGATCTCGTCCGCGGCCGCGAGCATCTCCGCGGGCACCCGGGTGGAGGCTTCCAGGGCCTGCATTGGCGTCAACCCTGCGAGCGCGAGCAGCTCGACCTCCCTAACCGAGGTGGGGCCGTGGAACTCGTAAGGGATGATCTCCCAGTTGCCTGAGTCGCTGCCCATGACGATGGGCACGCCGGCGGCGTGAAATTGGCCGACCGCAGCGAGCGCGGAGTCCAACGAGAGTGCGCCCAGACTCGGGAACGTGGCGAGCATCCAACGTAAAAGGCCGTCGGGGATCCAGCTCGGCCACGACAGGCGCGCAAGGTGCCAGGCGAACTCGCTCTGAGCTGACGGATCGGCCGCCGTGGTGCGTTGTGGCTCCGGCACGGTAAGGCGCACGTGGGGGGTCTCGAGAGGGGAGGGGTCGACTGTGACTCGAGCGGAGTCGAGGATGGAGAGCGTCGAGATGACCCAGATCCCGGAATCTGCGAGTCGTTGGACGTGAGCGTCGGAGGGAGCCTCGGAGAGGAAACCGGCGTGTACAAAGGCGCGGGGGGCCATGTCGAGCGCGATGCTCTGCTCGTCTTCCGAGAACGCGTGGACGTATACAGGGAGGTCGGCAGCAGCCGCGGCCTCACGGATGGCACCGCGAACAGCGGCCTCGTGGATGGGCCAGACAGAAAACGGGCCAAAGCCCCTCTCGATCTTGACCTTCACACCGTCCACACGCGCCTGTGACAGCCGTGCGATCCGCTGCTTCGCGGCGGCTGCGTCAGGTACCGAGAAGCCGAACCGGTAACTGGAAGGCGTGTCGTCGGAGTAACCGCCTGGAGCCGAGAGCGGTGGTCCCAAAGCAAAGATCCGTGGCCCCGGATGCCCTGCCTCGAGCGCGTCGCGCATCTCGTCCAGGTGATCGAGGCCGATCCCTGTATCGAGCACGGTAGTAACGCCGTTCGCGAGATAGGCCCGGAGCTGATGGCGCCGCTGCGCTCTCTTGGATGCCTCGTCCTCGTCACGAAAGGCCGAACCCGGAACGCTGAAAAGATGCACGTGGGCGTCGATGAGCCCGGGAATCACTGTGCCGCCCTCTGCGTCGATCACCCGGGCTCCCGGTGGGACGGGAACTTCTGGGGCGATCTGGGCGATGCGAGCGTCTCTCACAAGAATGCTGACGCCCTCGGTCGGTGCTGCTCCGGTCCCGTCGATCACGCGGGCGTTGCGAATGACGAGGTCATCTGCTGCGGCCCGAGAACGAGCAGCCCACCCAGCAGTAGCCGCGCTGCCAGTTGAATCGCCATCGCTCCCTTCTGGTACGGAATCGGAGTACCTTACACAAAAGGAAGGGGATAGGGAGTCCGGCTCAACCCCGGCCGCACTGGCGTACCACCCGCTTGAAGGCTCCGCGGCCCGGTCCTCAGACCAATCGATAG
Source organism: Myxococcota bacterium (assembly GCA_965226855.1). GTDB lineage: Bacteria > Myxococcota_A > UBA9160 > SZUA-336 > SZUA-336 > JAUXJB01. Next base: position 232,254 of record CBDDEE010000026.1, on the reverse strand, counting down.
GACGGGAAGGGCCATTGTCACAACCCGAAAACCCTCTTGAACTCCCTATCCCCTTGCCCGATGCACGTCGCTCAATGTAGAGTGGGCCTGCCGACAAGAGAAGTGTGAGAAGAAACGCCCTAGGAGGCCCGGATGGCACTGCGTGTGATTTCCGCCGACTCGCACATGATGGAGCCGGCCGATCTGTGGACCGAGCGGCTAGACAAGAAGTTCCGCGACCGGGCTCCTCAGGTAGTCAAGAATGAGGGAAAGCCGGGGTATTCGTTTCTCGCTCCCGGAATTAATCCCTTCCCCGTGGCGGGTGGGTTCGCCAGCGGAAGAAGCGGCGAGGAACTGAAAGAGCACATGCAAAGGGGCTACGAGGCCGCCAGGCCGAGTGGCTGGGATCCGGTAGAACGGCTCAAGGACCAGGAGGTCGATGGCGTCCACGCTGAGGTGCTGTACACCACTCTCGGCATGCCGCTCTTTCAGATGGACGATGCGGAGCTGCAGCGGGCCTGCTTTGAAGTTTACAACAACTGGGTAGGGGAGTTCTGTTCGCACGCTCCAAAACGCCTCTATGGAATCGCGCTCATCTCGCTCGAAGATATTCCAGAGGGCGTCAAGGAACTCGAGCGGTGCGCTAGGAACGGCCTCAAAGGGGCGATGATCTGGGGGTCTCCACCGGAAGACAGACCCTACGACGACGAAGTCTACGATCCCTTCTGGCAGGTGGCCTCTGAGCTCCACATGCCGATCTCACTCCACGTCATCACGGGCAAGAGCAAAGCGAGCCAGATCGACTTAAGCGCGATTGGCGTTTGGGAAATGCGTATCCTGCATGAGGTACAGCTGTCGCTCACGACCTTGATCTTCGGTGGTGTCCTGGAACGTTTTCCGGAACTCTCGATCGTCTCTGCCGAAAACGATGCAGGCTGGTTCCCCCATTACCTGTACCGTCTGGACCATGTCCACGAGAAATTCGGGAGCATGATGAAGATTCAGATCCCGATGAAACCGAGCGAGTACATCAAAAGGCAGATCTGGGCCACGTTTCAAGACGATCCGGTAGCGCCGGCCAACTACCGGTTTTTCGGCGAGGACAACTACATGTGGGCGTCGGATTTCCCGCATGCGGACTCGACGTGGCCCCACTCGCAAAGAGTCATTGAAAGAGATTTTGCCGATGTGCCCGAAGCGGTTACCCGCAAGATCGTCTGCGAGAACGCCTGCAAGCTATATCGCATCGAGCTCTAGGCTAATTCTCTGACGGACTCTCCTTGGGCTCGGGCCGAATTTCGTGTCCGCGTCCTACGGCGTCGAGGGAAGCATGATGCTGCTGGGACAGAAATGATCCTGTGTTGAGGTGCACGGTGGGGAGGGTCTCTGTATTCGCTCTGAGGCCCACTCCTCGGCCGATGAGGTGCACTCCCCACCCAGAGACCCAACTACGCATCGAAAGCCCTGCCGTTATTTGCCTTCCGACGGCGGGGGCGATGGGAAACGTACCAGCAAGAGAGGTGACGGACGTCTTCGATCACCCTTCCACACTTCCTGGTCCGTTGTTCGTTGGTGAATCGGTGCCCTAAACGAGGCAGATCGTCTGCCTGGGCGACCCGGCTACTCGCGGGCGCTGTGGGACGGCGGGAGCTGTTCGAGAGAGGCGACGGGGCTGACTGAGCTACCTAGCTACGCACTGCCAAGTCCACACACAGTTATTCCCGTACTGGTCACACACGCAGACCGCCACCAAGTCTCTACAGCCTATCGGCGTAATGGGCTTGATCGGCCGGATGCCGCACATGCCCGCATAGGCCACGCCAGCCCCGGCGAACAACGCGAAGCCCACTAGCGCTATCAATAGCTTTCGCATGGGAGACTCCTTCAGGAGTTGGCTCCGAAGATGGTACATGGGGAAGCTAGGTCTGGGGCGACAGAACACTCCACAAGGAAGATCAGGCTGCCTTCGCCCGCTGTTCCTCGACGAACTCGACGAACTCCGGGACCATGAGTACCCCGTCGGCTGTCCACCAGCCCTCGAAGCTGCGGAAACCCGTGAAGCAGCTGCGGACCGTCTCCTCCATCAAAGCTTCACTGTAGGTCGGCAGAAGACCGCGTCGGCTCTGAACAAACTGCCACTGAAAGTTGTTGAACATTCCACGAAAGTAAGCACCGAGTCGGACTGCCTCAGCAGAAGCCATGCGCGGGTCGCTCGAGTCGTCCGCAATCGCCTTGAGCAGATCCCCTGACGTTGCGATGGCCATGCTGATAGTTATCGTGGCGTTGATCCGCGCTGCGTCAACCTGGGAACTGATTGCCATCGAGTTCTGCCGCGTCTGCAGGTTTCTTTGACAGCTCCTTGGCCACCTGCTCGCAGACCTCGGCCTTGCGCGACGAGACGTAGACGCGCACACCCGCATCGACCAGCCCCGAGGCGATCATCAGCCCGATGCCGCGCGAGCCGCCGGTCACGACGGCGACCTTGCCTTCGACTGAGAAGAGATCGTTTGCTATTTTTTCCCCTAGGATGCGGCCGCCAGGCCTTCGAGTTGTGCCGCCTGGTCGCGCAGGTACTCGGGTCCGCCGAGCAGGTGCCGTGCGACGGCGACTCGCTTGAACCAGAAATGGACGTTCTGCTCGTCGGTCCAGCCGATGCCGCCGTGAACCTGGGTTGCCGTGCTGGCGATCTCGCGCCCGATCTCGGACATGTGAGCGAGCGCGTGACAGGCCATGCGCGGGGCCTCTTCGGGATTCTCGTCAAAGCTGAAGGCCGCGTACCAGACCAGGGAGCGCGCCGTTTCGAGTTCCGCGATCATCTCGGCGCACAGGTGCTTGACGGCCTGGAACGATGCGATGACGCGCTCGAACTGCTTGCGCTGCTGTGCGTAGGCGACGGCCTGCTCGATCATCGATTCGCAGGCCCCAAAGGTGTCGGCGGCCAGCGCGATGCGGCCGGCGAGTAGCCCCTGTTCGAGCGCCGGACCGGCATTCTTGAAGACCGCTTCCGGAGTGACGTCATTCAGCAGTAGTTCGGATGTACAGCGCGTCTTGTCCAGAGTGACAAGACGCTGTGCTTCCAGGCCGGCCGCGTCGCCGCGGATCACGGCAACGGTGCTGTTGTCGACCGCGAGCAGGATGTAGTCGGCGCCGACCGCATCGATCGCCATCATCGCCTTGCCGCCCAGCTGATCGCCCTTCAGCTGGAGCCCGGCAGCTTCTCGGATCGAGAAGCGCTCGGTCAGGGCGACGCCGAAGACCAGCTCGCCCGTGGCGATGCCGCCGAGCCAGCGTTCCGCATCCGCACCGCCGAGCTGGCGAAGCGTCATGGGAACGATGACCGAGGAGCCCAGGAAAGGAGTCGGCGTGGCCGCGTGACCCAGAGCCTGGGAGACCAGCGCGGCGTCGAGCAGTGAGAGCTCGCTGCCACCCTGCTTTTCCGGAACCAGGATTCCCGTTGCACCGAGCTCTGCGAGCCCCTGCCAGATGTCGCGATCGACAGGCCGGACCGCGTCTCGCAGCTCGCGCACGCGCGTGATCGGGACCTTTTCCTTCAAGAAACTCTGGATGGTTTCCTCGAGCAGCAGCTGTTCTTCTGAGAGTCCGAAATCCATGGGTCAGGCCTTTGCCGGCTTGGGCTCGCGGGGCATGCCCAGCCCGCGCTCCGAGATGATGTTCTTCTGAATCTGCGCCGTGCCGCCGCCGATGATCAACCCCAGCGAGATCATCGAGTGCGACTGCCAGAAGCCCTTCTCGCGCTCGTACTTGGTGTGATCGTAGAGCGTGCCGAGTTCGCCCATCACGTCGATCGCCAAGGCGGCCATGTCAAAGTTGAGCTGACAGTTCTGCAGCTTGGTCACCAGGCCCGCGACTCCCGGATTGCGATCGTGAAGCGTGCAGCTGAGCAGGCGCAGTGCGTGGTACTTCATCGCGATCACGCGCGCTTCGAGCTTCATCAGCCGGTCACGGTAGATGGGACTGGCCATGGCCGGGACGCCGTTGACCGTCTCCTTTGTCATCAGACGCTTCAGGCGCGTCAGTACCGCTCCCCCCGCTGAATTCAGGCTTGCGCGCTCGTGTTTCAGGGTGGTGTTGGCGATCTTCCAGCCCTCGCCACGCTTGCCGACCACGTTGGCCTGGGGAACGCGAACGTCGCTGAAAAACACCTGATTAAAGGAGTTTTCGCCGAGCGGTGCGGACATCGTGTCGAGTGGCTGCACCTCGAGACCTGGCGTGTCCATCGGTAGCAGCACGTAGCTGATCCCGCCGTGCTTCGGGGCGTCGGGCTCGGTCCGGCAGAGGACGAACATCATGTCGGCGACGTCCGCGTGGCTGGTCCAGATCTTCTGGCCGTTGATCAGGAAGTCGTCGCCGTCTTCCTTCGCCGAGGTCTGAAGACTCGCCAGGTCACTGCCCGAACCCGGCTCGGAGTAGCCCTGACACCACAGCACCTCGGCGCGCAGGGTTGGTCCAATCCAGCGCTTGCGCTGTTCGTCCGTCCCGTGAGCCAGCAGGGTGGGCACCAGCATCGACGGGCCCTGGCCGGCAAATCCGCGCGACTTGCGGGCCCGGTCGAATTCCTCGTCCATGATGACCGTTTCCATCAGGTCGGGATCGGCTCCGTAGCCACCCAGCTCTTTCGGAACGGTCCGCGCCCACAGGCCGGCCTCGATTTGCACGTTGAGCCAGTCCGTCAGCGCCCGTCGGCCGGCTTCGGAGAAGATCGATTCCGCTCCCTGCAGCGGCGCGTTTTCCTCGAGAAAGGCTCGAACTTCCTTTCGGAAATCGCTGTACTTCTCGCCGTATTGAAGATCCATTCGCGGGCTCCTGTGGGGTCGCGTGCCGGCGCTACTGCTTGGCTCGGCGCCCCAGTCTCGATTGCCCATTCTAGCGAACTAGCGGGGATCCGGGGTGCTCGGCGATCGGCTGCGCGAGCAGCAAAAAACCCCGAGGGACATGGTCCCCCGGGGCAGGTAAGTCGAGCTTTGATCCGGCGGCTACTGGGGCCTGGCTGCCGCGCAGATGAGGCGGGGCCCTGTCGGTTCCGCTCCCGAGTACTGGGTCTGCATCGCATTGAAGATCCCGAGCAGGTCGTCAGATTCCCAGTCACCGGTCCCGTTCGCGTCCCCGTGGGACAGCGCATCGATGCAGACGGGATCGTCGGCGTTCGACAGGCACTTGTACGCGAATTCCAGGTCGTCGCTCTCGTACTCCCCGCTCTCGTTTGGATCGCCGCACTGGCAGGCATCGCCGACCCCGTCGAAGTTGGAGTCCTCTTGATCGGGGTTGGGTTCATCGGGGCAGTTGTCAAACCCGTTGGCCGCACCGTCACCGTCGGAGTCGTAGGCCGGTGCCATGGTGTGCTCGAGCACAACCCTGTACTCCTCGCCGGTGAACTCATCGAGCACGAAGATCGTGATCCGGCCGCGGGGCGCGAAAACCTTCGAGTTGGTCAGAACCGAGATGAAGTAACCAGAGTCGGGGGGTGCGAGCAGACCGAAGTATTCGAAGGTCAATGCCTCGCCCAGGATCAGGTTTCGCGACACCTGGTCTGGTCCCAGGTCGCCGAGTCCGTCCGTGCGGTAGTCGATATCGGTTGTGAAGCCGCGGTAGCCCTCCAGGCGCAGTCCAGTGATGAAGCCACGGCCTGCGGGCGATGCAAGATCGCGAATTCGCGGCGCAAAGATCATCTCACCCGTCGTGGTTGATTCGACCACCCGGTCCTGGACGAACCCCTTGAGTATGAGATCGCCTGCCGGATCCGTGACCTCGAACGGGATCAGCGTGTCGTTCTGGACAACGCCACCGAGTACGGGATTCACAGCAAACGTCGTCCCGAAGAGCAGATGGGTGGCTCCGGGAACGGTGGGAACGGCGCTCGCCTGCAAGGCGGCGAAAAAAACCAAACCGACGACGGCGGTGAAGAGCTGGAAGCGATTACGCATGGCCTGTGTTCGAGAAGCGCCCTCCTTGTTGTTGGGCAAGGAGGATCATCGGCCGTCGTCCCTGAAATGGACGTGAACGACTTCACAGGCCGCTGCTGTTTTTGGGCGAGCCTAGAAGCGGGCCCCGCTGATCTCGACGTCGGCGCGCGCCCAGGCCTCCTCAAAACCACGTTCGATAAGGGCCGCTTCGTCGTTCTTGCCCTGGGCACGCAGACTCTGGGCGAGGCCATAGAGTGCCCAGCCCAGGGTTCTTTTTCAGGTCCGTGCGGAAGACGGCTTCGGCCTGCGCGAAGCGTCCGGCCTCGACAGTACCGCTCCCAGGGCCTGACGCACCGGGAAATACCAGGGCGGGGGCTCTGTGTAGAGCATGCCTTCCTGGAGCTGGATCCCGAGCTCGAGCTCGGCAATCGCTTTGTCGATGTCGCCGCGCTCCGCGGCGACATCGCCCGCCAGATGCTGGCGGCCCAGGGCCAGATAACCGGCGGCCGTCGACACAACGAAAGATGTCGCCTCGAGTTTCGGGTCCGAGGCCAGCGCTGCCAGTGCTTCGTACTCGGTCTGCGCCGCAGCCAGGTCCCCCTGACGCAGGTAGGCGAGTCCGCGGGCGTAGTGCCAGATGCCCGTGGTGTAGCGGAGCTCGACGTCGGGCTGCGGCATGCCCAGGATCTCGTCCCAGCGTCCAAAACGCGCCAGCGTGAACGTCGGCGTCGGGACAAAGGCCTCGATGAGCGGGAACTCCTCGATCATCGGGCGCGGGATCTTGGCGGCGAGCTTGCTGCCCTCGATCCGGGCCAGCGACTCGTTCCCGTCGACCGTCCCGCGGCCAGGTCCTCAGACCAATCGATAGGACGGGAAGGGCCATTGTCACAACCCGAAAACCCTCTTGAACTCCCTATCCCCCTCGCTGAGCGATGGCAAGGTCCTGCCAGAGTATGAGTACGAGACTGACTGGGATGGAGCCTGGATCGGCAAGACCGCCCCTCTTGAAGACGGCTGGAGTGTCGAGCTGCTGCTGCCCTGGTCGATGATGGACCTGCCCAAGGTCGATGGACCGCGAACGATTGGCTTTGCGACGAACCGCCAGGTCTCACATGTCAACGCGCAGTACCAGTGGCCCGGCTATCCGTATTCGTCACCCCGATTCGTCACCGCCTTGAACACGATGGAAGTCACCGGCGTGCGGTCCAGGCAGCAGTATTACGCCATTCCGTACAGTTCCATCACCGTCGACCAGGCCCGCGATGAGGACGAGGTTCGGGCTGGTGCCGACCTATTCTGGAAACCCTCACCCGCGCTCGGCTTGACCGCGAGTGCGTATCCGGACTTCGGGGCCGTTGAAGCCGATGACGTGGTGCTCAACCTGACCGCATTCGAGACGTTCTTTCCCGAGAAACGGGTGTTCTTCCTGGAAGGCAATCAGGTCTTCGAGTCGACTCCTCGTTCGAACTTCTACAACAACCTGGTCCTGCTGACCAATGACAATTTCGCGACCACGTCTCGGAGCGTTTCTCGGTCCGAGTTTTTGCCAGCGCCGATATCGTTGCTGAACACTCGACGCATTGGTGGGACCGCCACTCAAGTGACGGTGCCGAACGGCATCATACCTCTTCCGGGTGAGCGGGATCTCCCTACCGATCTGCTCGGCGCAGCCAAACTGACTGGAACCGGCGGGAACCTGCGTTATGGAGCACTCGGTGCGTCTGAAGACGATGTCAAGTGGTTCGGCACAGATACACTTGGCAACAGCATCGATATCAAGGACTCGGGCCGTGACTTCGCCGTGGGTCGACTCCTCTTTGAAAGTGTTGGCAGCAACCGCAAGTCCGTTGGCTACCTCGGCACGCTCGTGAGCGGACCGGCATACGATGCGGTCGTCCACGGTGTGGATGGACACTTCACGAGCGCCAACGGTAGGTGGATTGCCGATGCCCAGCTGGTGAGCAGTGATGTTGACGATCGAACGGGTACCGGCGCACTACTCGATCTCAAGTACGCACGAGGCCTTCACCTCCAGCACAAGCTTGAACTTGACTACTTTGACGAAGACATTGATCTCGACGACGCGGGCTTCCTTCGCCGGAACGACTACTTCGGTGCCCAATACGTCCTTTCGTACAACAAGCCCAAAGCTACCCGCTACTACGAAGACGTTCGGGGTACCGTCGCCCTTCGCCAGGAATACAACGTTAGCGAAGGGCAGGTCGTGGACAGCGGCGTGTTCTGGCGAAACTCGATGGTCCTGCCAGGCCGCAACACGCTCAAGACCGCGCTCGCTTACATGCCCAAGCGGTGGGAGGACGTCGATAGCCGCGGGAATGGCGCCTACAGAACCGAAGACCGTTGGTGGGCAGATATTCAGATCGCCACGGATTCGGCCAGGAAGCTGAGTTACTCGGCAAGCATCGGTGCGCTGCAGGAGAATCTTGGTGGCTGGGGCTACACCGCGGCCGCTGGCGTCACCTATCGTCCGAGTGACTGGCTCTCATTCGACCTGGACGTGAGCTACAAGCATCGCCGCGGTTGGATCGTCTACCAGGGGGGGCGCAACTTCGGCAGCTACCACGCGCGAGATTGGCAAACGACGGTAGACGTGAGCTGGTTCATTGCGCCCAGGCATGAGCTGCGGATGTCGCTGCAGTGGGTAGGCGTGCGTGCCGATGAGCGGGGGTTCTTCGAGGTTCCTGTCGGCGATGGAGAGCTGGTATCGGCTCCACGTACGTTACCTGATCATGATTTCACGGTGAATATCCTCACTACACAGCTGCGTTATCGTTGGGAGATAGCCCCGTTGACGGATCTCTATCTGGTCTACAACCTGGGCAACAGCTTGCTGCGGAGCGGTGATTCCGACTTCTTCGATCTCTTCAGCGATGCCTTCGAAGATCCCATCGTCGAGAACTTCGTAATCAAGCTCCGGTATCGTTTCGGGAACTAGGTGTGATTCCCAAGGAGGTTGTTCATCCAGGGCTCCTCTGAGAAAAGGGTTTGTACCACCAACCCCCAGCCTCAGAGGAAAGCACCTGAATGAAGCTCCATCCTAACGCGAGGACGACGCCCTCCGGTCGTTGGCTGCTCGTGCAGCGCGTCCGCGAACAGCATTGGACGGTCTCGGAAGCCGCAGAGGCGGCAGGTGTCAGTTTACGGACGGCCTACAAGTGGCTGGCCCGGTATCGCGACGAAGGCCGACCGGGCCTGGCGGACCGGCGCTCGAGGCCCCGGAGGATCCCGCGGCGCACGCCCGCCCGCGTCGTCCGACGTGTCGAGCGGCTACGTCGTCGCCGCTGGACGGCCTCTGAGATCGCCTCCCGGACCTCCATCCCGCTCTCGACCGTCTCTCTGATCCTCCGACGTCTGGGACTCCACAAGCTCTCGCGCCTGGAACCCGAGGAGCCGGTGCGGCGCTACGAGCGAGCGTCCCCCGGCGAGCTCCTCCACCTGGACACCAAGAAACTGGCTCGGATCCGCGGGGTTGGGCATCGCATCCACGGCGATCGCTCCAAGCGGGTCTACGGCATCGGCTGGGAGTTCGCCCACGTCTGCATCGATGACCATACGCGGCTGGCCTACGTCGAAGTGCTTTCCGACGAACGGGCCAACACCGCTACGGCCTTCCTGCGTCGGGCCCTGGCCTGGTACCGGGCACGCGGCATCGGGGTCCAGCGGGTCATGACCGACAACGCGCCCTGCTACAGGTCCAAGCGCTTCGCGGCTCTCTGTTGCGAGCGCGAGATCAATCAAATCTTCACCAAGCCCTACACACCCAAGACCAACGGCAAGGCCGAGCGCTTCATCCAGACCCTGACCCAGAGGTGGGCGTACAAACGTCCCTATAGGACCTCAGCTCTCAGAACCTCTGCACTCCGGCCTTGGCTTAAGCACTACAATCACAAGAGACCCCACAGAGCCCTCGGAATGAAACCCCCGATCAGCCGGCTCAGAGAAGCCCGTGAACAACGTGCTTAGGAACCACAACTAGGCATCATCCCTACGCTCGTCGAGTTCGCCGAGCAGCTCGCCCGTATCGGCGCCGAGTGCGGGCGCCGGTGTGATGGGCGGCGGCGGACCGTCCAGCCGAATGGGACAGCCCGGTAGCGCAAGGCGCCCCCAGCCCGGCTGATCCTGCTCCACGATCATGCCGGATTCGCGCAGGTGACGGTTCTGCAGCACCTCTCCCGTATCGAGCACCGCCCCGCAGGCCACGCCGAACTCCGACAGGCGTTCCATCGCCGCGATCTTGTCGTGACGACGCGTCCAGGCACTGACGATCTCGCAGACCTCATCCTCGCGGGCGTTGCGCTGCGACTGGCGCGCGTAGCGCGGATCGTCGAGCAGGTCCTGGCGCTCGATCGCGCGCAGGAGCGCCTCCCAGTGGCGCCGCGACGAGAGCAGGATGTAGACGTAGTCGTTCGGCCCGCCTGGCCGGCAGGCGAACACACCGCTCGGAGCGGATCCGACGTAGCGGTCGCCACTGCGCACGTTCGGATTGCCCGTCACGTAGGTGGGCACGAGCGCCGTGCGCGTCAGGTTCAGTACCGCGTCCTGCAGCGCGACCTCCACGCGGCCCCCACGGCCCGTCCGAAAGCGCCGGTGCAGAGCGGCCAGGATCCCGAGCGCGAGGTGCACACCGCTGCCGCTGTCTGCGACGGTCGAACCCATGCGCACGGGGGGCCGATCGGCCTCGCCGGTGACGCTCATCCCGCCCCCAGTGGCCTGTCCGACAAAATCGAGCGACTTGTAGTCCGACCACGGCCCCCCGGAGCGGTAGCCGCGGATCGAGGCGACGACCAGACGCGGGAACGCCTCACCGAGCCGCTCGGGCGCCAGGCCGAGCCGCGCGAGCGTGCCGGGCGCGAAGTTCTCGGCCAGAACGTCCGCGCCCTCGAGCAGTCGGTCGAGCTGCCTACGCCCCCCGTCCTTGGCCAGATCGAGCACGACGCTCCGCTTGCTCTGGTTGTAAAGCACGAAGAACGCGCTGTCGCGTTCCGGCGTCGCCCCTGCGAGCTGTCGCGCAGGATCGCCGCCGGGCGGCTCCACCTTGATCACGTCCGCGCCGAGCCAGGCGAGGAGCTGGGTCGCCGAGGGACCCGCCTCGTACTGGGTGAGATCGATGACGCGCACGTCGGAGAGGGGATGCTCGCGACCGTCCGGGAGGACCTGTTCTGGTGGCATGCCGAGAGCGTACCCCAGATGAGCGGCGGTCTTTAGATAGCCGCTCGATTCTGCCATCATACCTCTGGCCCGCGCCATCCTAGCCGGGGAGAGTAACGATGCTCCTGGACCTCAGTGAAGATCAGCAACTGATCGTCGAGACCGTGCGCAAGTTCGTCGACGTCGAGGTCGCGCCGGTCGCCAGTGAGCTCGATCACCGCGATGAGTACCCGACTGCAATCGTCGAGCGCCTGAAGGAGCTCGGGCTCTTCGGCGCAACCATCCCGGAATCCTACGGCGGGATCGGTCTCGACCACACGACGTACGCCCTCGTCATCGAAGAGCTGGCTCGGGGCTGGATCTCGATCGCCGGCGTGATCAACTCGCACCTGATCATGGCTCACGCCGTACTGCACTTCGGGACCGAGGAGCAGAAGCGCGCCTGGCTGCCGCGCTTCGCAACGGGTGAGCGGAGAGGCGGCCTCGCACTGTCAGAGGCCGATGCCGGCACTGACGTGCAGGCGATCCGCACCACCGCGCGGCGCGTTGGCGACCACTACGTGGTGAACGGCACCAAGATGTGGATCACGAATGCCCGCCACGGCAACACCTTCGCCATGCTCGCGAAGACGGACACGTCCGCGGATCCGCCCCACCGCGGCATGAGCCTCTTCGTGATCGAGAAGGGCCACCCCGGCTTCCAGATCAGTCGCGACATCCCCAAGCTCGGCTACAAGGGCATCAAGACCTGCGAGCTGATCTTCCAGGACTTCGAGGTACCACTCGGAAACCTGATCGGAGGCGAGGAGGGCCGCGGCTTCAAGCAGGTGATGAGTGGGCTCGAGATCGGACGCATCAACGTCGCGGCGCGGGGGGTCGGGCTCGCCCGAGCCTGCCTCGAGGCCTCCCTGCGCTACGCGCAGGAGCGCAAGACCTTCGGCGTACCGATCGCCGAGCACCAGCTGATCCAGGAGAAGCTCGCGGACATGGCGACGCGTCTCGAAGCAGCTCGCATGCTCACCTACGCGGCGGCCCAGGCCAAGGACCGGGGTCAACGGGTCGACATGGAGGCAGGGATGGCCAAGCTCTTCGCAACGGAGCTCGCCATGGACGCGGCCCTCGAAGCCATGCGCATCCACGGGGCCAACGGCTACACCCTCGAGTTCCCGATCGAGCGCTATTTCCGGGACGCGCCGCTCTTGATCATCGGTGAGGGCACCAACGAGATCCAGAAGACGGTGATCGCCAAGCAGCTGCTGAAGAGGAACCCAATCTAATGGCGACGCGCGAGAGCTTCGGCCGCTATTTCGAGGAGTTCGAGCCGGGCGAGGTGATCGAGCACTGGCCCGGGCGCACGATCAACGAGACCGACAACAGCTGGTTTGCGCTGCTGACGATGAACCAGCATCCGCTGCACAGCGACGAGGCCTACGCGGCGGAGACAGAGTTCGGCCGCCGCGTCGTGGTTGGCCCGCTGGTATTCAGCGTGGTCGTGGGTCTGACGGTCGCCGACATCAGCGGCAAGGCCATCGCCAACCTCGCTTACGAGAACATCGACCACCACGCCCCCACCTTTGCCGGCGACACGCTCTACGCCGAGACGACGGTGCTCGAGAAGCGAGAGTCGCGCAGCCGGCAGGGCCAGGGTATCGTGCGCGTCGAGAGCCGCGGCCGGAACCAGCGGGGCGAGCTGGTGATCTCCTTTCGCCGCACGGTCCTGCTCCCACAGCGCACCGACTAGAAGCGTTACGAGCTCCCGATGGCCCGCCCCTGGGCTCGGAGCAGGCTCTCTACTGGGCCAGGAGCTGCCCGAAGTCCGTGGACGTGGCCTTCCCGACAACCGTGCCGCTCTCGCCGAGGTACTCGATCACCGTCCCGGCGTCGTCGCCACGCAGGCTCTCCAAAATGACCGCCCCTTCCGGGCCGATCCGCGGCCCGGTCCTCAGACCAATCGATAGGACGGGAAGGGCCATTATCACAACCCGAAAAACCCTCTTATACTCCCTATCCCCAAAGGAGGCCACGAGTGGGGAACACAGTCCATCCAGGAGGCACGCTGATGAGATGGTTTGTCCTGGCGTCTGTCGCCCTCACGGTGTTGCTGCCGGGGGCGACGTGGGCGCAGGTGACAGATTCCAACTATTTCTTCATTTTCGAGGAGCAGTGCGCGCTCTGCCACGGAACGACCGCTACGATCCCCAACGCGGTCAGTCGCGAGGCCCTCGGAGCCTTCACGCCGGAGCGGGTGCTCGAGGCGCTCACGACCGGCCCGATGGCGCCCAATGCGAGCGAGCTCTCGGATGAGGAGAAACGCGGGCTGGCCGCGTACCTGACCGGTCGCCCGTTCGGAAACATCGCAGACCGCTCGGCAGAGTCGATGCCGAACCGCTGCGCGAGTGGCATGCCGATGGGCGACCCATCGAGCGGCCCGCGCTGGAACGGAATGAGTCCCGACCCCACGACCAGCGCTCGCTTTCAGCGGGCCGCTGCCGCCGGACTGACGGTCGAGCAGGTGCCGCAGCTGCGGCGGAAGTGGGCGTTCGGCTTTCCGTACGGAAGCACGGTTCGGGGCCAGCCGAGCGTGGCCGGGGGTCGGGTGTTCGTGGGTAGCGACAACGGCGTGGTGTACGCGCTCGATGCACAGACCGGCTGTGTGCACTGGTCCTTTGAGGCCGGGGAAGCCGTGGTGACGGCGATCAGCGTGGGGACCGTGCCGGGGTCGCAAGACCGTTATGCTGCGTACTTCGGGGATTTCCGGGCGAATGTCCACGCCGTGGACGCCGAGACGGGCGAGCCGCTCTGGACGGTGTCTGTGGACGACCATCAGATGGCGAAGGTCACCGGTTCGCCCGTGCTCGATACCCAGGGGGGACGCCTGTACGTGCCGGTAGGCTCGTGGGAGGAGGGCGCTGGAAACAACCTCTTCTACGAGTGCTGCACGTCCCAGGGCAGCGTGGTGGCGCTGGACGCCAGGACCGGGGAGCAGATCTGGAAGAGCTACACGATCCCCGAACGTCCCAGGCCGATCAGGAAGAACTCGGCAGGCACCCAGCTGTACGGTGCGTCGGGTGCCGGGGTCTGGGCCGCGCCGACGCTCGACTTCAGGCGCCGGGCGATCTACGTCGGCACGGCCAATGGCTATATCAACGTGCCCGACTCGGACTCCAGCGACGCCGTCATCGCCTTCGACCTCGATACCGGCGAGAGGCGCTGGTCGACCCAGCTCTTGGCCAACGATCAGAACTGCGGGGGAGGTGGAACGACGGATGCCGAGCTCAGGATCAACTGCCCCGGGTACATCACTTCTTCGTTTCCAGGCTCAGGTCCCAACGACGACGTGTCCGGATCCCCCGTCCTGTACACGCTGCCGAACGGGCGCCAGATTCTGATCGCGGGACAGGAGAGCGGCAGGATCACGGCACTGGATCCCGACAAGAGCGGCGCCGTGCTGTGGGTCGCGCAGGCAGGGGATGTCTTGGTCTTGGTCCCACAGGGCGGCGGCATGGGCGCCGGCGCGGATGGAGAGCTCTACTACAGGTCCATCGGGTTCCCCGACAAGACCGGTGCGATGGCCGCACTCCGGCCCGCGACTGGCGAGAGGGTCTGGTACACGACGCACGCGAAGCCGACGAGCTGCTCCGACCCGGAGGCGGACTGGTGCAGCTCGGGACTGTTCGGGGCGGCGACGGTCATCCCCGGCGCCGTGTTCGCGGGGGCCAGGGACGGCACGCTGCGCGCGTACTCGACGGGGGATGGCGAGATCCTGTGGGAATACAACACGATGCAGGAGTACGAGACGGTGAACGGCGTGCGGGCCAAGGGCGGCTCGATCGGCGGCCACAGTCCGGCGATCGTCGGGGGCATGCTGTTCATGGGCTCTGGATACAGCGTGACCGGGGGCGTTCCGGGCAACGTACTGATCGCGTTCGGCGTCGAGTAGCGAGGAGGCACGACGATGAGATGGTTCGTGATGGTGTCTCTTGCAGTCACGGTGCTGCTTCCCAAGGCGACCTGGGCGCAGGTGACAAGTGCCGAGCACATGTTCACGTTCGAGGAGAAGTGTGGGGTCTGCCATGGAACGACCAGTCTCGTCCCCAACGCGGTCAGCCGCGAGGCCCTCCGCGCCTTCTCCCCGGAGCGCGTGCTCGAAGCGCTGACAACCGGCGCGATGGCGCCCCATGCGAGCGGGCTCTCGGACGAGGCTCGGAGTCTCGGCGCAAGAGCTCGAGCGACTCTCGAGCGAAGGGATCGTGTAGACTAGCCCAAGTCAAAAAGGGGATCCCCAAATGACCCAGCCCGCGTCGTCCGCCGAGGTCGAGGCCTCGATCCGAAGCCTCAAGATCATCGACACCGACAGCCACATCTCCGAGCCGCTCGACCTGTGGAGCTCGCGCGCTCCCGCGGGCTACAAGGAGCTCTTGCCACACGTTCGGGAGGTCGACGGCGAACGCCACTGGATGGTGAATCGCGACATCGACCTCGGGCCTGCAAACCCGCTGAGCGTGATCCGCAAGGACGGCTCCAAGTCGAAGGGCGTCGAGTTCGAAGGTTTCAGTCACGAAGATGTACATGTGGCGTCGTACGACATGAAGGCGCGCGTGTCGCTGCTCAACGACTTCGGACTCCACGCCCAGATCCTCTATCCGAACCTCGCCGGCTTCGGGAACCAGAACTTCCTCAAGGTCGAGGACTTGGAGCTGCGCAACCTCTGCGCCACCGTCTACAACGACGCCATGGCCGAGATCCAGGCGGAGTCGGGCGATCGCATCCTGCCGATGGCGCTCATGCCCTGGTGGAACGTCGACGACTGTGTCGACGAGGTGCGGCGCTCGAAGGAGATCGGGCTGCGGGGGATCGTGATGTGCAGCGACCCCGACAGCGTCGGCATGCCCGACCTGTCCGAAGACGCGTGGTCGCCTTTCTGGGAGATCTGCAACGACCTCGAGGTGCCGGTCAACTTCCACATCGCGGCGAGCCAGACCTCCATGAACATGTGGGGGCGCGCCGCCTGGCCGTCGATGGGAGAGCTCCGCCGCCTGGCACTGGGCTCCACGAACCTGTTCATGGAGAACGCGCGCGTGGTCTCCAACCTGCTCTACTCCGGCATTCTCGAGCGCTTCCCCCAGGTGAAGATCGTGTCGGTCGAGAGCGGAATCGGCTGGATCCCGTTCCTGCTGGAGGCGCTCGACTATGAGTGGGAGGAGACGGATTCGAAGAGCGAGCTCGCGGTCCCAATGGCCCCCTCTGACTACTTCCGCCGCCAGATCTACAGCACCTTCTGGTTCGAGCGCACGGCGCCCAAGAAGCTGATCGAGGAGATCGGCGAAGACAACATCATGTTCGAGACCGACTTCCCGCACCCCACCTGCAAGTACCCCGACGTCCAGGAGTACCTCGCCGACGTGACCGCCGACTGGAGCGAGACCACGCGCCGCAAGATCCTGCAGGACAACGCGGCGCGCCTGTACCGCGTGGAGGTGTAGAGAGGGGCGCGAGGGCGGCCTCGCACCTGTCCGGGCTCTACCCGGGCAGGTAGATGCCCCCGTTCACGTGCAGGGTCTGGCCGGTCATGTAGCCCGCACCCTCTGAGAGCAGGAACCCGACGGTCGCGCCGATCTCGTCGGGGGTCCCGGCTCGTCCGGCGGGCACGTCCGCGATGAACGAGTGGTCCGTCATCAGTGCGCGGATGCGGTCGTGCAGGGTGTAGCCGGGGGCGATCGCGTTCACCGTGATTCCATGCCGGACGAGGTCGAGGGCCGTTGAGCGCGTCAGCCCGGTGATCGCGGCCTTCGCCGCCGCGTAGGGGTGCTGACCCCGGATGGTAGGCGTACAGCGAGGCGATGTTCACGATCCGGCCGAAGCCCCGCTCGATCATCGGACGAGCGCGGGGATGCCGTCGCGCGCCGGCCCTCCCTCGCGGATCTCGCGCACCGGGATGGCGGCGGGCGAGAGGTCGAAGCCGTTCAGCGTCTTCCCACGCGCCGCCGCGGGAGCGGCGAACGCGAGCAGCGCGCAGGCGAGCGGCAGAAGCGAGCGGATTCTCTCCACGCCCAGGCAGTACGCTAGCCGGTGAGCGCGGTTACCGCGCGGAGGAAATTCGCATGAAGTACGAGGACATCCTGTACCGCACCGAGGATCGCATCGCTCGGATCACTCTGAACCGGCCCGAGAAGGGTGCGTGCCACCCGGCCGCGGACTTCGACCTGCTGATCTGGGTGGCCGGTCAAGGCCAGGAGCCGCTTCCCCGTTGCGCGCGAGGGGCAGCGCCTGATCATCGGCCCGTGGGGTCACCTGCTCCCGTAACGCCTGCCGAGCGCGCGCGGCACCGGCGACATCGACTTCGGACCGAACGCCCTGATCGACCTGAACGAGACCCTGCTGCGCTGGTTCGACTACTGGCTCAAGGACCGCGCGAACGGGATCCTGGACGAGCCGCCGGTCACGGTCTTCACGCTGGGCGAGAACCGCTGGCAGCACCTGTCCGACTGGCCGCCGCCGGCCATGCGTCAGGTCCGCTACGACCTCCACGCCCAGAACGGGGCCAACTCGCTGGCGGGCGACGGCAGCCTGCAAAGCGTGCCGCCGGGCGCTCAGCCGGCGGATACCTACGCGTACGACCCGGACGACCCTGTGCCGTCGCTCGGAGGCGCGAACCTCACCATCGACATGGGCGTCCAGGACCAGCGCCCCGTCGAGGAGCGCAACGACGTGTTGGTCTACACGTCCGAGCCCCTGGACAAGCCGCTCGAGATCACCGGGCCCGTGACCGTGTGCCTCTGGGCCTCGTCGAGCGCCGTCGACACCGACTTCACCGCCAAGCTGGTCGACGTGCGCCCCGACGGCTACGCCCAGAACCTGCTCGACGGAATCCTGCGCGCCCGGTACCGCAACTCCGCGAGCGCTCCGGAGCCGCTCGAGCCGGGTAGACCGTACCCGCTCGAGATCGACCTCTGGGCCACGAGCAACGTCTTCCTACTCGGCCACCGGATCCGGCTCGAGATCAGCTCGAGCAACTTCCCGCGCTTCGACCGCAACCTGAACACGGGGGAGCAGTTCGGCGAGGGCACCCGAGGCGTGACGGCCGAACAGACCGTCTACCACCAGAGGACATGGCGTCGTACGTGCTGCTGCCCGTGATTCCTAGGTAGCGCGCTCCCACTGGGGCAGCAGCAGCTTCCCGCCCGACTCGGGGTCGGTGACCTCCTCCCACACCGCGCGCACGGGCATACCGATGCGCGCCTCCTCGGGTGGGACGTCGACGAGGTTGCCGGTTACGCGCACGTGCGGGACCTCGTCCAAGCTCACGAGCACCACGGTGTAGGGCACCGCCTCCTCGAGCATGGGGTGGACCGGGTGTCTCACGACCGTGTGACTATAGATCGTCCCGCGCCCCGCCACTTCGCGCGTGTCGAAGTCCATTCCCTGGCAGCGGTGGCACACGTCCTCGGGCGGGTGTTGGATGAACTCACACGCCGTACATCGCTGGAGCAGAAGTCGCCCGGTGGTGAAGAAGGCCTCGGTCCGCGGTTCGACCGCCGGCAGCACCCATTCGTCTGGCATGGTACGGGCCACGTGGCCTCCCTCAGTCTCGACAGAACAGCACGGCGCTACCCGGTGCGTAGCCCGGCCCCCCCACGACCAGGCTGAGCTCGGCGTCCTCGACCTGGCACGTCGAGTCGCCGCGGATCTGGCGCACGGCCTCGTTCACGAGCCCGAAGCCGTGGATGTACGCCTCGCCGATGTTCCCGCCGCTCGTGTTCAGGGGCAGGCCCCCGCTCTTCCACAGCAGCCGGTCGTTCCCAACGAACTCGTTCAGTCCCTCGGGTTCGCAGAAGCCCATCTCGCTGATCGCGATGAGCACCGGCCCGGTGAAGTTCTCGTAGAACTGCGCCACGTCCACGTCCGCGGCCGTCACCCCCGCCCGCCCCCACAGGCGCTCGCCGACGGGGCGCATGTGCGCGGTGGGAAAGGGCGTCTCGTTGAACGCGCCGATCCCACCGCCTCGTTCGAGCCCCTGCGCGGCGGCCAAAATCGGGACGGCCGCGTGGCGCAGGTCGCGCGCGCGCTCAGTCGTCGTCACCACCACAGCCGCGGCCCCGTCGTTTTCGGGGCAGCAGTCGTACAGGTGAAAGGGCTCGGCGATCCAGCGCGACGCGTGGTAGTCCTCGCGCGAGAGCGGCGTGCCGTAGCGCAGGGCCCGCGGGTTGTGCTGCGCGTGCTCGTAGCAGGCCAGCGTTACGTCCGCGAGGGCGTCCTGCCCCAGGCCGTGCTCGTACATATACCGCTGGGTCTGCATCGCGTTGATCTGGGCCGCGCTGACCAAGCCGTACGGCGCGGTGTAGGCGTCGGGCGCGGGGGCGCGCGTCCGGCCGCCCCCCGAGCAGATGGCGGACCAGCCGATCATGGCCTGCCCGAAGCGCTCGAACTGGCCCTGGGCCACCGCGCGGAACACCACGACGTGTTGCGCGTACCCCGCGATGACCGCGGCATCCGCGATCGCGACCGCAGACCCTACTCCGTTTCCGCCCCCGCCGTACGTCTGCGCGGTGAAGTCCACCTTGGAAAGACCGAGCGCGGACGAGAGGCGCACGGGGTCGTTGCGCGAGTCCACGTACGACACGAAGCCGTCTACGTCCGAGAGCCCGAGACCCGCGTCTTCCACCGCATTGCGGATGGCAATGCACGCCAGCTGAAACTCGGTCTCGGGGGCGCCGCCTCGCTTGTAGTAGTTCGACTCGCCCACACCGGCGACGGCGGCTCGACACTGCATCGGAACTCCTCGTTCGCGACCCCGAGGAGTATACACGCAGCGCCCTTCGGAGCTAGTCGAAAAGCGTATCCCCGATCACGCCGTCCGCCTCCAAGGCCGCGAGCCCCGGGGAGCCGACGTTCGGCTTGCCCGCGGCGCTCGCCCTTCTGGTGTTCTTCGTCTTCGCGCTGCAGTGCACGTCTACGGTCGCGGCTGGCCAGCCCTCGCTTTTGTGTACATGCTCGCACTCGCGTACGGCGCGAGCTTCGCCACCTTCCACACGGCCAAGTTCCTGCTCTGACCTCCGGCTACTGGCTCATGTGCCAGCCGCCGTTGGGCGACACCACCTGGCCGGTCACGAACTTCGCCTCGTCGCTCGCGAGGTAGACGGCGGCCCACGCGATGTCGTCGGGCTCGCCCATGCGCCGCATCGGCGTCTGCGCCTCGATGCCGGCGCGCAAGTCGCCGAGCCCCGCGGTCATGTCGGTCTCGATGTAGCCGGGCGCGATCGCGTTTACGCGGATGTTGCGCGTGACGACCTCGCGGGCGACGGAGCGCGTGAATCCCAGAATGCCCGCCTTCGCAGCGCAGTAGGCCGCGCCACCCGCGCCGCCGGCCGTCCCCATGATCGAGCCCATGTTCACGATCGCGCCGGACCCTTGGGGGCCCATGAGCTTGAGCGCCTCGCGCGTGCAGTAGAACGTGCCGTCCAGGTGGACCGCGAGCATGCGGCGCCAGTCCTCGTCGGTCACGTCGACCGTCACGTTCAGATGCGTCCGGATCGGGCCGCCCGCCGCCGCCTGCTCGGCCTGGCGCCCGCGCGCGCTCGATGAAGGCGTCGCGGCGGGGGTCGCCCTCGCCCGCACCGCCGATCCCGGCGTTGTTCACCAGGTCAGGTCGAAGAAGAACTCGAGCTTGGCGCCCATGCAGCCGGTCTCCCGTGCGAATTCCCGACGAGGCTATCACGGCACCTGGCGCGTTTCTGATACGATTTTACGACCGAGGAGGACGCGATGATCGTTCCAGCGCGGCGCGAGTACCGAGTTACCACCGAGTGAAACGAGGGCAGACGGATGCGCAATCCGTACAGGCGCGCCCAGTCGTTTAGGTCCTTGCCGAAGTACCGGGCCGTCGACACACCCGGTTTGGGAAAGCCGTCTGCGTCGACCGCGTCGCCGGAAGCCGCCAACTCGAACGTCGACTCGTGGCGCTTGTACACCGCCGGGTTGACCCGGTTGAACACGAACCCCACCACGACCGGCCGCCAGATCAGCTGCGCCTCGGTCTCTCGCGCGAGCGCCTCGATCTTTGAGAACGCCAAGTAGGTCCACGGACCGTCGCGCGCGGTAGATTTGACGCGCGGCGCATACCGGGCGCTCGACCAGGGGGCGATCTCGACCTATGCGACGGCCGCGTTTGAGGCGTACTTCGGCGAAAACCTGGACGTCGCGAAGCCCGAGGTGCTGGTGCAGATCGCGGAGCGAGCGGGGTTGGATACGAGCGGCTTCCTCGACGACCTGGAGCGACCCGAGATCAAAGCGCGCGTGCGCGCGACAACCGACGAGCTGGCTCGGCGCGGCGGCTTCGGGTCGCCGACGTTCTTCGTGAACGACGCCGACATGTACTTCGGCAACGACCGCCTGCCGCTGCTTCGCGCGGCGCTGGCGCGCGGCTGAGTGTTCTGGGCGCGCCGAATTGGCTCCTCGAGGAGCTCGGAGCGGACTACGAGGTCCGCTATGTGAACATTCCGCGGATGGACGGATCCGGGGCCGCCGATCCGGACAATCCGCATCCCGATAAGAAGGTGCCCGCGCTGGTCCACGACGGCGTGTTGGTCACCGAGTCCGCGGCGATCTTCGCCTACCTGACCGACCTCTTCCCCCACGCGGGAATCGCGCCCGTCGTGGGGGACGAAAAGCGCGGGCCCTATCTCAGTTGGCTCGCCTACTACGCGGGAGTGATCGAACCCGTCGTCTCGTTCGAAACCGCCGGGGCTGGGTGGGAACGAGGTGATCGAGCGGACGTTTCGGGGTCGAACGGAGATGAATCAACGCGTTCTCGACGCGCTGGCGTCCAACCCGTACTTGCTGGGAGACGCCTTCACGGCGGCGGATCTATTGGTGGGGAGCCTCGGTCAGTGGGTGCGCGGGATGCTGCCCCCTGGAGATCCCGTCGATGCGTACCTGCGGCGCTTAGGGGAGCGCCCGGCGCTCGCGCGAGCGGCCAAGCGCGATGCTCCGTCCTAGTTTTCGTCGGTCCGGGCGGCCCACAACGCGGTGCTCTCGGGCGGCGCGTGAACGGAGTCGCACAAGCTCAGCGCGGAGTGCCGAAGTGAGGCGTACCCGCCAGGGCTAGAGGACGCCCTCCTCGGCCAGGGTCGCGAGGTCGTCCCGGCTGAGACCCAAAAGCTCGCCGTAGACCGACTCGTTGTCCTCGCCGTAGCACGGTGCGCCGCGGTCGATCTCGCCGCCCATAAAGGGCGGGGTCTCGCTCATGTGCACGGGGATCTCCTTCACGGGCCAGGTGCCCAGTTCGGTCCCCGTCACCTCGGTGAACCACTCGAGCGCCTGGAGTTGGGGGTCGCGGTCGACGCGGTCCGCACCCGTCTGACAGACGCCCGCCGCGACGCCCGCTCGCTGTAACTGGTCCATCGCGTCGTACGCGTCCCGCGCGCCCGTCCAACTGGTCACCTGGTGGTCGAGCTCGTCTTGATGGGCCAGGCGCGATTTCAAGTCGGCAAACCGCGGGTCCGAGGCCCAGGCCGGATGGCCCATCGCCGCGACGAGTGCTCGCCAATCGTTCTCGTCGAAGCAGGCGATGGCGAGCCACCGATCGTCGCCCGCGCACCGGTAGGCGCCGTGAGGGGCGGCCGGCTTATACGGACTGCGGTTCCCGTAGCGTTCCCAGGAGCGGCCGTTCGCCGACCAATCTAGGACGGCCGTCCCGGTCAGGTAGATGCCCGCCTCGACCTGCGACGCGTCGATCCACTGGCCCTTGCCCGTTCGCTCGCGGTAGTGAAGCGCCGCCAGCATGGCGGTGGCGAAGCTGTAGGCGCCGAACCAGTCCAGGTAGGAGTAGCCCCACCCGACCGGTTGGTATGGGGTGGGCAACCCGGACATCTCACTGATTCCCGCCATCGCCTGGGCGAGCGGACCGCCGGTGCGGTAACGCCCGTAGCGACCGCTCTGGCCGAAGCCGGACTGCTGAACGTAGATCAGGTCGGGCTTCAGCTCGCGCATGACGTCGTAACTGAGGCCCCAGCGGGCCAGAACGCCCGGCGAGAAGCCCTCGGCGACGATGTCGCACTGCGCGACCAACTGCTTCGCCAACTCGAGGCCCTTCGGGTGGCGGAGGTTGAGCGAGATGCCCTTCTGGCCGGCGTGGAAGTCGTTGATCTGGCCGCTCCGGTTGATCGAGCTCGTATCGGGCGGGAGCATCTCCGTCGCCTTCTCGCGCGCCGCCTTGCCGCCCACCGGCAGCTGCGCCATTCCCACGCGCAGGTCCGGCGCGTCCTTCCACTCGACGCGGATATCCTCGGCGCCGAGCGCGGAGAGGAAGCGCGGACCGCCACCCGAGGCGAGCCACCACGTAAAGTCGAGGATCCGCACTCCCGACAGAGCGAAGGGCTTACCCCATCGCGACCGACGCTTGTCGGTGTCGGCGCGCGCCGAGATCCGCTCGGCCCGCGTCCCCTCACCCCGAACCTCGGCCAACGCGGACTCGGTGTGCTCTCCGAGCCGCGGCGCACGCGGCCCCCGCACCCAGTCGACCTCGGACGAGACCCACTTGGCCACCGGGTACGCGAAGGACCGCCCGAGCTCGGGGTGCTCGACCTCCGCGAACGTCCCGCGCTCCTTCCAGTGAGGGTCCGGCACGTTTTCTTCTGGCCGCCGCAGCGGAGCCCACATCATGCCGGCGTCCTGAGCCTCGCCCCAAGGCACGTCCTCGAATGCGAACTGTCCCATCAACCGGTGGAGCACCTCGTTGATGTGCTTCCCTCGCTCGCTCGCCGCGAAACTGATGACGTGCCCACTGCCCTTGGGCGCGTACCTCTCGTCGTCCAGATCGCCGGCGGCGTCGTAGCGGCAGAGGAAGTCGAGGGTTTGGGACCAGCCCTTGGCCCCCATCCCGGGGTCGCCGATGATCCAACGACCGTCCTTGGTCCGCCCCGTCCGGGATGATCACGGGCGCCGCGTGGCGGCCGGTCTGGCGGTAAAACGGGGCGCGCCGGAAGACCCACTCCATCACGTCCAGTTCGGTGTTTTTGCTGACCGCCTCGTGGACCGCGCACGACAGCACCTGTCCTTTCCCGGTGCGGCGGCGGTACTGCAGCGCGCCGATGAGCTGGTTGGCGAGCTGCTCGCCCGCGATGTGATAGGCGTGCCACATCTGCGGTGCGATCGGGGGCAGGTCGTAGTGCCCGTCCGGTTGTGGGTCATAGCCCGAGTTCATCATCGGACCGCCCAGGGCGAGGTGGATCAGGTCCGAACCCCGGTAGTCTCGCCACGGCCCGGTGTCACCAAACGGCGTCATGCGGGCGTGTATCAGCCTCGGAAACCGCTGAGCCAGCGAGTCGCCACCGAGACCCAGGCCATCGAGGGTGCCCCGGCGCGTGCTCTCGAGCAGCACGTCGGCCCGCTCGAGGAGTTCCTCAAGGCGCGCGCGGTCTGCCCGCGTCTCAAGGTCCAAGAGCAGCGATCGCTTCCCCAAGTTGTAGTGCCAGAAGTAGAGCGAGTTCTCCGGTCCCGGTTCGTCCCGGTAAAAGGGCCCGATGCGGCGCGTGGGCGCGCCCTCCGGCGGCTCGACCTTGAGCACGTCCGCGCCCAGGCCCGCGAGCAGGCGCCCGCAGTACTCCGCCTGCTCGTCGGCCAGCTCCACCACCCGCACGTCGGCCAGGTACCCGTCGCGCTCCTTCCCACTCGGCTCCGACATCGCGCACCCCGTTGCGTCCGCTCGCGCGGTCGGCAGTGTACCACACTCTCCGGATCCGTTTGGATCCGCTGATATCCTGGTTACCCCCCAAGTGTACGCGTTCGACGCGCATCGACCCCAAACCGAGGCCCGAAGCCCTGGAGCGCCTGGCGACCTGGGTCGCTGAGCGCAGCGGCGCGCCGCCTGGTCCTCGAGCTCGACCATGGCGTCTTGCCCGTGCAGGGCCCTCCAGGCGCGGGCAAGACCTACATGGGAGCGCGCATGATCTGCGAGCTCGTCCGGGCCGGCAAGAAGGTCGGCGTAACCGCCGTCAGCCACAAAGTCATCAAGAACCTCATGAAGGCCGTCATCGAGGCTGCGGAGGATCGATACGCAGGCGAGTGTTCTTGGCGGAGTTTCGCTCGGACGTCGAAGGCCTACTGACGCGGGAGGCCGTCGAGGCCGTAGTCGTGTCGGGTCGACGCGAGCTGCCGCCCGAGCGTGGAGTGTCCTACCATGGGCACGATCGGTGGCGAGGCACATGATGACGACGCGCTCCCCGGGAGCGAGCTCTGCGTACTGCTTGAAGCAGGCCAGGTACACGCAGACCAGCGCGGCGATCCGCGACTTCCCGCCTCTTCTCCCCGCCACGACCCAGGCTTCCCGAAACCCCTCCACTGGAGGGGTCTGTCGGCCCGTGTGGCGTCGGTAGATCTCGCGCTGCTCGGCTGACATTTCAAGTCCGAAGAGAGCGGCCAGAAAGGCCGTCCACGCCTGCCAGTGCCTGGCGCTACGTCGTCGTCTGGAAGCGAGTCGGTGACAAGTGGCTTCTGCATCGTGACATCTGGAACTCTGCGGAGTGACGGTACACACGCGTGCCGCCCAACAAGCGATCGTGATTGGAGTCAAGGGACCTAGCTAGGATTGCCAGCCTCATTTGCCGGAATGTTGGAGCGTGCCGCTGGAATCACCCGACAACGAGGGCAGCTACAACTAGATGAAGCGATAGCCGTATGATTCGGCGCCCTGGCTGACTGGCCCTGGTCCCGCCCTCCTACCCGACTGTGTATAATCACTACCAACTCGGAGGCGCGGGGAGATTGGTCATTGTGCGAAACGGTTTCGCCATCTTGATGGCGCCGGTGGTCTGGGGTGCCTTGGCCTTGCCCGGCAACCAATTGGTGTTTCTCGTCTACCCGGAAGCGCTCGCTGGGCAGACCCCTCTCGGCTTCACGCGGATCGGACCCCTTGCCGGGCTGGCGCTGCTGGTCGTCGGCGTGATCGCCCAGGTCGCCTACTGGGATACCCTCCCCGTTTGGTATCACCTCGTCTTTCTCGCGTCCCTCATCCCAATGGCTATGGCCGGTGCGAACCTCATCACCCGTCGCTGCAACGCCGACCAAGTGACATGATGCCCGGTGTCGTCGATAGTGCAGGCGTCTCCATCGTCGCAAAGTGGGCAGAGCATACGTCGTTGCAAGCACCCGCTAGGCGGCCATGTGCCAGATGCGCCGCGTAGGCCTTCTCACTGATCCTGATGGTGTGGAAGTTGTCCGGGTTGCCGGCCGCGTCCAATTCTCCCGGTGTGGAGACTCGCTCACGCGCGAGTTCTGCCCCGCCTCTTGGATTCGAATGCCTGTGTCCGGCTCAGGAAAATCCCTCCACCGGCACCCCGCTCGGCAGCGTTCGACATCGGAGACCGGATCGGCCGCCAGCCAGCCCGGCCTGAGCGCAGCGCCAGAGCCGGCGTCGGAAAAACCGGGGGTAGAATCGGCCGATGCCCGACCCCGCTGCGCCCGACACGAAGCCCGCCCATCCGAGCTCGGAGGTCGGCGGGCCGTACCCCCGCTACGTGCTCGGCGTGCTCGTCATCGTGTACGTGTTCAACTTCATCGACCGGAACATCCTGTCGATCCTCGCGGAGCAGATCAAAGCCGACCTCGGTCTCTCCGACGCCCAGCTGGCGTTCTTGTACGGCACCGCCTTCGCGGTGTTCTACGCGGTGTTCGGGATCCCGCTCGGTCGGCTGGCCGACGTGTGGGTGCGCACGAGATTGATCTCGCTGGGCCTGTCCTTCTGGAGCGTCATGACGGCCCTATCGGGCATTGCGCGCGGCTTCGGCAGCCTGGCGGTGTTCCGCGTCGGGGTCGGTATTGGCGAAGCGAGTGCGACCCCGGCCGCATTTTCGCTGTTGAGTGACTACTTTCCACCCCGGCTGCGCGCAACCATCCTCTCGATCTACTCGAGCGGCGGAAACATCGGAGCGGGCATCGGGATCTTCCTCGGCGGACTGATCTCCGACTCGTGGAATCGCGCTTTCGAAGCCGGCGGGGCCCCGTTCGGACTGGTCGGCTGGCAGGCAGCCTTCTTCGGCGTCGGCCTGCCCGGTCTCCTGCTCGCGGTCTGGGTCTGGACCCTGCGGGAGCCTGTGCGCGGCCAGAGCGAGGGGCTGGCACCTCCCAAGCCGAACCTCCATCCCTTTCGGGAGCCCCTGCGCGAGCTGCTCGCGGTGCTGCCGCCCTTCACCATTTGGAGCCTCGCGCGAAGTGGCGCGTCCCGGAGGACCCTTGGCCTGAACGTGGCCATCGCGGCTGCCATAGCTCTCTTGGCCACGGGCCTGATCGCCTGGCTCGGAAACCCGGAGCAGTGGATCGCCCTCGGGATCGGTCTCTATGGTGCGATCTCTTGGGCGCAGGGCCTGGTGCTGCGCGACGCCGCCACGTTTCAGATGATCTTCGGGAGCCGCGCGCTCCTCTACAGCGTGGGTGGGTTCTCGCTTCTCGCGTTCACGGGCTACGGCCTCGGCTTCTGGGTGCCGCCCTTCTTTCAACGGATGCACGGTCTCAGCGCGGCCGAGACCGGCACCGTGCTCGGCCTAACCTTCGCCATTGCAGGCTGGGCCGGTGTGACCCTCGGAGGCGTCGTGTCCGACTGGCTGCGCCGACACACGCCAAACGCCCGGCTCTACGTGGGACTCTTCGCCGCGGTCGCGCCCGTGCCCTTCATCGTCGGCATGCTCCTGACCGACAAGGTGTGGTTCGCATACCTGATGAATGTGGCGCTCGCCCTGGGCACGTACATGTGGATCGGCCCCGCCGCGACCACGGTCAACGACCTGGTCATGCCGCGCATGCGCGCCACGGCGTCGGCGTTCTACATCCTCACGGTCACGTTTGTCGGGCTCGCGCTCGGTCCCTACACGATCGGCCGCCTCAGCGACGCGCTCGAGGCGGGCGGGCAGACGGATGCGGAGGCGCTGCGCTCGGCGATGCTGCTCGCGCTCTTGGCCATCCTGGCGACGGTCGCGCTTCTACTGCTCGCCTGCCGCCACCTGGAGCGCGACGAGGCGAGCCGCCTCGAGCGCGCGCGCGCCGCGGGCGAGCCGGGCCTCTAGGCGTCGTCCTCGGGTAGCTCATCCTTGGAGGAGGGGCGAGGAACCTAGACGCCTCGGGTCGAACAAGCCTCAACCCGGTTTGCGCCTCTGTTCGATGTGGAGGGAGCGGAGGTACGATGAACTGGGACGCCCTCGGAGCCATGGCAGAGGCGCTACCGAGGGCGAGTCAGTTCGGATTCATCTCCATGCTGAGCTATTCGACTAAGACTCCGCCGAAGAGGTTTCTCCTCGATTCAGTACGGGCCGACACGATCGGGTTCGCGCGGTGTGAGTTCTAACTGCACCTGCCGTCGTGATCCTTCTGTGCGCCGGCGGCCAGCCGTTTGCAATCGTTCCCGTAGGTCCTGCCATCGCATCCGCAGACGGGATCGTACAGCTCAATGCAGAACTCGGGCTTCACCACGCACTCCCCTTGTAGGTCTACGACGCCGCAATTGCCTGCCTCAGGGTCGCACATCAGGTTCTCGACGCATGGGATTCCCGCGATTCCACCGCAGACCTGGTTGGCGGGAGCTCTAGTCTCGGAACCGCTGTAGCTGCAACCCGCGATCCAGACGAGGCTTCCCGCCACAAGGAGGACCAGAAACCTCACACTCATCAGAGCGCCCGAAGCGTGTCGCGTCCCAGCGCTCCTGCGACCAGAAGCGCGCCGATGCCGAAGAGAAGCGCGGACGCCGGCTCGGGGATCGGATTCACTATGTCACGTTCGATGGTGACGTTATCGAGGTGCATAGCGATCCTTCGTCTCGCGTCTACTCGAGAGCGGTGTCGACCCCTGGAAGGTGAGCAAGTGGGCGGGCATCGGTCGAAGGAATCTACAGAGGACGTGTACGGCCATTGGGTCCCCGGCGAAAGTCATCGGGAAGACGTCAATAGGGTCGCACTTGCCGCAACCTCACAACCAGTGAGGTGCAGCTCTCGCTTCAGTCTGAAGCATCCCTTCGTCAGTGGGCATGGGAGTTCCAACAGGTTCGGCGCGGACTCCTATCTCACGACGAGCTGTCTGGGATGACCGGTACAATCCGAACGCTCCCCGCTCAGTCGCGTAACTTCCCCGGGTGGTGGGAAGGACGAAGTTCCGCATTCCCGGCCGAGTTCGTGAAGTTCGTCGAAGAGCACCGGGAGAAGGCGGCCTGACAATGAACCTCGCCGAAGAACTCCAAGGACTGTCCGCGGCCAACGCCCTCGTCCACGCCGTCCCGGTCGCGGGCTTCGACCGACTCGCCGTCGTCTCGGTCGAACAGGTATGGACGGTCGTGCAGGGTGCGCTCGATGAGCTACCCGAGGACGAGGGGGGCAGTCTGGACGCGGCCGGCTTCATGATGGAGACGTTGCTGGAGCTGTTGGAGGACATGGACCGGGATGGTGGGACACCGGCGAGGGCTGCGCTTAGGCTGATTTGTGGGGGTCGGGACGACAATCCTGATTGAGTGCGCCCCCAACTCGATCGAGGGCGATGCTTCTGGGAAACCGTCTACGTTCATGACGCTGATCCCCGGCCAGATAGCGATACCAAGGTGGGCAGCTACATCCGCGGGATACAGTCCGCGCTGACCCGATCGACGATGCAGTCCCGTGCAGGTGAGCCCGTGGGTTCATCGTTCTGCCAGTCAGCCTTGCGGCATGTCTGTGCGCCGTCGGGCATGGTGACATCGAAGCCGGCGCAGAACTGGCTGACGGAACAGCCGTCGGCATCTACTTCTGCGAGTGCGAGCGTCGCTGGGCAAAGGTCCGTCGTGTTCTCTTCGCCGTCGGAGTCGTCGTCCTCGAACTTCGGCGAACTCAGGCGCTCGCGACTCCACTAGACCTCGTTCTGTGCACTTGACAACGATTCGGCCGACGTAGCTACGACTTCCAAGCACGTATCGATCGGCTTGCCCACGGTCTAACGGATAGCATCATCCACGCACCGCCCGCGATAGGTGCGGCTCACTCGTGAGGCTACGGTCGCCGGTTGCTTCATTCCTGGTTCCAGGGCCGTCTCACACCGGCCTATACCGGAGCGTCAGAGGACGGACGGTGGCGGCTGCGGCTCTCGACGAAGTCGCCTTCTGGATGGACGAGAGCAGCGCGTCCCCAGACGCGGAGGTGGTCAACGCACTCCGGCCCTCGATGGCCACGGTCCCCGAACCGCTTCTGATCGGAATCAGCTCGCCATACGCGAGGCGTGGCGTCTTGTGGGAGGCGTGGCGGCGTCACTACGGCAAACAGTCGGATGTACTGGTGTGGCAAGCACCGTCCCAGGCCATGAACCCGACCTTGCCGGATGCGCTTGTGGCGCGGGCACTCGAAGAGGATGAGCCACGGGCGCGCGCCGAGTTCCTTGCCGAGTTCCGTTCCGACGTCGAGGGGTTGCTCACACGCGAGGCGGTCGAGGCGGTGGTGGTCTCGGGGCGACGCGAGCTTGCGCCCGAGCCTGGAGTCGCCTATCGGGCCTTCGTCGATCCCTCAGGCGGCTCGTCGGACTCCATGACATTGGCGATTGCCCATCGAGAGAAGCGCATCGCCGTGCTGGACGCGATTCGCGAACGACGTCCGCCGTTCAGTCCCGAGAATGTTGTCGAGGAGTTTGCCGCGTTGCTGGCGGAGTATCGAGTGGGGCGTGTCTCGGGAGATCGCTATGCCGGCGAGTGGCCGCGCGACGCGTTTCGGCGAAACGGCATTCAGTATCGTGTCGCCGAGAGCCCAAAGAACCACATCTACCGAGACGTCGTACCGGCGATTCACTCGAAGCAACTAGAGCTCCTCGACGAGCCCCGGCTAGTTGCTCAGCTCGTCGGCCTCGAGCGACGGACCAGCCGAGGGGGCCGGGAGTCCATCGACCACCCGCCCGGAGGGCACGACGATCTGGCTAACGCAGCGATTGGGGACTCTCTGCCCGTTCCGAGGAAGAGTTACGCAGAGTCCTCGTCCCGGCGATACTCACCGCTGTCGCCGCTGTAGCGTTAGTGAGCTACGTCGGGCGAAGCTTTAGAGGGCCAGAGTTCCTATGGCTGTTCACGGCAGTCTTCGTGGTCGTTTTGGTGGCGGTGGGGGCGGGTGCGGCGGCGGTGGCGGCTGCGGTGGTTGTGGCGGCTAGCTCGCTATGCGAGCCATCTCTGAGAAGGGTTCGTGTGAGCGTGTGCGACCACTGATCGGGCTCGCCTACCGCTCACATCTGGCGGGTTGGATAGCATCTAAACCGCGCGACGTCGGTTGTCTCGAGTTGGTAGCGGAGCATTTCTACGACGGTCGCCAACTGCTTGACCGCCTCAGGTCCGACTACCCGCTGTTAGTCCATGGGCTGAGTCTTTCGCTCGGCACGCCTGGACCGCTTGACGCGCAGACACTCGATCGCTTTGCCGAAGTATGTCTGGCCGTGGACCCGCTCTGGGTGAGCGAACACATCGCCTTCACCAGAACCGAACACGTCGATCTGGGCTACCTCAACCCCGTTCCTTCGACCGCGGAGATGGTACGAATCATCGCGGACCATTCGCGGGAAGTTTCTGCGATGCCGCAAGCCGATCGTCCTTGAGAATGTCACGAGCCACCTTAGGCTCCCGGGAGACCTGTCGGAAACGGAGTTCCTAGGTCGCATCTGCCAGGAAGCCGACTGTGGCCTGCTGCTCGACGTAACAAACCTGTTCGTGAACGCGCGAAACCACGC
The DNA here is from genome assembly GCA_965226855.1 of Myxococcota bacterium. Taxonomy (GTDB): domain Bacteria; phylum Myxococcota_A; class UBA9160; order SZUA-336; family SZUA-336; genus JAUXJB01. Next base: position 200,482 of record CBDDEE010000026.1, on the reverse strand, counting down.
GTTCGACGCTATGAGCTGGTTCAGAGACCTTGACTCTCACCGAATCACCCAACTGCACGTAGTCGGATACTCCAAGCGAAACCAGATATACGAAGACTTCCACGCCGAACCCATACAATCCGACCTGTGGGCACTGATTGAGGCGGTCCTGGAGTACGCCGGGGTGGAAGCCATAGTTCTCGAACGCGACACCAACTTCCCGAGGCCAGCGGTGCTGGCCGCCGAGCTAAGAGCACTCAGAGGAATAGGTGCAGGAAGTCGATACCGTCGGGGCGCTTGCCCGATTGCTCAGTGACCAAGAACTTCGCGAGACGTATCGCCGATCGCCGTCGGACGCCTGTGACGCACTGGGGCTTACGGGGGCGGCGCGCTCGCTCGTCCTGTCACTTGACATCCATGGGCTTGAGTTGCAGGCGACTCTCCTTGTGAACAAGCGCCTCCGCGAAGTACGCGAGCACCTCCCTGAAACGCTGGCTGCCCTAGCAGGCTGCGGAGAAAGTGACTGGGTTGGGCGGGACGCCTCTGACGGGAGGCGTGCCGAGCAGGGAGAGGGATCGCCGTTCCCGGTACGAACCGGTTCGGTGTCGCACGGGTAGATCTTGCGGGATCATGAGCTATGTCGCCTCCAACAGGTTGCGGATACGGACCAGGTTGTAGGCCGCAGCAGTGAAGGTGAAGACCCAGCCGACCCGATCCGTGCCCCGGTGCCGGGTCTTGCGCATCAAGCCCACCGTCTTCATCCAGCCAAACACCTCCTCCACCCGTTTGCGGAAGCGCTGGCTCACCTCGTAGCCCGGGTGTCCTGTGGTCCTTCGATCGATCGCGCTTCGGCGGTTCGTCGTGTTCTGTGCCACGTGCGGGGTAACGCTCCAGGCCCGAAGCGCCTGCACAAAGCTCTTGGCGTCGTAGCCCTTGTCTCCAGCCAGGGTGATCCGGCGAGCGCCCCCCAGACCCAGCACCATCTCGAGAGCCGCTTCGCGCTCCGCATACCCCGACGCCTGAGTGAGCTTCGCCGCCACCACCAGGCCGTTGCGGTTCTCCGTCACGACGTGTCCCTGATACGCGAGCCGCGCGCCCTGGCCCCTCATCCCCGCCAGTCGGGCGTCCGGATCCGTCCTCGACGCATGCGTCTGGTTGCTCCGCTTCTCGCCCCGGAAGTTGACCGTCGGGTTGCCCGGGTCGTCATCGTCCCTGCGCTTCTCGTCCTTGCGCACGAAGCTCTTCTGGCTCGCCCACGCCTCGATCAGCGTCCCGTCCACCGTGAAGTGCTCCGATGACACCAACCCCTCCGACTCCGCCTGCGCCAGCACCGCCTCGAAGAAATGCTGAGCGATCTCGCCCTTCAGCAGCCGTTCCCGATTCTTGGTGAACACCGTCGCGCTGAACACCTCATCGTCCAGCTCCAGGCCCACGAACCAGCGGTAGAGCAGGTTGTAGTCGATCTGCTCGATCAGCTGGCGCTCGCTCCGGATCGTGTACAGCACCTGCAACAGCAGCGCCCGCAACAGCTGCTCCGGCGGGACCGACGGTCGGCCGACCCCTTTGGCGTAGATACCATCGAAGCGTCGCGACAGCTGCTCCAGCGCCGCGTCCACCAGTCGCCGGATCGCTCGAAGCGGATGGTCCTCGGGAATCCGGGACTCCAGCGATACGTAGCTGAAGATCCCACCCTGGAGCGTCTGCGGTCCTCTCACATCTCCCCCTTGGGGCTTCCCTCAAAGGTACCCTTCGATGAGGAGTTTTTCAGCAGCCTGTAGGTGGCGAGGCTCGACGGCACTTCTTCGAGTATGCGCAGTCTCAGTGGCCAGGCACTCACCGACGCCACCTTGGAGCGGCTGGCCGCGCACGACAGGGAAGAGGCCTTCGAGGCCCTGGCCCGGGAGCCCAGGGTCGGTCTCTCGTCCCACGACAGGGAGCGCATGGCGACCCTCCCGAGCCGCCCTCGATGATCGTGGTCATCGGCTCCCGCCGGCCGTCCTTGAGTGATGAGGCTCAGGGAATCGAGAGGCGGTTCGCCTCGGCTCCGGAGGCGGAGTCCGAGCGCGGGCCGGTTTCGGGCCGCCTTTCCGAACTCGACTTCCACGAAAGATCCGAGCCGCGGATGCTACGCAGCGAGAGCTTGTGGGGAGCCGAGTACGCGCGGATCAGTCATCCGTGTATACTCGGGAGCATGACCGAACCGATCAAGGAACTGAGGGAGCACCGGTGGGTAGCGGACGCTGGGGTTCGCGAAGAGTTGCTTGCGGCGGATGACGCGACGATCGAGGATGCCACACAATTCGCCCAGCCGATGGTGCTCAGGGGTCTGATCTATCAGCTCACTGGCGACCCGCAGATTGCGGCGACGACTCCTGTGAGACGAGGCGGCGACGGCTTCTTCGCCACCAGCATGGAACTGGGTGACGAAGACGCAGCGCTCGTCCGCCGCAAAGCCGCTGAGTTCCTCAAATCCTATCGGGACAGCGGTGCCAGCGAACTTGGCATCGGTCCTGCGGACCGCCTGCCGACAAGTATGGCCCTGAACATCGGTACTGAACTCGAGCCCGACTCGATCGAGCTGTGGCTCGAAGAACTGGCACTGAATCCATGGGCGCGCGGTCTGGACTGGTCGCGGGAGCCAGCGCCGCAGCGACGTGAGGATTTTTCTGTCACCGTTATCGGCGCCGGAATGGGTGGCCTCAACGCGGCCATCCAGCTCAAGCGAGCCGGAATTCCGTTCACGGTAATCGAGAAAAACGATGGTATCGGCGGCACCTGGTACGAGAACCGCTACCCGGGTGCGCGCGTCGACACCCCAAGCCGGCTCTACACACACCTCTTTGGCGTCGACTACGGCTACCCGTATGCGTTCTGTCCATGGACCGAGAACCAGAAGTACTTCGACTGGGTGGCCGACACGTTCAACGTGCGCGGTGACATCAGCTTCGAAACGGAGGTCCGCTCGCTAGCGTGGGACGAAGCGGCTTCGATGTGGGACATCACGGTCAGCGGCCCGGAGGGTCGGCGCACGCTGCGCTCGAACGCCGTGATTACGGCGGTGGGCTTCCTCAACCGCCCGAGCATGCCGGAAATCCCCGGCATGGAGCGTTTCAACGGTCCGTCCTGGCATACGGCGCGCTGGCCGGCAGATTTTGATTCGACCGGCAAGCGTGTGGCCGTCATCGGCACGGGCTGTTCGGGTTATCAAGTGGTGCCGGAACTGGCGCTCGAGGCTGGGCATGTCACCGTCTTTCAGCGCACGCCCCAGTGGCTTTTCCGGGCCCCAGGCTATCGTTCGCCGTTCCCACCGCAAGTGCCCTGGTTGGATCGGAACTTGCCGTACTACACGAACTTCATGCGCATGCACATCTCGGCGGGGTTTGCTGCGGGGTTTCTCGGCCTCTCCCAGATCGATCCGCAGTTCCAGGACGAGCACGCGGTGAGCCCGGTCAACAAAGCCGCTCGCGACAACTGTATTGCGTTCCTCGAAGAGAAACTCGGGGAGGCGGACCTGATCGAGAAGATGACGCCGGAGCACCCCGTTCTATCGGCGCGGCCGGTGCTCGTCGATCCATCCTACAGCATTCTCGACGCCATTCAGCGCGACAATGTCACGCTGGTCGTGAATGGCATCCGCGGGATCACGGAGACGGGCGTGGAGACCGAGGACGGTACGGTTCACGAGGTGGATGCCATCATCTACGCGACGGGATTCGGGGCGACCGAGTACCTGTTCCCGATGTCGATCACCGGCCGCGCTGGCAAGACCGTCGAGAAACTCTGGTCGCAGACCGGTGCGCAGGGCTACGTCGGCGCGATGATCCTGGGCTGCCCCAATCTGTGGACGTTGTATGGTCCCAATACCAACGGTGGCCTGATAGTGCCCGCGTTCCAGGAAATGGAAACCTACTACGCGCTCAGATGCATCGAGCGCCTCGTTCTCGACGACAAGAAGTCGATCGAGGTCAAAGAGGAGCCTTACCGGCGCTACAACGAAATGATCGACGAGCGCAACCGGTGCATGGCGTGGAGCGACCCGCGCGCGGAGAACTACTACTGGACGAAGTTCGGCCGCTCCGCGACGCAGAATCCGCTCACGACGTTGGAGATGTGGAACTTGCTGCGGGAACCAAACTTCGCAGATCTCGATGTGCGCTGACGCCGCCCGAGGCACGTACTGAGGGTGCGTACTCTGCCCCCACATTGGCTCGGCGCCAACTCCGAGCCGGCCTTCCGAGCCGCGCCTGGGCAAGTACGCCGCGATCGCGGCATAGTAAAGGCCAGGAGGACCCCCCATGGCATGTGAAGGCCCCGTCATCGTCACCGGCGCTTCCTCCGGCATCGGCGCCGCGACCGCCAAACTCCTGGCCAAGGCGGGTCGCGAGGTGATTAGCCTCGACATCAAAGAGCCTCCCGCCGCGGCCTCGGCCCATTTCGCCTGCGACCTGTCCGATCCGGCGGCGATCGACGCGGTAGTGAAGCAGCTGCCGGGGCGACGCGGTCCGCCGCCTGGAGATGCGGGGACGCTAAGTGAAGGGCAAGGAGAGGGGGCGTGGCAAGGGCCGCTCGTCCAAGTCGCGTTGAAACTTCACCTGGGAAGGGGTCCTGAGCTGCCATCGTCATAGGTTTGGCCCGCGCTGACCAGCATTTCGGCGACCGTCGCAATCGACTGCGCCGCCGCGCGCGCGTCCTCGTCCGAGATCGCCGCTGAGAAGGACCTTCCGTGGAGTGCGGGTTGTCTGTTGCGCAGCCTGTTCGCGGCGCAGGCCGCTTTGAAGATCGAGCGCTGGAACTCGCGGACGGCCGGCTCTCCCGGCTCCGCACGCTCCTCCGGAGTGGCGAGGCCTAGGACCGAGAACGCCCGGCCCAGGAGCGTCCTGAAGTCCGTAGATGCTGGGCAGGTGCCGTGCACTCGGAGCAGCACGTGCATTGCGGCTGCCTCCACCAGGTCCTTTCGAGTTCCCGTCACCACCGCAGCATCTGGCGCCCCTCGCTGAACGCGGCGGATGTGAGCTCGGACGAGCTTGGCGACGCCCGCGATGACAGCCTCGCGCAGCGGTGCGGTATCGACAGAGACTCAAGAGGCTGTTTCCCCCTCGGTCTCCCCTTATCAGAGCCGATTCCACCTCACTCGCGAGGCGTTACGTTCCTATCGTGGAGGTGAGTACCAGTGAGTAGCCCTCGGGGGGTGCCGCTCGACGACAAGCACCGTGAGCGGATCAGCGCGGGACTCCGCCGCTACCACGAACGACGACGTCGCGAGCGCCGTGTGATGCCGCGCGACTTGCAAGAGCTGCGAGCCAACGGGGCGATCTCGCCCAGCGTTCGACCCTTCGTCCCCGACGGCGAGCAGGAGTGGCGCGAGCTGATAGACCAACTCGGTGGCCCAGATCGCCTCTCGGCGGCCGAACGGATCTTGTGCGAGGACGTTGGTCGGATGGGCGTCGTTCTCCGCGCAGAAGCGGCTCGGTACGCTCAGAGCCAGGATTCCGATGCTGCGTCGAGGGTGTCGGCACTGTCGAGTGCGCGACGGCAGGCCGTGGCTCTACTCGGCCTTCGTCCGCGGGAACTTCAAGTCCCAAGTCTCACCGATTATCTAGGCACCAAGCGCGTCGAAAAGGTCGTCGAAGTCGACACTGCAAGTGCGCGGAATACCGACGACGGGCAGGTCCCCTAGACCCCTAGCAGGCTGCTGAAAAACTCCTCATCGAAGGGTACCTTTGAGGGAAGCCCCAAGGGGGAGATGTGAGAGGACCGCAGACGCTCCAGGGTGGGATCTTCAGCTACGTATCGCTGGAGTCCCGGATTCCCGAGGACCATCCGCTTCGAGCGATCCGGCGACTGGTGGACGCGGCGCTGGAGCAGCTGTCGCGACGCTTCGATGGTATCTACGCCAAAGGGGTCGGCCGACCGTCGGTCCCGCCGGAGCAGCTGTTGCGGGCGCTGCTGTTGCAGGTGCTGTACACGATCCGGAGCGAGCGCCAGCTGATCGAGCAGATCGACTACAACCTGCTCTACCGCTGGTTCGTGGGCCTGGAGCTGGACGATGAGGTGTTCAGCGCGACGGTGTTCACCAAGAATCGGGAACGGCTGCTGAAGGGCGAGATCGCTCAGCATTTCTTCGAGGCAGTGCTGGCGCAGGCGGAGTCGGAGGGGTTGGTGTCATCGGAGCACTTCACGGTGGACGGGACGCTGATCGAGGCGTGGGCGAGCCAGAAGAGCTTCGTGCGCAAGGACGAGAAGCGCAGGGACGATGACGACCCGGGCAACCCGACGGTCAACTTCCGGGGCGAGAAGCGGAGCAACCAGACGCATGCGTCGAGGACGGATCCGGACGCCCGACTGGCGGGGATGAGGGGCCAGGGCGCGCGGCTCGCGTATCAGGGACACGTCGTGACGGAGAACCGCAACGGCCTGGTGGTGGCGGCGAAGCTCACTCAGGCGTCGGGGTATGCGGAGCGCGAAGCGGCTCTCGAGATGGTGCTGGGTCTGGGGGGCGCTCGCCGGATCACCCTGGCTGGAGACAAGGGCTACGACGCCAAGAGCTTTGTGCAGGCGCTTCGGGCCTGGAGCGTTACCCCGCACGTGGCACAGAACACGACGAACCGCCGAAGCGCGATCGATCGAAGGACCACAGGACACCCGGGCTACGAGGTGAGCCAGCGCTTCCGCAAACGGGTGGAGGAGGTGTTTGGCTGGATGAAGACGGTGGGCTTGATGCGCAAGACCCGGCACCGGGGCACGGATCGGGTCGGCTGGGTCTTCACCTTCACTGCTGCGGCCTACAACCTGGTCCGTATCCGCAACCTGTTGGAGGCGACATAGCTCATGATCCCGCAAGATCTACCCGTGCGACACCGAACCGGTTCGTACCGGGAACGGCGATCCCTCTCCCTGCTCGGCACGCCTCCCGTCAGAGGCGTCCCGCCCAACCCAGTCACTTTCTCCGCAGCCTGCTAGGAGAGTGACCCAAGATTCGGGTGGGCGGAGGTGATTGTAGCGAGGGCCCCCAACTGGACGTGGAGCGATGTACGGGCCAACGGGGGTCCGAGGTAGCCGGTAGATGTCGATCTACACAGATATGCGTCAGATCCAGGGCCTGACGTGCACGAAACGGGTCCGCACCCGCCCGATCACGCCATCTGCGCTCGGCAGAGCGCCATCACGTTGAAGCCCGAGCACACCAGGTCCCACTCTCCCGTCACCTTCTCCTGGCCGCGCAGCATGAAGCGCCGAAACCGCTGTCGTGCCTTGATCTCGGCAAACGGCCGCTCCGCCTGGGTCTTCCGCTGCGCGTAGCGTTGCTGGGCCCAGGGCAGTCGTAAGATCCGGTGCATCCGCTGCGCCCGGGCTCCCTTGGGCCAGCGGGACGACTTCCGCCCGCGGACCGCGATCAACGCCTGTTGTCCCCGCCGTTCCAACGCCTTCAGGTTCGACTCGCTCAGGTACCCGTTGTCGGCCAGCAGAATCTCCGCTCGCTGACTCGTGTTCGTCTCGATTGCCTCGACCATGGGCTCCAACTGCTCGTAGTCATTGGCCTTCTCTGTCAGCTCGTTCGCCACGATCAGGCCGTCCTCACTCGTCGCCAGCTGCGCGTTGTAGCAGGACTGCAAGGATCCCTCGGTCTTCATCATGTTCGCTTCGGGGTCCGCGAAGCTCTTCTGGTGCTTCGCTTCGAGCTTCTCCCCCTTCTCCCGCTCCAGCTGCTCCCGGGCCGCTCGGATCCGCTCCCGTCGTCGCTCGCGCAGCTGTAGCTCTTCTGGAAGCCCACCTCCGCCATCGTCGTCCCCGTGCTCTTGCTCTTCCGCAGCGTTGAGCTCGTCCATCTGCGCCACGATCTGCTCGATCTCGTCGCTCAGCTGATCCTCCGCCTCCAGCATCCGCGCGTGGCTCATCGCCTTGGACCGCGACGTGTTCGCCCGGATCTTCGTGCCGTCTACCGCCACCTGCCCGAGCTTCACAAGCCCCATCGCCTGCGCCACCTTCAGCGTCTGCAAGAACACCTCTCGGAAGTCCTTGTGGTGACGGTCCCGGAATCGGTTGATCGTCCGGAAGTTCGGTCGTAGCCCAGCCGCGAGGTAGCGAAACCGCAGGTCGTAGTGCAGCCGTCGCGCAAGCTCCCGCCCGCTGTACACGCCCACGACCGCCCCCAGAAGCCACAGCTTCAACAGCATCCGAGGCGGGAAGGCTCGCTCTCCACGCCGGCGATACCGCTTCTCGAACCGCCGCAGATCCAGCGACTCCACCAAATCGTCGATGAACAGCGCCGGATCCGATGGATCCAGAGCCTCCCCCACGTGCGCCGGTAGCAGCTCGCCCTGCTGCGGCACATACACCTTGAACATGACCTCTTCCCCCACGCTCCCAAGTTAGCCAATAAGGGAATCTTGGGTCACTCTCCTAGTCGGAATCGACCTTCAGCTCCATCGGCAGCACCGGTCGACCTGGGCGTTCGAGGTGGTGCTGCGGCCCTGGGTCGAGAAGTGGTAGCCGCCCGCCGTTCCCGCTAGCGGGTGTTGTTCTTCTCGCCGCGACGTCCGTCGGCGTACCGGTCGCGGAAGCGGTCGTCGACCTGTTCCGCGACCGCGCGGACGCGGGCCGTCGAGGCGCGCCACGCCTCGATGAGGCGGTCCTCCCAGTCGTAGTCGAAGGCGTCCTGCAGGCCGCGCTCCTCCCTCCCTCCGGGCTTGGGAGGATTCTCGACGAGCCAGCGGGCCGTCCGGGCCAGTGCCTCGGGGGCGGGAACGACGTCGCGGTAGCCGAGCTCGTCGCGCAGGGCGCCGACGTCGGTCACGCGGTGGGTCGTCCACGAGCTCGAGAGCAGGGCGCGCGTGTGGGGGGCGAGGTCGAGCGGCATCTCGACGATCTCGAGCCGATGGTCGAGCGCGCGCGCGATGATCTCGACGACCTGCTTGACCGTGGGAACCATCTCGTCACCGACGTTGTAGGCGCGGCCGGATGAGGCGTCTGGCCGGTCGACCGCCAGGAGCAGCGCGTGCGCCGCGTTCTCCACGTAAGCGGCCGTGCGCAGCGACAGCCCCGCGTCGGGCACGATGACGTGTTCCCGGCCGTCGAGGATGCGCCGAACGATCAGCCACTCGCGCGGCAACAGCTGGCCCGGTCCGTAGATCGGGGGATAGCGGAAGTGGGCGGCCGTCGGGTGACACTCGAAGACAACGTCCTCGGTCTCGATGATGCGGATGACTTTCCCGACCTCGTCCGGTCCGGCCTTCGGCGCGTCCTCGCGCGTGGGCACGGGCAACCCCACCGGAAACACGGTCGTCGGACGGGCGTAGCCCCGGTAGACCGGCACGCCGCCGACCGAGATCACGCGCCCGCACCGACCCTGAAGAACCCGGGCCAGCATCCGCAACCGGCCGTACATCGCGACAACCAGGTCGAACTCGCGGTCCCCCAGGGAATCCCGGGTCGCGGCCTCGTCGAACGGATCGGCGTGAATGTGCTCGACGTCCTCGGGGATGGCGTCGACCTCGTGGCGGCCGGTGTGGAAGATCGCCGTCTCGTAACCTCGGGCGCGCAGCCCGTTCACCACAAAGGGCCCCGTCGGGCCGGTTCCGCCGATCACCAGCGCTTTCATGTCTTTAGTGTACTCGACGCCGGAGGCTTCCACTGTATCGTCAGCTCGCGGTCCGAGAGAGGAGAACGCTGCCTTGATGACCGGGACAAACCTGCCCCGCAGCCTCCCCCGAGCAACCTCGTTTCTAAAACGTTTATCGGCACTGTGCGGTCCTCTACTGGTACTGAACGCTAGTCTCTGGTTCGAGAGAGATGGCACTCGACCAAGAGCATCGGAGACGGATCAGCGCCGGACTCCGCCGCTACCACGAGCGACGCCGTCGAGAGCGCCGCGTCATGCCGCGTGACCTCCAGGAGTTGCGGGCAAACGGGTCGATAGCGGCGACGCGAGGGTGCCCGGCGGCTGCCGCGACTCATCCCGTGCTGGATGTGGGATTTCCCGACGAGCGCCGTCCGGTACGACGCCTCGCGCAGCGCTCGCGCGAACGTGCGGCTGTTGGGGGCGAAAGCGAGCGATCGTTCGAGATGACGCGGTGTGCGGACGGCAGGCGCCCGGTGAGGTATGCTACAGCGGTTGGGCATGCAGATCGGATTGGCCACGTAGGCGCGGTCGAAGACCGTCCCGCGCGCCGCGAGCGCGTCGAGCGCGGGTGTCCGGAGCGTCGGTTGCCGCCAAAGCTGGTGTGGTCCGCGCGCTGCTGGTCGGTGAGAATCAGGAGGACGTTGGGTCTCGGTTTCACGCCGGCGTCGATTCTAATAGGATCCGCGGATCAGGGGAGTAGAGATGACCGTTTTGCCTCGCTGGTTGGGTTTGTGTCTCGTCGGCGCTCTGAGCGCGGCGTGTTCGCAGGAGGCCGGTGAGGCGACGCCCCCGGGTGCGGGCGCTGAGGCGGCTTCCGCTCAGGACGGCGCGCCGGCGCCCACGCTCGCGCTGATCGACGACGCGCGCATCCGGAACGCCGAAAGTGAGCCCGGCAACTGGCTCGCGTACGGGCGCACCTTCGAGGAGCAGCGCTTCTCGCCGCTCGACCAGATCGACCGCGAGACCGTCGCGCGGCTCGGGCTGGCCTACGCGGTGGACCTCGGGACGAACCAGCCGCTCGAGGCGACCCCGATCGTGGTCGACGGCACGATCTTCTTTTCGAGCGCCTGGAACATCGTCTACGCCCTCGACGCGGCCACGGGCGCGGAGCGCTGGCGCTACGACCCGCAGGTGCCGCGGGAGTTCATGCGCAAGGCGTGCTGCGGCCCGATCAGTCGCGGCGTCGCGGTCTACGGGGGACGCGTCTACGCGGCGACCCTCGAGGGGCGCCTGCTCGCGCTCGACGCGGCCACCGGCGAGAAGGTGTGGGAGGTCGATACCGTCACCGACCACACCCGGAGCTACTCCATCACGGGGGCCCCGCGGGCCGCCGGAGGCAAAGTCTTCATCGGCAACGGCGGCGCCGACTTCGGCGTGCGCGGCTATGTCACGGCGTACGACGCCGAGACCGGCGAGCAGGTCTGGCGCTTCTTCACCGTGCCCGGCAATCCGGCCGAGCCCTTCGAGCACCCGGAGATGGAGCTCGCGGCAGAGACCTGGAAGGGGGGCGAGTGGTGGAAGATCGGCGGCGGAGGCACGGCGTGGAACTCGCTCGTGTACGACCCCGACTTCAACCACTTGTACATCGGAGTGGGCAACGGCGCGCCGTGGACGCGCGTCATCCGCTCCCCCGGCGGCGGCGACAACCTGTTTCTCGCGGCCATCGTCGCGGTCGACGCCGATACGGGTCGTATGAAGTGGTACTACCAGACCACGCCCGGCGAAAACTGGGACTACACGGCGGTGCAGGACATGATGCTCGCGGACATGGAGGTCGACGGGAAGGCGCGGAAGGTACTCATGCAGGCGCCAAAGAACGGCTTCTTCTACGTGATCGATCGCTCCGACGGCACGCTCCTTCGCGCGAACCCCTTCGTGGCAGTGACGTGGGCCACACACGTGGATCTGGAGACGGGCCGTCCCGTCGAGAACCCCGACCTCGACTACGTCGACTCTCCGAAGTGGATCCTCCCCGGGCCGCTCGGAGGCCACAACTGGCAGGCCATGTCGTACGACGCCGAAGCTGGGCTCGTCTACCTCCCGGCTCAGGACCGGCCGCTCCTCTACGCGCTGGACGACGAGTTCAAGGAGACCGGCTTCTACAAGCGCAACGAGAGTACTCTCAACATCGGCCTCGAGCTCGACCTGGCGGACGAGACACCGGGTGAGACCGAGTCGCGGGGGTACCTCAAGGCCTTTGATCCCCTCACTGGCGAAGAGCGCTGGGTCGTCGAGCACACGCACTACTGGAATGGCGGAGTCCTGGCCACCGCCGGGGGGCTGGTGTTCCAGGGCGACGGGATGGGTTTCGTCACCGCCTACGATTCGAGCGACGGCAACCCTCTCTGGCGCTTCAACGCCTACACCTCCATCCTCGCGCCGCCGATCAGCTTCGCGCTTGACGGAGTCCAGCACATCGCCCTGCTGACCGGCGGCGGCAGCGACTACTTCGACGGTCTGGTCAACGAGACCGCGACGGTCAAGTATGGGAACTTCGGCCGGCTCCTCGTGTTCAAGCTCGACGGCGACGCGGAGCTCTCCGCGCCGACCGTCCTCGATCGGCGCATCCCTGAGCAAGCCCCCGTCACCGCGTCGGCTGCGGACCTGAAGCGCGGCGAGGAGCTCTACACGCTGGTGTGTGCCTACTGCCACGGCGGCCAGGCGAAGTCGAACGGGGTCCTTCCGGACCTGCGGCTGATGACGGACGAGCGACATGCCGCGTTCAACGACATCGTGCTCGGCGGGGCCCTGCGCGGGAACGGCATGGCGTCCTTCGCGGACTTCCTGAACGAGGCCGACGCAGAGCGCGTCCATACCTACATCATCTCGCGCGCGGCGATCGACCGGGCCGAGGCGCTCGCGGAGGCGAACGCGGGGGACTAGAGCGGCGCCTTCGGGGGTAGGTCGGGCGGGGGGGCACCTCCCGGAACTCGAACACGAGCCGGGCCTCGTCTCCGCCGAGCTGCCCCTCACCGCGGGCCAGCGGGCGCGGAGCGTCCGGACTCGCCTCGTCCGCGGGGTCCAGGATCCCGAGCGTGATGCGGCCGTTGACTTGCTTGCCGTTCTCGAGGACCTCGAGGGCCTCGCGCGCGGCCTCGGCGGTCTCGGCGTCGAAAGGCAGGACGTGCGCGCGCGGTTCCCCCGTGGGCAGGTTGCCGTCGTCGAGCTCGCGCAGCCAGAAGTAAATCGCGCCGTCGGTGGCCGAGCTCTTGTCGGGCTCGTCGATGGCGATCCAGTGGACGCGAAAATTCTCGGGCGTCGACTGTGAGGTCGGCCAGCCCTGCAGGGACCGGACCCCCAGGTACGAACCGCCGTACAGCAGCGAGACCGCGACCACGGCGGCCGCTTTCAGGCGCGGATCCCAGGGGCTCGCGAGGCCCAGGTTGAGGAGCAGCGCGGCGACCGCCGCATAGGCGAGCGCGAGGAGGAGCGTCACGCCTCGGGCGCCCGCTTGACCGCCCGGACCAGCAGGGGCTTGGGGACGCTCGACACGCCGGACACGTCGCCGTCCGCGTCTAGCACGAAGCGGAGCGCGGTGAGCTCGTCCCCGGTCCCGGCCAGTTCGTGGGTACCGTAGTAGACGACGCGCAGCTCAGGGTTGAGCTTCCCAGGAGTCGATCTCGCTGCGCGCGCTGTTCGGCACCAGCTCGGGCAAGCCCAGGGTTGGCGTTCAACCTGGACGGCGTCTACCTGAGGTTGATCACATACTCCCCGGGGGCTACTCGAGCTTTACCGTGACCGGCAGGGCGGCGCGAGTAGTTCGCCCGGCCTCGCTTACCACCTCTTCGTCGACGCCCGCCAGATGCGACGCCACATTCTGTGCTTCTGCAACGACGAGTACCGGCGCGGCCGCGCTGTCGAAGATCCCTACTCGAAGCGACCGCTGAGTTCGATACTACATGTACCCTAGGGCCGACCGAGCGTCCGCGCGGAGAAATCAGTGGAAGCGATATTTGAGCTCTACTCCGTAGCGCCGGGGATCCGCGTAGTGGCTCATCGGACCACCGACCGTTGCGGCATCGATCACGAGAGTCAAGTGGTCTTTGTCTCCGAGATTGTTGACGAAGAAGTGCAGCTCAAAGTCGCCGAGCGTGTCCTCGAGGCGTCCACCTGCGGTGGCGAGGATGAGCCGCGCGTTGGATAAGCTGTAGCTGGACTGTTCGGAGTAGGTTTCGTTGAAAGACGTGAAGTAGTAATTGTCCGACCAGGCATACTCATACCGAAGCGAGGCCGATCCAAGGTCCGAGATGGGCACGGTGTAGTCCCCGTTGATGAAGAAGGTCTTGTCGGGGGCACGGGGCAGCTGATTCCCTTTGAGGTCCTCGATATTGCCGAAGAACGGGTTAAGTGAGAAGTATTCCTCGAACTCGGCATTCTGGATGGAGAGCCCGGCAGTCAACTGGAATCCCTCGAACGGGAAGGCAAGCAGCTCGGCTTCGAAGCCCAGCACCTCGGCGTCCGCGGCATTCTCAATTTGAGAGGAACTCGCGACGTTGACGGCCGCCTGGTAGTCTTCGTAGTCGTAGAAGAAGCCGACGAGATTCAAGCGGAGGCGGTCGTCGAGCCACTGGCTCTTCATACCGATCTCGTAGGCCCAGAGGGTTTCCGGATCGTAGTCGGCCCCACAGGCGTCGGGATTTACGCCGCCGCCCTTAAAGCCGCGACTCGCCGATGCGTATGCCATGACGGATTCCGCGACGTCGAAATCTACGCTGAACTTCGGGGTCCAAGAGGTGTATTCCAGCTCGGTTTCCAGCCCTTCGCACAGGAAAAAATCGTGGCCAAAGCCGGGGATGTCCTCGAGCCCTGGGACTCCAAAAGACACAGTCTGATCGGTGTCCTTCTCCTCGTCACTGAATCGTATGCCGAAGGTTGCGCGGAGGCGCTCGGTCACGTGGTACGTCGCCTCCCCGAACAGGGCCCAAGCCTCGGTGTCCTGATCCATACCGAAGACAAAATTGTCGACGATTTCCGCGTCCAGCACGTCAAACCCAGTTCCGCCGGCGTCCAGGATCGACTGCCCCAAGGCCCCCAAGTCGGGCAGTGTGTAGAAGAAGTGCGTGTCGGCGCGGTCCTTGAAGAAGTACGCTCCGACCACCCAGTCGAGTTTCCCGTCGCCCGCGGAGCTCAGGGTGAGCTCCTGAATCCACACCTTGGAATTCTGTTCCGAATTGGTGTTCAAAAAGTTGGCCTCGGTTCCATCGAGGTCCCCATCGAGCTCCAACTCGTTATTGCGGAACGACGTGATGGAGTTGAGCGTCGCGTCACCAATCAGCGGCAGTCCGTGAAGGTCCAGCTTGATGGTGCTGCTGAGTCCCCAGACGCGCCTGTCGTTGGACAGCCTCCTGTCGACGTTGACGCGTTGGGCGTCCGGTTCCAGAGTGCCCCCGAACGTCACCGGACCGAACGGGATTAGCTGGCCGTTGTGCTGGAGGGTCGGCCCATGGTCACGGTCGCGTGCGTAGTCGTAACGCACCAGGATCTCAAGGTCTTCGGCGGGGGTGTAGCGCAGCGCGCCTCGAAGCGAGCTGTGATCGGTGTCGTCGAGCTTGTCCCCGTTGAAATTGTTCCGCCTCAGGCCGTCGCTCTGGTCCGTGGTGTAGCTCAGCCGCAGACCCAGGTTCTCGTTAACCGGGCCGCCGAGAGCAGATCGAATGCGGTAGCGGTTGTTGTCTCCAACCAGGGCGGAGAACTCCGCTTCCGTAGATTCGGGTGGGGTCTTCGTCCACAGATTCATCGCCCCTCCGGTTGCATTCCGGCCGTAGAGCGTTCCTTGCGGACCTCGGAGCACCTCGATTCGCTCCAGGTCATCGTGGATCCCGCTCGCGATGAAGTGGCGGGCCTGGTAGACGCCATCGATGTTGAGAGCGACTCCCGACTCACCCGCCATGGTGGGTATTTCGACGCCGACGCCACGCAACGTGAATTGCGCGTTGGAGAGCGAGCTGGCGTAGGTCAGGCCGGGAACGTGGAACTGCAGGTTCGCGATGCTGTCCAGGTTGCTGCGTACGATATCATCCGCAGAAAAGGCCGAGATCGCGATCGGTGTGGTCTGCAGGTTCGTCTCGCGACGCAGCCCCGTCACGACGACCTCCTCGATCTGGGTCCGTCGGCTCAGGGAGGTCTCCTCTTCGGCCTCCTCTTGAACGAGTGCGGGCGGAGCCGGCACATCCACGTCTTCTCCGCTCGCCTCATCTCCGAGCGCGGGTGACGCAATGAGAGAGGCGCAGAGGGCGAGGGATGCGCCGTAGGCAAAGAGCCGGCCTAAGTCGGTCGCGGGATCACGCATTGTGTGGCCTCCAGGTCCGGTGGCCAGGTGTTATCCCGGCTCCCTAGCGTAGTCTGTCTCTAGTATTTCTTACAGGTGAATGAGCATACGCTCACCCGCTCCGCCCTGTCAACCGCATGATGCGTTGTTGAATCCGTGCGATTCCGGCCAGTTACAGATCATCCCCGCCCGGAAGAACTCCACAGCAGGGAACCTCTAACTGGGCACCTCCTCGGTGCCACCGACTTACTCCAGCAGCTTGAACGAGACCGCCGCGAAGAACCCCACCAGCGTCGAGATTCCGACCCGCGACCCCGAGCCCGCCAGGTGGACGGCTTCCGGAATCATGGTCGAGACGATCGTCGTGATCATGGCCCCGGCGGCGACGCCCTCGATGGCGATGAGCGCGTAGTGGGGAACCGCCCCCCCAATCGCGTACCCGACACCGGCGCCTGCCGCCGTGATCACCATCAACGCGCTCCACATCGAGAGCACGCGCATTCGGCTCCATCCCTGTGTCCGCATCGCCAGTGAGCTCGACAGCGCCTCTGGGAAGTTCGCCAGGAACAGCCCCGCGATCAGCGTGTAGGGGACGACCTCCGCAAAGGCCACGTCTGTTCCGCTCGCGAGGCGTCCTGTCAGTATCCCGAGGAAACCCGATCCGATCACGATGCTCTCGGGGATTCCGTCGATCAACATTCCGAGCCACACCGCGAGCCCGGCGCCGCTGCGCGCCTCTGCAGCCTGCCGGATCTCCGCCGGGCTCGGTACGACTGTTCCCTGTCGCAAAGCACCGATCGCCTGCTCCCCCCAGCTCTGTTCCATCTGGCTGCGAACTGCATCGCGCTCGCGGATCTCCTCCAGTCGCTCGCTGGCCATCTCGCGAAAGCCCAGATCAAACTCCGGCGAAAGCCCAGATCAAACTCCGGACACTCCTTGCGCCAGCGCTCGAAGTCCGCTCCGCGCAGCACCAGTGCCTCTACGCGCCCTTTTGCTTGCGCAGAGACGGTGCGCGGAATACCGGCCAGCAGCGGAAGCTCGCCAAAGATCCCCCCGGCCCCCACGGTGCGGACGTGCTCGCCGCCGCGACTGAGCTCGACCTCACCGGACCGGACGAAGAAGAGTTCGTCCGCGACCTCGCCCTCCTCAAACAGGGTCTCGTCTTCGGAGTACGACTCCGCCCTCACATCGCGGATCAGCAGCTCGACCTGTTCGGAGGGGAGCTTCCAGAGCAGCGGAATCGCGCAGAGTTCCTTCAGATAGGACTCGTTCCGCTGTCGCGCCTCTCGTGTGAACCAACCGATGGCGGTCGAGACCTTGCGGAGAAACCCGCCTCGCGACGCGAGCGCGCGATCGACCGCAACGAAGAGAAGTCCTCCCGCCAGTGCGCCCGCGGCGAGGATCCAGAAGGCAGCCGCACCCGCGTGTCCGCCGCTTTCGCCAATGTGCTGCACGGTCGGGGCGACCAGTTCGATGGTGACCGCCGCGATCAGTGCCCCGGCGCCGAACGCGGCCAGCACAGCCGCGGTCGACAGGCTGGGCCGCAGAGCCAACCACACGGCTGACCCCAGAGGGAGCGACACGGCGCTCAGCCCGCCCAGCGAAACTGCCCAGAGCGTGACCGCCCTCTGGCAGAGTCCCTCGGGGGTTCCCCGAGTTCTCCGGGTCAACCAGGCGACGCCGCGGAGCGCCTCGGACTTGTTCGCGCTTTGTCTGGCGCGTGCTCGCGCCGATGCCATCGTGACGACGGGCGAGATTCTTCGGCATGAGCCGGGCCTTGTGCACCGCATCCCGACAACCGCACCGGAGCTCGCTGATCTGGGCGAGTGGCGCGCGGAACGACTTGGTCGCCCGACCCCACCCCTGAGTGTGGTGCTCAGCTCCGGTCGGGGACTCGACCTTCTTTATCCGCTGTTCCAGAGCGGACCCTGCCTGGTCTACACAGGCGACGAAGGCACGGCGAGCCTTGCCTCGGCGGCGGGCGAACGTGGAGTGATGCTCAAGGCGAACACAAACCCATCGCTCCGACAGGTACTGCGTTTTCTGCGCGAGGAACGGGGGTGCGAGACCGTGAGCATCGAGGCGGGCCCCTCCACCGTGCGCGAGCTCTACAGCGACCCGCTCGCCATCGATGAGCTGATGCTGTCCGTGTCCTAGGAGACGGAGCTAGCTTCGGACGCGATCGGCCCGGCCTTCATTCAGATCTCCGAGCTAGAGGTCAGCTTTCCGCTCGCCAGTGAGCCAGTGGAGGTCGACGAGCCCTCGGGGAGATGGACCTTTCCGCGCCGGGTTCGCAAGAAGTGACGCCCAATTCATCACTGGAGTAGGGTATCGAGCAGAGAACGCACATAGACACGGAGGCACTCCATGACATCGGACATCGTAGAGATAGAGCAGCTGCTTCATCGCTACTGCCACTCCGTCGATCGCGGCCCACCCCACAGCGTTTCTGTGGCATGGGGCCTCAGTTCATAGCCAGGGTGGTGGGCCCATGTCCCAGTCGATGCTTCTCCGAAGAGAACAAAGCCGAGGAAGGCCTGCGGCATGCGTCTTGCTTATGTTGATTCCCATAGAGAGGAGAACCGAACGACATGAGCGACGTGGATCTGACGACCTCCGTGGGCCAGTACGTCGTCGAGCGCCCGACCCGAGCTCGCGTCTTCGAGCGACTCGGTATCGACTACTGCTGCGGCGGCAACGCTCTTCGCTTCGATCTGCCTCGGAGGCACTCGACAGGTCGCACCGCCAGCGCCGGCTGAACGACTCGCGGAAGCGCTCGGCGAGCCACGGGCGGGCCCGAACGGCGGCGGGCACCTCGCGCCGGTCTTCCGCAAGCAGCATCTTCTGGATCACGGCGGCCATCTCCGCCTCGGTTACCTGACCGATGAGATGCGTGGCGGGCAGCGCGAGGGGCTGCAACAGGCGGCTGACATTGGGCCCGAAAACGTCGTAGGCGCAGTTGAAGTCGTTGGCGAAGCGCAGCGTGCGGGTGGGTCGTCGACACGTGGTAGCCCTCGAGGAAGGCCTCCTGGGTGGTTTTCCAGTTGGCGTCGACGACCTGACACGCGTGGTGCGCGACGTGGCGCCGCTCGAGCGGGTAGGGCTCGAAGTACTCGGGTAGCGGCGCGGCGTACTCCTCGAATGGAGGGGCCGTGCGGTCGGGGTTCACCATCACGAACCCACCCCAGAGCGCCACCGCGGCCTGCGGCAGGCAAAAGTCCGCGCGCTCGACCTGCGGGAAGTCCCACTCCGCGGGCATCCCGCGAAAGGTCCCGTCCAGACCCCAGGTGAACCCGTGGAACGGGCACTTGAAGAACGCGGCGTTGCCGCTCCCGCCGACGAGGGTCGTTTCCCGGTGCAGGCACGAGTTGTGGAACGCCCGGACCTCGTCGGGCGCGACCCGCACGACGATCAGCGACTGATCGCAGATCTCGTACACGATGTGGTCGCCGACCTCGGGAATGTGCTCGAGCCGGCACGCCATCTGCCAGGTGCTGGGCCACAGCCGCTCCGTCTCCAACTCGTGGAACTCCCGGCTCGTGTACCGCGCCACATCGACCGCCTCGCCCTCGACCCACTCATAGGCCTCGCGGAGCAGCGGTGCCGGGGCCGGCGTCGGGTCGGCTTCGAGGAGGGAGGTGTAGGTCGGGCCCGTGGAGCGCGCCTGTCGCCGTGTCGCGGTCATCCTGTCTCCCCTGTGCCACCGGACGTCGGCGGGTCTTGAATACCAGATGAGTTGCGACTCGTGTCGTTCGGGTTGAAACAGTTAGGGAACGATGCCTATAATGCTTCCACCTAGTGAAGGGAGGCTTCCCCATGGCCGAGTATGACCTGCACATTCGCGGCGGCACGATCGTGGACGGAACGAGGGTTCCCCGGTTCGCGGGTGACCTCTGGGTGAAGGACGGACGGATCGCGCAGATCGGCGGCCGTGCTCCCGGCGCGGCGGCGCGCGAGGTCGACGCCGGCGGCCACATCGTCGCCCCCGGCTTCGTGGACCTTCACACCCACTACGACGCCCAGATCCGCTGGGACCCGTGGTGTACGATCTCCGGCTGGCACGGGGTGACCTCCGTCGTGCTCGGGAACTGCGGGTTCGGGTTCGCACCGGTCCGACCCGAGTTCCGGGAGCGCTCCATGCTCACGATGACGCGCACCGAGGCCATCCCCTTCGAGTCGATGAAGGAGGGGATGAACTGGGACTGGGAGACCATCCCCGAGTACCTCGACTCCCTGGATCGCGCGCCCAAGGGCGTCAACTGCCTGCAGTACATGCCCACCGCGTCGCTCATGACCTACGTGATGGGCCTGGAGGCCGCCAAGACCCGCCCGGCCACGCGGGCGGAGCGCGCGGAGATGCAGCGGCTGCTCCACGAGGGAATGGACGCGGGTCTGTGTGGCTTCTCGATTCAGCGACTCGGGAAGGACTCGACCCAGGCCGACTTCGACGGATCGCCCATGGTCACAGACACCATGGTCGACGAGGACATCCTCTGCCTGGCCGAGGTGTTGCGAGAGCGCGACGAGGGCTTCATCCAGATCACGCAGGCGACCGGACACCTCCGGCGGGACCTGGCCTTCCAGGCCGAGCTCGCCCGGGTCGCGCAGCGCCCGATCCTTCACAACGCCGTCGTCATCAGCCGCAAGGACCCGAGCGTTCACGAGCGGCGCCTGGCCTGGATCGAGGAGTGTCGGGAGGAGGGCCTCCAGATCTTCGGTCAGGGCGGGACGTTACGCGCGGGCTTCGTTTTCACGCTCGAGGACTGGAACCTCTACGACGCGAGTCGCGCGTGGCGCAAGGCGACCACGGGAACCCGCGAGGAGCGGCTGCAGAAGCTCGCCGATCCCGGAATTCGCGAGGAGATGCGGCGGGAGTCCACCAGCGCCGCGGCAGAGAAGCTGCGGATCGTCCAGGCGGGTGTCGGCGGTCCCATGGAGAAGCTCCTCGTGCAGGACGTCAAGGGGCACGCGGAACTCGAGAAGTACGTCGGGAAGTCGGTTGCCCAGATCGCCGAGGAAGAGGGCAAGCACCCGGTCGACGCCATGCTCGACGTCGCGGTTGCCGGGAATCTCGAGGTCGAGTTCCTCGGGCCCGACCGCGGACAGAACGCCGACCACATGGCCGCGATGATCAACGACTCGATGTACACGTTCCCCGGGGTTTCCGACGGGGGCGCGCACACGAAGTTCTTCACCGGAGGCGCCTTTACGACAGACTTCTTGATGTGGCTCGTCCGCGACGAGCCCCGGATCAGCCTCGAGGAGGCGCACTACCGGCTGAGCGCGCTGCCCGCCCACGCCGCGGGCTTCCGCGATCGCGGCACGCTGCGGGTCGGCGCGCCGGCCGACATCGTCGTCTACGACCTGGACGCGCTCGACGTCTCGCCGCGCTGGACGGGCGAGGTCGCCCACGACTTCCCCGGAGGGGAGTGGCGCCGGGTACAGCACGCGATCGGCTACCGCGCCATCGTCGTCAACGGCGAGGTCACGTTCGCGGACGGCAAGTGCACCGGCGCGACCCCGGGCAAGCTGTTGCGCCACGGGTACGCGCCGGGAGCCTGACGTCTACAACTGCTCGAAGACATCCCTCCGCAGCTGAGACCTCCGGCCGACCGCCCTGGCGTGGCTCAACGAAACGCGCGGAAGCCACTTCCGCCTGACCGGATTTCGACCGCTACATCATCGCCAGTCCCGGCGCGGTCGAGGAGAAGGACGTGATCTTCGAGCTCGAGCAGGAGCGTTCTGGCGAGCCCATCGACGCTACGGCCTACCTGACGCTGGGCGAGCTCGAAGAGACCACGCCCGACAGCCCGTACAATGCGCTCGCGGCCAACTATCGCAAGCTCATCCGCCTGCTCGAGGAGCGGCGCTATCCTGGGCTGGAGTGGAGCCACGAGGTGCTCGAGAACGAGACCCACAACTCCGCCGCACTGGTGACGGCGGGCCGAGGGCTGCGCAAGCTCTACGCCGTCCCGCGCGCGTACACGACGGAACTTGGGGACTGTCCTTAATCGGAACTAACGCATCCGGACAAGAAAGTTCCGATTAAGGACCGTCCCCAAGTTCCGACTAGATAGCGAGGGGAGACAGGATGAGTAAAGAGATTCCGGCTGACCTGCCGGAGATGATCCGGTCGTCGTCCTCGATCGCCTGTAGGCACTGAGCGTGACCCGAGCCGACGCACCTTTCAGCGAGCTCGTCGAGTCCCCGTAGAGGAGATTTCTCATGGCGCTCGCATACGACAACGTCGTCGACGCCGACGGCCACATCCTCGAGCCGCCCGACCTGTGGGAGCGGTACATCGATCCCCCGCTGCGCGACCGCGCGCTGCGGCTGACCGTGCACGGGGACCGTGAGGTGATCGAGATCGGCGGAAAGCCTTCCCGGTTCCTGACCCCCCGCGGCCTCAACATCTTTGGTGGCATGGGCAAGGAAGGCGAAGAGCTCCAGGCGCTGACGACCGTCGACTACCTGGCGAACGCACCATTCGGATCGACCGACCCGAAGGAGCGGGTTGCATTGCTCGATCGTGAGGGGCTGGCCGAGGCCATTCTCTATCCGAGCCTGGGCCTGACCTGGGAGTGCGAGCTCGAGGACCCGGAGCTCCATCTGGCCTACACGCGCGCGTACAACCGCTGGATCTGCGAGTTCTGTAGCGATACGGAGGGGCGGCTGGTCGCCATCGCGCACATCTCGCTAGTCGATCCCGTTGAGGCGGCTGTGGAGCTGGAGCGCTCCGTGCGCGCGGGGGCAAAAGGAGCCTTCGTAGCGCCCTACACGCTCACGCGGATCCCGCACGCGCATCCGGACCACGACCCGTTCTGGGCCAAGGCCCAGGCGCTCGGCGTGCCAGTCGCGATTCACCCTATGAGCGAGCACCCGAAGATCCGCACCTACCAGCGCTTCGACGGCATGAAGCAGGCTCGCTGGCTGCAGAACGCGCTCGGTATGCAGGGGCCGCAGCAGGCCTTCTACGGGCTGTTTCAGTGGGGGCTCTTCGATCGCTTCCCGGAGCTCAAGGCGGTGGTGCTCGAGTCAGGGGCGGGCTGGATCGGAGCCGCGCTAGACCGCATGGACGCGATCTACGAGACGGGCCTCGGCGACAGCGTGCCGCTCAAGGAGAAGCCGAGCTTCTACTTCCGGCGACAGTGTTGGATCTCCGGGGATCCCGACGAGACGGCCCTTCCGCTCATCATCGACCACGTCGGGAGCGACCGCTTCTTCTGGGCCACGGACTTTCCCCACTTCGATCACCCCGGGAACTACATGGATGAGCTCGAGCGCCTGGTGTCCGGGCTCTCCGAGACGACCCGCAGGAACCTCCTGGGCGACGCGGTCACCGCGGCGTACAACCTGTAGTATCGGAGAACGCATGCAGCCTACCCCCGTTCTCGAGGTCGACGAGATCGAGCTGTCGGCGAGCGACTTCTGGAGACGTCCGCTCGAAGAGCGCGAAGGCGCGTTCCAGACCCTGCGGCGCGAGCGGCCGATCTCCTTCCACGCGGAGCCGGAGGCCATCATCGAGGGCCTGGAACAGGGGCCCGGCTACTGGGCGGTGACGCGTCACGCCGACGTACTGCAGATCAGCCGCAACGCGCAGGTGTACTGCTCGGGCAAGGGCACGAACATCGGCGACCTGCCCCAGCAGTTCCAGGAGTTCTTCGGGTCGATGATCAGCATGGACGACCCCAGGCACGCGCGGCTGCGGCGAATCGTCTCGCGCGGTTTCACGCCGCGCATGATTCGTCAGGCTGAGGAGGACGTAGCACGGATCGCGACGCGCGTGATCGACGCCGTGATCGAGCGGGGGGAGTGCGACTTCGTCGCAGACATCGCTGCGCCACTGCCGCTCTGGATCATCTGCAACATGATGGGAATCCCCGAGAGCCAGCATCAGTTCGTGTTCGACCGCACGAACGTGATCCTGGGCGCCGGTGATCCCGAGTACATCACCGACCCGGCTCAGCTGGTTCCGGCGCTGCTCGGAGCGGGCGCGGAGCTCGCTCAGCTCGTGCAGGACCTGGGCCGCCATCGCATGAAGAACCCGACGGACGACCTGACGTCGTCATTAGTGAACGCCGAGCTCGAGGGCGAGCGGCTCGACGAGGCGGAGCTCGGCTCATTCTTCGTCTTGCTTGTGGTGGCTGGCAACGAGACGACGCGGAACGCGATCAGTCACGGGATGAAGGCGCTCTCCGATTACCCGGAGGAGCGCGCGAGATGGGCTGCGGGTTACGAGAGCATGGCACCGAAGGCGATCGAGGAGATCGTGCGCTGGTCGACTCCCGTCATCCACTTCCGTCGCACCGCCACGCGTGATACGGAGCTCTCGGGCCAGAAGATCCGCGAGGGCGAGAAGGTGGTCATGTTCTACAACTCAGCGAACCGCGACGAGGCCGTGTTCGACGAGCCGCATCGCTTCGACATCACCCGCAGCCCGAACGAGCACGTCGGCTTCGGCGGTCCGGGTGCCCACCACTGCCTGGGTGCCCACCTCGCCCGGCGCGAGATGCTCGTGGCGTTCCGCCAGATCTTTCAGCGTCTACCCGACCTCTGCGTAACCGGCGAGCCCGAACGCCTGGCGTCAAACTTCATCCATGGCATAAAGCGCATGCCCTGCAAATTCACCCCGGGCAAGCCGCTCGCAGACGCCTAGCTGAACGTGTAGTCGGCGGCGTCCGGGTCGCGGGTCTGTTGCCAGAACTCGAGCAGGGTGAAGGGCCAGTTCTGGGTGATGCGGCCGCTGTCGTTCTTGTACCAGGTGTTGACCGACGACTGACCCCAGGCCATCGAGCGATTCCCCGCATCGATCCGCTCGTTGTACGTATCGTGCACGTCGCGCCTGCAGTCCATGGCCGCGTCATGCCGCTTCATCAGAAGCGCCAGGCAGCCAAGGATGTAGCGGATCTCGCACTCGGAGAAGAAGATGATGCTGCCGTTCACCACGATGTTGGTGTTGGGACCATAGCAGCAGAACAGGTTGGGGAAGCCCGGAATGCTGATGCCCTTGTACGCCCTGGGCTCTCCGTCCCACGCGTCGTGGAGCTCGACTCCGCCCTTGCCATAGATCTTCATCGGCTGCAGGAAGCGGCTGGCGTAGAACCCGGTCGCGTATACGAGCACGTCGAACTCGTGCTCCACGCCACTCTTGGTGAGCACTCCCTTTGGCGTGATCTCTTGAATGGGGTCCGTTAGCAGGTGCACGTTGTCGCGCTTGAGCGAGCGCAGCCAGGTACCGTCGTCGATGAGCGCGCGCTTTGCGCCGGGCGGGTAATCCGGAGTGCAGTTTGCGAGCAGCTCGGGATCATCACCCACGATCTCCGTGAGGTTCGCGGTGAGTAGCTCGCGTAGCACGTCGTTGTCGGCGCTGACGGAGCTCTCCCCCTGCTTCCACTCCGGATCGCCCGTCACCGCGCCGAGCAGGCCCTCTGCTGTGCGCCAGAACATGCTGAATCGGAACCACTTCGCGTAGAACGGCACGTGATTCAGAAGCCAGTGCTTGCCCTCCGGGACGTTCTGGAGGTAGTCGGGGTTGGGAATCACCCAGGGCGCCGTGCGCTGGAAGATCGTGACCTCGGACGCCTGCTGCGAGACGATCGGCACGAGCTGGAACGCGCTGGCGCCCGTACCGATGACCCCGATTCGTTTGCCCGCGAGGTCGTGCTCGTTTTCCCACCGCGACGAGTGGAAGGAGGGTCCGTGGAACGTCTCGCGACCTGGGAAGTCGGGGAACTTTGGCCGGTTCAGCTGGCCCACCGCGCTGATGATCGCGCTCGCCTCGATCGTCTCGGTCCTTCCGCCCTCGAGGGCGACCTCGACCTGCCAGCGGCCCGTCTCCTCGTCGAAGCGCGTCGCTTGTACCTCAGTCTTGAAGCGGATGTGCTCCCGCAGCCCGTAGTCCGTTGCACAGCTGTCGAAGTACTCGCACAGCACCTTCTGGTTGGAGAAGTGCTGGGGCCAGTCCTGTGCGTGAAAAGAGTACGAATACATGTGGTTGGGGCTGTCGACCCGACAGCCCGGGTAGGTGTTCTCGTACCAGGTGCCGCCCACGTTGGCGTTCTTCTCGATGATGACGAAGGGTATCCCGGCCTCTTTCAGGCGGATTCCCGCAAGCAAGCCCGACATGCCCGCGCCGATGACGAGCACACGGAAGTCCGCCCTCGTTTCCGCCGGCACTCCCTGTATGGCCGGCTGCGCATACGGGTCCTCCCCGTTCAAGGAGAGCTCGGCGATCAAGAACTCGACGTAGTTCTCGGAGACCTCCTGCCCGATGGTGAACTCCAGTATCTCGCGAATCGCCTCGGGTGAGGGAGGCGCTGGCAGCTCTCCTCCGGAGTCGCGGTACGCGCGAAGCACGTCGAGGGCCTGGGCGCGAACGCGGGCCTGCTGCTCTGGAGTGATCCCCCCCTGCGGATCGCCAAGGAACTCGGTCTGCGGCTTTATGTCGCCCTTGATGTGACTCGTATCCCCAGTCAGGTGTACGAGCGCGGCCATCAGCGAGGGGATATGGGCCTCCTCGAGCGCGGCCCGGATGGTCTGATCGTCTGCCCTGATGGGCTCGTAGGAGCTTCTCACGGCTCTCCCTCGCTGCTTTGGATGCTACGGCCGAAAGCGCGGGTAGTAGTTCGCTGGCCCTGCTGCCTTTGCGTCTGCTACCCAGTCTCCGTCGTAGGCCCAGTCTGACTCGTGGCCGGGGAGGGGTCCTTGCCAGAATCGCGCCAGCGGGCCTTCGAAGCCGCTCGGCTCGATCGACCAGGCCTGCCGTTTGCAGGTCCAGTTGTTGGGTTGCAGCCGATGGGCGTTGCGGAAGTGCGGCCGTGCGGACGCGAGATCGCCGCTGCGAGACAGGTGCTGTGCCAGCTCGAACTCCGCAGCCGCCGTCGCCTCATCGACGCCGCGGCGTCCCGATCGCGCGACGACCTCTTTGGGCGACAGGGCAAAGTCGCTCGCGGCTCCCCGGTCCGCCCAGTCACGTAGAGCCGCGGCATAGGCCGCTCGATCGCTCACGATCCGCCCGGCCGCCATCATCATCTCCCGGAGCCGCCCTGGCT
Organism: Myxococcota bacterium; assembly: GCA_965226855.1. GTDB lineage: Bacteria > Myxococcota_A > UBA9160 > SZUA-336 > SZUA-336 > JAUXJB01. Next base: position 173,565 of record CBDDEE010000026.1, on the reverse strand, counting down.
CGTCGGGTGGTGCGGGCCGCGCTTCCCCCTCTTCGGGCGCGTTCGGCCAAGCTGGCTCCGCGGGTCGCACGATCGTCCCCGCTTCGTCGATCCAGATGCTGTTCGGAATGTTCACGACGCCGAAGCGCTCGTCGACCAGGTGTGCCACGTCCATCAGGGAGGGATGATCCGGCTGCGCCCGCTCGACATACGGTCGGGCCACCTCCTCGCCCAGGGAGTCGAGGCACACCGTTACAATCTCCACGCCCTTCGGATGCAGCTCGGTGCGCAGGGCCTGCCACCCGGGCAGGTCGTTTGCGCAGCCTCAGTACGGTGACCAGGCCACCAGCACGACCTTCTGGCCGTGCAGAGACGCAAGGTCGAACAGGTTGCCCTCGAGATCGGGGAGGATCAGCTCCGGCGCCTGCGCCGTCGTCAGCGCGGTGCCTCCGAACGTGGCGGGTCCCAGCGCTGCCAGGGTGTCGGAGTGCCGAACGATGGGCATCCCGAGCCGTACCGCGATGCGTTGGACGTCGACTGCATCTTCGGCGCTCGCGGCCTGGGTGAGCGGTACGCAGACCTCCCCCCGGCAGGCGCCCTCAGGGCGGAGCGCCCAGCCCGTACCGCGCTCGAACGCCGAGCGATCTGGCTTGTCCGTCGTGAGCAGCAATGCAGCTCCCTCCCGCGCGCATGCTACCACAGGGGTCGTGCAACTATGCCGTCGGTGAGTGCCCGTCCGGGGTAGAATCGACCGAGGCGGTGCGACACATCGAGGGGTAACCGAGCCATGGGCGACTATCTGTACGCGGGGACGGCACAGTTCATTCCGGGTCGAGGTACGGGGCCAGGCGCCCTATTCCGCCGCGCTTTCAGCGAGGAATCGTGGCAGAAGCTCAAGCTTCCCGCAGACGTCGAGGTGCGCGGCGTGTCGGTCCATCCCGACCAGGCGAACGTCCTCTACGCCGGGACGCAGTACGGCATTCACATGAGCGAAGACTGCGGTGACACCTGGCGCCACCTGCCGGTGGGAGGCGGAGACGCCACCGTGTGGTCGATCGTGTTTCACCCCGCCGATCCCACCATCATGTACGCCGGGACCGGCCCCGCAGGCGTGTGTCGCAGCCACAACGGCGGTCGTTCGTGGAAGCAGCTGCCGACGCTCACGCCCGCGGGCGCGGTCGAGATGGGGTTTCCGAATCGCGTCACGCGCATCGCCATCAACCCGGCCGATGCCGACGAGATCTACGCCGGTATCGAGGTGGCTGGGGTCATCAGGAGCACGGATGCGGGAGAGTCCTGGCAGGATTGCTCCGGCGATCTGCTGCGGTTGGCCGAGCAGGATCACCTGAAGAGCGCGATCGGGAGCGACTCCCAAGCCGAGGGGATGGTCGACTGCCACGCGATGGCCGTCTCGAAAGGGCGCGTGTTCCTCGCCAACCGGATGGGGGTGTTCCAGAGCACTGACAAGGGCGAGACCTGGACCGATCTCGAGATCGGTCGCTTCTCGCCCTTGACGTATGCGCGTGACGTACGCGTCGCCCCTCACGATGCCTCGACGCTGCTCGGCGCGTTCAGCGGGGCGGCGTTCAGCGATGCCGGCTCGGTAAGCATCAGCCATGACCTCGGACAGTCGTGGCGGCGCTTCGATCAGGGTGTGGAGGTGAAGGGGACCGCGATGATCATCGCCGCGAGCTCCGACGCTCCGAGTCGCGTGTCGTTCGCCACGCGGGGCGGGCAGGTCTTCACGACCAGCGATGCCGGAGAGTCGTGGAGCGAGCACTCGCTCCCCGATGACAGCCAGGACGTCTACACGCTCGCCTGCTAAGACAGCGGAGAGGACACCATGGGCTTCGAGATACGACCAGCCACACAAGACGAGATGGGTCAGCTGGGTGAGCTCGGCGGCTACGTCTACGGCGGAACCTTCGGCGACGGGCCAGACAACACCATCAGCCGCGCCAACCGGCCGGAGTGGACGCTGTGTGCGTTCGACGGTCCCCGTATGGTCTCCAGCACCTCCGCGATCCCGTTTACCATGCAGGCGAACGGCAACGCGATGCCCCTCGCAGGCGTGTCGACCGTCGGGACTCTGCCGGAGTATCGCCGGCAGGGTCTCGTCCGCCGGCTCACCACGCGGGCGTTCGCGGACATGCGCGAGCGCGGTCAAGCGGTCGCGGCTCTCTGGGCCTCGCAGGCCGCAATCTATCAGCGCTACGGCTACGCGATGACGAGCGTTCAGCGGACGTACTCGGTCGATTCAGTGGACATCGGCTTTCACGATGGAGCTGGGGGAAGCGCCACGGTCGAGCGTCTCGACGTGGACGCAGGCTACGGAATCGCGAAGCAGCTCTACATCGACTACATCGCGGACAGGACCTGCTACCTGCATCGGGCGAAGGCGCTCTGGCTCAACAATGCCCTGGAGGACGTAGAGTCCGAAGGCCCGATCCACATCGGGATCTGCTGTGACGCCTCGGGCGAGGGCCAGGGCTACGTCGTCTACACCTTGCGCGCGGGGAAGCGGGATCATCCGTCTCGCAACCAGGAGATCGTGGTGCGCGATCTCGTCTGGCTGACGCTCGATGCCTACCGGAGCCTCTGGAGCTTCCTCGCCCGTCACGACCTGGTCGGCCGCGTGCTCTGGCGTTCGGCGCCGCTCGACGATCCGGCTCCCGAGCTCTTCATGGAGCCGCGACTGCTGAACACGCGGGATCATGAGGGCATCTGGTTTCGGGTGGTGGACGTCGCGACCCCGCTCCAGGCTCGCGGCTACGACGAGACGGGCTCGGTCTCGATCGAGATCGCCAAGGACGACTTGGCCCCGTGGAATGCCGGCACATACCGCGTCGCGGCCTCAGTGGAAGGGGCGGAGGTCTCGCGCTCATCCGGCCCCGCGGACGTGCAGATGTCGGTCAAGACCCTCGCATCGCTCTATACGGGGTTTCGGACGGCCCGCGAGCTCGCGGGGTGGGGGCTCATCTCGGGCTCAAAGGACAGCATCCGCCGCGCGGACGCGCTGTTCCGGACGCAGCACGCTCCGCACTGTCCCGATCACTTCTAGCACCGCGTGCGGTGACACGTAACGCCCGGATCCAAGACTCCGCGGCGATACCGGAGAGATCTGTCTTGCCATCCTCCCCTACGGTGGGTATCTCGAACTTCGACCTCTCGATCGACTTCCGGGGCGACCAGGGCTTCAAAGTCCAGCGCGGGACGGTCGAGGCAATGCCATCGACATCGTAGGTTTCCCCTTAGGGGGGCGCTACGGGGGCTCCCGCGGAGAACTGGATCACCAGTCGTGGGCGTGGTTTATCCAGGGTGACTACCACCTGACCGACCGGCTGACCATGACCCTTGGTACGCGCTGGACCTGGGAGGAGAAGGTGGCCGTTGTCTTCCCGTCAGTTGTCGGAAGCTCAGGCGGCGCTCTCGGTTCGCTCTGCAACCAGACGTTCACCGAATGCATATCCCGCGGGTTTAACGAGGTAAGCGGGAACGATGAGAGCGTGCGGGACGAACAAGACACCTGGGACTACTGGAGCCGCCACGCCGGACTCCGCTATCAAGTGACCGATGATCTTATGGTCTACGGTAGCTACACGCGCAGCTTTCGCGCCGGAGGCTACAATCTCCGGGCGAGCGTCACGATCCCGCTCTCACCGTATGACGAAGAGCGGATCGACGCATATGAGTTCGGTCTCAAGGGCGACTGGCTGGACAACACGCTGCGCACGAACCTGGTCGCCTTCTACAACCGGGGCAACGACATGCAGCGCGTGATCCTGGTCGGGGTGGTTCAGGATCAGAAGAACGCGGCCAAGGCGCACGTCGCCGGCTTCGAAGGGGAGGTCACTTGGCTGCCGATCGAGGGGTTGACCCTCAACTCGACGGTCGGCTGGGTCGACGCGGAGTACGATAACTTCGGGGGAGTGTGCAGCGGGCAAACGATCGGACCGTGCAGCAAAGGCACCGCGCTTATAGAGGGTCTCAACGAGACCAACCCCGGGGAGGGAAGCGGAACGGATGGTCTATGGATTGCGAATGACATACCCGCGGGAGTCGGGCGAGAGCTCGATTACGCCTACGTTCCAGAGTGGACCTGGAGCGCGCAGGGAAGGTACGAGTTCCCGGTTCCCGTGTTCCTGGACGGGACGATGGCTATGCAGGCCTCGGTGTACTGGCGGGATGATACCTGGGGGAACGACCAGAACACGGTTCCGGTCGACAGCTATACCATCTGGGATGCGTCGATCACGTACTTCGACGCGGCCGACCGGTACAGCGTCTCGATCTTTGGGAAGAACCTCACCAACGACCCGTATCACAACTTCGGTGCCCATATCTTCGGCAACGATCTCGACTGGAACGCTGGACCACCGCGGAGATTCGGCATAGAGGTGGCATTCACGTACTAGCGGCCGAAACAGCGTCGCGCTCCGTTCGGGGCGCGACGCCTCGGCTCTACGGGGCGACGCAGCGCTTCGCTTTTAGCGTACAGCGGTCCACTGCCTTCAAACCCCGGTGGTCAAAACCCGCCGCGCGGACGGCGGCAACTGCATCGCTCCGGATCTCAAAGTACAGGTGGCACTGGCCCCTTGGGTCGTGATTTTCCAGCGGGACGGCCTTGGACGAACTGACCCCAGCCTCTCGTGTGGAAGCGATCGGAGCGGGGAACGACTGGCTGGCGCTCGCGGCCGGCAACAAGCGACCAATCGGGTTTCCCTCTGACCCCCAGACTGTGAGATCGACAGAGGACTTCGGAGTGTCGCTCACTGAAAGAAAGCGCTTGTAGACCCAGAGCTGGTGATCGTCTGCACCCAACACGTGCAGCTCCTCCGGAGGGCCCAGACAGCTGATCAATGCCCGGGCCTGCATCCCGACGAGCCCCACCCGAACCCGTGCCGCTCGCTGCCCGAAGCTTGCACAGGCGAGACACGCAAGCAGCAGCCCAAGCTTCGCCACCGTAGTGGCTCGAGCACACTTCGTTCGCGGCAAGGCGCTTGCTCCTAGTGTCCTGTTCCAGAGATTCTAGCTGACTTACCTACCCGTGTCGGCGACGCGCTCGGGGCTGAAGGGCGTGCGCCTCAGACGTCGACCGGTCGCGCGAAACACCGCGTTCGCGATGGCGGCCGGTGTCGGGCCGATGCTCGTCTCGCCGGCGCCCAGCGTCGGGGAGTCGGGTCGGTCGATGAGGACGCTCTCCACCACTGGCACGTCTGCGAAGCCGAGGATGGGGTACGTGTCCCAGTCGACGCTCCGGATCCTGGTCGCGTCGAAGCGCACCTGCTCGAGCAGCGTCCAGCTCGCCGCCTGTACGAAGCCGCCCTCGAGCTGGTTTGCGACTCCTTGCGGATCGATGATCTGTCCGACGTCGGCGGCCACCACCGCTCGCTGCAGACGGATGGTTCCGGACGCCTCGACCTCCAGGTCCACGCCGATGGCGGCGTACGCCTTGGTCCCGGCGTAGCGCGCGTACGCGATCCCGACGCCGCGGCCTTCCTGGCTCGGCCCGGGCCAGCCGATCGCCTCGGCGGCGGCCTCGAGCACCTCGCGGCCGCGAGGGTCCTCGAGATGAGCGAGACGGAAGACGAGGGGGTCCGCGCCGGCAGCGTGCGCAAGCTCGTCCATGAGCGACTCGATCGCAAAGACGTTCGCGTAGGCTCCGAGCGCACGCAGGGACGAGGTCCGGAACGCCTGTGTCTGGACCATGTTCTTCGTGATCCGCTTGTGCGGGAACGTGTAGCCCGGCGTTGCGTTGCGGTGAATGCCCGACTCCGGTCCGAGCCGAGCCGGAGACACCGGGCGCTCGAACGGCGGATCCAGATGCCACGCCCCGGCGAGCCGGGATCCGACCTCGCCGGGCCGCGGTCGACCGACGTGCGTCTGGCTGTACACGTCCTGGCTCCAGTCGATCACCCGGCCGGACGCGTCGAGACTTGCGTGCACATCGACCACCATGGCGGGGCCGTAAGGCTCCCAGCAATTCTCGTCCTCGCGCATCAGCTGCAGGTGGACGGGTCTGCCGGGGACAGCGCGCGCCAGCAACGCGGCGTCTAGCGCGGCATCGTCCGCGCCGTTGTGCCCGTAGCAGCCTGCGCCGTCGGTATGGATCACGCGAACGGACGCGGGCGGCAGGTCCACGACCTTGGCGACCGCGCCGCGGGTCCAGGTGATCGACTGGCAGGACGCCCAGACGGTGAGCTGGCCGTCCCGCAGCTCTGCGACTGCTGCGGGTGGCCCCATGGCGGCGTGCATGATGAACGGGCGCATGAAGCGCTCGTGGAGCGTCAAGTGTGCGTTCGGCGGCTCCACGTACGGCTCGATCGGCCCCTCCTCGGCCGCTCCGTCGACGACGGGGTAGCTCTCGCGCGGCTGTTCGAGCAGCCACTCGGCCAGGTCGCGATCGACGGGAAGCTCTGCGGGCGAGCTCCACTCCGCCGTATCGCGCAGGAGCTCCCGGGCCTGGACGGCCTGCTCCTCTCGCTCGGCAATGACTCCCAGGTATTGACCGTCCCGCACGACCTGGACGACGCCAGGAAGGGCGCGCACCGGATCCAGGTCCACGTGCTGGAGCTGCGCACCGTAGCCGGGCGGGCGCGCGACCCGGCCGAACAGCATGCCCGGCAGGCGCAGGTCCTGCACGAACGCGCCGCCCGTGAGCTTCGCGCGCATGTCGATCCGTGGCGCGGGCTTGCCAACGATGCGGTAGGTCTCGGGGGCCTTTGGCGTGGCCTCACCGGTGAGCTTGCGGTCGAAGGGCCGGCCGCCCTGGAGCTCGCCGTAGCTGATCGAGCGCGAAGACCCGCGTGCGCGTACGACGCCGGCTTCGACCTCGAGCTGGGAGAGCGGCGCGCCCAGGCGCTCGGCTGCGGCCTCCAGCATTACCTGGCGTGCCTCGGCGGCAGCGTGGCGCACGGCGCCGCCGCTGTGCTCCACGGACATACTCCCGGCCGTGAGGGCCTCGTCGGGACCTTCGCCTGTATCCGCCCCGTGCACGCGCACCTGGTCGAGCCGCACGTCGAGCTCCTCTGCGGCAATCCGCGCGATGGCGCTCACGATGCCCTGACCGAGCTCCACCTTGCCGGTGGACACGGTCACGGAGCCATCCTTTTCGACGCGGATCCAGGTGTCCAGGTCCGGATTGCGCGCGATGCTCGGCGAGAGTCGTCGTCCGTTGCTCACGTTTCAACTGGGCGCGTCGATGCCCGCGGCGAAGAGCCTCGTCAGGTCTGTGTCGTCCGTACGGATGAGGGCGTCGACCCAGCGGTGAAAGCGCTGCCCGCCCCCTTCGTTCTTCCCGAACAGGAGCTCCTTCTTGGCGCCGGTCTTGATGGAGCGCTGGATACGCAATCCCGTGTAGTAGTCCTCGCTGATCACAACGTTCTCGAGGAACGCCATCTGTTCCTTCACCAGGACCTGCTGCTCCTCGTTCGGGTCGAAGGTCGCGAGGAAGTTCTGGATGGTCATTGACTCGTCTGCCGTGTGTCCCGGAAACAGCTGTGAGACCATGTACAGCTTGCCTCCGGCATCGAAGTCGGCGATCGACACGTGCGGAAAGATCGTCCACACCCCGCCGATCATCCGCTCGACGTCCCACTCGTCCTCCGGCACGTCCTCGAGCTGCAGGAAGCTCGGGTTCGGCATGCTCACGCGCTGGTGCGGACCCCATGCATCGTACAGGGCCTTGTTCGGGATGTTCGCTCCGAAGGAGTTCCGGTGCAGGATGGGTAGGTGGTAGAAGTCTAGGTAGCCATCGTAGGCGACTTTCCAGTTTGGGCCCGCGAGTGTTTGGTGGCCGATGACGTGGCACTTGTCGAATCCGAGGTGTTCCAGCAGCTCGTCGTAGCCGCACAGGAACGTGTCGATGTCGAGCGGCGCACCAGGCGTCAGTACGACAAAGATGAGCCCGGCCCGTTCCGCGATCGGGAGCGGCGTGAAGCCGAGGCACGAGGTGTCGAGCTCGCCGAACATCTCCGGGTTGAGGATGCCGACGAGCTCGCCGTTCAGGCTGTAGGCCCAGCCGTGATAGGGACAGGAGAACTGGCGCGCGGTCCCTACTCCTTCCTCGACGACGATGGCGCCGCGGTGGCTGCACATGTTGACGAAGGCGCGGGCCTCGCCGTCCTGCCCTCGGGTCATCAGCACCGGCACGCCGGCGACCTCCAGCGCCTTGTACGACCCGGGCTCGCGCAGCTCGGCCGTGAACCCCAGCATGAGCGGCAGGCGCTTGAAGATGCGCTCCACCTCGAGCTGCCAGCGCTCCGGCTCGAAGTAGTTCGTCGCCGGCACGCGGAAGACGTCGGCCTCCTGATCGACCGTCCCCGCCCTAACGTGAGCGATGTTTCGGCGAGCCATCTCCAGCAGCTGCTTTCTGCTCACTCCGCGCTCCTCCTCTCGAAGCCTCCTCGGCTAGTCCGTCGCGCGGAAGCCGACCTCGCCCAGGTCGTTGAACAGAGCCGTGATCGTGTCGCCGGCTCCGAACGGGATCGCCTTGATGAACGATCCCGACATCACGACGTGCCCGGCCTCGAGCCGCACACCAAACTCGTGGAGCTTGTTCGCGAGCCACGCCACCGAGTTGATCGGGTTTCCCAGCACGGCAGAGGCGACTCCGGACTCTTCCACGTCGCCGTTCCTGCTCAGGCTCGCCCCTACGCGGCGAATGTCGAGGTCGGCGAGATAGACCGCGTTGCCGCCCAGGACGATGAGGCCGCAGGAGGCGGCGTCCGCCACGCTGTCGATCACGCCGCCGCTGCCGCGCTCGCTGTAGCGGCTGTCCACGATCTCGATCGACGGCAGCACGAAGTCGGTCGCCCGGATCACGTCGGCCGCGTTGACGGCCGGCCCGGGCAGGTCGTGGGCCAGCACGAAGGCGAGCTCTACCTCGACCAGTGGACGGTTCATCCGGCTCATCGAGATCGCACTGCCCTCGGGGATGAACCAATCGTCGAACAGCGTGCCGTAATCGGGCTCGGTGGCGCCGAAGAGCGAGCGCATCGCCTTGGAGGTCAGCCCGACTTTGTGTCCCTTCACCTCGCGTCCCGCGGCGACTTTGGCCTGTGTGACCAGCATGGAGATGCGGTAGGCATCCTCGATGTCAGCCGCCGGATAGGTCGTAGTGAGCGGCTTGATCCATTTGCGCGTCTGCTCGGCTGCGAGCAGCGCCTCTGCGGCCTCTCGCCGCTGTTCCTCGCTCAGCATGGGGCGGTCAGCTGTCCCCGAACTTGACGTAGTTGGGGTCGTCCTCGAGCGACTCTGGGCCTTCGTGCGGCAGCCGCTCGAAATAGTTGAGGGCGGCGTTCACATCGCCCTCCCAGGTCTCGCGGGGCAGCTCGTAGAGCACCTCGATGCCGTTCCCGTCGGGATCGTTGATGTACACGCTGTGGGTCATCCCGTGATTGCCGCGTAGCTTGAACTCGATGCCGCACGCCTGCATGTGGCGCAGTTGGTTCAGAAACGATTCCCGGTTGGGGTATGCGATGGCGACGTGATTCATCCGGCCCCGGGGAACCGCCATGCTCCAGTCCGCGGGTGCGGGGTCGGGCTTGTCCTGCTTGACCAGCGCGATGTCGTGGTGCTTCCCGTGCGTCGAGTAGAATCGCATCGTCATGGGCAGCACGTCGCCGAGCTCTCCGACCTGCTCGTAGCCGAGCACCTCGGTGTAGAAACGATGGGATGCTTCGAGATCCCGTACGTTGAGGACCAGGTGATTCACTCCGAGCGGGGTCGAGGCCTTGGTTTCGGGCATGCTCCCTCCTTGTAATTCCGAGTCTGAATCGCAAACCGGAATAGGTCAACATGGAGCCCGACGAGAGCCGCAGGAGAGTCCAGATGAGTGACAGCAACGGGGGCCTGGCGCCCCACCCGGTGGAGCTGACCGAAGAGATCAGGTCGCAGCTAAACGGGGTATCAACGGCGACGCTCACGTCCCAGCTGCAGCGCAGGGGGATCCGCAGCAGCTTCTTCTCCGGCCTGAAGCCCACGAGACCGGCGAAGCGCCTGCTGGGCTACGCGCTGACGCTGCGCTACGTGCCCATGCGGGAGGACCTGCGGGGGGAGCTGGCTGGCGGCGTCAACGCCCAGCGCAGGGCCATCGAGGGCGTCGGACCCGACGAGGTGATCGTGATCGAGGCCCGAGGCGAGCCCGCTGCTGGGACCTGCGGCGACATCTTCGCGATGCGCGCCATGCGGCGGGGGTCGACCGGTCTGGTCACTGACGGCGCGCTCCGCGACACCCCAGCGGTGGCCGCGCTCGACTTTCCCGTCTACCACCAGGCCTCCCATGCGGCAACGCTCGGGCGCCTGCACCTGCCGCTCGACACGAACGTCCCGATCGTGTGTGCCGGCGTGCTCGTCATGCCGGGTGATGTCATCCTGGGCGACGGCGAGGGCGCCATGGTGATCCCCGCCGCGCTGGTCGAGGAGGTGGCGGCGGACGCGGCCCAGCAGGAGCTCGAGGAGGAGTTCGCGCTGGAGCGCGTCGCGGCCGGCGAGAGCTCGATCGGCGTCTTCCCCCTGTCCAAAGAGCGCCGGCCCGAGTTTGAGAAGTGGCGCGCCGAACGCGGCCGGTGACCGAGGTGCCCCGACGCTCCATCGAGACGGACACCTTCAAGCACGCGAACCCGATCCCTTGCGCCACGCGCATCGGACCGTTGATCGAGTCGAGCATCATCCCCCCGTACAACCCGGGGGTGCGCGAGCTCCCCGACACGCTGGACGAGCAGATCGCGAACCTCTTCACGCACATGGGTGCCATGCTGAAAGAAGCCGGTGCCGGCTGGGACGACGTGGCGAAGATCACCTTCTTCGTGGGGGACGACGACGCCCGAGCGGCGCTGAACGGTCCCTGGCTCGAGCGCTTCCCCGACTCCGCCTCCCGCCCATCACGCCACACCCAGGTGTTAGACATGCGCGGCCCGGTGAAGGTCTCGTGCGTGTTTACTGCCTACGTCGAGGGCGAGTGATCACCTTTTCTGCTTTATGGCCTGGGCGACTAGTATGCTGTAGGAGCGCCGGATGGCGCGAAGGGAGCGCGCTATGAGTCAGAGTGCCGCAGAGGTTCGATCGCAGCTCGGTCATCCCGTCATCGACGCCGATGGCCACTGGCTCGAGTTCGGGCCAGTGGTCCGCGAACGAATCCGAGAGATCGGCGGGGACAAAGCCCTCGAGGGCTTCGCCTTTTTCCCCGAGATGGTCGGAAGCCAGCTCTCGATGTCGCTCGCCGAGAGACGCAGGCGACGCATCGGCCAGCAGGCATTCTGGTCCTTCCCCACCAAGAACACGCGCGACCGGGCGACGGCCCTCATGCCGAAGCTTCTCTACGAGCGGATGGGCGAGTTCGGCTTCGACTACAGCGTCATGTACCCGACGGCTGGACTGGGAGTGGCCATGCACGCAGATGCAGAGGTTCGGCGTGCGGCCTCCCGCGCGTTCAACATCTTCTCGGCGGAGAACTTTGCCGACTATGCGGATCGTCTCACGCCGGCTGCCGTGATCCCCATGCACACTCCCGAAGAGGCCATCGAGGAGCTGGAGTTCGTGATCAAGCAGCTCGGACTAAAGGTCATTCTGATGGCCAGCATGATGCGCCGCCCGATTCCTTCGGCCGCCAAGCACCCGGAGGCCGCGCGCAGCGCCGTCTGGTTCGACGTGCTCGGCATCGACAGCGAGCACGACTACGACCCCGTGTGGTCGAAGTGCGTCGAGCTCGGCGTTTCTCCGACGTTCCACTCGGGCGGGCGCGGGTTTGGCTTGCGCAACTCGCCGTCGAACTTCGTCTACAACCACATCGGCCACTTCGCGTCTGCGGGCGAAGCAGTGTGCAAGGCGCTCTTTCTCGGCGGCGTGACCCGCCGCTTCCCGGACCTGAAGCTGGCGTTCCTGGAGGGCGGGGTGGGCTGGGCCTGCCAGCTTTACTCGGACCTGATCGAGCACTGGGAGAAACGAAACGTCAAGGCGCTGGAGGACGTGAATCCGGAGAATCTCGACCACGCAGAGCTTCGCAAGCTGGCTGAGAAGTACGGCAGCCCGGAGATGGTTGCTGCTCTGGAAGGCGACGGGGTGTTCGAAGCCGCCATGACGCTCAGCGGTGCCGTCGAAACCGGCGGAATCGAGAACCTCGACGACTTCGCTGCCTGTCAGATCGAAGAGGTCGAGGACTTCCGCGACCTCTTCACGAAGAGCCTCTACTTCGGCTGCGAGGCGGACGACCGCATGAACGCCCTGGCGTTCAACCGCAAGGCCATCCCTTTCAACGGTCGCCTCAACGCCCTGTTCGGCTCGGACATCGGCCACTTTGATGTTCCGAACATGGCGGCCGTCCTGCCCGAGTCCTACGAGCTCGTCGAGAAGGGTCTGATGAGCAGGGATGACTTCCGCGACTTCGTCTTCACGAACCCCGTCCACTTCTGGGCCGACGCGAACCCGGACTTCTTCAAAGGCACGGCCGTCGAGAAGGAAGCGGCCGCAGTGCGCGCTAGAGCCTGAGCGACACTGCGGAGAGGCGTGAGGCAGGGCCAGGAGGGACGTTTTGGTCGCAATGCCCGCGTCAAGCGCCCACGGACTCCAGTATCGAGCGGAGCCGGTCTAGCTTGGCGCGATCCACGAGGAAGTGCTTCTCGAAGGCAGCACGACATGAGTCCGCCGAGAGCTCAAGCTTCTCGAGGCTCGCGATGGCTCGCCGAAACGACGGCACATCAGGGTCGCTGACCACGCCGCACTCCTCCTGCTGCAGCAGGCGATGTATCTCGGGCACGTTGGTGGAGACGACGGGCCTGCCATGGGAGAGTCCCTCGATCGCGGACAGAGGGTAGTCGCGACTCTGCGACAGGGAACGGTAGGGAATAACGACTGCGGAGCTGGCCGCGTAGTGGGGTCCGGTGCGGGCGAGTCGATCGACGATCTCGATCTGGCAGCGCTTTCCAGGTGCGTCGACGAGACGGGCGAGTTCGTCCACGTAGTCTCCTCGCCAGAGCAGGACTAGGCGTAGGGGCTGGTCTCGGATCGCGTCAAGGAGAAGGTCGACTCCTTTCGCGGCCATCCGTGCGGTCATCTCGCGTGCAGGACCGTTGGGTGAAGATGCGAAGAGGAGGCTGCGCGGCTCAGCTGTGGCAGCTTGAGGACGGACGTCCTCCACAAGGGGGAGAACCACGTGGACCTTCTTCGCCGGCACTCCCGCTGCTGCGAGCTGACCCACGAGTGACGGGCTCTGCGCCAGGACGCACGGGAATCGCCGCGCTCGCTCCGCGAACGCGTTAACGCGAGACGGCGCCTCGTCGGTGAGCCGCGTCGAGAGGAGCGGAACGCACTTGTCTGCGGGCAGGATGTCGAAGAGCCGGTTTGTGATCGTGCCGGGAAGAATCAGCAGATCGAATCGCCGAGTCTGCCGTTGGTACACTCGCGCCATCATGAGCTTCCCGGGGAGCGACATCAGCCCGCCGCGCGGTGTGGGATGGGTGATCAGGGTTGCGCCCAGGCGACGACACCAGACCTGGGCCTCGAGCGCCTGAGCCTCGTCGATCCGGTCGAGCGATGGTCCTACGACGGCGAGCTGCACGGCTTTCGCGCCACCACCACCCAAGCGAATGGCTTCGCTGCATCGGCCCTCTCACGATCCCACTCGAGAGCACGCTGGAGCGCAGCGCGGGCCCAGGCACGTGTGCCTGGTAGGTGCCCGATGAGCGTATAGAGCCACGTGAGGGCGTAGCGCGTGTTGACGGCAACGATTGCCTCGAGCTCGAGGCCGGCTGCGGTAATCTCCTCCACGAGCTGCACTCGGGTGAGGAGCGCATCGTTGACTCTCGTCCGGAAGCCACGCAGCCGGGCAAGTCCCCATGTCGCACGATCTGCGAGGGCCCCCAGCAGCCCGCGGTCCGCGTTCAGGCTGTCGACGATGAACAGGCCGCCGGGGCGGAGGACTCGCACGACCTCGGAGTAGGATCGCTCGTGGTCTGCATGTTCGAAGTGTCTGATCAGGCGGAAGCTGACAACGGCGTCGAAGGCGTTCGCCTTGAAGCTCAGGCACAGAGCGTCTGCAAGGAGGAAGCGCCAACGTGGATCGTGGACTCGCAGCTCTGCGAGCATGGCTCGCGAGGCGTCGACGCCCACAGCGCCCTTGAAGCCCGCCAGCTCGCGAGTCACGCGTCCCGTACCGACCGCGATCTCGAGCAGGCGCTTCGAACCATCAACTACGAGATGGCCATTGGCGATCTCGATCCCGCGCAGGTGCATGAGCTTGCCCTGCAACGATCCCAGGCGGTCCGCTTCGTAGCGCGCGGCAACCGCGGCCCGGTTGTAGAGGCGTCGGATCGCCGCGGGACCCTTGTGGAGATCCGCCTGCGTCGACGTGGGCCTATGCTGGAGTTGAGCCATCGGCTGGACCTTCCTACGGATTGGGGGCCTCCCTGCCCCCAGGCTGTCCGGCCCCGTACAATATGCCGAGAGCTTCGCTGGCGTAGCCGGCGAGCGGGAGGTGTTGACCGTAGCCACGATGAAGCTCGTCATCCAGATTCCCTGTTTCAACGAGGCCGAGTGGCTTCCCGATACCCTGAAGGGTTTGCCTCGGTCTCTGCCCGGCGTCGACGAGGTCACGATCCTAGTGATAGACGACGGAAGCACGGACGGAACCGCCATGGTGGCCCGCGCTCACGGCGCAGACAAGGTGGTCAGGCTCCCGCGTAACCTCGGGCTCGCCCATGCCTATACCACCGGACTCCAAACGGCCATCGCACTCGGGGCAGACGTGATCGTCAATACGGATGCCGACAATCAGTACCAATCGGCCGACATTCCGAGGCTTCTGGAGCCTATCCTGGCGGGGCGTGCGGACCTCGTCATTGGAACGCGCCCCATCGAAAGCATCGAGGGCTTCAGCAGAGGCAAGAAGCTACTCCAGCGGCTCGGTAGTCGTGCTGTAGCCGCGCTGAGTGGAATCCCGGTGGAAGATGCAGCCAGCGGCTTCCGCGCGATCAGCCGGCGGACGGCGCTTCAAACCAACATCTTCGGCGAGTTCACCTACAGCCTCGAATCGCTTCTCCAGGCCGGCCGCCAGGCCCTCGCGGTCGAGACTGTACCGATTCACGTCAACCCGGCTAGGCGACCCTCGCGCCTCGCCAGCACGAGCACCGGCTACGTGGCACGGGCGATCGCGTCGATCCTCGAGGCCTTCGTCATCCACTGGCCGCTGCGCTTCTTTCTCGCGCTGGGCTCCGTCTTCTTTGCGATCGGCTTCGCCATAGGGCTTCGCTTCCTCGTCCTTCTTCTGTCGGGCTCCGGCTCGGGAAATGTGCAGTCGCTGATTCTGGCAGCCATGTTGATGGTCATGGGCTTCCATCTCGCAACGCTCGGCGTGGTGGCCCACCTGATCAGCGTGAACCGGAAGCTGCTCGAGGACGTGCAGGGCCACCTCCGCGAGAAATCGGCGCGAGAGGCGCCCGAGTGAGCGGGGGTCCGACGATCCCGAGACGATCGTTCGCCCTCTGCACTGTCCTGTTCGCTCTCCTCGCCGCACTTTTTTTGGTCCCCGTGGTCCACGGCACCGATGGCGCTGGCTATTACTCCTATCTTCGCTCGGCCGTGATCGACGGAGACCTCGATCTCGCGAACGAGTACGAGTACTTCAGCGAGCGTTATCCGTACATCGGCGTGCGGACCGATGCGAAGACCGGAAAAGTGGTCAACCCCTACACGATCGGGACTGCGATCTTGTGGGCGCCGTTCTTTCTCCTCGCCCACGCTACAACACTGTTATTGGGTCGGCCTCCCGACGGGTACACGAGCCTCTACCCAGTGCTGACGATGCTCGGATCTGCTTTCTATGCGGCTGCGGGTGTGATGCTCACGATCAGGATCGCTTCTCAATGGGTGGGGGGCCGCTTCGCAGTCTGGGGCGTCGTGGTTTTCTTCCTCTCGTCTCACGTCTTTTTCTACGCCTATCTCCAGCCGTCAATGGCGCACGCGGCCTCGTTCTTCGTGGTGGCCTTGTTCGTGCACACCTGGTACTTCGGGTTCCGGACCAACCCGACGCTCCGAACCTGGGTGACCCTCGGCCTGGCGGGCGGGTTGATGTGTTTGGTCCGACCCCAGAACGGCGTCTTTCTCGCCCTGCCGCCGCTTCACCTCGGGCTCGAGCTCGTCCGAGGAGGGAGGGATCGGTTGGGTCGACAACCAGCGCTGGGGCTCGTGTGGGGCTGGTCTGCTTCCTCGTACCTCTGTTGCCACAGCTCGTGGTCTGGTACTGGTTGACGGGCAGCGTTTTTTCCCCTCTCCGACTTGCATGGCGCTTCGGCTCGTCTGTCCTTCACGCCCGGCAACTTCCTCCATGTTCTCTTCTCTGATCGACACGGGCTCTTCACGTGGACACCGGTCTTTCTGCTCGGAGCTGTCGGGCTGGCTCTCGACTGGCGAAGCCGACCTCGCCTCGTCAGCAGCTTTGGGGTCGTGTTGCTGCTCGAGGTCCTGCTCGCGGGTTGCTGGATCCATTGGTGGGGCGGGTTCTCCTACGGGAACCGATTCGTCCTCGAATCGGCAGTCCTTCTCGCGATCGGCTTCTCACTGGTTCTGCAGCGGATGTTTGCGCATCGCCTGTACGGAGCCACCCTACTTTCTCTTGCCCTGATCGCCTGGAACTTCAACCTGATGTTCCAATACGGCACGAGGCTAATCTGCGGAGACTGTCCGGCCAGCCCGCTGCAGGTGGTCCGGAACCTCCCACAGGTTGCGCCGCTGCTGGGCGACGTGCTTCACCGCTTGATGTTCGATCGCACTGGCCTGGTGAGCTTGAGCGAAGCTCGCACAAGTAACGAGCGGTGAGGATCGGCCAGCTCTCTCGGCACGCGCTGCCAGTGGGGGTGTTGCTCCTTCTGGTGGCCCTTGTGAGCGGCCCGATCCTCGAGCTCGACGTCACGCAGCGGGGCGGTGACTGGTGTAACAGCGACACCCCTGGCTTTCTTTATCTCGAGAAGTCGATCCGAAGCGGGACCCTCTGGCTCTGGGACCATCTCACGTTCAGTGGCAGGCCCCTGTTCGGATTCGCGATGCCGCTGGGCCACCCCCTCGCGATCCTTCTCGTCGCCCTGTTCGGACCCTACGTTGCATTGAATCTGATGGTGATCCTGCACTTCGCGCTCGCCGGGGTGAGCATGTACGTCCTGGCGCTCGACACCGTTCGCCATCGAAGGGCGGCCCTGGCAGCTGCCGTCGTCTTTCTCGTCTCACCCTTTCTCTTCGGAAACTCGACGCACCCCTTCTGGGTGTTCGGAACGTCCTACCTGCCGCTCGCCCTGTGGCTCGCGATCCGAGCGCGGAGAGAGCAAAGCGGCCTGCGCTGGATCGTCGCGCTGGCCATCGTTTTAGCGCTTCAGTTCCTGAGCGGTGGCGTTCTGCAGTGGTACTACACGGTCGGCTTCGTGGCGTTCTACCTGCTGTACGAGAGCTTCGCCACACCTGACTGGCCTCGCGGGGCACTCAGGCCTGCGGGAGTCCTTGCGGCCTCCGGAATCCTGCTGTTCGGCCTCGTCCTCGTACGCCTGCTGCCCGCTGTAGAGTGGACGAGCTTCACGAACCGCGGCGCAGGTCTACCGGTCGAGGAGATCATGCGCGTGGGGCATCTCGATCTCGATAACTTCCTCGATACGTTCGTTCACTCGCTCCACCCAGAGTCCAAGGCGGGGTCGCGCAAGTACGGACAGATCGGGTGGCTCGGCCTCCTCTTGATGCTCGGCGGAATCGGAGCCTGGTTCCGGCACAGACACGATTCACGGCAACGGAGCTCGCTCGTTCCCTTCCTCGTGCTGGGCATGCTGCTTACAGCCCTGTTCGCCTCGGGTGTCCTGCTCGAGTCGCTCTACTCTGTGCCTGGCATGCGGGGCCAGCGGGGTCTGGATCGATCGCTGGTGATCTACGTGGCCTGCGCGTCGCTGCTGGTTGCGCACGGGGTTGAGCAGCTCCTCGAGGGGCTCGCGCGCTGGGGCCCCGGCAGACGTGTTGGGCGCATCGTCTTTCCCGCCTTGCTCGCGCTGATGGTCCTCGAGCTCTTTCGACTGTCGCTCCCCCGGCTGCGTGAGTTTCGGGGCGCATTCGAGCCCTACCAAGTCACGGAGAACAATCCGATCTTTCTACGCATGGCCGAGGATCCGGATGTGTTCCGGTTTCACGTTGTCGAGCTGGTCGGGGTCGACTGGAACAACTTTCTCGGTGCATCTATTCCCCACGAGCTGGAGTCCGTCTACGGGAGCTATGGCGGTGGATGGGACAGCCGCTACTTCCACCAGTTCCTGGGCACGGCGCTCCACTCGCCGACCGTGCTCTGGGGAATGCTCAACGTAAAGTATTTCATCTCGTCGAATGAGCTCGAGCACTCCGACGTCGAGCTGCTGGAGACCTTCGAGAGCGTGCCCACCGATACGATCTCAAAACGGCACTATGGAGCCGTCGCTCATCTCTACAGAAATCAGCGCTTTCTGCCGAGAGCTGCCACGATCCCGGCTGCCACCGTCCTGATCGGTGACCCCGCCGAGACCGAGCGGTTGATGTACACGATCCTGCCCAGGCCCTCCTTCGATCCGGCTCGAAACTTGATCGTGCTGGGGCGGAGACGGGTCAGCGACTACGCTCTGGACGAGCTCCGGCCTTACGATCTCGTCATCCTCGCCGCAGGCGCACTCGAGAAGGGTTACGCTGTTCTGGAGGAGTTCGCCGCTGCTGGGGGGACCGTCTTCCCCGATGTGTTCCAGCGCCAGCCTTCGTTCACGGGCAGTGATCTCGACGTTTCCCTTTCTGGCTTGAACGAACTGCCTGGCGCCCTTCACGCCGTACCGGTCGTGAATTATTTCGACGAGACGCCGAACCGCATGACCCTCGATGTGAGTCGCACCCCGCACCCGATCGTTTTCGTGAGCGAGAAGTTCACTCTGTACCCTGGCTGGAGTGCACAGCTCGATGGACGAGACGTGGAGATTCATCGCGCGAATGGCGTCCTCAGTGCCGTCAGTGTTCCTCCCGGCTCTCGTGAGCTCGTGTTCGAGTACCGACCCCGGAGCTTTGAGCGTGGCCTCGTCGTCACGATGGCGACGACCTTCCTCATCGTGTTGGTCCTGATCGTTCCGCCGCTCCTCGAGCGGTTTCGCGCGTCCAGGTAGCTGCGTTGTGACCGATCCTATGGTCGGCCTCGTTTGCGCCTATAATCGGCCCGTGGTCCGGCTGCGTGTTCGAGCGAGAGGATGAGATGAGGAAGCTCGATCGAACGACTCCTGGGGGCGAACCAGACCCGTTGGCGCCTCCTCTCCTCGAGCCGATCCTGTATCCACACCGGCGCCGCATTGCCCGAATGATTGACATGCTGCTGGGCGTTGCCGTCGCCGTCCATGGGCGCTGCGTGGGCCGCAGACGCCGTCGTACGGGGCCGCGGCAGCGGGTTCTCGTGTACGCATCCATGTTCCTCGGCGACAGCCTGATCGCGCTCGAGGCGTTGCGCGCCATCCGCGCGCGCCATCCGTCTACCACGCTGATCGTGAACCCGGACTTCGCGGAGCTCTTCCGAGACTTCGAGACCATCGAGTACGCTGCTCCGTGGCTCCGCTATGGCGAAGGCATCTCGCTTGGAGCGATCCCGCACTTCATCCGTTTTTTTTGCGCGAGCTCGCAAAGGTCGAGTGGGACGTTGCGATCAACATGACCGGCGATCTGCGTGGGAATTTCATCGCCTACGCAGACAAGGGCGGCGCATACTTGCTGAGCGATCTGGTCCCGCTCACCGAAGTGAGTCAGATCGGACGGGCGCGACAGCTCGCAGAGGCTATCGGCGCGACTCCCTCAGACCACACCGCGCTGGAGCCGCTACCTGAGGACGAGCGCGCGGTCGAGCGAATCCTGGCAGAACATGGCATCGCACCAGGGGATCCAGCTCTCGTGATCGCCCCGTCTGCGGGCTATCCCACCAAGCTGTGGCCCGCCGAACGCTGGGCGGAGCTGATATCGCGAGTCGCGCACGCGCTGCCCACCACCGTGGTCGTTGGCGCTGGACCTCGTGCGCATGACCGGCCCTTCCGCGCGGCGGGAGGCACGATCGTCGATCTCACCGGGCGGCTCACGCTGCGCCAGAGCGGAGCGCTCATGCGCAGGGCAGCTCTCGTCGTCGGCTCGGACAGCGGGGCGATGCACCTCGCAGCCTCATTTGGCGCTCCGACTCTGACGCTGTTCGGACCTACCAGACCCGAGCGCTGGCAGCCCCGTGGGTCGGCCACGCATCGGGTGATCGACAAGCGGGAGCCCTGCTCTCCGTGTGGGAGGCTCTCGAGCTGCCCCGTCGGAATGCGATGCATGCATCTCATCTCGGTTGCCGAGGTGGAACACGCGATCCTCGAGGGAATACGTGCGGATCCTCCTGATCAATCCCTTCTCGCTTCCAGCCGGCCTACGGCAGGCTAACCTCGCCCGCGCTCTCGCTCGCCGCGGACACGAGGTTACGCTGGTGCTCCCCGCGTTCGATCGTTACAGCGCCTACACCCCGCGCACGATTCCTTCCAGCTGGAATGTGCGCGTGATTCATCCGCTGCAGCTCCAGAGTCGCCAGCTCGAGGTGTCCTACGCGCCCTACTTGCCCAGCGCCCTATCGCGACTGCTTCGGGAGCGCTTCGATGTAGTCCATGCCTTCCGGCCAAACCCCTTCTCTGGTTTGCTCGGCTGGACGGTGGCGAGACTACGGCGTGCTCCGTTCGTGCTGGAACACGGCGATCTGGAGTGGGAAACGATGCGCGATCTCGGTCTCCATCCAAGCTACCGGGTGGGTGTCGTGCGAGCTCTCGAGCGGGGTCTCACACGGCGTGCAGACGCCGTGACGGTCCTGAACGAACGGGTCGGGCGGTACGTGCTGGAACGGCTTCGACCCGCCGGTCCCGTTCGTATCGTATCGAACGGAGTCGACACCACCGCGTTCAGACCTCATCCTACGGCGAAGCGGGGTGCGCTCAGAGCGCGCCTTGGCGCTGATTCCTTGCTCATGTTCGTCGGCAAGCTCGAGCGGAGCGAGCATCTCCGCGACCTGGTGGCCGTACTACCGTACCTTCCTGCCAGCTACGGCCTGGTCGTGGTCGGAGACGGTGCGGGCAGAGCAAGGCTGGAACGGCTCGCGACGCAGTGCGACGTGCAGACCCGAATCCTATTCATCGGCTCCATTCCGCATGAGGAAGTTCCAGAACATCTCAATGCCGCGGACGTGCTCCTTGCCCCCTTCGCGAACGAGCGGGGAGTGGAACATGCAAGCCACCTGAAGGTGTTGGAGTACATGGCGGTCGGCAGGCCAATCGTGGCATCGCGGGTAGGGGACCTGCCTTCCTTGCTTGACGGTTGCGGAGTGCTCTACACGCCGGGAGATGTGAAGGAGTTCGCACGTGCGATTTGCGACATTCCTCCGAGACTCTCAGTGCGGGCACGACAGCGCGCGCGGAAGCACGACTGGCGCGTGCTTGCGGAGCAGCTCGAACTCATCTACGGCGAGCTCCAATGACCTCTCACCATCGCGAGATGCTTCGCGCCTACTACCGAGGGAGCGTCGAGTATTTCGATGCGCTCGACCGCCACTTTCACGAAAACCGAGAACGTTACATCGGTCTGTTGCCCGCCAGGTATCTTAGCGGCGGTGACGTGCTGGAGGCCGGATGCGGCTCGGGCGCCATGGGCCACTGGCTTGCACAGCACTGGGGCGCTCGGGTCGTGGGGATCGACCTCTCGCTCTACGCGCTCGGGAAGGCACGGGTACGCTGCTCGCCGCACGTCGTTCAGGGAGACCTCGAGCGGCTTCCTTTTCGGCCCGCCAGCTTCGACTCCGTCCTGCTCTTCCACGTGCTTGAGCACGTGGTCGCTCCCGAGGCGCTCTTTGCCGAGCTGCACGCGGTGCTCCGCGAAGGGGGCCACATCGTGGTCATCTCTCCAAACCTCCTGTTGAGCAGCAGGGTCCCCTGGCTCTTGAGGCTGCGTGAGCTCGCTGATGCCGTGCGTCCTTCCAGTCGCTTCCGGACCATCGAGCCACAGACAGACGGGATTGCCTGCGGAGATCGCGATGCCGCCCTGGTCACGAACCCACTCAAGGTGGCGCGCTGCCTACGAGCTGCTGGCTTCGAGCTCGTCCAGAGCAGCTGGATCCGTTGTCGCTTCGTCGCGCGGAAATAGTCGACCGAACGCGGGGCGGACCCGGAACACTCTCGCCGTCGGAAAGCGGCTGAAGACCTCCTCGAAGAGGTCAGCGTTGTAGCGGCCGAGCATGTGCATCTGGTTGAAGTTCGAGTGGAAGACTCCCTCGCGCAGGAACTGGACATCGTACTCCGCGCCCCGCTCGAACAGCTGCAGGTAGAGCTGTCCCGAAGGGTAGTGAAACTCCCGCTGGACGAATCCGTCCTTGACCTGCAGCAAGGTCTTCACGACCTGCTGCCCATTCACGGTCCCGTTCGCGAGGTCGATCGACACGACGTTCCTATCCAGGCCGATGCACTCCAACCGAGCGGACGACAGGCGCCGACAACGCCTGTACTCGTACCCGTCGTACTCTCCGGTCTGACTCTCGAAGTCCCAGCTCGCCTTGAAGTGCAGGAGGGGGTAGTCGCTCGCGGTCTTCGCAGTGAGCAGCAAGTAGATTGGATCCTCTACGGGACGCTGCGATTGGGACACCCGCCGCAGGAGCTCGGGGTAGCTATGACTGTTGACGATCAGCTCGCTCAAGCCGCTGCGACCGCGATTGCTGATCAAGCTGATGAGCTCATGCAGCTCTCGGGGTGAGTGGCTCGCGATTCCGTGCGCCATCAGCTGCGCGACGACAGGGTCCAGCGAGGCGCCGTCGTTGAATGTCGCGAAGCCCGTGACATCGCTGATCAGGTGCCCGTAGCTCCACGTGTGCCACAGTGCCGCACCCGGGGGCAGGATGTCGCGGAGCTCTGTGAGACTCCCGATCACATCGGTGGGTATGAAGGAGCGCCCCGACATGGACGCGGGGGCTGGCAAGAGACGTAGCAGGAGGCCGATCCCGGCCGCGTAGAGGAACACCTCTGCGGCGCGGTTGCGGAGGCGGTGGTGCGCCGACGACCCGGTGACGGATTCGACGTTAGCTCTCGTTGCTCCTGTGCTGCGAGGCGGATCGTGTCCGGGTAGGAGCAGGGTCAACAGGTAGCCGAGTCCGAATCCCGCCAGCGGCGCGGCGAACATCAGGAAGCGCTCGTAGCGCAGGAAGCCCAGGGCACCGAGGACCGCGACAGGTGCGAGGAGGATCGCCTTTCGCCAGTGTCGGACGGCGAAGAGCGCAAAGGCAGCGAGGCCGACGCCGGCGAGCCCGACCGGGGCAGGCAGAACTCGCCGCATGGCCTCGGCGAGTGGAAGCCGGGTCAGCTCCTGGACCTCGAGCAACAGGTTAGGAAACTGGAGTGCCTCTGGAGACTGCTCGAGTCTCGGTGCGGGGACCGTCGTGCTGAGATCCGAGAGCAGCCAGCCCGAGACGAACGAGTGGAGCTCGCCCGCGCCTTCCCAGAGGCGAACCGGGTTCGAGAGGACGAGGAAGGTGACCAGCAGCACTGCTAGCTCGCGGCCTCGAAAGCCCGCCGCCGCTAGATAGAAGAGGAAGGTCGCCGCGTACACCCATGCGAAGCCGGGTTGGTCGAACCACCTGCAGAGGGCGCTGACCGACAGGCCAGCACACGCCGCACCCAAGAGGTTGCCACGTCGCCCGGCTCCCTGCCGCACCAGGAGCATCGTGACGGGAACCAGCCAGATGAAGAGCTGGTTTCCGCCATCCGTGTCGACCCGCCAGCTGAGCGTTCTCGAGTAGTAGGCGGGGCTGAACGAGCCGACGAGGCCGGCGCAGATCCCTGCCAGCGGGCAGCGAAGGCGAAACGCGTACAGGCCGAGCGGAGCCATGAAGAGGCTCGAGAGGCCGATCGCGACAATGCTGCCCGTCCGATACAGATCGCCTCCGAACAGTGGAGACAAGACGGCCAGGAGTTGGCTCAGGGCAGGGACGTCGCCGTAGCCTCCACCCTCGGGGTGGCGTCGGAGGGGATCTCTCCCCGGGAACGTGGACGTCTCGTCCCTATACTCGCGGGCCACGCGGATCCAATAGAATGAGTCAGGACTCAGCGAGGGTACGTCTCCCGCGAAATGCAGCGCGCGATCGTTGCTCCAGCGCGCGTACTCTTGCACACGCGGGAATAGGGAGAAGAGCATGCTTCCCGCGAGGACGGCAAGAAAGAGGAGCAGTGAGAAGCGCCCGTTGGTCACGCTTGCCAGTATACTGGCGGGCCCTCGCGGCCAAACGCGGCCTCGGGGCCTGTGACCTCGTGGACGAGGCCAAGACGGAGACCGACTCCAGATTGAAGATACTTTTCGTCTCCGATGTCTTCCCGCCCAGGTGCGGCGGAGTCGGATGGGGTGCTTACCACCTGGCGCTAGGTCTGCAAGCACGGGGACACTCCGTCACGATCCTGAGACCCGACGACGCTGCCTCGAGGCGGACCGGGATCTCTCACGCGGAGGTCGATGGACTCCCCGTGGTGTATGTGAGGTGGCGGTGGCGACCTCTGCTCTTTCTTCGCATGCGCCGCGCGTTGAGGCGCTTGCTGGCCGGGCGGGAGTTCGATGTGATCCATGCGCACCATCTTCAGGCGGTGCTCGCGTGCACGGGGGCGCCGATTCCCTACGTCGTCTCTCTCAGTGACTACTGGCCCGTCTGCTACAAGGGGACGCTGTACCGCAACTACTCCCGCACGATCTGTCCGGGTCCCGGGTGGGCGGCCTGTGCAAGGTGTGTCTTCCTCGAGAACGCAGCTCCGATCAAGCTGCTTTTCATCCCGGCTACTCTGTTCTTGCGCTGGCGGAGCTGGCGTGCCGTCAAAAACTTGAGGCACGCGAACGGGATCGTCTACATCAGTCGATTCGTCGAGGGAGCGATCCGGCCGGTCGTCGGATCCGTGCGCTCGATCGTTGCTCACTCGACAGCTCTCGATCGGCCTCTTCGACTGCACGCGTTTCCGCGCAGGACGCTGCTCTACGTTGGAAAGGGCGGACCTGCCAAGGGCCCGGAGCTTCTCGTCGAGGTAGCGCGGAGACTCCCCCGGTTCGATGTCCTGCTGGTCGGGACAGGTGAACTCGCGGTCGACCCCCCCCCGAACGTTCAGCTGGTGCCCTATCTTCCGAACGAGGCCGTGCTTGCGTACATGAAGGGCGCGTACGCCGTGATCCACGCGGTAGCCTGGAACGAGCCGCTCGGTCGAAGCGTGGTCGAAGCTTGCATGGTCGGAGCCTGTATTGTGGCAACCGCTCGGGGAGGTATCCAGGAGGTGATTCACCACGAGCACAACGGACTGCTCGTGGAGCCGAGTGTCGAGGCACTCGAGCGGGCGATTCGCCGACTCGAAGGGGACGAGGGGCTTCGAGGTCGACTACGAAAGGGCGCGCGAGCCAGCTACGAACAGGAGTTTCGAGGCGAGACCTTCGCGCGTAAGCATGAGGAGCTCTACCGAGCAGTCCTGGGGGAAGCTCAGCGTCCCTTGACCAGGATTGCGAGCTCCGCGCGGGAAACCAGGCCCGACACGAAGATCACACCTGCATAGCCGGCCGCGGCGAGGAGCAGGCCTACGCCGGACCCGAGCAGAGGGTCCTCGATGCGACTGCCGGAGAGCTGGACCAGGCCAAGGAAGGCGAGTGATGCCGCAGCGATCCTACCCAGGTCAAACCACCTCACGCGGAGATCCAGTGAGCGGCGGAGCGCGCGGATGGTGATTCCTGTCCCGACCAGGTAGGCCGTCGCATGCGCAACGGCTGCTCCGCTCACGCCCATGCTCGGGATCAGCGCGAGGTCGAGGCACAGGCTCACGCCGACCGCTGCCGCGACGGCAGTCGCTGCGGCTCGCGGTCGGTGGATTCCCTGCAGGATGGCATGGTTGATCTGGAACATCGCGGCCAGCAGCAGGCCAGGCGCGAGAACTGCCAGGGCAGGCGCGCCGGCAGAGAAGGCGGAGCCGAAGAGCAGGCGCAGGACGAGCTCCGGAAAACACGACAACATGAGAACCGCGGGCACTAAGCTGAGCAGGACGTACTTGTGGACCACGCGAATGAGCTCCTGCAGCCGTTCCGTGGCTCCGCTTGACCAGAGCTCTGCCGTCCGAGGAAGCAGGACGAACGCGACGGAGCTTCCCAGAATCAGGGGTGCCATCGCCGCTGGAAGCACGGCATTGTAGATCCCGACGTCCTCAAGGTCCCGCAGCGCCATCAGCAGCAACGTGTCTGCGTGGCGGAGGACGATGTAGCCGATCATGCCGGCCAGGGAGGGTCCAGCGAACTGCAAGAGCGCTCGAAGCGCGGTCACGGAGGGTCCAGCCGACCCGTCGCGGAGCCCGCTTGTTCGGAGCACCAGCGGTGAGAAGAGGAGGAGAACTATCGCAAGCATGGCCACGTACACCAGTCCGACGTCCGCGACGCTGGCCGTAGCGTTGCGCAGGAACAGGTAAGCGATTCCAAAGAGGAGCAAGACGCGGTGCGCGAGCTCGAGCCGACCCATGGAGCCGGGTTGTTGGCGAGCGTTGAAGACCGACCAGAACAGCCGGTAGACGGATAGCAGTAGGAAGAGCGCCGCAAAAGCCGTCATGTACTCCTCCGCTCCCGCCCGATGGAAGAAGCGCTCGGCGAGTGGGCGCCGTATGAGTACGAGGGAGAAGCAGATCAGTCCCGCCACGCCCAGGCTGATTCCCGCCGTTGCGATCAACGTGAATCTCGCCTCTGGCTCTCGGTGCTGTGCGCTCAGCGCGGGGACTTGCCGCACCAGTGCGGGAAGCAGACCGAGGTTCGAGAAGACGAGAAGAATGGAAATCAGGGCAAGGAAGGCGTAGAAGAGCCCGAAGTCGTCTACGGACAGCGTTCGTGCCAGCAGCGCGCGGGCGAGATAACCCGCGAGAGCGGACAGTGCAGACAGGCCTGTCAGCTCGACAATACCTCGTAGCCAGGATGTTCCTGAGCGAGCCGCCAGCACGGCGTGTTCCACTCCGGAGTCGGCCTCAGCCGCCATCGCGAGCGGCTTCCCGAGCGGGCGTCTTCTTCAGGACGCGCACTCCCGTGGTCGGGTTCTCGTACACGACGTGCCACGAAGAACGGTTCGGAGGCTCAGTCCCCACGGGTGCTGTGCGCTTCGCCCCGGGATAGTGGAAGTGGTATAGCGCGTCCGGGTCGACCGAAGACGGATCGCCGAGCTCCCCGACCACCCTCTTGTTCGTGTGGTAGACCAGGAAGAGGGAGTGAAAATCGAAGTAGGCGTCGTCGGGAACGTTCTGCCGGATCCAGGCGAAGTCGGGCGCGTATCTCTCTTGTCGCTCGGCAGCCATGTGGGTCTTCGCGAACTCGGCCCCGAGAAATCCGGCGCTCAGGCAGCCGAGTGCTCCCACTGCGAGCGCTCGTGGCAAGCCTGGGGGCAGTTCCTGGCGGAGCCGCTCAAACCCAATCGCCCAGACGACGGCCAGCGCTGGGAAGGCAGGCAACAGGAGCCGCATGAAGAGGTCGCCGAAGTCGTAGACATAGACGACGCACATGGCCAGGTAACTGACGATCCAGGTCCACACCAGACCTGCGACTCCGGTCGCTCTCACCGCAAAAAAAACCCGCAATGACCGGAACCGAGTAGAGCAGCGTCCCTGTCAGCCACACCAGGACCAGGGGGAGGGGAACCAGCAAGAGATTCGACGGGAGTCCGAGAGGAACCCCAAAGATATCCAGGTACGCCCTGACGAGGAGCCACGGATCCGCGAGGTTCGAGAGCGCTGCCGGCTCCATATGGGCGGGTAGCAACGGTTCCAAGCCGAGGCTGGCAAAGGTGCTGCTGAGAAAGGGCCAGATGGGAGTTCCGAGGCGGATCATGTTGCGCACGTAGAGCGGCGCTCCGATCAGGATTCCCACGCTGAAGAAGGCGAGGGTGGACAGTACCCAGGATCGTCCTGCCGGGGAGGCACGTTTCAATATCAAGAGCAGCGTCGGAAAAATGAACACGTGCGAGTACTTGGTCAACAGTCCGAACCCGTTCACGATCGCCCCTCCGCCGAGGCGACGGTAGTGCAGCATACACACCGAAGAGACGGCCAATAGACTGGCCGCGATGTCTACGTGACCCAGGGTCGAGTAGTAGACGTGGAGCGGAACGAAGCCGAGAAATATCATGGCCCAGAGGGTCGTTCGGGCCGGGACAAGCGAGCGGATGAGGAGGTAGGAGACGATAAGCGTTGCACCTCCGAACAGGGGTGCTGCAAAATCCATCGCCTTGGTGGCCGCGCTTTCGCCGAAGGCTGCGAAGGCTGCGTACAGGCCTGCCGCAACGACGTGGAAGAACGGGGGGTAGTAGAAGAACGGTCGGTACACCGGCTCGAAGAGCGGCAACGCCTGGGTCTGCGCGATGTAGCGCGCTACGGACAGGTGCCCGAGGCTGTCTCCCGAGGCGTGAACGAGGAAGGTGATCCCGAACCGCGCGGCAATCGCTACCAGTATGACGAGCGTGGTCGCGCGCCTGATCCGCGGAGGGGCCTCCGAATCGTGGAGTCTCATCTCCCGGATTCCCCTAGTGCTGCTGTCCCAACCGCGACGCTTCGATCCGCGTGCATAATAGCCTATGGGCCTCGCCAATGAAGCGACCGCGGAGGGTTTGTGAAGCCGCTCGCGGTGCTCTACTTCGTGGTAACCGTCTGGGCCTTCGGATACACAGCGCTATCTCTCGTGAAGCGCTCCGAACCTCTGGCCGAACGAGTAGTCATGACGTTCGGTGTCGGTCTGGCGGGCTTTCTGACTGCGGCACTGGCGCTGAATCTGCTCGGCATCCCTCTTGACGCTTTCTTGCTGCTGGTGTTTTCGCTCGTTGCACCTCTTGTGAGACTGCGCGTTAGCTCTGGCTGGCGGTCGGACCTAGGACTGAGGTCGGTGTACCTCATCTCCGTACTGGCGCTGTTCATGGCAACGCTCGCAATGCACCTCTCAGGCAGCTTCGCCTATGACTGGCTTGCGGACGGGGACTCGTGGATGCACGGCACGGGGGCGCGCTACGTGGCCGCCGAGGCGACCGCGTTCGTCCCCGAAGGAACCGAGTCCCTGTTCCGGTACATCGACCCCTATCCGCCCGGATTCGACGTTCTGCTTGGAGTCCTGTCGCGGATCAGCGGCGATACGATCTGGACTCTCAAGTTCTTCAACGCGGTGATCGTCTCGCTGGGGATCCCGTTCTTCTTCTTCTTCGCTCTCCGCTTTACCCGGAGCGCGCCGACGGCTCTTGCTTCCACGGCGATCCTCTTCGTGCTCCGTTCGTATCTCTCTCACTTCGTCTGGGCGCACAGCCTCGCCATCACGCTCGCCCTCGTCCTCCTGTATTGCCTGGCGAGGATTCCCGACGATTCTCGCTGGAGTCTCTTGGCGGGCCTCATGCTGGGGTCGGTCGCGCTCGTGCAGCCATCCCAGGCGTTGAAGGTCGGAGTCCTGGTCGCGCTCTTCGCCATCGTAAAGGTGCTATTTCGACACTGCCGCGTTCGAGATCTGGCTGCTGTCGCCACCGTAGGTTTTGTCGTAGCGCTGTTGTGGTGGGGACCCATGTTCGCGAAGTATGGCGGCGACCTTGTGCAGGTCTCGGTTGGCCGAGATCTGGCTTACACCGAGGCTCGCCCCGAGATCGTCGAGGAGAGTCGCACCTGCATCGGCGCGGCGGGCTCGGCCACGCGCCTCTACTCGGCCGAGGACTTTCTGATTGCGCGAGGTCGAGGGCTTTTCACCCAGCCAGTCGGCTGGGGAATAGGAGTATCGCTGCTGCTGATCGTCGGCGTGACCTCGGGCATAAGCAAGCTTCTGCGCGATCCTCGCGGATCCGACTCCGAATCGACCGTAATCAGTCTACTCTGGCTCGGGTTCTGCTTCCTTGGCCTCTACGGGTGCACGGTCTTCGCTGTCGCTCTCTTCTCGTTCCGCTTCTGGGTGCTGCTCGCCATTCCGGTCGCTCTTCTCGCTGGACGGGGCGCCGTTTCATTGTCGCGGTCTCGAATCTACCCACCTCCCCTGGTGATCGCCGTGCTCGCGGCGCTCCTCGCTACGAGCGCGTTCATACCGAAGCTCCGCCTGAATACCTCGCAGTGGCCGCCGGACCCCGGGATGCTGCGCTACGGCCAGATGGAAGCCTACACCTTCCTCTCGCGGCTGCCCCGCGGCACGCGGGTGTTTCATCTCTGCCACACCGGCAAGTTCGGGGCCCACCAGATCCTTTCCTATGACCTCGACGCGTGCCCATGGTGCGAGCCGGAGCGAGGGTTTCGGCGCGAACTTGTCGACCGGTCCGGCTTTTCGAAGACTCCCGTCGAGGTCGACCGCTTCCTCCGCGAACGACGCTACGATTTCGTGTTCGTCGATCTGACATGCGCGGGGCTGCTCGGTCGGGCGAGCGATGCTCCCGCGAGGAGCGATGCTGAGCGGCGAGAGCTTTCGGCTGACTACATTCGAGCGCTCGACGAGGCGGGCCTCTGGACTTCGATCCACAGGACAGTCGGCTCGGTGCTGTTCAAGGTCCGGTGAGAGGTGCGTCCCTCTGCCCGCACGCACCTCCTGCCTCCTGTCCAGCATCCACCTCGAGCCGATGTTCGGTTTCCACCGACTCCACGAACGAGCGCCAACCGGAGTAGAGCGTATCCACTGCCGTGTCCTCATGGTAGAGGCGATACAGTCGCCGGTGTCGAGGAAGCGACGCCAGGCGCTTGAGCCTGCGATCGAAGAAGGCCCGACGTCGCAGGCTTCGGGTGAGGACGAGGCTCCAGCCCTGGAGAAAGTGCGGCAGACGCTCCCAGAGCTGATAGAGATCTCTGCTGCCTCGGGGTCGCCTGCCTCCGAACTCACTTTCGACCAGTCGCTCGCGAAGCGTTTTGGCGGACGCGCGGAGGCTCACGACCGAGACGCGCTCGGCACACGCGAGGAGATCGAGGGCCGGGTCCCGGGCGTATGTCCACGCATGCTCCTCTACATGGGGCAGTGCCGTGTCGTAGTGAAGGATCAGCTTCTCCGTGCGGCGCTGTCTATCTGCAGACAGCGCGTCTGCACTCACCACGGCGAAGTCCTCGAAGCCGCTCAGGCCGAGTTGCGCGGCGATCTCTGGCGCAGAACCGGCCCGCATTCGCTCGATCAGCGTGCTCTTGCCGACGGCCGTCGGGCCGGCGACGACGACGAGGTGGCCCACCTTCCTCCTGTAGGCGACCAGCATGCTGCGGTCCTTGTACGCGCGCGGAAACAGCTCGACATCTGCGAACAGGTGTCGCTGCTGAAGGAGCAGGGTGCGAAGAGACTCCGGACTGAAGAAGAAGCGCTGGCCTTTCCCGAGCAGATACCCGTTGCCCTCTCCCACCCAGATCACGGGGAAGCGTTCGAGACGTCGGATTCGCCCCCAGCGACCGAACTTCCTGCGATCGTGGCGCCCGAAGCCTGCGACCTCGAGGACAAGCCGATCACGGGTGCGGTCGGCGCAGGCCTGCAGGAGTGCAAGAGGGTCGGCCATGTGGTGAAGCACGTTCAGGCAGATCACGTAGTCGAATGACTCAGCGGGGAGCCCGGTCTCCACGTCGTGGCGTCGGATCTCCACCCGCGCCCCCCACGGGCGCACCGTCTCCGTGGCTCGAAGCACGCGGGCCTTCTCTATCTCGAGGCCTAGCACCCGCACAGCGCCGCGCCGCGCTGCCTCAGCGCACAAGGCGCCCGTATGGCACCCCACGTCGAGCACGGTTCTGCCCTCGACGCCGTCGAGAATGCGATCGAGGGCGCGCGACTCGAGCTCGGGTGCCATCGCCGAACTCGGCGCGGCGTTCAAGGATCCGCGGAGTCGGATCCGGACCAGGTCCCGCAGCATTCCCCCTCCGTCACGGAAGAGCCGGAGCGATGAAGGGCTCGCCAGCCACTGCCGGACGGGAACGCGTTCGATCGCTAGCCCGTGTCGCCTTGCGAGGTACAGGATCTCGACGTCGAATGCGAATCCATCGACCCGCGCTTCCCCAAAGAGGCGTGAAGCGGTAGCCGCCGCGAACCCCTTCAGCCCGCACTGAGAGTCCTCGATGCCGGGAAGGACAAGCCTGGAGACGAGGGTCGTGAACATCCAGCTCGCGACCCGTCGCAGCTTGCCCGAATGGACAAGAAACTCCGACCCGGGCAGGTCCCGCGAGCCGATACAGAGATCGATCCCTCCGCTGCGCAGCCGTTCGGCCACGACACCGAGCGCCTCGAGTCTGTAGGGCAGGTCGCAGTCCATGTAGAGACGACGGTCTCCCCTGGCGGCCTGCATTCCTGCTCGCACCGCGGCTCCCTTGCCGCTGTTTCGCGTGAGCGCAATGGTGACCACATGCGGGAAGCTCTTTCGGACGATCTGCAGGGTTTCGTCCGTCGATCCATCATCGACGAGAATGATCTCGTGCTCGCCGAAGATCTCCGTGTGCTCATCGAGAAAGGCGCTCAGCTCTCGCAGCGTGGCGGCGATGAGCTCGGCGGCGTTGTAGGCGGGAATGACGATGCTGACGTCCACCCGCAAAGCTCCTGAGAGAGGTTGAGCCGAGTACCTCGACGCAGAGGAGTATACACAGGGCGAGCTCCGCGCGGGCGCTCCGGATAGGGACCGTGAGATACTCTCGGCGCAGCTGCCGCCATGAAGGTCTGTATTCTCTCGACCATGTACCTGCGTCGTCCGGGCGACCCGCGTGGCACGATGGTGCGAGAGGCCGTTCGGAATCTGCGCAGACGCGAAATCTGCGTCGAGGTGGTCTCGCCGCGTGATGCGAACAGTACGCCCTTCGACGTCGTGGATGGGGTGGCCGTTCACCGCTTTGCGTACTTCCGCCCCCTTCGGCTGCAACGCGTCGCGTACCGCGCGGGGGTCGTGACGAATCTCCGACTCGGCTGGGGTGCACGACTACAACTGCCCCTCTTCCTGATGGCTTTCTTCGTGCGCGCGCTGAGCGTCGCTCGCCGCTGCGACTTGATCCATGCCCAGTGGACCGAGATCGGACCGGTCGCACTGCTCGTGGGGTGGGTCACGAAGAAGCCCGTCTGCGTGACTGTGCGGAGGGCCAACTGGAGGCGACCGCTCGATCGGTGGGTGAATCGTGCCATTCTGAGCGGCGCGGATCACGTCTTCTTCAATTCCTCCTACACCCGGGACGAGTCGCTTCGGCACGTCGCGCCCTCGTCCTGGACCGTGAACCGCAACACGGTCGACCTGGAGCGCTTCCGCTCGAACGTGGATCAGGAGGTTAGGCAGAAGCTCGGGATCGGTACCGACGACTTTTTGATCTTCAGCCTGGGCCTGCTAATCGAGAAGAAGGGCTTCGCCTGGCTGATCGACGCCTACCGGATCCTGAAGCTCCGACATGCGGGGATGCGCCTCGTGATCGGCGGGGACGGACCCCTCGAGCCGGAGCTGCGCGCCCGGGCCCATGGGCTCGATGTCGTCTTCACGGGCGAGCTGGACACCGACGAGACTCCGCGTTACTTCGCAGCCAGCGACGTCTTCGCGCTCGCGTCGGTCGTTGACTCCCGGGGTGAGACCGAAACGCTCGGCAACGTACTGCTCGAAGCCATGGCCAGCGGCAGACCCATCGTGGCAACCGCAGTGGGCGGGGTCTCCGACGCCGTGACGGAATCGGAAGGCATCATGGTTCCCCAGCGCGATCCTGAGGCTCTCGCTGCCGCCATCGAGCGTCTCTATCGAGACCCCGTCCTGCGCGAGCGGATGGGTCGCTCGGCGCGTCGACGAGCAGAGACGGTCTTCGCCAGCGACGATGCAACGATTGAGGTCTACGAGCGGCTCGTGGCGGCCCACGAGCGAGAAGACCCCGCCGTATCCGAGACCTCCCGATAGAGTGAGAGGATGCGGTCGGCGACCGGGCCGATCCGGAAGAAGTTCTCGACGCGCCTCCGGCCCTGACGCCCCCATTCGGCGGCCCGCTCTGGATCCCCGAAGACGCGATGCAATGCGTCAGCCAGCGCCCCGGCATCTGCCGGGGGAACCAGGAGGCCGGTTTCCTCTTCCGCGACGACCCAGCCAACACCCGACCCCGGTATCGCGGACGCGACCACGGGCTTTGCGTGGAGCATCGCCTCGAGCAGGACGACTCCGAACGCCTCCGCCCGGTCGATCGATGGCAGGCACACGCAATGGCTCGTCGCCATGAGAGCATGGAGCTCGGAATCCGAGCGGATGCCGAGCAGGAAGACCTTCTGCCCGACGCCGAGATCAGAGATCAACCTCTCGAGATGACGCCGGCACTCCCCGCCCCCGACGATCAGCACCCGGAGCCCATCCAGGCGAGCCGCGGCCCGTACGAGCCACTCGTGACCCTTGTAGTAGGTGAGCCGACCGACGCTGAGTACCCTTTGATCCCCGGTCCCCCAGGACTCGTTGGCCCAGCTCTCGAGCTGCGCAGACAATCGGGGGATGCGGGACGGATCGATCCCCAGCGGAATCACCCGCACCTTCTCGCGCCACCTGGTGAGCGCCTCGCTCGTGTCGGCGTAGGCAGCGGAGCTTGCGATTACAGCGCGGGCTCGGGCAAGGAGCCTGGTCTCGAACGGTCGGTACGCCCGCCCGGCGAGGCCCAGGCGCTTATCGCGCGAGCCCAGCGCGTCTGCGTGCCACTGGATGATCCACGGCAGCTGACGGGCTCGCCGATCGGCGAGGACCCAGAAGGCCGAGGGATTTGGGAGGTGAAGATGGAGGATGTCCGGTCGGAGCCTGCTCATGCTCTCGCGGAGAAAGACCGGAAACAGGGGACTAAAAGGCGTGTACAGCAGGCTTCCGTGGGAAGGCACGCGATGTACTGCTGGTGCGCAAGTCGGCGCCCCCGGCTGTTGGTGGTCCGGGGCGCCGCCGGTTGCGTGCTGGTGGACCAGCGCGTCGACGTGAACGCCTCGAGCGGCGAGGGAGGTCAGCAGATCGCCGAGGAACGCCTCCATGCCGCCGACGAATGGCGAAAAGAACTTCGCGATGTGAAGGACCCTTGGCGTCAATCTCCCTCCGGCTTCGGGCCATGCTACGCGAGCTCGTCCATGCACGATAGGAACAGGTCGGAGAAGTTTGTGTACGTGCGCCTGCATGGCATAATGGGCCCAATCCGGGCCTTCGAGAAGCTCAACTGTGGGGATGCGAGTTGGTTGCGGTTCAGATACCCGGCCCTGGCACCAGAGATGATTTTGGCTGTCTGGACGTCTCCGTCCGGCGCTCCCCTCGGCAGCAAGCATTGAGGGGCGTCTGCGGCATTACCCTGGCGCTGGTGCTCGTGATCCCCGCGCGAGTCGAGGCAGGGGCGCTCGCGGTCGACACCACGCTCGGGAGCCCCCTGCAGAACGGCATCCGTCCGGAGATCATCATCTGCCCGGACGGCCCTCGAGTGTTCAGCGTGGACGCTGGCGGCGCGTGGGGCTACAGGACGGGATCTTCCGGACGTGGTCCCTTCTCGGAGGAGTGGGTAGCCAGCGGCAGCTTCATCACCTCGCCCTCTGCGGGAGATGGCGGCTCGTTCGTCTACGTAAACGACAGCACGAACCAGCTGTTCATCGTGGACGCTTGCGGGGCCGGACCATTCGTTCCGGACCTTGTCACGACGATCCCGTCCGGCTACCACGTTTCGCAGACGGCTACCGGCGTCCTACCTGACGGCAGCCGGATCGCCCTCTATCGCCAAACCGGCGACGGCTCAGGCGTGGGCCCCACGTTTGCCCAGGTGGAGACATTGCCAGGTAGTGGGGTGTTCAATTCGCCGGTCGACGTTGCATCGGGCTATATGAGCTCGTCCGGTCGTGAATACAGCCTCGCGGTGAACGCCGCCGGGACGATCATCGGGATCTACTGCGTGACTGATTTCGAGTTCATCCAGGTCGTGAGCACCGACTGGGGAGCGAGCTGGAATACCACGGTGGTCAGCAACCTCGGAGATGGAAACGCGGCAATCGCGGTCGATCCCGTGAGTGACGGGTTCCTGGTCGCCCTGACGCCGGAGACTGCCCGAGTGGATCTTTACCACACGTTCGTGAACGGCACACTCACCATGCCACCCGTGACGGTGACCGAGGGCTTATTCGGAGACTTTGGCGACATCGCGGTAGGCGGCACCGTTGATGATGTCTCACTACTCTATCGGAATGATAGTCGGCTCTTTCTGCTGAGCGGCAATTTCACTTCTGCTGAGCTAGTGCACGACCCGGGGCAGCTCGTTACGGATGCCGATATTCGATTCGGATCCGAGGTCGGCTTCGATCAGGACATTTTCTACACCTGGACCGATGGCACGGACCTCGGCTGGGTCGTCTCCACTCCCCCGGGGCTGTGCAGCTCGGGAGACTTCCTGCTGGTCGACAGTTTCAACCAGACCGGCTTCGCCGGAAACGTCAGCATATTCGGGCCGACCGGTTCCCAGTTCGTCAACGTGAATGCCTGTTTCAACGTGTCACGTGATCACTTCATCAGCTTCAATGCTGTCTATCCCTCGGCAACGGGAACGATGACCTGGGGAGAATTTTCCCCCACAGATGTCTTGCAGATGGAGCTGCAGGATGCTTTTCCGGGTGATACGTTGAGCGGCGGCGTGGGATACGTTCTTGGTGGCTTGAACATGACTCAGTCTGGTGCCACCTCTTTCCAGCTTGGGCTCGCGTCGATCAACGGCACGATCAGCAACGTCTCGATGCTGATCAGCGATACTCTTGGCAACTTCGCGCACAACACCATGACGGCGTTGAGCTCTACCACGTATCTCACCGATTCGTCGTGGATCGCACCCACGCTGCTGTCCGACGTCGACATCCTGGCCTTTACCGTCGACCTCACAGCGAACTCGGATGCCAGCGCGGGGATCGACTTCGTCCGCGTGCCGGAACCCGTGGGAGGCACGATCGTCGTCTGGGTTGCACTGGGAGCGATCCTCTGGCTGCGCAAGCGCACGGCGGCCCATAACTGACCCGAGCCTCGACGCGGCGGCCGGGCCCAGCTCTCGCCCGGAGAAACGCGGAAATTCGGATATGGCAAGAGCTACCTTCTGGCGCCAGAAGTTCGGAGAGGTCTGGCCTGTCATCGTTCTGCTGGCTCTCTGCCTCTTGGCGCTGGCCTTCCGGGTCTGGCCGGCAAGCCAGATCGTGCTCCCCGAGTCCGAGCCGGTGCGGTTGCTCGGGGCCGACGCGTACATGCAGCTCCGCCACGCGCAGTTCGCCGTGGATCGCTTTCCGCAACTCCAGCGCTGGGACGTCGGCACTCGCTATCCCAACGGCCTGAGATCCACCGACGTGGGACTGCTTGATCTGTCGGTCGCTGCCGCGTCGTATCTGCTGGCTGCCGGCGAGCCGGTCCCGGAGACGGTGGCAGCAGCCACCGCTTGGTCCCCCGCCATTCTCGCGTCGCTGACGGTCGCAGCCGTGTACTGGCTATGTCGACCGCTGGTCCGGCCGTTATTGGCGCTCGCCGCAAGCGCGATCTTCGTGCTCTTTCCTGGCTGGTCGCTTTCCAGAACGATCCTGGGCTTTGCCGATCAGCATGCCGCCGCGATGCTGCTCTCGGTCCTCGCGGTTGCAGGTCTCGTACGCTGCCTTCACGTGAGCAGCGCTCCTGCACCGCCGCCGTTCTGGCGACCGTCCCTCGGGCATGCGCTGCCCATGGCCGTCTTCCTCTTCACCTGGAACGGCGCGCCTGCCTACCTGTTCCTGATCGGTCTGGCCCTCCTCGTTCTGGCCACGTTCGAGATCCTGCGCGGTCTCGACACCGCGGCTACCGCCACGGCGACGTTTCGTTACGGCCTCGGTCTCACGATCATGGTCGTCGTTCCTTCGCTGCTGTGGCAGGACCTGGTGATGGTCCCGCAGACCTTTCCACTCGTGGTGGGAGCGTGTGGTCTGCTGACGATGGGCCCGGCTGCGTACCTGTACGGCGCCAAAAGGCTCGTTCGCAGGGGAGTCTCCCCGAGGGCTGTCGCGTGGAGCGGGCTCGTCGTTGTAGTCGCGTCTGGCTACTCGATCATGGTGTACTCGGACGGCGCGGCTGCGCTCGCGTCGGACCTGCTCGACCCGAAGGTCTTGCTCCTGGAGGGCCAGCTCCAGATGAGCTGGTCTGCCTACTGGAGGTCACTCGGACTGGCGGGCATGCTGGCCCTCGCGGCCCCCCCCCTGGTTCTCAATGCCGCCTTGGGCCGCCCCGAATCGCGCACTGCCCTGGTCCCTGCCACCGTCGCGGCGATGGTGATGCTGCTCTCGTGGCAGACGAATGCATACGCCTACCAGGCACCACCCTTCGTCGCGATGCTTGCAACTCTGGCCCTGGTCGAGCTGGCAGTCCTGACACGCCCCAGTGCGTCTCCGCGCTACGGCTCGGCATTCGCGCGGGCTATGCTGCTCGCCCTCGTGGTTCCGACATGGCCTCTGGGGCTGGTGGATCCACCCGTGCTCTCCTCGGAATATGCGGGGCGTCTCCAGTCGCTAGACGATGGCTGGCTGCAGACGATGGCCTGGTTGAAGGATCACACTCCGGAGCCCTCCGTTCCTGCCAGCGCCGCGGTGGAGCCCTGGGATGGTGATGGGTACGAGTTCCCCCCCGATACTCACGGGGTCCTGAGCGCAGGCGAGTTCGGAAGCTTCGTCTCCGCGCTCGCAGATCGCCCCGTCGTATGGAGCGGCGGCGCGACGAGGCGCACCGCCGAGTGGTTGATGTGCGAAGAGGAGTCCGAGTCTCTCGATTTGCTGTGTCCTGCCTGCGGTCCTGAAGAGGCCGTCGACTATATCGTTCTCGACGCCCTCACCATCGGTTCACGCTTCTTCGATAAGGCGCGTACGATCGGACGGTCGGCACAGGAGTACCTCGTGGTCGATCGCCATTGGGAAGTCCCTCCGGGACGTATCCCGAACCTGACGCTGAGCGAGACCGCACGCCGCACCATGGCGCTGCGTCTCTATCTGGAAGATGGCGCGGAGCTGAGCCACTACAGACTCGTCTACGAGAGCCCGCATCAGAGCTACCTGGCCCATCGCGTGGGACCAACGGGCATTCAACGCTTGACGCTACCCGTGAATTCTGTCGAGGACGAGCGCAAATATCGCAGACGGCTGGAGCGGGGCGGACTGGTGGTGACGACCGAGGGGACGGTGTACGATCACGAGATTACCGCGTCAGTGAAGATCTTCGAACAGGTCCTTGGAGCTCGCTTGATCGGTCACGCTGCTCCGAGAACTGTCGTCAAAGCGACGCTGCGCTTGCAAGCAGCCTCGACGAAGCGGACGTTCGAGTATGTCAGGACCGTCACCGCTGACGACGAGGGCAACTTTATGGTAGTCGTTCCCTACGCAACCACGGGCGCCACGAGAGCCGGGGCAGTTCTCCCTCTGGAAGAGGGCTATCAGATCCGCGTCGGTACTCCAGGTATGGCCCCGGAGGCCGTCCTGCAGCTCACCGTGACGGAGGCCCAGGTTCGTCAGGGTCATGCCGTTCGGATGAGAGGGATCCATTGACGGTGCGAGAAGTGATCCACCCCACGAGGCTGAAGCCGTCCATCCCGAGCGCCGCGGGCCCGCATCTGCTGTCCGTGGATCTCGAGGATCGTCTATCCGTGCGCCGCGGTCCGGTCTTGTCAATCGACGTCGATACCCTGGTCCGCGATGTCCAGCAGACACTCGCGTTGCTGGATCGCGTTCAGGCGCGAGCCACCTTCTTCGTGGTCGGGAGCGTTGCCGCGTCGATTCCGGATCTCATACGCGAGGTAGCCCATCGCGGTCACGAGCTGGCCTGCCACGGGATGGTGCATGCCTCCGTCGACGCGATGACCCCGGACGAGTTCAGACGAGATGTCGAGCAGGCGTTGGAGGCCATCAACAAGGCGTCGAATGTATCGCAGGTGCTCGGGTTCCGGGCGCCATGGTGGTCCATACCGGGGCCGAATCACTGGGCGCTCGAGCTTCTGGCCGCGACGGGATTTGCCTACGACTCGAGTCTGTTCCCCGCATTTTTGACTGGTCACAGGCGCTCCCACTTCGACCGTGCTCCCTACAGGCTCATCGGGAGCGAGCTCTGGGAGGTGCCACCGTCGGCCGCGGAGATCGCGGGGTTCCGGCTTGCCGGCCCCAGCGGGTTCTACTGCCGCTTGTATCCCTTTGTCCTGTCTCGATTGTTACTCGGTCGCATCGAGAGAAGAGCGGAGGTCGTCCATCTCTACTTCCATCCGTGGGAACTCCGTTCCGCGATCGAGCCGATTGCAGGCTTGAAGGGGATGGAGCGCGTGATCCAGCGCTTCGGTCGTTCCCGGATGGCGAAGCGTATTGAGAGCCTGCTGCGGGGAAGGACCTGGCGGCCAATCGCCGAGTATCTGAAGACTCAAACCGCGGTGACGCAGTGAGGCTATCCATCATCATCCCGGTCTTCAACGAAGAGGACACGATCGTCGAGGTTCTCCGGCGGGTACGTCGGCTGTCGCTCTCTATGGAGAAGGAAATCATCGTCGTTGACGATGGATCGACGGATTCCACACGCCTCCGGCTGACCAGCTCCCGCGACGAGGCCAGCGAGAACGAGATTCACCACTATTCTGATGTGAACTTCGGCAAGGGGGCCGCGATTCGGCTCGGACTGGCCCGGGCGACCGGGGACCTGGTGCTGATTCAGGACGCGGACCTCGAGCTCGACCCGGCTGCCTACGCCAGTCTCATCCGGCCCATCGCGGACGGGACCGCAGACGTCGTCTACGGTGTGCGCGACTATTGG
Source organism: Myxococcota bacterium (assembly GCA_965226855.1). Lineage (GTDB taxonomy): Bacteria > Myxococcota_A > UBA9160 > SZUA-336 > SZUA-336 > JAUXJB01. The sequence continues at coordinate 132,845 of CBDDEE010000026.1, read as the reverse complement.
AACAAGGGCGACAGGCTCAGTAGTCGACTCGCGAACCTCTTCCTGAGCGCGACAACATCTCTGCTGTACCGAAGTCTCGTCTCCGACATGGAAACAGCCTACAAGGTCATGAGACGAGAGGTGATCGAGTCCATCAACCTTCGGTCCGTGGGGTTCGAGTTCGATCCCGAGATCACGGCAAAGCTCTTGCGGCTCGGCCACCGTATCTACGAGGTGCCGGTAACCTATGCGCCGCGCAGCGTCTCTGAGGGGAAGAAGGTGCGCTGGACGGACGGCCTGAAGGCCTTGCAAGTGCTTGTATCGTGCCGAGTCATGCCCTCGAGTCGAATCGTCAAGTCGCCAAGCTCTAACGGGGGGGAATCGGCATACATCGGCCCGATGCCCTATGAATCCCCATGATGTTGCTTGCTGAAATCGGCGCGGATGCGTGACCACGCCCTGATCACGGGCGGCGCCGGGTTCATCGGATCTCACCTCGCCGAAAAGTATCTGGGCGAGGGGTGGGCTGTCACGACGCTTGACGATCTCTCAACAGGCGCAATGCAGAACATCGCTCACCTGGAGCGGATCCCACAGTTCCGTCACGTCAAGGGCACAGTAACGGATGAGCGCACGGTGGGCGAGCTCGTCGACGAAGCCGACATCGTCCTCCACCTCGCTGCCGCCGTGGGTGTTCGACTGGTCTTGGAGCGTCCGGTCGCCACCATCAGGAACAACATTGAGGGCACGGAAGTCATGCTGCGTGCTGCCGCGAAGAAGCGCATGCCCTTCTTTTTTTGCGTCGTCGAGCGAGGTCTACGGCAAGGGAACGACGCTTCCCTTTCGCGAGGATGGAGATCTGCTGCTAGGGCCGATCATGCGTCCGCGCTGGTCGTATGCATGCGCGAAGGCTCTTGGTGAGTTTCTGGCCTTGGCTTACGCCGCTGAAGAAGGGCTTCCCGTCGTCATTGGTCGGCTATTCAACACATCTGGCCCGCGACAGTCGGGGTTATTTGGGATGGTCCTTCCGTCCTTCGTCGAACAGGCGCTTGGCGGGCGCCGTGTGACCGTGTTCGGGAGCGGAGACCAGTCGCGTTGCTTCGTGCACGTCAAGGACGTTACAGAGGCCATCTTCGCCCTGATGTCGACCCCCGGCACCTATGGGCAGGTCTTCAACATCGGGAGTACCGAGGAGACTTCCGTTCTCGAGCTGGCGGAGCGGGTCATTCGCCTGTCTGCGAGCGAGAGCGAGATCCTGCTCGTTCCATACCACGAAGCCTATCCGCCGGGCTTTGAGGACATGTCGAGACGCGTCCCATCACTGGAGAGAATTGCGGAGGCCATCGGCTGGGCGCCCAGATACTCGCTGGAATACATCATCGGAGACGTCATAGCAGATCAGCGTCCGATCCGGTAAGGGGGCTAGAGTCGCTCCACACCGGGTAACCTTCCCAGGGGCCCCGTAGCGTTCCGCGTATCCAGGACCCTCTGTGCATGCTCGCAGACTCTCGAGTAATCGACAGCACTGTGTGCCGTGGTGATCACGACGAGATCTGCCTGTTCGAGGACCGAATCGGTCAGCTCGACGGATTCATGCGTACGGCCACCGATCTCGACCTTGTCCACCAATGGATCGTGATAGCTCACACGGGCGCCGAGTTCCGTGAAGGACGAAAAGATATCAGCAGCTGGGGACTCACGGGTGTCTGCGACCTCCGCCTTGTATGCCATTCCCAGTAAGAGGATCTGGAGTCCGCTGATGGCGAGCCCGTCACGGTTCATGATCCGGACGGCACGTTCCACGACCCATCCCGGCATGGAGCTGTTTATGTCGCTAGCGAGTTCGATGAAGCGGGGATTGAAATTGAGGCGTCGCAGCTTCCAGGAAAGGTAGTTCGGATCGACCGGAATGCAGTGTCCGCCCGAGCCTGGCCCCGGCTCGAACTTCATGAACCCGTAGGGTTTGGTGTCTGCGGCCTCGATGATCTCCCAGACGTCCAGACCCAGCACGTCGCACATCATCGCGACTTCGTTGGCCAGACCTATGTTTATCATCCGGAATGTATTCTCCAGAAGCTTGACCATCTCTGCCGCCTGAGAACTGGAGACGAGGACCGTCCGGTGAAAGATCGATTCAAACAGCTTGCCCGCCAGGCGAGCGCAGAGCTCGGTTTCACCGCCTACGATCTTCGGGACCTCGTTCCACGGCAGTTCCGTGTTGGCTGGATCGATGCGTTCGGGAGCGAATGCGAGGCAGACGTCCTTGCCGACGGTGAGCCCCGCCTGCTCGAGCATCGGCCGATAGAGTTCATGAGTTGTGCCCGGGTATGTTGTGCTGCAGAGGATCACGAGCTGACCTGGCCGCAGGATCGTCCGCACGTTGCGGAGCGCGGCGACGATGTGAGAAACGTCGGGGTCGCGTGTTTGCCTCATCGGCGTCGGAACGCAGATGTTGATGCAGTCGGCACGATCGAGGTCGCCATAACTGGTGCTGGCGAGGAGCCTGCACGCGGCCACCTGAGCGCGCACACGGACTGAGGGGACATCCGCCAGGTAGGAGCGTCCAGCGTTCAGGTCTTCGACGCGCTCTCCGTCGAGATCGATGCCCATGACTCTGTATCGCGCCTCCGCGAACTCGAGCGCCAACGGGAGGCCGACGTAGCCGAGACCGATGACCGCGATCTCCGCCTCGCGAGTCTCGATCCTCTTCTCGAGCTCTTGGAGGCAGTTCAAGCTCTGGCTCGCTGTTCGATGTCGACGTGGCGAGCCACGGCGAGGGTCCGGAGGCTCAACTGAGGCGCGGCGTCCGGTAGTGGCGCATTTTCTCCACCTGTTCGACAAGGTGATCGGGACCGAGGAACCTGTCGGCATACGCTCGTTCCACGCGTCGGTCGCAGTCGTGTAGCAGCACGTCGGTGCCCCCGCTCTGGTGGGCGAGCTGAGCGGCCGTGTAGATGCTCTTCATACGGCCCGGACGCCAGAACTGGTTGCCTTGGGGCCCGTCGACGAAGATCACGTCCCAGCACATGGTGGTTAGGGTCTCGGGTAGATCGACCAAAAACAGCTGATCAGGCTGGGAGAGCAGGGGATCATCGTGTTCCAGGGCGCCCTATGTAGGCGCAACGACGGGCTTGCAGCTCGGGCTCGGCGCTGCCGCGGACTTGTACGGGTTGCGGCGGTTCTACCTTTGCGGCGTAGCGGTGTATACCCTCGCGGTGCTGCTGATCGGCCTCGCCGATGAGACCCTCGCGGGTGTGTTCGCCTTGCGGGTGCTGCAGGCCATCGGTAATGGGCTGATGTTGGCCTCTGTGCCCGGTCTCGTGACCCGGCTCTTTCCTGCCGATGAACGCGGCCGCGCACTCGGTGTGATGACCGCTATAGGCACAGCTGGCATGATCGCCGGATTCATTGGCGGCGGTGTTCTGGTCGATGCGTTTGGCTGGCCGTCCATCTTTCTCGCGCGTGTGCCGCTGTGTGTCGCGACGTTCGCGTTCGCTTTCTTCGCGCTGAAGGCTGGCACCTTGGCGCCCTCGCCAGACGGTACTGGGGCTACGCGGCGCCAAGGTCCCAGCTTTGACACCGCCGGAGCGTTGACGTCGTTTGTCGGGCTCGTGGCGTTGATCGTCTCGCTCACGCTCGGCGGCCGCCGCGGTTGGTCAGATCTGAGCGTAATCGGGCTCGCCGTCGCTGCCGCGATCTTCCTGGCAGCGTTCGGTTATTTCGAGCGGCGCGCCGTCCGACCCTTGTTGGATCCTGCTCTGCTGGCGGACCGCGTACTGCTACCGGCCGTGATCGCAGCGTTCCTGTTCTTCATGGCTACCTTCGTAAACCTCTTCATCTTTCCGTTTTATGTCTCGGGCTTGCTGGCGGCGAACGCGACGACGCTCGGCGTGCTCCTCGTCCTGACGCCGGTCGTATCCGCGCTGGTTGCGCCGCTCGGCGGCTGGCTGTCCGATCGGATGTCGCCCGCTCATCTGTCTACTGCTGCAATAGCGGCGACCGTGGCGGTTCTTTACGCGCTAAGCCGTCTCGATGGTCAATCGAACGTCATCGGCGTCGGCGTGCGCATGGGGTTGCTCGGCATCGGCTTCGGCGTCTTCCAGGCCGCGAACGCGAATCTGGTGATGGGCAGCGTCAGCGCTGATCGGCTCGGAATGGGCGGATCGATCATGGCGCTCTCGCGCAGCCTCGGCGCCGTCGTCAGCGTGGCCGTGCTTAGCGCCGTATTCGCGGCCCGACTCGCAGCCTACGGCGGCGACGATAACGCGTTTGCACAAGCCTTTCGCGATACCTACACGATCGCGACCGCGATTGCGGCCGCCGCTCTACCTATTTCGATGTTGTGTTGGCCGGCGCGAAATCGCCGTATCATGGACAGATCAGCTTCTTGAGCGTGCCGGGGACCAGCCTGCGGGAGCGATAGCTCGCGGCCCCCACTTCCCCGGCTCTCTCCTAGCTCTCCCAACATCGTCTCCACGGACGAGGCCGGACACGAGGTCTGGGTCTACGACCGTATCTCCACCGACACCGCGCGCTCCTCTAGGCATCCATCGGGGTGCTGCAGGGTCTCGACGAGACGACACACATTCGCTCTGGTCATCCTCGCGACCTTGACGTTCGGTTGTCAGTCTCCCACCGCGAAGCTGTTTCGCACGGGGGAGTCGCAGGTCCAGCTGCGCGCGTTCCAGAGTCGCGCGTTCGACGACTCTGACCCTCAGCAGATGCTGCGGGTCGTGATTGGCACGCTTCTAGACCTGGGCTTCGTTCTCGATCAAGCGGATCTGGGCGTGGGCATGGTCAGCGCGACGAAGTTCCAGGGCCTCCAGCGCCTGCGTATGACCGTCACGGTCCGGCCACGAGGCTCGCAGGTTGTGGTTCGGGCGGGTGCGCAGTTCGGGATCGAGTCGGTCGAGGATCCGGAGCCATACCAGGAGTTCTTCGTGACCCCGGACAAGAGCAGGTTCCTCGCGAGCCGATGAACGGCTAGCGGAACACCGTACACCCGCGTTCCTCTAGATGGGGCAACCACTCGGGAGCCGACAGCAGCTTGTTCCAGCGGAGGTCGAGCTTCTCGAGTTTTGACAGGTCCGCGATCCAGCTCGGAAGGACTGCGAAGCGGTTCGCCCTCATGTCGAGCAGCGTCAGGCTGGTCAGGCTGGCGAGTGCGTCCGGTAACGAGACGAGCTCGTTGTTCCGGAGGTGAAGCTCGCGAAGCTCCGTCAGCCCGCCGAGCGAGTCGGAAAGGGAGGCGAGCCCATTGTCGTACAGCCTGAGCTCCCGGAGGCTCGTCAGCCTTCCGACACTCTCGGGCAGCGATCGAAACTGGTTGTGAGTCAGGTTCAGGTACTGGAGCTCGCCGAGTCGCTCGATCGACGCCGGAAGGGCACAGAGCCGGTTGTGGCTCAGGTACAGGAAGTCGCTGAGCTTCTCGAGCCTGCCGAGCGACTCAGGGAGTGCCGTCAGCTCATTGTGTCCCAGATCCAGCGTGCGCAGCTCCGTCAGGTTGCCGATGCTCTCCGGAACGGAGGACAGGCCGCTGCTGTGGACGTACAGCTGCGTCAGCTTCTTGAGTGCGCCGATGCCATCCGGCAAGGAGAAGAGTGGGTTCTCGCCGATCGAGAGGGCCTGGAGGTTGGTCAGCCGCCATAGGGACTCCGGCAAGGAGCTGAGCCGGTTTCGACGCATGCTCAGCTCTCTCAGGTGCGGCAAGGCTTCGAGACCTGCAGGGACCTCTTCGAGCTGGTTGCCGTCGAGGTAGAGCTCCTCCAGGTTGGGCCAGGCGTCGATCAGGTTCCGCGGGAGCGACGTGAGCTGGTTCCCGTCGAGAAAGAGCTTGCGGAGGCCGGTGAGGCCGCGCATCGATTCCGGAAGGGAAGCGAGCCCGCAGTGGCGCAGCGAGAGCGCGAGAACGACACCATCCTCCTCGTGAGCTTCGAAGGGGATGCCGTCCGGAAGGAGCTCTCTCATGCTTCGGTGGTAGCATCGTTAGCTCACCAAGGAGAGCTCGAAGTGAAGGTCGGCACCATCTCGGAGATCTGGCGCTATCCCGTCAAGTCCATGCAGGGGGAGCGGCTCGAGGACAGCGAGGTCTACGCATCGGGAGTCCTCGGGGATCGAGTCTGGGCGGTTCGAGATGAGGCCCGGGAGGCGATCGTCGGCGCGAAGAGGATTGCGGGGCTGCTCGGCTGCGAAGCCGAATTTCGCGTACCGCCCACGCGCGGCGTGACTCCGCAGGTGGATATCAGGCTCCCCGAAGGGGAGGTTGTCCGGTCCGACGACCCTTTGGTCGCCGAGAAGCTGTCCAAGGCACTCGGACGAGAGATCACCCTCTGGCCCTTGCAGCCGGAGGACGACCTCGACCACTACAGAGCGGCTCCCTTCGACAACCCGGACGCAGACTCGGAGATTCGCTCGCTCCTGGGTCTCGAAGCCGACGAGCCCATCCCGGATCTGTCAGCCTACGCCGAGGCCTTCCGCTATGCGACGCCACCCGGAACGTACTTCGACGCCTACCCGATCCACGTCCTGACTTCTTCCTCGCTAGAAGCGCTGCAGGGCTCGACACCCGACTCGCAGATCGACGTGCGCCGCTTCCGCCCGAATCTGCTGATAGAGACGGCCTCGGCTGGCTTCCTCGAGCAGAGCTGGATCGGGAAGAAGGTCCACATCGGCTCCGTGGTCCTCGACATCGCCCTTCACTGCGTCCGCTGCGTGATGACGACGCTTTCCCAGCCGAACCTGCCAAAGGAGCCGCGCATCATGCGCAGCCTGGTCCGCGAGGCGGGGCAGAACCTCGGCGTATACGCCTCCGTCGTACAGGAGGGCCGCGTGAGCGTCGGCGATCCGGTCGAGGTGCGCTAGGGCGTCAGCACGACCTTGAGCACGTCGTCCTCGTGGGCGTCGAAGATCTCGTAGCCCTTGATGCCGTCATCGAGGGACATGCGGTGCGTGATGATCTCGGTCGGGTCCAGGCGACCTCGCTCGATGAGTGGCAGCAACATCGGCACGTAGTTCTGCGGCATCACGAGCCCGGTGCGGAGCGTCAGGTTCTTCGCCATCAGGCCCTGCATGAAGGGCACCGTGACCTCATTCTCGCTGATCACGCCGATGACGGACACGATCCCTCCGGGGCGCGTCACCTCGATCGCCTGTAGCACGAGCTCGCCCTTGCCGACCGCCTCAATGGCGCAATCGGCTCCGCGCCCGCCGGTGAGCTCGCGGACACGCTCGCGCAGGTCCTCCTTGCCGGAGTTCAGGGGAATGCAGCCCCGCGCCTCGGCGCGCGCGAGGCGACCCGCGTCGAGATCGACAGCGAGCACGGCTGCCGCGCCGCGCAGCTGCGCTGCGCGCTGCGCGAAGGTCCCGACCGGCCCGCAGCCGAACACGACGACCACGTCGCCGGGGCTCACCTCGGCCATGTCGGCGCCCATGTAGCCCGTGGGCAGGATGTCGGTCAGGAACAGCGCCTGCTCGTCCTCGAGCGCATCCGGGATGCGGAACAGGTTGACGTCAGCGAAGGGGACCCTCGCCGCCTCTGCCTGGCCGCCCGGCTGGAGCGGGCTCCCGAACACGTTCGTGAAGGGACCGGTTGCGGTCAGCGTCTGGCAGCCGCTGTACACACTCGCGCGACACAGCGAGCAGGTGCCGCAGCCCAGTGTGCAGCTCACGAGCACGCGGTCTCTGCGCTGGAAGCGATGTACGGCGCTGCCCACGTCCTCGATCACGCCGAGGAACTCGTGGCCCATCAGGAAGCCAGGCCCGGGCAGCGGTGGGCCGTGCCAGATGTGGAGGTCAGATCCGCAGATGGCGGTCCGCTCGATACGAACCACGGCATCGGTGTCGTCGCGCAGCTTGGCGTCGGGCACCTCTTCGACTCGGAAGTCCCGTGTGCCGTGGTAGACGATCCCCTTCATGCTTACAACTCCACCGGTAGTGGCAGGTAACGCTCGTAAATCTTGTCCCTGTGCTCGAGCAGCAGGGGATCGAGTGCGAGGCGCACCTGCGGATCGACCGCGGTGAAGCCTTTGCGTACCTCGTCGGGCAACTGCATCCGCTCATTGGGGAGCGGTGAGATCAGGTTGCAGAACGTCGCCCAGTAGATGTCTGCGGCGCTCAGCGCGTGGCCGACCAGGAACTCACGGTCCGCGTCGCGTTGGGCTCGTAGCTGCTGTGCGAGGAAGCGCAGGATGTCGACCACGCGCTGGGTCGCCCTGGCCGATTCGTCGCGCCCCGACCCGTACTTGCGCGCGTAATCCAGCACGTCTGCGTCCTTCGGCGCACTCTTTATGCGGGCCGCCAGTCCCGTCAGGCGGCGACACCACGCGAGCCCCATCTCGTCGCAGATCTCGTGGGCGAGGCCGAACATGAGCGTGCGATCCCGGGCGTCGTCTGGGATCAGCTGTGGCTGCGGACCCAGCCGTTCGGCCAGCAGCAGGATCTCCGCCCAGCCCGTTCGCGGCCGCTCGTCCTCGTACATGGCTGCCGGAAAGCTGTCCTGATGCGTCCACTCGAACAGCACCCCGGCGGGATCCTCCTCGGCACGGTGCACCTTCACGTAGGGCACCTTCTTCAGCTCGAAGAGCGCTCGCGCCGCCACCGACCAGGGGCTCGGTCGTCCTCGGAGAAGCACCAGCCTCAGTCCCGGAAGCCTGCGCGCGTCCTCGATTCCGATCCACTCCGACACCGCGTCCTCCTCACAGTGATTATACGCGGGAGTGCGGTGCGACGGCTCAGACTCGAACGTGGGCCCCGACGAGCTCCTCGAAGCGTTCGGAGTCGAGCGGCTCGTAGCTTCCAGATTGCGGGTCGAGGAAGAGCAGGGGATCGGCGATCCGGCTCGGATCGAAGCCCTGCCCGACGAGCTCGACCTTCCGGTGCTTGAAGGTTCCCGTGGTGACGATCTGTGGCAGGAGCCGCAGGAACACCGGCCGCGCGTAGGCGGCCAGGCTCTTCTTCACGTGCTCGGCGAAGGCCTTCCGGTCGAGCTCTCCAGCTATGACCAGCGCCGCCATTCCCGCGCGTCCTTCGTTCCCCGGAAAGTTGACGCCGTAAACGGCGACGTCTCGCACGGCGGGGAAGCCCGCTAGGACCTCCGCCACCTCCTGCGTCGAGACGTTCTCACCCCTCCAACGGAACGTATCCCCGATCCGATCCACGAAGTAGAAGTAGCCCTGCTCGTCTACTCGCAGCAGGTCGCCGGTGCGAAAGTACGCGTCCCCACGGCGGAAGACGTCGCGCAGCACCTTCTTCTCGGTCGCCTCGTCGTCCGAGTAGCCATCGAAGCCCACGAGCGCGGAGATCTTGCCGATCGCCTCACCGGCCTCGCCGGGATCGCTTTCCACATAGCGTCCCGCGGCGTCCCGAACCAGCTCGTCGCGCTCCACGTCGTACTTCAGCAGGCGGATGCCCACCGCGGAGCGCAAGCGCGGTGGGACGCGGCCGATCGAGCCGATCTTGTTGTCGAGATTGACCACGGCCACGTTACCCTCGGTCGCGCCGTAGAACTCCACGATCTCTGGAATGCGGAAGCGCTCCTGAAAGGGCTCCCACACCTCCGTGCGCAGCCCGTTGCCGACACAGATGCGGATTGCGTGCTCGCGTTCCTCGGGTCGCTCGGGCTGGTTCAGCAGGAAGCGACAAAGCTCTCCGATGTACTGGAAGAGCGTGGCTCGATGCTCGACGCAGTCGACCCAGAAGCGGCTGGCAGAGAACCTGCGCGCGAGCACCGCCGTGGCGCCGCTCGTGAGCGCCCCGCCGAGCGCGGAGCACACACCGGCGGCGTGGTAGAGGGGGAGGGCGACGTAGCTGCGATCGTCGGCGCTGATCCGCGCCATGCCGGCGGCGCTGACCGCCGCGCCCAGGTAGCGGAAGTGGGTGATGTTTGCGGCCTTTGGCAGGCCGGTCGTTCCGCTCGTGTAGATGTAGCAGAGCCTGTCCTGGGCTCGAGTGCCGGCGCGTATGCTTCGGTCGGGACGATCCGTCGGGCTGCTCGAGACGGCGGCCTCTAGGTCTTCCCCGTCTGCCGCTTCGCCTCCGACAGACCACGGTGTCGGCGTCCGGTCGAGCTCTCCGCGTGCCGACGCGTACGCCTCCGCGAGCTCGGGGCTCACGATCATGTGCCCCGGTTGCACCAGATTGATGCAGTGCGCAAGCGCATGCCCCCGGAGGTTCGTGTTCAGCAGCGCGCCGACCGCGCCGATCTTCGTGAGCCCGAGCAGCGCGAAGACGAAGCCTGGCTCGTTGGGCAGGAGTAGCCCGACCACGTCGCCCGCGAGGACTCCAGACGAGCGCGCCCAGTGCGCGTACTGGTTGGCGCGCTCGTCGAGCTCTCGGTAGGTGGTGGCTCCACCGTCGAAACGGAGGGCCTCTGCCAGAGGGGTGCGGTCTACCTGGTGCTCGATCACGTCGGCTAGGGTGGTCCCGCGCCAGGGCGCGGCCCCTACGAACCGGCGCAGCACGCCGCCGATCATCCGTGCGTAGCGGAGGTCGCTCTGGACCCGGTCGAGCAGCCGACCGGAGGGCCGCTCGGCCATGCCTACACTGCCGAGTGGTCTCTCGACGGCTCGGGCTGCGCGTCCACGGCGTCCATCTCGGCCTGCACGGTCTCGTCGGGCTCGGCAGCCTTCTCTGACGGCTGTAGGGCGTCCAGGATGCCGAGCGCATAGCGCTTCTGGGCGCGGAGCAGCTGCTCGACCAAGGCGAAGTTCGCGCGGGCCATCTGCTCCGGCTTGGGGAGATTCTCGAGCAGAGCCGGTGTCGGGAGCTCGGGGAGGAAGGACCCGACGCGCTCGCGGACCGCGCTGATCGCGTCCGTCTGGAAGGTCTGGACGCGCCCGATCAGGTCGGTCAGCCGGCTCCCCAGATCCTCGGTGAGTTCGTTGTACTGCGGCATGGAGTTGATCCTCTGTCTTGCTTGGGTGGTTGATTGCTTGGAATACTAAGCAATCTGCTTGAGGAATCAACCTTTGCTGACGACGAAGCCCCGGTAGACCCCGATCAGGGCCTCTTTCTGCTCGTTCGAGAGCTCCGAATCCAGCCGGATCGCCTCCTCGACCCCCACGGAGTGAGCCGTATTGTCGTCCTCGTCCAGGAGCCCGGCCCGCGTGAACAGGGATTCCGGAGAGATTCCGAGGGCTTTGGCAATTGATTTGAGGATGTCGGCTGACGGGCGATAAATTCCTCGCTCGATCTGGCTCAGGTAGGGATTGGAGATCCGGGCCAGGTTTGCGAGCTGGCGCAGGGAGAGCCGCGTGATCTCCCGCTGGTTCCGGATGAAGTCTCCGAGCGCGCCGCCCTGTTTCGTGTCCATGCAGGCTAGTGTAGCAGCCGCTTGGCCAATCAAGCACCCTGAACGATCCCTCCCGGTACACAATCCAGGAACAGCAAAGGATCATCTCGTGGCCCGCTACGCCTACGACCGTCTGTCGGCGCTCGACAACTCCTTTCTCGTGCTCGAGCAGCCGCACGCCTACATGCACGTCGCATCTACTCAGGTTCTGGAGGCCGGGCCGCTGCGCAAGGCGGATGGTGGGATCGACGTAGAAGCCTTCAAGCGCCTGACGGCGGCCCTGCTTCACAAGATCCCGCGCTACCGCCAGAAGCTGCGCTACATCCCGCTCGAGAACCACCCGGTCTGGGTCGACGACGACTGCTTCAACATCGACTACCACATCCGGCACACAAGCCTCCCGCGCCCCGGCAGCGAGGAGCAGCTCAAGCGCCTCTCCGCGCGCATCATGGAGCAGCACCTCGACCGCTCGCGCCCGCTCTGGGAGATGTGGGTCGTCGAGGGCCTCGACGGTGATCGCTTCGCGATCATCTCCAAAGTGCACCACTGCATGATCGACGGCGTTTCGGGTGTCGACATGATGAACGTGCTGATGACGCAGACGCCCGACACGAACATCCCCGAGGCGCCGCCGTTCCTTCCGCATCCCATGCCATCGCGATCCACGCTGCTGCGCGAGGAGGTGCGTCGTCGCATGCGCCTCCCGTTCGCCGCGCTGCGCGACTTCCGCGAGCTCACGCGCGAGGCCGACGACGCGCTCCGCGAGCTTCGGGTGCGCGCGCGAGCGACGCTCGAAACGCTCGGAACATCGCTCCGCCGTCCGTCCGAGACGCCACTAAACCGGGAAATCGGGCCGCACCGACGCTTCGACTGGTGCGTGATGCGCCTGGCAGACGTGAAGGCCGTGCGGAAGTCCCTGGGCGGCTCACTGAACGACGTCGTACTGGCCGTCGTGGCGGGAGCCGTGCGCCGCTTCCTGACCTATCGGCGCGTGGACCCGGACGCGATCTCGTTCCGCGTGATGACGCCGGTCAGCGTGCGCCGCGACGAGGAGCGTGGGCAGCTTGGCAACCGCGTGTCGGCGTGGTTCCTCGATCTTCCAATCGGCGAGCGCGACCCACGCCGACGTCTGAAGCGGATCAGCGACAAGACCCGGCAGCTCAAGGAATCGCGCCGCGCCGTCGGCGCCGAGACGCTGACGCAGGCCGCGGAGTGGACGCCATCGACGCTGCTCAGCCTTGGCGCGCGCAACCTCACGCGCATGCTCCCGTTCAACCTGGTTGTCACGAACGTCCCGGGGCCGCAGGTCCCGATCTACACGCTCGGAGCGACGCTGCTCGAGATCTACCCGCACGTGCCGCTGATCGCCCGGCTAGGGCTGGGCATAGCACTGACCAGCTACGACGGGCGCCTGTGCTGGGGCTTCAACGCCGACTACGACCTGGTGCCCGACCTGGACAGGTTCGTCCAGATGACGCGCGACTCCTTCGACGAGCTCCGGGGCGAGGCAGACGTGAGCCCGCCGGTCCGCTGATCAGCTCGAGCTCGCGGCCCTCTCCCTAGCGGTAGAAGAGACTGCGAAAGCCGCTCTTGTCGAAGCTCTCCCGGCCCTCCTTTGGCTGGGCCAGTCTGTCGGCCACCGCGTACAGGACAACGGGGTTGAAGCCTAGGCCGCAGTGACTCCCCATGACCTCGATGTTCTCGGTGTGCTCCTCGTCCTCCTGGATGCAGGCTTGCCAGCCGACGACGCCATCGCTGCGGCTGAAGATCGCGGTGGATGGCACCGGCAGCGGCCCCGCGTTGCGATTCACACGCCTGCGGAGCTCCGGGGGGATGTCCTCACCGGTCACCGCGCGGTGTAGCCAGCCAATTCGGTGGCCGCGGCGCTCGCCGCCGATGGGGGCGGCCAGCGTGATCACCTGGCGCACGGCGTGCGGGACCTGGCGGGCAAGCTCGCGGGCATAGATGCCGCCGAGGCTCCAGCCCACCAGGCTTACGGGTTGTCCGTAGCGTTGATGCAGATCGGTCACGCGATCCATGAGCTGTCTCGCCGCGGCCTCAGGAAGCCCGGTGTTGCGGCCCAGCAGCCAGCGGTGCGCTCCGTAGCCGAGCCGGCGCAGGTACTCGCGCAGCACCCGGGTGGACTCGTCGCCCGCCCAGAAGCCGGGCAGCACCATTACGGGGTGGCCGTCTCCGCGCGGAGCCTGCCAGAGCACCGGGACGGAGGGTGCCAGGCTGGCGGACTCGAGCAGCATGCGCGGGCCTTCTAGCAGCAGCCAGAGCGGGTTCGGACTGGTGGGTCGAGCATCGGCTTCGGGCATCGAGAACTCCCATCTCGGGGGGGGGGCTGCTTGGCATGCCAAGCAGGGGTAGCATAGGATCGGTTCCCCTGAATACAAGACCAGGACCCTATGAAGGCGAGTGAAGAGAGTTTCGCTAGACGGGATCTCCTGGTTCACGAGCTGCTCTCTGACGTCCCTTTGCACGACGTCTGGACGGTCGATCTACCTGGTGGCGCTCCGGACGCCACGCTCCGCGATGTTCCGGGCTTTGTGCCGGATCCGGGCAGTTCTGGTGTGGGATGGGCGGCTGGGCAGCTCTTTCGCCTTCGCGCCTGGTTGGGGCGGCGGCTCAGCTGGGACCAGGAGAGCTCCGGGACAGATCAGCACTCCTACGTGCGCCGACTCCGAGAAGCGGACCGAGTGCGCTCTCTGACGACGCCAGGCTCAGCCGGTCCCGGCCCGTTTCGCGTGGTGTTCGAGCTCCCGGTTGAAGCTCTCCTCGAGGTTCGCAACGCGACCGTGCACGCCTTCCTGTCAACTTCGCTCGAGCGCTGCGGAGAGGGCTACCGCGTCTGGCTGGCGATCTACGTTAGGCCTGTGAGCCGCTGGACCGGGTGGTACATGGCGCTCATCGAGCCCTTCCGTCGCCTCGTCGTCTATCCCGCTCTCATTCGAAGAATGCAGCGGGAGTGGAACGAGGCTAGGCCGGCAGGGTCAGGGTGACCACCCAAGGAACGCCCGTTCCCTGCTCGGTCGCGGCGGACTCCACAGGCTCCATCCTGCCGGACTCGTCGCCGAACCACGTGCACGCCGTCACCGCGGGTGTGGAGAGCGCTCCGCTGCCCTGGTCGATACGATGGACCGAGAGCGAGCCGTCTCGGGTGCTGGCGGAGAGCAGCAGCTCGCCAGCGTTCTCGATCGCGAACGTGGTGGGCGCGGCTCCCGTGGGAAACTGACCGAGCGGCTCCAGGCTGCCGTCGTCGGTTGAGATCGCGTAGCCCGCAAGGCTGTCGTGGCCACGGTTGGAGACGTAGAGAAAGCGCGCGTCCGGGGTCATGTGGATGTCCGCGATGGCGTTCGGGCTCGTGTGGGAAGTCGGGATCGTCGGCCAGGTGTCGAGCTCGCGCAGCTTCGGCTCGCCATTCGCCCGCTCGAACAGCGTGACGCTGCTGTGACGCTCCCCGCGCTCGTTCGCGAAGTACACGAGTGGCCGCGTCGGGTGGAACGCGAAGTGTCGAGGACCGGTCCCGCCGACCGTTGCAACGCTCCCCACGGCTTTGTCAGACATGCGGCCCGTGGTCGCATCCCAGCGAAAGAAGTGGATGCTGTCGGCTCCCGTAAAGGGCACCACCACGAACCTCCCGCTCGGGTCCAGCTGGATCGAGTGCGGATGGCTGGGTAGCTCCGGCGAGCGGCCCACGCCGGGCCCGACACTCACGGTGGCCGCGCTCTCGCTCCGAATGCGCCCGTCCTCGGCCAACGCAAACGATGCCAGCTTGTCTCTGTAATAGTCGCAGACGAGCAGGTGCCGACCCGTCGGGTCGACCGTCAGATAGGTAGGGACCTGCAAGACCTTCCTCGTATCGAGCGGCATGACGTCGAGCAGCGTCGCGGCTCCGGAGACGGGGTCGATCTCGAGTGACGCAACCACGTGTTCCCCGTGGGCGGCGGCGTACAGGAACCGCCCGTTCGGGCTCAGCGTGAGTGCCCAAGGCACGCCGAGCTCGATCGGGCTCCCGATCGGCGTCAGCGCGCAGGTCTTGCGGTCGAGCTCGTACGCAAGGAGCGCGTTCTCTCCGATCGAGGAGGCGTAAACCAGACACTTCGTTTGACTTGTCATGACCCGATTCTGCGTCTGCTGGGCCTCGAAGTAAACAAGGGGAGCCCATGGCATCGTCGTGGTGTCCTCCATGGCCGCCCGCGTCCAGAGTCCCACCGGACCAGCGTAGAATGGGCGCATGGCCCTTCACGAGTGGCTCACGTCCGAGGTTCGCGAAGGGCCCGCGGGACCGCGGGTCGGAGCCTTCTTCGATCTCGACGGCACGCTGATCGCGGGCTTCTCGATCGCCGCCTTCTGGCGGGACCGCCTGCTCAACCGGGGCATCTCGCTGGCCGAAATACGTGCGACACTTGTAAGTGTGGCCGGCTTCCGGCGCGGGACGCTCGGCTTCTCCGGGGTGATGGCCACCATGGCTGGCTTCATGCGAGGCATCTCGGAGCAGGAGTTCGAGGAGCTCGGCGAGCGTCTGTTCGAGGAAGAGCTCGCCACCTTGATCTATCCGGAGTCCCGCGCGCTGGTGGAGACGCATCTGGAGCTCGGTCACACCGTGGCGATCATCTCGTCGGCCACGCGCTACCAGATCGACCCGCTCGCGCGCGATCTCGGCGTGGAGCTCGTCGTCTGCAGCGAACTCGAGGTGGAGGACGGTCGCTTCACGGGGCGGGTTCCGTTCGCCTGCGACGGCCGGCGCAAGGCGGAGGCCGCGGAGCGGCTCTCGCTCGAGTACGGGATCGACCTGGACCAGAGCTACTTCTACACTGACAGCTACCAAGACCTGCCGTTGCTGCAGCTAGTCGGCAAGCCGCGTCCGATGAACCCCGATTCGAATCTCGCACGAGTGGCGCGGCGGAGGGCCTGGCCCATGGCCAGCTTCGAGAGCCGCGGCCGCACGCGGCCAATCGACGTCATCCGTACGGTCCTCGCCCTCACCGGGATGTCGTACGCGCCGCTCCTCGCCCTGCCGGGGGCGCTCTTGAATCGCGACTGGCGGCACTTCATAAACGCCTCGATGTCCGCAAGCGCGGACCTCTGCACCGCGATTGCCGGGGTGGAGCTTCGCGTAGAGGGCGAGGAGAACCTGTGGCTCGAGCGCCCGGTGGTGTTCATCTTCAACCACCAAAGCAACATCGACGGGGTCCTGGTCACGAAGATGGTGCGGCGCGACATAATCAGTGTCGCCAAGAAAGAGCTGCGCGTGCCACTGTTCGGGCGCCTTGCGGAGTGGGCCGGGACCGTGTTCATCGACCGCTCCGACCCCGAGAGCGCGATCGAAGCGCTGCGTCCCGTCGTGGACGAGATCCGCGCAGGCCGTTCGCTCGTGATCGCCCCAGAGGGAACGCGCAGTCCAACTCCGCGCCTCGGGGCGTTCAAGAAGGGGCCCTTTCGTATGGCCATGCAGGCGGGAGTTCCGGTCGTACCGATCATCCTGCGGAACGCCCTCGACGCCATGCCGAAGCACGCCTTTGTAGTGCGCCCCGCGATCGTCGAGGCCGTCGTCCTGCCGCCGATCCCGACCGACGGCTGGACCACAGAGAACCTCGCCCAGCACATGGCCGAGGTGCGCGAGCAGTACTTGAAAATGCTGAATCAGAGCTGAGCCAGGTGCTACACTCCCCTCTATGCGTGACTTCGAGTTCGGTCCGATTCGCTTCGTGGTGGAGCACCGACTCGTAGGCGGCGACGGTGGGCCCACGGACGCGTGCATAACTCGGCCGGTGGACGGGAGCTGCTTCGCTTCGATTGCTTTGCCGTGGGTCCGCACTGGCACGTGGATCCGGGCGGGAACGAGCTGATCTCCAAAATGGAGGGCATCGAGAGCCCGCTCGACTGGATGCTGGGCGAGCTGCGTCGCGAACTTCCCGGCTATCTGGCCCGCGCGAAGTTCGACGCGCAGCTGCCCGCCGGCTCCGACGCCATGCTGGACGAGGTCGAGAAGGCGCTGCGATATCCGCCCCCGAGCTAGTCTCAGGTAGCGCATCCCACTGCGAACTGTGCGTATCTGAGATCCGCCTGCGGTCTGTCAGGCCCGGGTTCCTGCCATCTGCGCAAAGGCCCGGAGCTCTCTCGGAATGTCCGGGCCCGCAGGCTGGTAGGCGATCTCCGTCGCACCGGCGGCTTCCAGGCTGGCGAGCCGTGAGCGGAGCTCGTCTGCCGTTCCTGTGAGCGTCGTTTCCCGGATGAACTCCCCGGTCAGGACCGTCTTGTCGTTCTCGTTCGGCTCGATCAGGTGGCCGCGGTGGATCTCGATGTGGCGTCGCTCCTCGGGCACCTTGTCGAGCAGCGCCGCGTAGCCCGTCCCGCCCGGCAGTGTTTCGATGCGTGCCGCGGAGATTCTGCTGCGGAGATAGGCGCCGTGATAGACGACCGCCGCCCCATGCCCCGCTGCCGCCATCACACGCTCTGACGAGGGATCCTCTCCAGCGTCGAGCACGGTCCCGAACGCGAGCACGACCGAGCGATCGAACCCCTCGAAGGGCGCCGTGCCGAAGACCCCGTCGCCCAGCTCGTGCGCCACGGCGATTCCCCTGGGCCCCGCCGCCGCAACGATGAAGGGGACCTCGAGCGGTCGCAGCGCGCCGAACCCATCGGGATGCAACATCGCGATCGGGGCACCCTCCCACTCGGGCTCCTCTCCGCGCAGCAGAGCCTTGGCCGCGCGGATGTAGTCGGCGACGGAGCTCCACGGGAGCGGTCGCTGACCCATCGTGAGGCGGCCGGTGAAGCCCGATCCCACGCCGACGCTGACTCGCCCCGGGGCGAGCTCCGCCAGCGTGGCGATCGCCGCCGCCGTCACCATGGGGTGTCGCAGGTGGGGGATCAGCACGCCCGTACCCAACCCGATGCGCGACGTGCGCGCCGCCGCGCTACCCAGCATCATCCACACATCCGGGTAGAGGGCGGGGGAGTCGTAGCACCAGGCCCGCTCGTAGCCGAGCTCCTCCGCGAGCTCGATCTGCGCGGGCGTATCCATGCTCGTCGCGAAGGCACAGGAGATCTGCATCTGGGCTCCCTTCCTGCCGGATCTTATCCGTGTTCGCCCGTGCGCTGTGCCGCGTCGGCCCTGGCGTCGAGGGCGGTGCGGATCCTGGCGTGCTCGCGCTCGTTCAGGCTGAAGCGGAGCAGCAGCAGCGCCGTCGTCAGGTTCAGCAGGCAGGGGAAGGCCGAGAAGAGCAGGCGCATCGAGAGCAGCGTGGTGTCGTTCTGCTCGACGTTCGGTCGGAACCCGGTCGCGCTCAGGACGAAGCCCGTGAGTGCGATGGCCACTCCGGCCGCTGCCTTGGTCGCCAGGTTCCAGATCGCGAAGTAAGAGCCCTCCTTGCGCTCGCCGGTCTGATACTCGTCGTAGTCGACCACGTCGGCCTTGATCGATGGTCCGAGGATGTTGCCCGCCCCCTGCACCGCACCGATCACCACGATCAACACGATGATCAGCTCCCAGCTGCCCGGCTGGAGGAAGAACATGCAGCCGAAGGCGCCGCCCTTGATCACGGTCGCGACGATCCACGGATTGCGCTTGCCGTAGCGCCGCGCGAGCGGGAACCAGATCGGGTAGACGACGAGGGCAGAGACGATCGATGCCCCGACGAAGATACCGGTCATCCCCGTCTCCTCGAGGATGTACTCGCTCGTGTAGGGGAGGAGTGTGATCAGGGCAGAGAAGCCGAGCTGATCCAGCAGGAACACGACTAGCAGGAGCCGCGCGTGGGGATTGCGCAGCACATCTCGAAACGCGCCGTACGAGCGTGTTGCCCCGCGGCCCTGGTACTCCGGTCGCTCGCGGATCTGCGTGGCCGTGAGCATGACGAGTCCCATGGTCAGGAACGCGCCGGCGATCGCGAGCTCGCTCGCGACCGCGCGCTGGTCGCTGGCCCGCTCTAGCAGCACGAGCGCGCTGGCGGCGAGGATGACCCCCGTGAAGTCCAGGATCATCCGTGCGCCAAAGACGCGCGAGCGATCGTGGTAATCGAGCGTGAGCTCCGCGCCGAGCGCAAGGTGCGGGATGCCGAGCGCGGTCTGGGCCGTGTAGAACAGGATGATTGCCCCGCCCGTCCAGAGCGCGAGCCCGTTGCCCGTGAGGACGTGCGGCGGGCTCCACAGCGCGACGGAGAGGAGCCCGAGCGGAAGTACGGCTGCGATCATCCACGGACGCCGGCGGCCGATGCGGGTCTTCGTCCGGTCGCTCCAGTAGCCTACGAGGGGGTCCGAGACTGCATCCCAGACTCGCGACAGCCCGAACCAGAGGCCCATCACGGCGGGGGCGATCAGCAGCACATCCGTCGAGAACTTGAGCAGGTACATCGAGATGAGCCCGCCCATGAAGCCGAACGATGCAGTGGGCAGCGCGTAGACGACCAGCGTCCCCAGGGCTACGCGTTCTCGCGACTGGCTCAAGGTACGGTGCTCATGGTCGGCTCGCCTTGCACGACGGTGATGAGTGTAGTCGTCTCCGGGGCTCCGGAGGCAGCTGATGTCGCGCTGGACGGCGGAATGCTGGTATCTTGTGTCGAGTCCGACCCAGTAGCCAGGGGGAGCCGATGACAACAGCAGAGATCGTCAAGTCGGATTTCAACATCGTGGACCCGGTCGACTACGCGACGCGGGGCTACCCGCATGACATCTGGACGCAGCTGCGCCACGAGGACCCCGTGCACTGGTGGGACCAAACTGACGGCAATCATTCTGGGCCGTTACCAAGCATGCCGATATCATCGAGCTGTCGACCCAGCCCAAGCTGTTCAACAGCAGCCCACGGCTCGTCATCACGCACATCCGCCAGGCGCGTCAGCAGCTCGGTGAGACCCCACTAACCCTGATCGACTTCGACCCGCCGAAGCACCTGGTGTGGCGGAGGCTCGTGAACAAGCGCTTCACGCCCGGCGCCATGAAGCGCTACCGCCCCGCCATCGAGCGGATCGGCAAGGGAATCGTCGACGACCTGTTCGCCGAGGGGGACTCGGGCGAATGCGACTTCGTGGAGAAGGTCTCGGCGCCGCTTCCCATCGCCGTCATCGGCTGGATGCTGGGCGTGCCCGAGAAGGACTGGCCGCTGCTCTTCGACTGGACGAACCGCGCGATCGGCGCGCAGGACCCGGAGTACCAGGCGGAAGGCGAGACGGCCCGCGAGACGTCGCAGGCCGCGACGAGAGAGCTGTTCACCTACTTCGCCGAGCTCGTCGCCGAGAAGCAGAAGGATCCCAAGGACGATCTCGTGACGCTCTTCAGCCAGGTCGAGGTGGAGGGGAAGCGACTCGACCTGCCCGACGTGCTGGCCTGGTGCTTCCTGATCGTGCTGGCCGGGAACGAGACGACGCGCAACTCGACCAGCGGCGGCATGCTCGCGTTCATCGAGCACCAGGACGCGCTGCGCCAGCTCCAGGCAGATCCCTCTCTCCTGCGCTCCGGAATCGAAGAGGTCCTGCGCTGGACGAGCCCAATCATCCACTTTGCGCGCACGGCGACGGAGGACTACGAGCTCCGCGGCAGACGGATCCGGGCAGGGCAGTCGGTGGGGCTGTTCTACGCGTCGGCGAACCGCGACGAGGAGATCTTCGAGGATCCCTTCACCTTCGACGTGACGCGCGACCCGAACCGCCACCTGGCGTTCGGAGTGGGCGAGCACTTCTGCCTGGGCGCGCATATCGCACGCCTCGAGCTGGAAGTCGCCTACCGACACCTGCTGCCCCGCATCGACGAGATCGAGCTGGCTGGCGACGTCGATCGTCTACACTCCGCCCTGGTGGGAGGCATCAAGCACCTCCCCATCCGCTACAAGCTCCGTCCCGCAGCCTGAGCGCTGTCGCTCGGGGCACTTCTTGGGGGTGTTTATTTTCGTCTTTTGTTCGTTATTTTTTGGAAGTTAGCGCGGCGTCTCACCCCAAATCGGTCCCGACTAAGGAGAAGCGCCTCTCTGCAACAACTTCCTACGGGTCCAGCAGCGTGAGACGCGATCCTCGGAGTGGGTGGGTGCGAGCACGCGCGCCCCTGCTGGATCGGCATGGAAGATGAGTGCGACCTTCGAGACCAACCCCGATGCAGGGACAGGCGAGCGTCTTCCACCGCTACGCCCCCCCAGCCGATTCCTTCTGCGATCGAGCGCTATCAGAAGGAACCCCGTCGCCTGTACGAAGTCCTGGATCACCATCTCGGCAGTCGGGATTACCCAGTGGACGACTATTCGAGGACATCGCGTCGTTCACATCGACTGCTGGTTCGCGGAGAAGGAGTGGAACCCATGTGGCCCAGTCGCAGGCTCCTCGATTTAATCGGTATCGAACTACCAATCATTCAGGCGCCCATGGCGGGGGCAACCGATTCGGAGATGGCGATTGCAGTCAGCGAGGCGGGCGGTCTCGGGTCGCTACCTTGTGCCATGCTCGATACGGCCAAGGCGCGCGCGGAGATCGAGGGCATACGGCAACGTGCCCAAGGATACGAGGCCGGCGGTCATCGCGGTATGTTTCTGACAGATGATGTAGCGACGCAGCCCGGAACGTTTGCGCTGGTACCGCAGGTTGTCGATGCAGTAAGGGTGCCGGTGATTGCCGCCGGTGGGATCGCCGATGGACGGGGTATTGCGGCGGCTTTCGCTCTTGGCGCAGCAGGCGTTCAAATTGGCACCGCCTATCTCTTCACGCCAGAGACGTTGATCTCGGATCTACACCGCGCTGCATTGCGCGCCGCCCGTGACAACCAGACTGCATTGACGAACGTATTTTCCGGTAAGCCGGCGCGCGGGCTGGTCAATCGAGTCATGCGGGAGGTTGGGCCGATATCGGACGTGGCGCCATCGTTTCCCACTGCAGGTAGCGCCCTGGCGCCGCTGAAAGCAAAAGCGGAGGCGGCAGGGGCCATCGATTTCTCTTCGCTGTGGTCGGGACAAGCGGCAAGTCTCGGTCGTGAGATCGGCTCCGGCGATCTCACCAGACAACTAGCCACAGAAGCGAAGCAGTGGCTCAAGACGCTGGCATCGACGGGCTAAGCTGACCGCCTGAGAAGGCCACCGGACGAAACTTCAGCGGCCGCTACTCCCACATGCGCGAAGCCACTCCCCTTGACTTCCGCCGTCTGGAGCGAGCATCCGCATTGTGGCCACACAGTTCTCGATCGCCTCAGCGTCGATCTCACCGCGCTTGGATGCGGGAGGATCTGGCTGACATGCCCTCTTGGCACGCTTGACCTGCTGCATCGCCTTGCGAAGCTCGGCCTGCATCTGTCTGAGGCGCGCCTCGGCATTGTTGGCTCGCCCGCGATAGTGGGCTGCAGCTCTCTGCTGGTGAGAAGCCTCGTTCCTCACCTGGTCCAGGTCCGCCCTGGAGGCGCAGCCGGTGGTCACCAGCAGCGCAAGTGTCATTGGCGCGATGAGCCGCACTCTGATCTCCTCGTCCCGTCTCGTTTGTATTCAGCGGTTCTCTATCGGCGAACCTGACACTCCCCTGTAGGGACAATCGGCCTCGAGCGGACAGGTGCTCGAAGCATTGGCCGGGTTACTTGCCCGGGGCGAGTGCGCGGAATCTGGGAGATCAGGTGGGAGCTGGGACAGGGCGGGTCCACTTGCCTCGCTTGACTCTATACCATGGTATAGAGTCAATCTTCCAGAGGCATCGGAGGTGTCATGGTCGAACAGAACCTGTGGGTCGGGGCTGCCGCAGAGGCGGCCGGCGTCAACGTCCAGACCCTTCACTACTACGAGCGGCGCGGGCTGTTGCGGCCGCGGGCGCGCAACGGCGCGGGCTACCGCGAGTACGGCGAAGTCGAGGTGCGGCGGGTGCGCGGGATCAAACGGGCGCAGTCGCTGGGCTTCACGCTGGGTGAGATCAGAGAGCTCATTGCCGTAGCCGAGTCGAGGCGCTCGGCGCGCAGCTTGGCCGCGGTGGCCCAGCACAAGCTCGACGAGATAGACCGGAAGATCGGCGCGCTCGAGCTCGTCCGCGCCACGTTGAAGGACACCATCGAAGCCTGCGCGTGCGGCGGCGACCTGCGCCGCTGCGACGTAATCGCCGGCCTGGGAGACGCCGAATGAGCGAGATCCCGGTCGAAGCACCCCGCTGCTCGCTTCCCGCCGACCAGCTCACCGAGCGCAAGGAAGAGTTGCGCAACGGTTTGGCGAAGCGCATCGTCGCGGCGCGCGAGCTGCCCGACGGCATCGCGCTCGGCTTCCGGCCTGGCGCAGACGTACGGGCCGAGATCGACGCGTTCATCGCCTTCGAGAGCCGCTGCTGCAGCTTCGCCAGCTACAACGTGCGCAGTCAACCGGGCGACGAGCGCCCATGGCTCGAGATTCGCGGTCCCGCCGGCACGCACGGGCTGATGCGCCGTCTGGTCCCGCCGACGGTCGCGGTGGAGAGACTCGGCAGGCATACGAATCGGGAGGACGAAGCGTCCGGAAGCGAGGATGGGGCCGACTAAGACTGATCGTGTGATGCCCGCGGGCTGGAGTGCGGGCCCTTGACGGGATCTACTCTCGCCGCATGAACCGCTGCTGCACGTCCTCTGGAACAGGGACGCGATGCCCAGTCTCTACATCGAGCCAGACCCATCGGTGCGTGATCGTCGCTATGGTCCGCCCGTCCGAAGCCGAGCTCACTGCAAACGCCTGCTCGAAGCCACCGGCGTCTGCCTTCGTCGTGTGGACACCGATTGTTGCGCCTTCCTCCCACCGGAGCGGTGAGCGGTAGTGCGCCTCAGTCGAGAGCTGGACCGCGACAACATGACCGGGTTTGGAGACGCCGCAATCCTCCTCGAAAGCAGCGTAGGCAAGCTCGGTCAGCGCGAGCAGCGTGCCGGCGTGGACATAGCCTGTCGCAGCGAACGTGTCCGTGTGACGTGTCGGAAAGCTGATATCGAAGGGCTTCGCTGCGCCCACTTCCGGTCCTCCCGGCATCGCGGAGCGAGTGTATCATTAGTCCCGGAGCGGGCGGGACCGGCACTCTCACCGACGAGCTCAAAGGCTGCGGGTAGACTCACCTCTGACGAGTCGTGGCCTACTTGCGAAGAACTCGACCAGCTTGACCATTCGCTCGACTCCTGGCGCTGCTATACACTGCTGACCACGGCGACAGTCGGAGCATATGCCAATGACCATCGAGATTAAGCAACTGGCACAGCCCCGGGGGGCCGAGGTCCACGGAGTGGATCTGACCCACGACGTTCCCCAGGACGTCATCGAGCAGCTCAAGGGGGCGCTCAGCGAGCACCTGGTGCTGTTGTTCCGGGGGCATGTCTCGCCGACGGACCCCCAGCTCGTCCGCTTCGCCAGGAACTTCGGCGACCTGATCGTGGGCACCGACTTTCTGCGCGATCCCGCCGAGTATCCGGAGATCCTGCCGATTACGAACCTGCTCGACAAGGAAGGGTACCCACTGGGAACGGGGGCGGCGGTCGAGTTCCCCTGGCACCTCGATTACTCGTACCTGGACCGGGTCGCCAAGGAGAGCTTCATCGACGCCGTGGAGCTGCCGCGAGTGCAGAGCACCACCTGCTTCTGCGACATGTACATGGCGCTCGAGTCGTTGCCGGAGGAACAGGTCAAGGAGCTCCACGGTATGCGTGCCCATCACGACCTTCGAGAGTTCGTGAAGGGCGCCGAGGACAGGGAGCAGATCGACGAGGCGCAGCGTCTCAAGAAGGAGCGCGATAGCAACGCGGGCATCGAGCGCCCTCGTTCCCCCGAGCACGTTCGCCCGCTGATCATGCGCCACCCGGAGACGGGGCGCGAAGCCCTGTACGTGAGCCCCGCGAACACGCGCTGGATCCTCGACCTTCCGAAAGACGAGAGCGCCGCCCTGTTAGGGGAGCTCTTTGAGCACTCCACCCAGCCGGAGTTCATCTACCGACACGACTGGCAGGTCGGCGACCTCATACTGTTCGACGCGCTGGCAGGCATGCACCGTCGTGACCGCTTCGATGCGAACGACCGCCGCTACATGCGCCAGCTGAGCTCCCTCGCATAGCTCGCGGCTGGCGCGGTTGTCACTGCACTGCGCTTAAAGTCATCTCCTGCCGCTGCCGATAAGGTGCGCGGGGAGATTCATGACGAGCAGCCGAGGTGTGCGTCCGCGTCACAAGATGCGGGCGGTTGTTGCGTATTCTGGACGTGGGCTCGAGGGCGGTGGTGCGATTGCGAACATCTCCACGTCGGGCGCGTTGATCGAGCCTTCGTCGACCTATGCGTGTCCGGGAGAACGAATGGGGATCACGATCTTCTACTGGACCGAAGGGCAAAAGATGCGCTCGATGGACGTCTCCGCCGAGGTCGTCCGCACGACGCCTACGGGCTTTGCGGTGCGCTTCTAGTCCCGGAACAGCTGGCGCTCAGCAACGGATGATCAAGCGGGGGGCTCGATGCCTGCCTTGATGAAGGCGCGGCGTATCCCCGCCTGTGTCTCGTCGTTCAGGGAGGTGATCTCGTCCCAGGAGTAGCCGAGCTCGAGCAGGATCTCCTCGGTGTGCTGTCCCTGCTCGGCGCTGGGTCCCTTCGCGGATCCCGGCGTCTCGCTGAGGTGCACCAGGTTACCCACGACACGGGTCGGGCCCACCCCGGAGATGTCCATGTCGACGAAGTAGTCGTTGGCCAGCGCCTGGGGATCGTTGATGACCTCGTCGTGGCTCGCCACGCGGTTCCAGATGATCTCCGGCTCGGAGTCGAGGAACTCCTCGCACTCCTTCATGGGCTTGCGCAGGAAGGCCGCGGTGAGCCGCTCCCGCATCAGGTCGTAGTGCTCGTCCGGGTCGGTCATGCCGATACGCAGGGCGGTGTTGTGCCAGCGGGGGTCGGCCGCGAGCTCCGGCTCGCCAAGGAAGTCGCACATCGCCAGCCAGGAGTCTTTGGTGAGCGGGAAGGCCAGGAACAGGAACTCGCCACTCTTCGTCTCGTAGATCCCGTACATGCCCGGGACGTTCATAAGGTGATTGCCGGCCTGCGAGAGCGCCTGGCCCGTCATGGACGAGTGCGTGAGCTCCCACAGCTGCAGCCAGATCTGCGCGCCGTAGCCAGACGTGTTTACTTTCTGCCCCACGCCGTAGCGCTCGCGCGCGACCAGCGCCGTCATGATCCCGAGGGCGAATTGCATGGCACCCGACGTGTCGGCGATCGCGGCACCGGCGATGGTGGGCGAACCGCCAGGACGACCCGTCAAGCTCATGAGCCCGCCCCGCGCTTGCGCCGCTCCGTCCACCATGGCCTTGTCGCTCAACGCGCCCTTTGGACCGAAGCCGTTCACCACGGCATAGATGAGCCGCGGGTTGAGCTCGCGCAGCGTCTCGTAGCTGTAGCCCATGCGATCCAGCGCCGACTGCCGGTAGTTGGACACGAACACGTCCGCCCTCTCGAACAGCCGATAGAGGGTCGCGCGACCCCGCTCGCCGTTTGCGTCAAGCCAGAGCGACTTCTTGCCGCGATTTCCGGCCACGAACTGCGTGCTGTGCGCGTCTGCAGGGAACGGCACGTTCGCCCCGCGATGCATCCGATTTGCCTCTCCGGTGGGTGGCTCGATCTTGATGACCTCCGCGCCCATGTCGGACAGGAAGAGGGCCGCGGCAGGCCCCTGGATCGCGGTTCCGAGCTCGACGACCCGAAATCCCTCGAGTGGCTCAGGCATGAGGCACCTCCCTGATTTGCTCGAGATTCTACACCGAGCCCGCCAATCTGTCGGGCTGAACTCCGCGAGGTCGCGGTGGGCAAGATCGGTGATGACCTGCGCACGGACTACACGGCGCAGGGACACGCGGAGCGGTCGGGAGAATGCTGGAAGCTCCCGAGGGATAGTATTCATGTCACAATCGAGCCGGACGAGGATCGATTAACACTCGATACAGCTGAAGAGGCTCTCATGCCCGTACCGATCACTGCTCTTTATGCAGGGCTTCTCGCTCTCGTCGGGCTGGTGCTTGGAGCCAGTTCCGGCTGGCTGCGGGCGAAGACTGGCGTCTCGCTGGGGGGTGGAGACAACCCTCAGCAGCTCGTGGCCTTTCGTCGCCACGGAAATTTCTCCGAATGGGTTCCCGTCGCACTCATCCTGATTGCCGTTCTCGAGCTCAACGGCGTCTCGAGCACGGCGCTACATGCCTTCGGGGCCACGCTCTTCCTGGCACGCATCGCCCACCCGCTAGGACTGAAGCCCGAAAGCACCAGCGGACTCCCGCGCGCTCTCGGAGCGGGCGCCACCGCGCTCGTCGTCCTGGTCGCCGCAGTCTGGGCGATCGCGACCTACTTCTAGTCGACTTGAATGCTGAGCGGGTGGTCGGGGAGCTCTCGTGATAATTCGCTTCGAGCGGATAGTATGAAGGATGCCGGCCCCGGGAAATAATCAAAAGGAGAGCTCCATGGACACCGCACTGGCCGCGATGCCGATCATCGATATCGACACTCACTTCACAGAGCCGCCGAACCTGTGGCTCGACCGCGCCCCCTCCAAGCTCAAGGACCGCGCCCCGCGGGTAACCAAGACCGAAGACGGCAAGGAGCAGTGGAT
The DNA here is from genome assembly GCA_965226855.1 of Myxococcota bacterium. Lineage (GTDB taxonomy): Bacteria > Myxococcota_A > UBA9160 > SZUA-336 > SZUA-336 > JAUXJB01. Next base: position 105,047 of record CBDDEE010000026.1, on the reverse strand, counting down.
TGTCGATCGAGACATAGTGCTGGGACCACCAGGCTTCTGTGTGATCAAGTCCGACGGGGAGAAGATCCGCGGCGCCTTCTCACTCGATAGCTTCGAGGAGATGACTCCGGGCGCGTCGTACGTTGAGCCCCGGCTGGCGCACATGGACGAGCACGGTCTCAGCGTCCAGATCCTCTATCCGAACGTTCTCGGCTTCGCCGGCGGTGGGATCATGAAGGTCGACGACGTAGAACTCCGCAACTTCTGTATCACCGGCTACAACGACGGGCTTGCCGAGCTCCAGAAGGAGAGTCGCGGTCGGCTCTTCCCTCAGGCGCTCCTGCCCTTCTGGGACATCGACTTGTGTGCTCAGGAGCTGGAGCGGTGCAGGAAGCAGCTCGGGCTGACGGGCATCACCATGACCGACTCGCCCGAGCTCTGGGGACTGCCCTCGCTGAGCGACCCCTACTGGGATCCGCTCTGGTCGCGCGCTCAGGCGTTCGGTATGCCCGTGAACTTCCACATCGGGTCGGGACTCGCTGGCGGCGACCCCAGTACCCTCGCCTGGAGCGGCATGACCACCGGACGGATGCTGGCGGCCGTCTCGACCACGTTGTTCATGAACAACATGCGCTGCATCATCAATCTGATCTTCAGTGGTCTGCTCGACCGGTATCCAAGCCTGAATTTCGTGTCGGTCGAGAGCGGCATCGGCTGGCTACCCTTCCTGCTCGAGGCCTGCGAGTACCAGATGAGCGAGAACACGATCAACCGCGACGGACTCGAGTTGCGGCCGAAGGAGTACTTCGAGCGACAGATCTATGCGTCGTTCTGGTTCGAGAACGAGGATGTGCCTCGCACCATCGAGCGCCTGGGAGCCGACAATGTCATGTTCGAGACCGACTACCCGCACCCGACCTGTCTGCACCCGGGTGTGAAGGAGCAGGTCCAGGTCTGCCTCGGGGGACTCGACCGCAGCATCCAGCGCAAGGTCCTCTACGAGAACGCCGCGCGCGTGTACCAGCTGGAGTTGCCCACTTAGAGGCACAATGTGATGCGTCGGGCGTACTGCCGCCCACCCTTTCCTGGTGCTCGCCCGGGTATGCTTGTCGGAACGAATCAGGGCACGAGCTGCGGAGGCTGACATGGGCGAGGGGCGCCTTTCTGGAAGGAGCGCGGTCGTTACGGGGGGAGCCTCGGGAATCGGCGAGGCGATCTCGCGTCGGTTCGCCGATGAAGGGGCGCGCGTGCTGATCGTCGACATCGACGCGGAGCGTGGCAAGCGCCTCGAGGGCGAGATCTCAGGCGCCGCCTTCGCGGAGCTCGACGTTGGACAGTCGCAGAACTGCCGGCAGATGGTGGCCACTGCACGCGAGCGCTTCGGGCGGCTCGATGTTGTCGTCAACAACGCCTTCTGGGCGCGCGCCAACCGCATCCGCAAGCTCGACGACGAGGGCTGGGAGCGCACGATCCGCGTCACGCAGGACGCGGTGTTCTATGGCATCCGTGCCGCATTCGAGGTAATGCTCGACCAGGGTTCCGGGGCGATCGTGAACACCGCGTCGATTTCGGGGCTCGGCGCTGACGACGGCATGTCGGCGTACAACGCGGCGAAGGCCGCAGTCGTGAACCTCAGCCGTGCCGCCGCGCTCGAGGGGGCTCCGCACGGGGTCCGGGTCAACTGCGTCTGCCCCGGACTGATCGAGACGCCCGCCGTCCAGCGGGCCTTCCTCAGGGACGAGGGCGCGCGCGAACGGATCGGAAGCCGCGTTCCCCTCGGGCGGCTCGGTCGCCCCGAAGACATCGCCAACACTGTGCTCTTCCTCGCTAGCGACGAGGCAGCGTACGTGACCGGCGCGGCCTATGTGGTCGACGGAGGCCAGTCGATCCGGTCGGGCGTGCCCGATCTGGGACCCTGAACAGCCAGCGGGGTATACTACGAACAGATCGCATCGAACAGGATGAAAGCAAGCAATGGCAAAGACCAGCGAGCAGCTTCTGCAAGAACTGTTGGATCGGGAGGCCATCCGCGACCTGCCCATACGCTACTGCCACTGTGTGTGGCAGAGGGATGTCGACGGCATCGTTGATCTGTTCACCGAGGAGGGTTCGATCAACCTGGCTGGACCTGACCGGCCTCCCACCAAGGGGCGGGCGAATCTCCTCGATGTCTACAAACGCGCGCTAGACGACCTCAGACCGCGGCCGTTCATACACAACCACGTGGTGGAACTTCAGGGCCCGGACCGCGCTCGCGGGACGTGCTATGTCGAGATCCGGGCCGTGCGCGACGGCGAGAGTGTAATCGGCGCTGGGCATTACGAGGACGAGTACGTCAAGGTCGGTGACGAGTGGAAGTTCCGTTCCCGCGATGTTTCGATGCACTACATGGTGCCGCTGAACGAGGGATGGGCCGACGCGCTTGGCGACTCGGCGTGAATGGAAGGAGCTGGCACCGCACGAGGCTGATGCTTTGAGGTAGCCGGCGTCCCCGGGTAGAGGAGGCAAGTGCTGGGGTCGAGACGGGGATCGAGATGCTTCTAGCAGACAAGGTTGCGATCGTGACTGGCGCGGGATCCGGGATTGGCGAGGCCATTGCGCTGAGCTATGCACGCGAAGGTGCGGACGTTGTGCTCGCCGAGATCGATGCGGCGACAGGCGAGGAGACCGCCAAGCAGGTCGAAGCGCTGGGCCGCCGCGGGCTGTTCGTGCAGACGGACATGGGCAGGCTCAGCGAGGTCGACGCTATGGTCGCCACGGCGATCGCCGAGTTCGGCCGCGTCGACGTGCTCGTCAACAATGCCGGCGTAACCCGGAGGCTCGGCTTCTTCGAGGTGACCGAAGAGGACTGGGATTGGATGCACTCGGTGAACGCGAAGGGCCTCTTCTTTTGCATGCAGCGCGTGGCCCGTGACATGGTGGAACGTCGCAGCGGGCGGATCATCAATATCGCCTCGATCGCCGGCAAGGGTTACACAGGGACGTCGAACATCGCGTATGCCGGCACCAAGGGAGCCGTGATCGCCATGACGCGGATCGGTGCCTTCCAGCTCGCAAAGCACAACATCAACGTGAACGCCATCTGTCCGGGCGCGACGATCACCAACCTGTTCGACAGCGTGATGAGCAAGCTCAACGAAGACCAGCGCGCCGAGATGCTTGCCCGTCTCGACGCCTCGATCCCCCTGGGTCGTTCGAACGGCCCCGAGCACATCGCAGACGCCGCCGTATTCCTGGCATCGCCGGGGGCAGTCAACATCACCGGGCAATCACTCAACGTCGACGGCGGCCTCGTCTGGGATTGAGCTGCGCGCTAGCGTCTCACTCAGGCGTCAGCTCGTCCAGCTGAACGAGAATTCCATCAGGGTCACACAGGAAGGCACTGTTGAAGGTCCCGTTCGGGGTCTTCGCCTTGGTGGGCGGGACGACGAACTTCGCGCCCTTGCCCAGTAGCTCTTCGTGGACACCGGGTAGATCCTCCACCCAGAAGGCAAAATGGTGAATGCCGATCTGGTCGAGCTTGATCGGCTCACCACTCACGGCGCGATCGGTGTGCTCGGATAGGACGAGGAAGGCCTCGCTCGCTCCCTTCTTCCAGCGGAGCGTGACCGCGCGGCGCGTTTTGTGCAGGTCCTTGTAGAGGGCCGGCAGAATCCCTCGAACCTCCTGAACCTCGTCGCTCACGACGTGGAACCCGAGCAGATCGCGGTAGAAGCCGAGCGACTCCTCCATGTCGCGCACGCCCAGCGCGATGTGTGAAACGCCGTTGGTGATCACCGGGGGCCTCCTTCTGTGCTGATTCTTCGAGCTTGTCGCGCTGGTTCGAGGGATCGCGATCTCCCCGATCGCCGCGCAGCGAGGTAGCCCATGAGCGCAGCCTACCACCCTGGAGGCACGTGTGATGTACACTGGGTGACACCCCTCAAGAATCTTCCGCACCCTCGATTGAAGAGGAGCACTGAGAATGACCCAACCCGCCGCATCCACCGCGGAGGTGGAAGCTTCGATTCGGTGCCTCAAGGTCATCGATACCGACAGTCACATCTCCGAACCTCTCGACCTCTGGAGCTCGCGCGCGCCCGCGGGCTACCGCGATCGGCTGCCACGGGTTGTCGAGGTCGACGGCGAGCGCCACTGGGTCGTGGACAGCGACGTGACCTCGGCAAGACAAACCCGACCAGTGTCGTCGCACGCGACGGCCGCAAATCGAAAGGGCTCGAGTTCATGGGCTGGTCGCACGAGGACGTGCATGTGGCATCGTACGACATGAAGGCGCGCGTAGCACTGCTCGACGAGTTCCGCCTCTACGCCCAGGTCGTTTACCCGAACCTAGCGGGCTTCGGTAACCAGAATTTCCTCAAGGTCGAGGACGATGAGCTCCGCAAGCTGTGTGCGACGGTCTACAACGACGCGATGGCCGAGATCCAGGCCGAGACGGGCGACCGAGTGCTGCCCATGGCGCTCATGCCCTGGTGGAACATCGACGACTGCGTCGCCGAGGTCGAGCGCTCCGTCGAGCTCGGTCTGCGCGGCATCGTGATGTGCAGCGACCCGGACAGCATCGGCATGCCCGACCTGGCCGACGACGCGTGGACGCCGTTCTGGGAGGTATGCGGCGCGCTCGACACACCGGTCGACTTCCATATCGCGGCGAGCCAGACGTCGATGAACATGTACGGACGCGCGTCGTGGCCGTCCATGGGTCCGCTGCGCCGGCTGGCGCTCGGCTCGACGAACTTGTTCATGGAGAACGCACGCGTGCTCGGCAACGTGCTGTACAGCGGAATTCTCGAGCGCTTTCCCGGCGTGAAGATCGTAAGCGTCGAGAGCGGCATCGGCTGGGTCCCGTTCATGCTCGAGGCGCTGGACTACGAGTGGGAGGAGACCGGCTCGGCTGCGGAGTACCAGCTCCCGCACCCCCCCTCGTACTACTTTAAGCGCCAGGTCTACGCCTGCTTCTGGTTCGAGCACGCCGCGCCCACGCGCCTGATCGATTCGATTGGCGAGGACAACGTCCTTTTCGAGACGGACTTCCCTCACCCCACCTGCCAGTATCCGAACGTCCAGGCCTACCTGGTCGACGTAACCGCGGGCTGGACCGAGACCCGCCGCCGCAAGATTCTGCAGGACAATGCGGCGCGTCTTTACCACGTGGACCTTGGGGCCTAGAGGAAGTTGACCTCACCGGCGGGGTAAGCGCTCGGATCCCGAGCCGTCTCCGGTCGAGGGAGCAGAGGAGAGACGCTGGAGATGGCGCGTAGCCAGGACGGAGAGAGCCAGGGGCCAACGACGCCGGGAGCACTGAGCGGTGTGCGAGTGCTCGATTTCAGCATGATCATCGCCGGGCCCTACAGCACACGGTTGATGGCGGACCTCGGCGCCGAGGTCATCAAGATCGAGCCACCCCAGGGGGATCTGCTGCGTGCCGGTCATCCGCGACGCAAGGGCAGGAGTACGTACTTCGCGCAGCTCAACTGCGGGAAGAAGAGCGTCGTGATTGACCTGAAGCAGGCGCGGGGGGTCGAGCTCGTCCTCGACCTGATCGAGCACGCGGACGTGCTGGTGGAGAATTTCCGACCCGGCGTGATGGACTCCCTTGGTTTGGGCTTCGAGCGCGTGGTGCGGCGCAAGCCCGACCTGATCTACTGCTCGGTTTCGGGCTTTGGGCAGACCGGGAGCGGGCGTGGCCGCTCGGCGTACGCGCCGATCATCCAGGCAGTCAGCGGCTACGACCTCGCCTACATGGCCTACCTGGAGCACGCCAACAAACCCATGCAGGGAGCGAACGCCACGGCGGACTACCTGGCGGCGACCCACGCCATGGCGGCGGTCAGCGCGGCACTCTTCCGACGCGAGCGGACGGGTCGCGGCGAGCGACTCGACATCGCCTTGCTCGACGTCATGCACAACATGCTCGCCTACGAGGTGCAGGAGGCCCAGTTCCCGCAGCGGCGCCGCACGATCTACGGACCGCTCCGAGCTCGCGACGGGTTTGTGATCGTCACGCCGATCTCCCCGAGGAACTACCAGGACCTGCTCGACGCGATTGGTCACCCGGAGTGGCGCGAACGCTTCCCGCTCGGTGGGAGCGACCGCTCGCGGAACTACGAGCTCTTGATGGAGGCACTCGAAGAATGGACGCAGCAGCGAAGCGCGCGGGAGTGCGAGGACATCATCAGCGCTGGGGGCTGCCCCTGCGCGCGCTATCTGACTCCCCTGGAGTCGATCGAGCAGGACTGCGTGCGGGAGCGGGGAAGCATGATCGAGATCGATGATGGCGCCGGCCCCTTCCGGGTACCGAACACGCCGCTGCGTTCGCTCGACGCGGAATCCGGCGTGCGCGCCCTTGTCCCCGCGCTGGGGGAGCACAGCCGCGAGATTCTGAGCGACTGGATCGAGATCTCGGTGCAGGAGATCGACGATCTTCTGACCCAGGGCGTCATCCGAGCCTGAGCCAAGTCGTCGACCCCGAGCCGCTCCGGTGTTCCTCCGTTTGCGTCTGGTGGTCTTGGCCCGGAGCGGTGCGCGGCTGCTGCTCTTTGGGGTAACCTCTCGGGTTCCCGAACCGTCGCGGATGGCGCGAACAGAGGAGGCAGGATATGACGCGAATCCTGGACTCATCGAGCGACCGCCCCGTAGGGGCGTCGGAGCCGTGCGTCGCACGCCGCCGAAGCGTTCGATGAAGGCCCTGGTCATCGGTGGAACCGGGCCGACGGGACCATTCGTCGTCGAGGGTCTCCTGGCCCGCGGCTACCAGACGACGATCCTCCACACCGGCGGTCACGAGGTCGAGCGCATCACGGACCGCGTCGAGCACATCCACACGGATCCCTTCGACGAGAACGCGACGGCCCAGGCGCTGGGCGATCGCAGCTACGACCTGGCCGTGGTCATGTACGGGCGACTTCGCGTACTCGCACGGCTCCTGAAGGGCCGTTGCGGCCGGCTCGTCTCAGTGGGAGGCGTACCGGTCTACCGGGGCTACGGCCGGCCGACCTCGATCTTCCCTCCGGGGTTACCCGTACCAACGCGGGAGGACGCAGCGAAGGCCGGGGACGGTGAGGTCGACAAGGTGGCGCGCATCGTGGAGACCGAGGAGCTGGTCTTCTCTCTGCACCCCTCGGCGACACACCTGCGCTATCCGCTCATCTACGGCCCGAACCAGCTCCTGCCGCGCGAGTGGCTGATCGTCCGGCGCATTCTCGACGGGCGGCCGCACATCATTTTGCCGGACGGCGGCCTCACCCTGCGCACAGCGGCCTTCAGCGAGAACGCCGCACATGCCCTGCTCCTAGCCGTAGACCACCCCGCGGCTGCGAGCGGAAAGGCGTACAACGTGAGTGACGAAACCGTCCTGACGCTGAAGCAGGTCGTCGAGGTCATCTCCCGCGAGCTCGAACACCGCTGGGAGATCGTGGATCTCCCGCTCGACCTCGCCCCGCAAACGTGCGCGCTGCTGATGACGTCCTGGACCTTCCACCGGATGACCGATGTCTCGGCGCTCCGCCACGATCTGGGCTACCGCGACGTCCTGCCCGCCACCGAGGCCCTGGAGCGGACGGCCCGCTGGCTCGTGGACCATTCCCCCCAGCGGGGCGGTCACGAGGAGCAGGGCCTCCAGGATCCCTTCGATTACGCGCGAGAGGATGAACTCGTCGCCGCCTGGAAGGTAGCGACCGACCGCATGCGCGCCGTCGCCGACGCGTTCGAGTTTCGTTATCACGATCGCTACGCGGACGACCGCGCGGGCGAGTAGGACACGGCTTGTCATGCCTCTGACGCCCACCACCTCGCACGAACGGCTCTAGTCGGAGTGCAACCTGCCTACTTAGGGAGCTCCAGCTGGTAGACGCGCGCGGCGTTCTCGTAGAGAATCTTCCGCTGGATCCGAGGCTCGAAATCCGAGACCGCGTTCATCACGTGCTCGCGGGGGTTTCGGTACAGGCAGGTAGGGTGGGGGAAGTCGGTCTCGAACATCACGTTGTTCTCGCCGAGCTTCTCGATCGGCTCTGCGACATCCGTTTCGAACCAGAAAGACGCGTAGATCTGGCGCTGGAAGTACTCCGTCGGGCGAAGTTTCATGACCCCTTCCGGAACGCTCTCGTTCATCTGGTACTCGCAGGCTTCCAGCAGGAAGGGAGCCAGCCGACACCGCTCTCCACCGACACGAATTTCAGCTCGGGGAAACGGTCGAGTAGCCCGAAAGCGCCCCTAACCCTGCGCCGCGTCGATCTTCGCCTGTAGGCGGCGCATTCCCCGTAACCATCGCTCGGGGTCGAGGGTCTTGTACTCCATCCACTTCTGGGCGATTGGGTCGGTCAGGATCAGGAAGCGCTCCTCGAGGATGGCGTCGACCACCATGTCCGCGACCTCCTCCGGCTCCTTGATCGGACCGGCCGCGTTGCGTGCCCACTCAGAGGTCGCATCGCCAAGCATCGGTGTCCGGACACCGAGCGGTGCTAGGAGAGAGCTGCGGATGCCCTGGTCGTGGTATGTGATCGACAGCCACTCGGCGAGTCCCACGACCGCGTGCTTGGTCACCGCGTATGTCAGGTTGCCCTGCGAGGTGAGAATGCCGGCCATCGATGCGGTGTGGAGCAGGTAGCCCGAGCCGCGCTCCAGCATCGAGGGGAGCACGGCGCGCACAGCATACACGTGGGCCATCAGGTTGACTTCCCACTGGTACTGCCAGACGGGGAGCTCGGTATCGAGCGGATTCCCTCCCGTAGCGATTCCCGCGTTGCTGAAGAAGACGTCGACCGAGCCGTACTCGTCCTCCGCCCGGGCAACCAGGCGGTTGATGTCGGCTTCACGCCCGACGTCGCAGGCCACGGCGAGCCCGCCAATCTCGCTGGCGACAGCGGTGGCTCCCTCGCCGTCTCGATCCGCCACGACGACCCTGGCTCCCTGCTTGGCGAAGGCCCGAGCGGTGGCCGCGCCGATGCCGCTCGCCGCGCCCGTGATGATGCTGACTTTGCTTTCGAGTTCCATAGGAGTTTCGAGGTATCCTTGCGCTATGAGCACCCAGAATACGACACCGCAGGCGCCGCCGTACACCATCCGCGAAGTCAAGATCATTGCCGAGACTCCTGATCTGCGGGTTCTCGAGCTGACCCTGGCCGAGGGAGAGTGCGTCCCCTGGCATTATCACTCGAACATCACCGACACCTTCTACTGCGTGGAGGGTGAGCTCCAGATCGACAGCCCGAAGCCGGGCGAGACTTTCCACCTCGCGGTCGGCGATTCGCTGGCGGTGGCGCCGAGGCGGCCGCATGAAGTCTCGAATCAGGGGACGGGACTCTGTCGCGTCGTGCTGGTGCAGGGCGTCGGGAGCTACGACTACGTGGCGGTGCGTCAGTAGTCGTGTCGAGCCTGGTCCTGATCGTCGCGTTACTGGTTCCTGGCCTCGCGTCCGCTGCGGCGACGCATCCGCTCGACTCACTCGATGCGCAGGAGATCGTCGGGGCGGTCTCGCTGCTGCGGAAGGCAGGACACGCCGATGGCGACACGTACTTCGCCTCGATCTCTTTGCGTGAGCCGCCGAAGGCGACGGTTCTGGCCTGGAACGCTGGGGAGCCGATTCTCAGGGCCGCCGACGTCGTCATGCGGGCAAAGCAGCGAACCTACGCGGCTGTCGTCGACCTGAGTCGCGGCCGGGTCGAGTCCTTCCGGGAGCTGCCTGGGGTGCAGCCGAGCATTGGTACGCGGGAGTTCAGCCTCGCCTCTGGGAGCGCTACCGCCGACTCTCGTATGCGGGAAGGGTTCGAGAAGCGCGGCATCACGGACTCCTCGCAGCTCTTCTGTGCGCCGCGGAGTATCGGGAACTTCGGCGAGCCCGAGGAGCGGAGCCGGCGGCTGGTCAAGGTCGACTGCTTCGACATCCGCGGCGTCAGGACGAACGTATTCGCGACTCCGATCGAGGGCCTGTTCGCGACCGTTGATCTTGACACCGGCGAGGTCCTCGAAGTGACAGACCTCGGTGTTCTGCCGCTACCTCCCGGTGTGGGCGAGATCGACGTTGAGTCGATAGGGGCTCAACGGACGGCGAACCCGATCGTTCAATCTGCGCCCCTCGGCAGCAACGTTCGCATCGACGGATCCGTGGTCCGCTGGCAGAAGTGGTCGTTCCACCTACGCTGAGACGTGCGTGCCGGGGCGATCATCTCCCAGGTTTCCTTCGATGAGGGAGACAGCCCCCGCTCGGTGCTCTATCGGGGCTCTATGGGCGAGATCTTCGTCCCCTACCAGGACCCGACTACGGGCTGGTACTTCCGCAACTACATGGACGAGGGAGACTACGGCCTCGGAGCGAGTGGGAGTGAGCTCGTGATCGGCTCGGACTGTCCCGCAGAGGCCACCTACCTGTCACCCGTGATGGCGAACTCCGGCGGTGGTGCGGACCGCCTCCCCAACAGGATATGCATCTTTGAGCGCTCGCCGGGTCGGCCGCTCTGGCGCCACGCAGACATCGTGTCGCAGGCGCGCGAGAGTCGTCCCGCGCTCGAGCTGATCGTTCGCTACATCGCTACGGTTGGCAACTACGACTACGTGTTCGACTGGCTGCTCGATCAGACGGGTAGCATCACCTTCCGCGGTGGGGCGACCGGAATCGACTCGGTCAAGGGCGTCACGGCGCAGAGCCTCTCCGATCCGACCGCAGCGGACGACACCGCGTTTGGTCCGTTGATCGCGCCGGGCCGGGCAGGCATCAACCACGATCACTTCTTCTCCATCCGCCTGGACGTCGACGTCGATGGCGTACGGAACACCTTCGTGCGTGACACGCTCGTGGTCGAACCACAGCCAGAAGGTGGTCCTAGCAGGCTGCTGAAAAACTCCTCATCGAAGGGTACCTTTGAGGGAAGCCCCAAGGGGGAGATGTGAGAGGACCGCAGACGCTCCAGGGTGGGATCTTCAGCTACGTATCGCTGGAGTCCCGGATTCCCGAGGACCATCCGCTTCGAGCGATCCGGCGACTGGTGGACGCGGCGCTGGAGCAGCTGTCGCGACGCTTCGATGGTATCTACGCCAAAGGGGTCGGCCGACCGTCGGTCCCGCCGGAGCAGCTGTTGCGGGCGCTGCTGTTGCAGGTGCTGTACACGATCCGGAGCGAGCGCCAGCTGATCGAGCAGATCGACTACAACCTGCTCTACCGCTGGTTCGTGGGCCTGGAGCTGGACGATGAGGTGTTCAGCGCGACGGTGTTCACCAAGAATCGGGAACGGCTGCTGAAGGGCGAGATCGCTCAGCATTTCTTCGAGGCGGTGCTGGCGCAGGCGGAGTCGGAGGGGTTGGTGTCATCGGAGCACTTCACGGTGGACGGGACGCTGATCGAGGCGTGGGCGAGCCAGAAGAGCTTCGTGCGCAAGGACGAGAAGCGCAGGGACGATGACGACCCGGGCAACCCGACGGTCAACTTCCGGGGCGAGAAGCGGAGCAACCAGACGCATGCGTCGAGGACGGATCCGGACGCCCGACTGGCGGGGATGAGGGGCCAGGGCGCGCGGCTCGCGTATCAGGGACACGTCGTGACGGAGAACCGCAACGGCCTGGTGGTGGCGGCGAAGCTCACTCAGGCGTCGGGGTATGCGGAGCGCGAAGCGGCTCTCGAGATGGTGCTGGGTCTGGGGGGCGCTCGCCGGATCACCCTGGCTGGAGACAAGGGCTACGACGCCAAGAGCTTTGTGCAGGCGCTTCGGGCCTGGAGCGTTACCCCGCACGTGGCACAGAACACGACGAACCGCCGAAGCGCGATCGATCGAAGGACCACAGGACACCCGGGCTACGAGGTGAGCCAGCGCTTCCGCAAACGGGTGGAGGAGGTGTTTGGCTGGATGAAGACGGTGGGCTTGATGCGCAAGACCCGGCACCGGGGCACGGATCGGGTCGGCTGGGTCTTCACCTTCACTGCTGCGGCCTACAACCTGGTCCGTATCCGCAACCTGTTGGAGGCGACATAGCTCATGATCCCGCAAGATCTACCCGTGCGACACCGAACCGGTTCGTACCGGGAACGGCGATCCCTCTCCCTGCTCGGCACGCCTCCCGTCAGAGGCGTCCCGCCCAACCCAGTCACTTTCTCCGCAGCCTGCTAGGCGGAGTCTCTGGCGCGTACGCCCGGAGCCCGCAACCACAGATAGCGAGGCACGCTACCGGCTGAGCTTCGAGCGCCCAGCGCTGTGGAGGGTCGTCAACCCTCATCGCCAGAACACGCTCGGCTACCCCGTGAGCTACGCGCTCCGCACGGGCGGGAACGCGCTGCCCCTCGTCGACGAGGCCGATCCGCCGCTGGCACGCGCTCTCTTCGCCACCCACCATCTGTGGGTGACCCCGTACGATCCCGACGAGCGCTACCCGGGCGGAGCCTTTCCGAACCAGGCCCCGCCGGGCCGGGGTCTCCCGGCTTGGACGCAAAACGGGCGCAACGTGCAAGACACAGACATCGTCCTCTGGTACACGCTCGGCTTCCACCACATCCCATCCACCGAGGACTGGCCTGTCTACAACCTCGGCTGGCACAGCGTGACGCTCCGCCCCTACAACTTCTTCGACCAGAACCCGGGCCTCGACGTCCCACCAGTGAAGTGACTCGACTGAGTTATCTGGTCGAGGCTTCGGCCAGGGCGCCGAGCTTCAGGACGGTGTTCCAGTTGCGGCCCGTGGCCGCCGCTCGCCCGCTCCTCTGGCGTGAGCTCGAGACTCTTCGCCGCCGGTCGCCGTGGCTGCCCGTTGCAGAGCCCCTGCCTTGATCTGTTCCACCTGGCGCCACTAGAACCCCGCAAGGCTGCCTCCAGTACGGCAGCGCGTGGGGCTTCGTTCTCAGCGTCGGCGTCCGCGTCCCCCACCTCTTCCGCGTCCCATGCCGCTGCGTCCGGATCTCATCCCCGCACTGCTGCGCCGGGAGCCGTAGTTGGCGGAGCGGCGCTGGCCCTCCGTGCGGCCGCGGCGGTCCCGGTCCAGCTGTCGGTAGGTATCACGGCCTCTGTCGCGCGGCTGGGTAACGCTGGCGAGGTCTCGATTCGAGTCGCGCCGATCGAAGGCTTGCCGATCTCGCTGCTGCGTATCCCGTTGTCGGTCCAGCTGTCGGTCCGAGGTTCGCTGCTGCCCGCTGGTGCGTTCGGCGTCGCCCCGCGACCTCTCCGCCGACTGCCACTCGCCGTCCTCGCGCTTCTGCCAGCCTTCGTCGGTACGGCGGTAGACGTTGCCGTCTTTCCCCGCGTACACGTTGTCCTGTCCCTTGGCGACGAAGCCGCTTCCCGCCTCGCCGGTGACGCGGATCGCGCCGGTCCCTTCCGAGGTTCGGATCCCGCCCACCGTTCCGCGAGCATCCGAGTAGTGCGCGGAGCGTACCCAGTCGTTCCCGCGCGTGACTCCGGTCGTGCCCCAATTCGCGTAGGCGTTCGACCCCTGGCGCGTTTGCGCGTACGTTCCGGTACGCGGGTTGTACGCCTCTGCCCAGCGTTGCGACCCGTACGGGCCGTAGGCCGCGGCACCTCGGGCATACGTGCCGGTCGTAGGGTTATATGCCGCGCCCCAGCCAGCTCCGCCGTAGGGTCCGTACGCGACCGCTCCCCGCCCGTACGTTCCGGTGTAAGGGTTGTAGTAGGCGGCAGAGCCGTAACTGTAGGGATAGCGGTAGTACACGGGGTAGTAGGCGCCGTAGTAGACGTAGGGCGGGTAGTACCAACCCGTCCCGTAGACGACGGTCCCGTACGAGTAATAGACGCTCCAGTAGCCCGACGTGTAGCCGTAGGTCACGTGGGTCGGGGTAGAGCTGTACACGTAGACGTAGGTCGTGTGGTAAACGGGCGAGCTCGGGGGGATGGTGTAGATCTCAGCGGCAACGCTGTCGGCCACCTCCCACGGCCCTGTTGGACCGGCCGAGACGAACCAGACCGCCTGGAAGCACATGTAGTAGAGATCGCCCACCCTGATGACGTCGTTCTGACTGTTCGTCGCGTAGAACATCGACGTGCCCTCGATCTCCTCGAACTCGGGTTCGCCCTGGTACGTTGCGCTCGCCTTCACCTCGCTGCGGTCGACCTCCGCCTTCTTCGGGATGTGAGCCAGAAGGACGGCCTCGTAGGCCTGCGTTGTGCCCGGTACCGAGGCGAGCACATCCCCGCGTGGGTGGTCCTCCGGGATCTCTGCGAAGTCCTCGGGGAGATCTGTGGAGCAAAACGTCCAAGCGCCGTCCAGACTCTCGGCTCGGAACCAGCGCCCGGAGACCAGGTAGTAGAACTTGCCGTCGCTGTTCGACAGGAAGAGGTCGCTCTCCGTGTTGTTGACCCAGAGCAGCTTCGGGGTGATGAACTCGAGCTCGGGCTCGCCATCGAGCAGGATCAGCTCTGCCGGCACCTCGCTCACGAAGACGCGAGGGACGCCATCGGGCTCGAGCTTCTCGCCCGGGACGTGCTCGCGCACCTCCTTCCAGTTCTCATCCTTCTTCGAGAGCTTCTTGAAGCTCTTCGGGAGCTTCCCACCGGGAGACCACGGGCCCCCGAGGCTCGACGCCTGGAGCCAGCTCTCCTCGTTACGCAGGTAGTAGGTCTTGTCGTCGGGGTAGAAGAACAGATCCCAGTTCGTGTTGACGGCGAACTGCAGGTCGTTCCCCTTGATTGGGCTCAGGATCGGCTCACCGTCCAGGATCACCAGGATCGCGGGCTTTTCGCTGCTGAATATCCTGGGCGGATCTTCCTTTACGTCGACCTCCCCCGAATGGATTTTGGCGTGCTCCAGCCCCGCCAGGATCCTGTCGAGTTCGGTCACCACTTCCTCGGGGAACTCGGCCGCGACCTTCTCGCGCAGGTCCTCCGACTGCAGGGCGTTCAGAGCGGGAAAGCGGCCGTTCAGGAACCGGAGGTTCGTGAGCCGCACCTGGCGGCTCTCGAGGTCCGTCTCCGAATCGACCTCGAACTCGAACGCTCCGAGCGCCGGCTTCTCCGCTCCGGGCGGCTCGAATGCCAGCGCCAGGCGTCCCTCGAGGCGCTCGTAGTTCTCCCAGCTCTCGATCTGAGGCTGGTAGAGGACCAGTTTGGAGCCATCCAGGTAGGAGTGCTCGCGAGGCCAATCGACGATCTCATCGGCCGGGTACGCGGGTCCCGCGGCGAGAACGCAGATCAATCCGAATAGGGACCTCGACATCGCCTCAGTCTAGCGAGATTGACTGGGAGTTTCGTCCGGGTGTAGCGTCTCCGTATCGACCGTGCGTCAGCGTATGACCGCCATCGATTACGATCAGCTGGTGCAGCCGCACCGGGTTCACGCTGACTGCTACCTCGACCCCGAGATCTTCGCGGACGAGCTCGAGCGCATCTTCTACCAGGGCTGGGTCTACATTGGACACGAATCAGAGGTGCCCGATCCCGGAGACTGGAAGCAGGGGTGGATCGGCCGCCAGTCGGTCCTTCTCATTCGCGGCGATGACAGGCGGGTCCGCGTACTCCTGAACCGCTGCGCACACCGCGCCGCGACGCTCTGTCAGAGCGAGCGCGGGAGCGGGCATGTACTGCGCTGCGCCTACCACGGCTGGACCTACTCATGCGACGGTCAGCTCAAGGCCATACCCTACGCGGACGGCTACGGTCCCGATCTCGACAAGAGCGATTGGAACCTGTCCGCGCCCCCGCGCGTGGATCGGTACCGGGGCTTTGTGTTCGCGAGCGTCTCGGCGGACGGCAGCTCGCTCGCCGAACACCTCGGCGCCCCGGTTCGGGAGCAGCTCGATCTCTTCTGTGACCTGTCGCCGCAGGGCGAGATCGTCGGGCAGTCCGGCACGAACAAGTACGGCTACGACGCGAACTGGAAGCTGCAGATGGAGAACTCCATCGACGGCTACCACCCGAACTTCGCGCATCAGGCCTTCTTTCACGGGATCCAGCAACGCACTGGCGTCAAGATCGACGTGTTCGAGGGAAGCTCCCTTGGGCGTTCCCGCGACCTGGGCCGCGGCCACAGCATGCTCGACTACCGCACCTACAACCTGCAGAGCACCCGGGGGCGCAGGCGCCTCGAGCGCCTCAAGACGACTCCCTGGGGCGAGCGCTACTGGGAGGACATGGTCGCGAGCTACGGGGAGCGCCGCGCGGAGGAGCTCCTGCTGATCGGTGGGACACACATGCACGTGTTCCCGAACCTGGTGGTCCTGCAGAACCAGATCCGCACCATCCGACCGATCCACGTCGACCGCACGGAGGTGCGGCTCAGCCCCGTTCTCCTGGCCGGTGCCCCCGACGAGATCAACGTGGCGCGTCTGCGCAACCACGAGGGCTTTTACGGGCCGGCGGGTGGGGGTGTTCCGGACGACATCGAGATGTTCACGCGTGTTCGTGGCGGCCTCGAGAGCACGGTCAACCCGTGGCTGCGCTTCGAGCGTGGGCTACACCGCGAGAAGGTGGACACGGACGGCACTCGCTACGGCCAGATGACCGACGAGGTTCCGCAGCGCGCGATGTGGCGGCACTGGAAGCTACTGATGACGGGAGAGGCGGAGGCGTGAGCGCCGACCGCCAGGCACTCACGTTCCTCATCTAGGCGCGTGAACCGGGAGGACATGGCATGGCACGACTGCAGGGTAAGGTGGCACTGATTTCGGGCGCGGGCACGGGGATCGGCCGCGCGGCCGCGGAGCTATTCGCGAAAGAGGGCGCAAAGGTCGCGATCGCGGAGCTCAAGCCGGAGCTCGGAAGCGGGGCAGAGAAAGCGGTCCTGGAAGCGGGCGGCGAGGCCGTGTTCCTAGAGACCGACGTGACCGATGCGGCCAGCGTCGAGAGCGCGGTACGGGAGACGGTGAGCCGCTTCGGCAAGCTCGACGTCCTCTACAACTGCGCGGGGGGCTCCATACCAGAAGACGCCCCCGTCACCGACGTGCCGCTCTGGGTCTGGGACCACACGATGGCGCTCGACCTCAAGGGGCCGATGCTGTGCTGCCGCTACGGGATCCCCGAGCTGATCAAGGCCGGTGGGGGCTCGGTGATCAACATGTCGTCGACCGCGGCGCTGTCGGGCGTGCCGATGCACATCTATTCCGCGGCCAAGGGCGGGGTGATCTCGCTCACCCGCTCGCTCGCGAGCCAGTACTCGAGCCAGCAGGTGCGCGTGAATGCGATCTGCCCGGGCATCGTCCTGACGGATCGTGTGAGGGCGCGTTTCGGGAACCTGCCAGGCGCGGAGGACGGGTCGGAGGACTCGCGTGCCGCCCGGACCGCGGCGCGCTACCCGTTCGGGGTGGGGCAGGCGATCGACATCGCACAGATCGCGCTGTTCCTTGCCAGCGATGAATCTCGCATGGTGAATGCGGCGATCCTCGCCGCAGATGGCGGGTTGTCCGCCTACTAGGGTGCCGCTTGCTGCGCCACGGTCGCAGTTAGGGGTATCCTCTCGACCCATATGTACCTGAACGAGTTCTCGGACAGCACCGAGTCGCTGGACATGACCCGGTTCGACGAGTTCCGTAGCCTGCTCGCCAGCGCGACAGACCTCGGAATTCCTCACAGCCCGGACGTCCGTTACGTGTCGCGCAACGTGGTGGTGCGCCACCAGCGCTTCCACTTGCTGGAGTGGGGTGACCCCGAAGCACCGCCCGTGCTCCTGCTCCATGGCGGCAACCAGTCGGCCCACTCCTGGGACCTGGTGAGCCTCCACCTGGCGGACCGCTTTCGCGTGGTGGCGCTGGATCAGCGCGGGCACGGGGACAGCGAGTGGGCGCGCGATTCTGACTACTCACCGCAGGCGATGGCCGGCGATGCCGAGGCCACCATCGCCGTGCTCGGGCTCGAGCGGCCGATCGTCTTCGGGCATTCGATGGGAGGGCGCAACACGCTACGCCTGGCACTCGACCATCGCGACCTGGCCAGGGCGTTTGTGATTGTGGACATCGGTCCGGAGGTAGCGGCGGAGGGTGCCCGCGCGATCGGCCAGTTCGTAAACCACAATCGCGAGTTCGACGACTTGGAGGACTTCGTGAGCAACGTGCAGCGCTACGACCCCTTCCGCTCGCGCGAGCACATCGAGCGCACAGTCAAGTACAACTTGATGCAGCGGGCCGACGGCAAGTTCGTCAGCAAATGCGACTACGGCCGGCGCATGGCGTCGATGGGGGAGTCCCGGGCGCAGCTCGATCCGATCTCGTTAGACGACGTGAAGGTGCTCGAGCAGCCAGTCCTCGTAGTGCGCGGCGCTAACTCGAACATCCTCAGCGAGGAGGCGGCGAAGCGCTTTGCCGCGGCGCTGCCCGACGGGCGTCTCGTCACCGTGCCCGAGTCCGGGCACAACGTGCACGGTCAGAACACGCCGGGCTTCCTCGACGCCGTGCGCCCCTTCCTCGACGCGCTCTAGTGGCTGCGCTGCTCTCAGCCTGAAATTGATCCCTGGAGGATTGTCGGCGGTACGTACGAGCGGCCCTCGAGTTTCCCTGTCGCTCTTCGAACCACCTTCAACAAACTCCCTCGTCTTCTCAGTCACCTGTGCCCGCGTTCGACCACTTAATACGTAGATGGAAAGCCCCAACCTACACAAAATGGTGCAATGTGAGGAAGTCGGATCTGCAGCTCTCGTTTGAGTTGAGACCACCAGCACGTCATGGCGGTTGGCGTGAGGGGTCCGGGCGAAAGGCTGGACCGAATCCTCTGGTACGGCATCGAAGTCGACCGAGGCTCGCTGCGCAACACCCGTGTCATGTGACGCTGCGGCTGCGCGAGGGTGTTCCGTCGTTACGAGCTCCAGCCTTCGTCCGGGCGTTCGAGGAGACTCTCGCGCGAGGGTGCGAGCGCGGGGAGTTCCGGCTGGTGCACTACGCGCTCTTGCGCGATCACGCCCATCTGATCGTCGAGGCGAAAGATCGGTATGCGCTCGGTCGTGGAATGAAGTCCCTCAGCCTCAGAATGGTTTGGGCGCTGCGGCGCGCGTTCGGGAGGCGTGGTGGGCTGCTGGCGGATCGCTACCACATGCGGGTGCTGAAGACCCCGCGCGAGGTTCGAAACGCGATCCGGTACGTGCTGCTCAACGTGGCTCGGCATCGGCGCAGGCCGCTATACGAGCTGGATCCCGCCTCCTCTGGCCGCTGGTTTGACGGCTGGAAGAGCGGCGTCGCGCGAGTCGAGCGTCGCCCGCGTCGGGCAGTCGCGGCCGCACACAGCTGGTTGCTGAGGGTCGGCTGGCGGCGACACAGGTTGCTCGATCCGTCGGATGTGCCGAGAGGCGCGCGTGCGTCGCCCCTGATCGAGGGCAGCAACGCCGAGACCGCAGGCCTGACAGAGCGTCTGAAAACCGGGCACCCGAGAAGCGACTTCGAACTGATCGTACGTTGATCCGGGACCTGGTGCACGATCAGATCGAGCGCCTCGCGCTCTAGCAGGCTGCTGAAAAACTCCTCATCGAAGGGTACCTTTGAGGGAAGCCCCAAGGGGGAGATGTGAGAGGACCGCAGACGCTCCAGGGTGGGATCTTCAGCTACGGTGGAGTCCCGCACGCGATCCGGCGACTGGTGGACGCGGCGCTGGAGCAGCTGTCGCGACGCTGCGATCACCGTCGGTCCCGCCGGAGCAGATCGAGCGAGCGCCAGCTGATCGAGCAGATCGACTACAACCTAGGCGCTCATGCTGGATCTCGATCGGATCGTGCTGCGGACCTAGCTCTGCCCGCTCGGCACGTCGCGGAACGCCACGTTCTTGTCGAGGCGTGGCTCGGGCGGTAGGCGCAGCACGCGCTCGGCGATGATGTTGCGCATGACCTCGTCGGTGCCGCCGGCAATGCGCATGCCCGGCGCCCAGAGGTACGCCTGCTGCCACTCTGCTTTCTGTGCCGCTACGTCCTCGTCGAGCACGGCGCCCGCGGCGCCCTGCAGCTCGAGCGCCAGCGACGCCATTTCCTGGCGCATCTTCGCGGAGACGAGCTTGCCGATGGAGCCTTCCGGGTCCCGGCGTCTGGCCACGCGATAGCGCGGTTAGGGTCCGGTATGAGGTGTACTGCAGGCCCTTGGTGCGCACGTAGAAGTCCGCGATCTTTTCGCGCACTGCCGCGCTCTCGAGGGCCGGGCGCCCGCGCGCGTCCTTCGAGTTGCGCGCTAGCTCGATCAGGTCGCGAATCCCACCTCCGCCCCCGACGCCGCCGATCGACGTACGCTCGTTCATCAGGGTCGTGATTGCGACGGCCCAGCCGTTCCCGGCCTCGGAGAGCCGGTTTGCATCGGGGATGCGGACCTCCGTGAAGAAGACCTCGCTGAAGTTTGCCCCGCCCGTGATCTGTTTGATCGGTCGCACCTCGATGCCTGGGCTCTCCATGTCGACCACGAAGTAGGTGAGGCCGGCGTGCTTCGGGACGTTGGGGTCGGTGCGGGTGACCAGGATTCCCCACTTGGAGTAGTGCGCACCAGAGGTCCAGATCTTCTGGCCGTTCACGACCCACTCGTCGCCGTCCCGCTCGGCGCGGGTCCGAAGCCCTGCCAGGTCGGAGCCGGCGGCAGGCTCGCTGAACAGCTGGCACCAGATCTCCGCGCCGCGCAGCATCTTCGGCAGCCAGCGCGACTTCTGCTCGTCTGTGCCGTGCGCCATCAGCGTCGGCCCCGCCATGCCGAGCCCGATGGAGAAGACGTTCGGCGGCACGTTGAAGCGCGACTCCTCCTGACCCCAGATCACGGCCTGGATGGACGTGGCCTCGCGGCCCCCGTACTCCCTCGGCCAGGTGATGCACGCCCAGCCGGCGTCGGCCTTCTTGACCTGCCAGGCCTGGGCGGCAGGGATCGCACCCTCGTCTTCCCCCTCGAAGCCCTGATTGGCCTCTCCCTCGCGCAGCCGTGTGGCGTTAGCCTCGAGCCAGGTCCGCGCCTGCTGTCGGAACGCCGCCTCTTCCGGGTTGTCGTCGAAGTCCATGCGGGCTCCCCCTTCGCCCAGGAAGGTTAGCACGGAGCCGTGGTAGGCTGGACCGCGTCCCACGAACCAAGGAGGAGCGGCAGCATGGCGTTGATCAACCCGCCGGGCTTTCCGATCGAGCGCGGCAAGATTCACGAGTTCGCGAACTCGATCCTGGACGACAACGAGCTTTACCACGACGAGGAGGCGGCGCAGGCTGCGGGCCTGCCGTCCGTCGTGGCGCCCCCGACCTTCTCGTCTGCGTCCGCATTTTTCCCCCAGCCCAGCTCGGGCGGTCAGCGGATCGAGGGCCTGGACATGCGCTTCGTGCTACACGGGGGGCAGGAGCTCATCTTTGAGCGGCCGGTCTTTGCTGGAGACGTGCTCGTCAGCGAGCCCGGCGAGACCAAGAGCTACGAGAAGAAGGGCCGCCGCGGCGGGACCATGAGGTTCATCGAGAGCGAGACGATTTTCCGCGACGCGCAGGGCGAGATCGTGGTGCGTTCGCGCAGCACGTTGATTCAGACGGCAGGAGTGGTGCAGGAATGAGAGACGCATTCGAAACGGCCAAGGTAGGGGACGAGCAGAGCTTCGACGTGCCGGACGTTAACCGGACCCACTTCGTGCGCTACGCCGGCGGTGGCGGAGACTTCAACCCGATCCATCACGACCAGACCTTCGCCGAGAAGGCGGGCCTCCCGACCGTGTTCGGGATGGGCATGTTCACGGCGGGAGTCCTGAGCCGGGTTCCGACGCAGTGGTTTGGTCCGGAGTCGATCAGGCGCTACAGCATCCGCTTCACGTCACGCGTCTGGCCAGAGGACACGGTCACGTGCTCGGGCAAGGTGGTCCGTGTGTACGAGGAAGACGGGACCAGACACGTCGACCTGGATCTCGTCGCGAAGAACCAGAAGGGCGAGGCCCTGATCCAGGCCGAGGCGACGGTCCGTCCCTGGAAGCGCTAGCGTCTTAGCCCGGCAGATAGACGCCGCCGTTCACGTGTAGGGTCTGGCCGGTGATGTAGCCGGAGTCCTCCGACAGCAGGAAGTCGAGGGTTGCGGCGATCTCCTCGGGCCGGCCCGCGCGGCCGGCGGGGACCTGCTCGATCAACGAGTCGAAGGCGCTGTCGCCGAACAGGTCGGTCAGGCGCTCGTGGAGGATGTAGCCGGGCGCGATCGCGTTCACGGTGATGCCGTGGCGCGCCAGCTCGAGCGCGCTGGAGCGCGTGAGGCCCGTGATGGCGGCCTTTGCGGCGGCGTAGGGATGCTGCCCAGCTCCAGGGTGGTAGGCGTAGAGCGATGCCAGGTTCACGATGCGCCCGAAGCCGCGCTCGATCATGCCGCCGCTGAACGCGCGCGTCAGGTAGAAGGTGCCGTCGATATTCACGCGCATGACGCGGCTCCAGGTGCGCGTCTCGAACGCGGCGATCCGGCCGGGCCCCTGGATCCCCGCGTTGTTCACCAGGTAGGCCACGTGCATCCCAGTGGCTGCGAGCTCAGCGGCCAGTGTCGCGACCTGCTCTTCGCGCGTGACGTCGAGCGGGTGGAAGACGACGCCGTCACGCTCGGCGGGCTCGAGCTTCTCCAGCCAGGGCTTCGCGTCCTCCGTGCGCCGGTCGCAGGCCACAACCGGGATGCCGCGCGCGCGCAGGCGGCGAACCATGGCCGTGCCGAGGCCGCCGAGGGCGCCCGTGATGAGTGCGTAACCTCGCTCCATCGTGGCTCCATACTAGCTGAAACAGGGGAGGACCAGAGATGATCGAGATTCGCGTCAGTCGGCTCGGAGGTTCAGTGCGAGCCGGCCGCCAGGTTGAAGAACTCCTGCAGGCTCTGGTTGTAGCGGTAGAACATGTCCTCGCGCAGCTGGTCCTTTGACTCGAGCCACAGCTCGTCGCCGAGGAGCACGAGCGAGTTCAGCGTGTGGCGCAGCTCGGGGCGGCCGTAGCGCTCGATCTCGTCGAACATGCGGCTCCACGCCGACTCGCGCCCGCAGATCACGAAGTCCGGGTCGAACGACCAGGGTTCAGGCAGCGGCGTCGCCTCGGTGAGCGTGTAGCCCTCGAAAGCCAGGCCTGTGCAGGTGCCCGTGCCGCCCTCGGTCTCGGCCTCGGGTAGCACGCGCACCACGAAGCGGGTCTCTACGTAGCCGAGCCGGCGAAAGGACTCGGCCTCGGCGCCCATGCGCTGGCCCAGGGCCGCGAACCAGTCCGAATCGAGCAGACCCGGCTTCAAGCCGCTTCCACCAGCTTCGAGAACTCCGTCGGCAGCAGACAGCGCGGCCGCCGGTTCAGGCCGGCCGAGTCGCAGCGCTGCAGGTACTCGCTCACGACGCGCCGCCAGAGCTGCCCCTGAAGCTCTATTCCCTTGTCGAAGTGCTTGAGGCCCCCGCCCAGCAGGACCGCGGTCGGCTCGAGCACCTCAGGGGCGCCGAACAGCTCCAGCAGGATGCGCTCGGCGTCGTCTCCGACGCGGAAGGAGGGTGCGCGCCGCTTCAAGGTCCCCGACGGCAAGCTGATCGAGGCGCTCGACCGCACGATCAGCCTGGAGATGTGCGGCCTGTTCTTTCATGGCCACGCCAACTACCACACAGACAAGCAGGCGTCCGAGGAACTGGGCTTCCCCGATGTCGTGGTCGGGGGACGCATGACCATGGCCTACGTGGGAGAGCTCCTGGAACGCCACTTCGGCGAGTCCTGGTGGCACGGCGGCACGCTGGACGTCAAGTTCACGAACATCGTCTGGCCGGGCGAGCACATTACCGTGCGGGGCGTCGTGACCGGAGCCGCGGCGGAGGATCCGCCACGCACCGAGGCGTTCCTGTGGATCGAGAAAGACGAGGGCACCGTGGCGCTCGTGGCTAGCGCTAGCGTCGCGACGCATTGAGCCAGCGCGCCCTCCGTGCGAGGCCGCGCTCGCCGATCCTGCTCCTGATCCTGCTCGTCGTTCTCGCCGGCTGTTACCGTACCCCTCAGAGTCGCTCGCTTATGATGCAGCGCGCGGTCAACGCGCGGGAGCTGTATCGCGAGCCCGGCTTCGGGGTCCGGCAGCTCGAGAGCGAGGGGCTGACAAATCTCGCCGTCCGTCTCGCGTTCGGGCGCGAGACCTTCGGGCAGGTGCTCGGCCAGGCGCTGGTCGAGACCCTGCAGCGCCGCCTCGAGCGCGGGCTCGTGCACCCGAACCTCGCCTCCAGCAAGATCAACGAGGCGGGTCTGACCGGCAAGTATGCAGCCATGCTCGAGATCTACGACAAGACGAACATCCTGGAGCGCGACGTGCTGGTAAAGCTCTCGGAGGTGGTCGGCGTCCGCTACTTTGCCGTGCCGATCCTCGTGAACTTCAACGAGTCCTTGAGCACGCGCCTCAGCGTGCTCGGTCTCCGGATCGGCAAGACGGCCTCTGCGAATGCGCGTTTCCAGCTCCAGCTCTGGGACGGCCAGTCCGGCCGCATCGTCTGGGAAGGCATCTCCGATCTGACGCTCGCGCAGGAGACGTTTCGCGAGGACCTAATCCCATTCGAGGACACCATCCAGGCCACCTGGCAGAGCCTGATCGAGACGATCCCGACCGGCAGCGAGGACTTCTGACGGAGACGATCAGCGGGGCGTCAGGTGCCCAGCGAGCAGGTCGGCGAGGGGCCGCGTCTGCTCGAGCCTGCCGAACAGGATCTTCAACACGGCGGTGATCGGGGTGGCGAGGAGCATGCCGGGGATGCCCCACAGCATCCCCCAGAAGATGAGCATGATCACGATCACGACGGGGTGGAGGTCCAGAGTGTCGCCCATGATCTTCGGCTCGAGGGCGTTCCCGATGGTGAGCTGAATGACGCCGGGAATCGCGATGGCCAGCGTCGCCGTCAAGGGTGTGATCTCCGGGCTCACCAGGACGACGGGCAGGGGCAGCAGGGTGGCGATGACGGAGCCGATGCTGGGGATGAAGTTCAACAGGAAGGCGAAGAGACCGAACACGAGCGCGAGGTCCACGCCGAGCACGCTCAGGACCAGTCCCACGAGCAGGCCGGTCGCGGCGGAGAGGGCCGCCTTTGTTGCCAGGTAGCGCTGGATGTTGGACTCGATCTCGTTCCACACTCCCGTGAGCGGCTCTCGTCCACCGCTTCCGATCAAGAGGAAGATGACGAAGATCAGTACGAGGATGGACTTCGAGAGGAGGTCGAGAAGGGCGTTGGTGGTCAACAGGAGCATGTTGCCGACGGCGCTGGCCGGGATCTGCGTCAACCGATCGAGCGATAGCTCTGCGTTCATACCGTAGCGCTCGAGCGGCAGGTTCTCGGCCACGTTTGCGAGAAGCTGGCTCAGCTGGGCCTGATAGGCCTCCGCGTTCGAGGCGAGCTGTCTCACCGATGCCGAGATGAGTCCGGCGAGCATGAGCAGCAGCAGGAACGCCAGAGCCAGAGTGCCGGCGACGGCGAGCACGCGCGGGAACCGGAGCCGTCGCACGGAGAGGTCGACCAGCGGCGAAAGCCCGTAGGCGATGAACACCGCGAGCACGAAGGGCACCATCACGGGTCGCAGCCAGTAGAGGGCCGCGGCGACGGCCAGCGAGGAGAGCAGCAAGAGACAGATCGTCTGGATTCCTCGCTCGCGCGGCCCCGGGTCCATGCCAGCATTCTACCCTGCTCACGCACACGTTTCGGCTCGGGTATGATGCTCGCGCGTTAAGAGCGCTCCGAGGAGTGGAACAGGAGGGGCGGTGAAGGGGGAGCGACGTCTTCGGCCGCGCGAGTTCGCGATGTACCACGCGCTGGGCAACGACTACGTCGCTATCGACACGCTGAGCTTCGGACAGCGCCTCACCCGGACCAACATCCGGAAGCTCTGTGATCGACACCGTGGTCTGGGGTGTGACGGGATCCTGGCGCGGGTGCGCTCGCGGCGCGCGGACTTCGGGCTGCGCATCTTCAACCCCGACGGCTCCGAAGCGGAGAAGAGCGGGAACGGCCTCCTCATGTTCGCCCGCTTCTTGCACGACTTTGGCTACACGCGGCGGCGCGCCTTCAGCATCGAGACGCCTGGTGGGTTGGCCCGCGTGAAGCTCTTCGGGCGTGGTGACGTCGTGCTCAAGGTCAAGGTCGAGATGGGCGTCGCGAGCTTCGAGAGCGCGGACGTGGGGGCCACCGGGCCCGCGCGCGAGCTGCTCAGCGAACTGTTGGAGCTCGAGACGCGCAAGGTGGAGGCGACCTGCGTCTCCATCGGGAACCCGCACTGTGTGATCTTCATGGAAGAGCTGCGCGAGATAGACCTGCTCGAGATCGGCCCCCAGGTCGAGAACCATCCGCGCTTTCCAAATAGGATCAATGTGCAGCTCGCGGTTCCGCGGGGACGCGACACGGTAGACGTCCTGATCTGGGAGCGGGGCGTCGGCGCCACTCTCGCCTCCGGCTCGTCGAGCTGCGCGGTGGCCGCTGCAGCGCGGCGCCTCGGGCTCGTCGATGCTCAAGTGCAAGTGTGTATGCCCGGGGGCAAGCTGTCCGTGCATGTTCGCGACGACTACCGCGTCGACCTGATCGGCTCGTGCACGCCGATCTGCAGAGGGCGTCTGCTCGGCTGATGGGCGCGCTGCGCGGCACCGGGCCCGTGTACTCCATTCGGCGACCCAGTGAGCAGGCAGTCCGAGACTTCCTTGCAGACATGCACGGACGCGACTTTTCCTACGTAGGGGTTGGGGCGACGCGCGAGCTCGGGCTGCGCGAATCCCCCAAGCCTCCGCGCGGCTACGTGCTGGATCGGAACCGCGTACGACTCGGGTATGGGGACGAGGTCTTCGCCCGTGCGCGCGCAGCGCTCATGCGCTGGGAGATGTTCCGCGTGGGCTGGGCGGAGCTGCTGTGGCCGGATGCGTCGATCGCGCGCGGCACCACCGTCGGTGTGCTGGTGCACCTGCCCGGCGTCTGGTCGCTCTGCGCGGCTCGGATCGTCTACACCGTCGAGCAGCTTGGACACGCTCTCGAGCTCGAGCGCTACGGTTTTGCGTATGGAACGCTCCCCGGTCACGTCGCGCGAGGCGAGGAGCGCTTCAGCGTCGAGCGGAGCCGTGACGACGGAGGCGTCTGGTACGAGATGCTCGCCTACTCGCGCCTAGCAGGCTGCTGAAAAACTCCTCATCGAAGGGTACCTTTGAGGGAAGCCCCAAGGGGGAGATGTGAGAGGACCGCAGACGCTCCAGGGTGGGATCTTCAGCTACGTATCGCTGGAGTCCCGGATTCCCGAGGACCATCCGCTTCGAGCGATCCGGCGACTGGTGGACGCGGCGCTGGAGCAGCTGTCGCGACGCTTCGATGGTATCTACGCCAAAGGGGTCGGCCGACCGTCGGTCCCGCCGGAGCAGCTGTTGCGGGCGCTGCTGTTGCAGGTGCTGTACACGATCCGGAGCGAGCGCCAGCTGATCGAGCAGATCGACTACAACCTGCTCTACCGCTGGTTCGTGGGCCTGGAGCTGGACGATGAGGTGTTCAGCGCGACGGTGTTCACCAAGAATCGGGAACGGCTGCTGAAGGGCGAGATCGCTCAGCATTTCTTCGAGGCGGTGCTGGCGCAGGCGGAGTCGGAGGGGTTGGTGTCATCGGAGCACTTCACGGTGGACGGGACGCTGATCGAGGCGTGGGCGAGCCAGAAGAGCTTCGTGCGCAAGGACGAGAAGCGCAGGGACGATGACGACCCGGGCAACCCGACGGTCAACTTCCGGGGCGAGAAGCGGAGCAACCAGACGCATGCGTCGAGGACGGATCCGGACGCCCGACTGGCGGGGATGAGGGGCCAGGGCGCGCGGCTCGCGTATCAGGGACACGTCGTGACGGAGAACCGCAACGGCCTGGTGGTGGCGGCGAAGCTCACTCAGGCGTCGGGGTATGCGGAGCGCGAAGCGGCTCTCGAGATGGTGCTGGGTCTGGGGGGCGCTCGCCGGATCACCCTGGCTGGAGACAAGGGCTACGACGCCAAGAGCTTTGTGCAGGCGCTTCGGGCCTGGAGCGTTACCCCGCACGTGGCACAGAACACGACGAACCGCCGAAGCGCGATCGATCGAAGGACCACAGGACACCCGGGCTACGAGGTGAGCCAGCGCTTCCGCAAACGGGTGGAGGAGGTGTTTGGCTGGATGAAGACGGTGGGCTTGATGCGCAAGACCCGGCACCGGGGCACGGATCGGGTCGGCTGGGTCTTCACCTTCACTGCTGCGGCCTACAACCTGGTCCGTATCCGCAACCTGTTGGAGGCGACATAGCTCATGATCCCGCAAGATCTACCCGTGCGACACCGAACCGGTTCGTACCGGGAACGGCGATCCCTCTCCCTGCTCGGCACGCCTCCCGTCAGAGGCGTCCCGCCCAACCCAGTCACTTTCTCCGCAGCCTGCTAGGGGGGCTTGCCCGCTGCGCCACGCCGTACGCCCGCCACGTGCAGCGCCGGTTCGCGCGGGACTCCCTCGCTGCCATGCGGAGTTGCGTCGCGGCCGACCAGGCGTAGGTCACCCCCGCATTTGTCTCGACTGGAAGACGGGCCGTGATACTGTAAGACCTGCGAGGGTTTTGGGGGGCCTGTGCATGAGTGACCCCGAGATGGTGAAGGTCGAGCTCAGGGATCCGTCCGACCGCGTCGAGACCCTCTGGGCCACGCCCGTAGGCCGCGACCGCTACAAGCTCGACAACAGCCCGCTCTACGCCTATGGCGTGTCGTGGCAGGACGTGATTGAAGCGCGCCCGGAGCGCGAGGGTGATCTCCCGACCCTGGTGCGCGTCGTCAAGAAGTCCGGAAACCGCACAATCCGCATCGTGCTCGACCCGCCTGCAGACCAGTCTGAGGAGTCGGCCACGATCCTCGAATGGCTCGTCGAGCTCGGCTGCAGCTACGAAGGCGCGACGCCGGGCTTCCTCTCCATCAACATCCCTCCAGAGGTGGAGATGGATACGGTCTGCGACTCTCTGAATGCGGCCGAGCTGCAGTGGGAGCACGGCGATCCCAGCTTCGCGGAGCTGTATCCCGACGAGGAGCAATAGGGCTTCATCGCCGGCGGGCTAGTCCTCGTACTTCTGCGCCCTCTCCAGCAGCTCGGGGACGCCGAGCACTGCGACCAGCTCACCGAAGCCATACAGCCCGCCCGGCTGTCCGATCTGGCCCGTCTCCCTGAGCTCCCGCATGGCGTCGCGCACGGCTGCGAAGATGACGCCGAGCGTGGCCGGATGGATCATCAGTTTGAAGCCCCGCGCCTCGATCTCGGATGCGGGGAGAAGCTGGCCGTTGTAGAGCCGCGGCAGGTCGCCGAGTCGCAGAACGTACTGGTCGAGGTCCTCGAGCGTGCGGATCCCGTCGACAAAGACGAGGTCGACGCCCGCCTCCATATAGGCGCTCGCGCGGCGCTCCACCGAGTCCCAACCCTCCGGCTGGAGCGCGTCTGTTCGGCCGATGATGACCAGATCCGGATCGCGCCGCTCGCCGCAGGCCGCCCGCAGCTTGGGCAACATCTGGTTGAGGGGAATCACTTCCTTGCCGTCGAGAAAGCCGCAGCGCTTGGGCCACACCTGGTCCTCGAGGTGCAGCGCTGCGGCACCTGCGTCTTCGTACGCGTGGACCGTCTGGATGACGTTCAGCGCGCTGCCGTAGCCTGTGTCGGCGTCGCAGATCAGCGGAATGTGCAGACTGGCGGCGAGGTTCCGCACGTTCTCGACCATCTCAGCCGCACCGAGCAGGCCGAGGTCGGGCAGCCCCCGTGCAGCAGCAGTCCCGAAGCCCGTCATGTAGGCGGCCTCGAGGCCGGCCGCCTCGGCGAGCCGCGCCTGGAGCCCGTCGTAGACGAACGGAGCCACCACCATGCTTTCGCTCTCGAGCGCCTTGCGTAGCTGCTTTCTCATTCCGGCTGCCTCCTCCGCGAACCTGGCGAATTCTAGCCGAGCGGATTCGATTCAGTATGCTGGGCGTCTTGCCCAGTCGTGCCGAACACGAAAAGGCGAACCCCGAGTTCCCCTGGCTCGAGTTGGGGGATCTCGCCGGCGTTCGCGCCCTGCTCGAACGGCTGGACTGGCTCTTGCCGGAAGAGCAGCTGGTCGGTGCGGCTCGCGCGGGGGAGGGCAACATGAACCTCGCCCTGCGGCTCTCGACGAGTCAGCGCAGCCTGATCCTGAAGCAGGCGCGTCCCTGGGTGGAGAAGTATGACGACATCGAGGCGCCCTGGGGCCGCAGCCTGTACGAGCAGCGCTTCTACCGGCGCGTGGAGCGAATCGACGGTGTTGCGGATCGGATGCCACGGCTGCTCGGCGCGGACGCGGCATCCGCGACGCTCTTGCTGGAAGACCTGCCTGACGCCAGGGATCTCTTGGACATTTATGCTGGCGGAAGTCTCGCTCCTGCCGAGGTCGAGGGGCTGGCCGACTATGCAGCGAGACTGCACCGCTCGACTCGCGGGCACGCCGACCCCGACTTCCGCAACGCCGAGATGCGCGCGCTCAACCACGCTCACATCTTCGAGCTTCCGCACAGCGGTGGGCTCGATCTGCCGCTCGACGAGTACGAGCCGGGTCTGGCAGATGCAGCGGGGGAGCTGCGGCAAGACGCGGAGTACGGAGCAGCGCTGCGCGCGATGGGCGAGCGCTATCTCTTGCAGGGGTCCTGCCTGCTCCACGGCGACTACTTCCCCGGCAGCTGGATGCGCAGCCCGCGGGGGGTGCACGTGATCGACCCAGAGTTCTGCTTCTGGGGTGACTCCGAGTTCGACCTGGGGGTCGCAGTTGCGCACTTCGTACTTGCCCGCCAGGACGGGCGTGTCGTGCAGACATTCCTCGAGCCGAGCCCTGCCGACCCCACGCTGGTAGCGCGCTATGCGGCGGTGGAGATCATGCGGCGTCTCATCGGCGTGGCGCAGCTTCCGATCCCGCCGAGCGCGGGCTGGCGAGCGGAGCTGCTGGAGAAGTCACGGCGCGCTCTGGTGAAGTCCAGCCTGGAGCCGCTGCAGGAATGAGCTCCGAGGTAAGTAGGGTTGCCGTCTGGATGGACGTCGACCCAGCGGCCGGGCTCGAGGGCAAGGACGTGGACGACGCCTTGGCGCTGATCCAGGCCTTTCACTCGCCGGAGCTGGACGTGCGCGGCGTGAGCGTCGTGTACGGCAACGCGAGCTTCGAGCAAGCGCTCCCGATCGGAAGAGAGGTGGCGGAACGTTTCGGTCCCCCCGCCCTCCGCGTCGTAGGAGGCGCCACCTCCGCTCACGGGCTCGGCCAGCCGACCGCCGCCGTCGCCGCGCTGGCGGAGGAACTCCGCGCCCGACCGCTGACGATCCTCGCGCTCGGCCCGGTGACGACGATCGCGAGCCTCGTGCAGCTGCATCCAGAGCTGCACGGCCGCATCGAGCGCATCGTCATGGTTGCCGCCCGCCGTGTCGGCCAGCGCTTTACGACGGGCAGCAGCCCCCACAGACCGTTCCAGGACTTCAACTTCGAGAGCGATCCCGCGGCGATGCACGTTCTGCTAGAGAGCGACATCGCGCTCGAGTTCGCTCCCTGGGAGGTGTCGTCCTACGTCTTTCTCCGGCGCGCGGATCTCGAGCTGTTGGGTCGCAGTGGCGCATGTGGTGCCTGGATCGCCCGAAAGTCAAAGAGCTGGCTCGAGCTGTGGGCAGAGCAGTTCGACGTCGACGGCTTCAATCCGTTCGACACCCTCGCCGTAGGCTGGGTGACGCACCCGGCACTGATTGCCCACGCCGACGTGGCCGTGTGGATCGAAGAGGGACCCGACGACCGCGTGGACGCGGCCGTGCGCCACAAGCCATACCTGCTCGTCGACCCAGACCGTACGGGTGGGCGTAGGGCCTGCTACTGCACGCGGCCCGATCCGGCCTTCATGTCGCTCCTGCTCGAACGCCTCAAGTAAGGGCTCTGTCGCCGCCGATACGGCCGTCGGGAGGGTCGAACCGTGAAGCTGTTCCTGAGCCTCGCGTTACTGCTGGCGGTATGCGCGATCCCGAGCTGGATGGTGTACCGGGGCCAGGATCTGGAAGAGACCGAGGATTCGGATCTGCGCGTCAAGCTCCGGAGCCTCTCCGACGAAGACAACGCCTACGCGTACCTGACCCGTGTGGCCGAGGACCTGGAGTGGCCCGAGGGAGCTGCGGTGACCCCCGAGCTGCTGGACCAGAACCGCTACGCGCTCAAGCACCTGGTCCATCTGCTGGCGGCTCCAGAGATGCAGTTTCCACCGTACCTCGCCCCCGGCGACGAGGCGCCCGACGTCACTCGCTGGATCCACATCGCGGAGCTCCTGGGCCAGCGGGCGTGGCTACGCACGGACTACGCGCAGCAACGCCTGGCACTAGCTGACGGGATCGCCATCCTCAGAATGGGCAAGCTGATCGAGGGCGCGCGCGCCGCGGCCGTGGTGCACGCGAGGGCCGGGATCACGATCAAGGGGATCGGTCTGGACTCGCTCGAGGACACGGTGAACCGCAGACCGCTGGAGCCGGGCAGAGCGCGCCGGCTGATCCGTCAGGTGGAGGCGCTCCGCAGCGATCCCGACGCGCGCGCCCGTATGTGGGCTACGGAGTACCAATCGATCAAGATCAGCGCCGTTCGCGCCTTCGAGTCAGGCTTCGCCGACCGCGACGTCAGGGTGGGCGCCTTCAGCGGCCTGAGCCGTCAGGCGATTCGACTGGCACCGGACTCGTACATCTTCCACCCGAACCGGACTTTCAGCGAGCTGGCGAAGCTATTCCGCGCGCTGCAGGCCGATGCTCCGCGGGTCTGCTCGGAGCTCTCGGCCGCCCGCGAGCTGGCGAATCGCTACAACTACACAGGATGGCGTCAGCTTGTTGCTCCGAACGGCGTCGGGCAGCTCTACATGGCGGTTCTGGCCCCCGACTTTCGCGCCTTCGAGCGAGCGCGCTGCCATGCTGATACGCGCATTTCGCTGCTCCAGGCCCGCCTCGCTGTTGAGGCGTACCAGGCCGAGCGCGGCAAGCCACCCGAGAGTCTCGGCGCGCTGGTTCCGAACTACGTGGCTGTCCTGCCGCCGGACGGCTTCGACGGCAAGCCGGTCCGTTTCTCGAGGGAACGCCGTCAGCTCTGGTCGGAGGGGGACGAGAGCCTCTCGATCAGCTTCTGAACGCGGCCTCCTCCGGCGTCTGTCGGATCAGGTGCAGGTCGTGGGCGCGCACCGACAGGGTGACGGAGTCCCCTGTGGAGAGGCTGCGCGCGAGACCCCTGCCGGCGATCAGGTGCGTGCGAAGCTCGAAGCCGGCCCACTCGAGGCTGACGCGAGTCAGCACCCCGTCCGAGACGAGCTGGCGCACCACCCCCTTGCCGATCGGGGTGCCGCCGCCGCGCCCCACGTCGAGCTTGAGGTGTTCTGGGCGGATTCCCAGCCACACCGCGGTTCCGCCAGGGAGTGCAGCGGAGACATCGATCTGGTGATCCGGGTCGATCTCGACCCGCACCTGCTCTCTCGACGGCGAGTCGAGCACGGTGCCGGGGATCAGGTTCGACATTCCCACCAGACGGGCGACCGCGAGCGTGGCCGGTCGCCGCAGCACCTCATCGCGCTGGTCGAGCTGCTCGATGCGTCCCCCGATCAGTGCGGCGATCCGGTCCGAGATCAGTGCGGCACGGCGCAGGTCGTGGGTTACGACGGCCAGTGCGACCCCTGTCTCGTCCATGGCCCGGCGCAGGTCAAGGGACAGCGTTTCCTGCGCCGCTGCGTCGAGATCGTCGAAGGGCTCGTCCAGGAGCAGCACCGCCGGGCGCAGCGCGAAGGCACGGGCCAGCGCTAGACGCCGCAGCTCTCCGCCGGAGAGCTGCTTGGCGCGGCGCCGGGCTAGGCGCTCGATCCCGAAACGCCCGAGCGCCTCGGCCACTCTCTCTCGCCGTTCGGACCGCGCCAGCTCCGAGCTCAAGAGCGCGGCCCGAACGTTGTGCTCCACGCTCCCTTCGAACGCGATCGGTCGCTGAAACGCCATGGTGACGGGGCCCGCGGCGGCCCGCGCGATCTGTCCGCTCTCGGGCAGCTCCAGGCCGGCGAGTGCCCGCAGCAGGGTCGTCTTGCCCGCGCCGTTGGGGCCCAGGATCGCGAGAGCCTCTCCTGCAAAGAGCTCGAGGCTCGCGACGCGGAGCTCGAAGCTGCCACTGCGCGAACGCCGCCGCACGTAGAGATCGCGGGCGGACAGGACGGGCGCGCTCATCGGCGCCCGCCCTGCTGGACCGCGGTCAGCAGCCCGGCCAGAAGCAGCATGAGCCCGACCAGCACGGCGCCAAGACCGATCGCGGTTTCGAACTGTCCCATCCGTGTGTACATGAAGATCGAGGTCGTCAGCACGCGCGTCTCGCCCTCGAGGTTGCCGCCTACCATCATCACCGCGCCCACCTCGGAGAGGATTGCGCCGAGCGCCGCGATCACTGCCGCCAGCAGACCGAGTCGGATCTCCCGCAAGAGCAGCCAGGTGCGCCAGCCCAACGACAGCCCGAGGGTGCGCACCTGTAGCGACCACTCCGCGTCCAGCGCGCCCACGGCGGCCAGCGTGATGCCCACGACCAGGGGCAGGGCGATCAGCACCTGCGCCAGAACGATAGCCTCCTGGGAGTACATCAGGCCGAAGCTGCCAAGGGGACCGGTGCGCCAGAGCAAGAGCGCCACTGCAAGTCCGACCACGACCGGCGGCGCTCCCATCCCCGAGTTGATGGCGCTCACCAGGACGCCGCGGCCGGCGAAGCGCCGGCTGCCGACCCAGATGCCCACGGGGACCCCGAGCATGACGGAGATCGCGAGAGCCGAGAAGCTGACCCCGAGCGTGCGGGCAGTGATCTCCAGCACCAGGTTGGGGTCGAGCTCAGTCAACGCCTACCTCGCCTTCTGCCACGAGCGATAGCGGGCGGAAGAGTGGCCGCCCGAAGCGCTCGCGGCCGAACTCAGCGATCCGCAGCTGAGTTTCTCGGGCCACGAGGAACTGCTCGAGCTCCAGGGCGGAGTCGGTGCGGATGCGCCCCGGGAAGCGATCCGGGTTCACCCGCAGGACCGAGTAGACATTCTGGAGCGCCGGCTGTTCTCGCGACAGCGAGGCCAGGTTCGTGCGTTCCTTGAAGGCCAGAAATGTTCCTATATCCGACAGGATGTAGGCTCGCCTCTCGCCTGCGACTTGAAGCGATGATCCCATCCCCGAGCCCGTACGTACGTAGCCTTCCCAGTCTGCCACGCCTTCGAGGCCTGCGGCCCGGAGAAGTGCGAGCTCGCGCTTGTGTGTGCCCGAGTCGTCGCCTCGGCTTACGTACGGCGCACGCTCCCGCCAGAGTCGCTGGTAGGCTGCCAGGGCGGAGTCGGCTCTCGTGATGCCGAAGGGGTCTTCTGGCGGGCCCGCGATCACGAAGAAGTTCTCCATGAACGGGCGCCGGCCGAGCACAGCACCCGCGTCCACGAGTTCCTGCTCTGCCTGCGGTGCGTGGGTCAGCAGGATGTCGACATTCCCTTCCTGGCCCATGCGCAGCGCGGCCCCGCTGCCCACAGCAACCACGCGCACTGCAATCCCCCTTTGTTCGCGGAAACGCGGCAACAGCTCGTCGAGAAGTCCGGAGTCCTGCAGGCTCGTGGTGGTGGCGAGGAGCAGCTCTCGCTCGGCGGGGTCGGGGCCGCAGGTCGGGGCCAGTAGTAACAGGAGCAGGGACAAGGCTCTCGCACTCATCCTCATTCCAGACCTCCGTCGCCGCCCGATGATACCCTGGCCGCCCGCTCCCCCACCCGAGCTCTCTGGAGGTCGCCACTCGCTGCATTCCGTCGTGCTCGGCTTCGAGTCGTCGCGCTAACGGCCTCATTTTGTCACGCGGTTGTCACGCGCCCGAGGGCTGCAGAAACTCGACACCTTTCGACGCTCCCCCGCCCCCGAGGAGCGACCCTCTCGTGCCGCTCACGGCGCTCGAGAGTACAGCTCGACGAGACCCCGGATCCCCTCCGCATCGGTGTCGGGATTCACTTCGGTGCCGCCTCGGTTGGCAACGTTCGGAAGGGTGGTCAGGACGGGCCGCGTGATTGTCCAGAACCCGCTTGATCGCCCATGGGAAACGCCGCGTAACCATTCGTGCGATGTGGAATCTGAACGAGCAACCGACGCGGCGGCAGGGCGCCATTGGAGCACTGCGTCGACACCAATGCAGACGACGGGCGTCCGAAGGAGAACTCGATGGCACGTATCCAAGCTCTCGATGCCACTCAGGCCGATGTGAAGGTGCAGGAGCTTCCGGCCGCAGTGGAGAAGGAAATCCAGGAGGTCGTTGCCAGGTATATCGACGGTGGTCGAGCCAGTGACTCGTCGATCATGAAGCCAGCATTCCACGAGAAAGCCCAGATGTCCGGCCCCGAGGAGGACGGCGCCTTCTCAGGCCCGATCCAGGCGCTCTACGACCATGTGGACCGCAACGGACCGGCCACCGGTCTGGGAGTGCGCATTGTCAGCATCACGGTCTCCGATGAACGTGCCGCGAGCGTCGTGTTGCACGCCGACGACTGGCACGGCAAGTACTACACGGACCACTTCCACCTGCTCGAGGCGAAGGGCGCCTGGAAAATCGTGAGCAAGATCTTCAGTGAGCGGTAGTCAAGGCCGGGTGGTCGGCGGGCGGTGAGCGTCCTAGAGTTGGGCTAATGAGGACGTTCGCTCTCGTTCTCCTCGTCCTGATCGTAATCACCGCGTACTTCGTCTCGCGTCGCGAAGGCAAGGACGAGCAGGAGTGAGCGGCCCACAGATGAACCAATCCACCATCGCCAAACTCGGCAGCCTGCCCGTGTTGGTCGTGGCGGTACTCGCCGTGAACCGCGGACTCGACCTGGGCTTCTTGCTCGATCCCGAACGCCTCGAAGCCTGGCTGCGTGCGCAGGGGACCTTGGGACCCATTCTGTTCATGGCACTCCTAGCAGGCTGCTGAAAAACTCCTCATCGAAGGGTACCTTTGAGGGAAGCCCCAAGGGGGAGATGTGAGAGGACCGCAGACGCTCCAGGGTGGGATCTTCAGCTACGTATCGCTGGAGTCCCGGATTCCCGAGGACCATCCGCTTCGAGCGATCCGGCGACTGGTGGACGCGGCGCTGGAGCAGCTGTCGCGACGCTTCGATGGTATCTACGCCAAAGGGGTCGGCCGACCGTCGGTCCCGCCGGAGCAGCTGTTGCGGGCGCTGCTGTTGCAGGTGCTGTACACGATCCGGAGCGAGCGCCAGCTGATCGAGCAGATCGACTACAACCTGCTCTACCGCTGGTTCGTGGGCCTGGAGCTGGACGATGAGGTGTTCAGCGCGACGGTGTTCACCAAGAATCGGGAACGGCTGCTGAAGGGCGAGATCGCTCAGCATTTCTTCGAGGGCGGTGCTGGCGCAGGCGGAGTCGGAGGGGTTGGTGTCATCGGAGCACTTCACGGTGGACGGGACGCTGATCGAGGCGTGGGCGAGCCAGAAGAGCTTCGTGCGCAAGGACGAGAAGCGCAGGGACGATGACGACCCGGGCAACCCGACGGTCAACTTCCGGGGCGAGAAGCGGAGCAACCAGACGCATGCGTCGAGGACGGATCCGGACGCCCGACTGGCGGGGATGAGGGGCCAGGGCGCGCGGCTCGCGTATCAGGGACACGTCGTGACGGAGAACCGCAACGGCCTGGTGGTGGCGGCGAAGCTCACTCAGGCGTCGGGGTATGCGGAGCGCGAAGCGGCTCTCGAGATGGTGCTGGGTCTGGGGGGCGCTCGCCGGATCACCCTGGCTGGAGACAAGGGCTACGACGCCAAGAGCTTTGTGCAGGCGCTTCGGGCCTGGAGCGTTACCCCGCACGTGGCACAGAACACGACGAACCGCCGAAGCGCGATCGATCGAAGGACCACAGGACACCCGGGCTACGAGGTGAGCCAGCGCTTCCGCAAACGGGTGGAGGAGGTGTTTGGCTGGATGAAGACGGTGGGCTTGATGCGCAAGACCCGGCACCGGGGCACGGATCGGGTCGGCTGGGTCTTCACCTTCACTGCTGCGGCCTACAACCTGGTCCGTATCCGCAACCTGTTGGAGGCGACATAGCTCATGATCCCGCAAGATCTACCCGTGCGACACCGAACCGGTTCGTACCGGGAACGGCGATCCCTCTCCCTGCTCGGCACGCCTCCCGTCAGAGGCGTCCCGCCCAACCCAGTCACTTTCTCCGCAGCCTGCTAGCGCTTGCGGTAGTGGTGAGTCCCATACCGAGTATTCCCCTGGACATCGCCGGAGGTATCGCGTTCGGGCCGTGGCTGGGCACACTCTACGCGGCCACCGGTGCCCTCGTGGGTTCGGTGGTGAGCTTCGGCATCGCGCGCTATCTGGGCCGTGGGCTGATCGAGCGCTTTCTCTCCGGCCACATCAACTTCTGCGGCCACTGCTCGGATAAACTGCTCACCAAGGCCATCTTCATCTCGCGTCTGATCCCCGGCGTCTCGTTTGACGTGGTGAGCTACGGCGCAGGCCTCACCAAGATTTCGCTGCGCAAGTTCAGCGTGGCGACCTTCGTCGGCATGCTGCCGCTCACCTTCTTGTATGTGTCTTCGGGCGCGATCCTCGTGATCGGTCAGGGCTTTACACTCACGCTTGGCGCTATCATGGTCGCGTTCTTCTTCCTAGTGCCACGCTGGATCGAACGCAAGAACCTCTTTGGACTGCGCGAGGCTTTCGAACACGCTGACGAGAGCGAGGGCACGTGAGAACCTAGTCGCCTACTCGCGACTCGGCGGCGTATGAAGACTTTACTACCCCCGCCAGGACCGGATTTTGTCACGTCCTTGTCACGCGAGCGGGCGACGCGGCTGTGGGGTATCGGGTAAACTGTCGCCAAACCCACGTAATCCTGGGAGGTCGATTGCCATGCGCATAGGACTGTTCGCGCCCTTCGCAAGCCCGCTCTGCACGCCGGCATACATCCAGGCGGTTGGGCTTGCGGCCGAGGAACGAGGCTTCCACTCGCTCTGGGTCGCCGAGCACGTAGTGCTCTTCGACGAGTACGGCTCGCGCTACCCGTACGCCGAGGACGGTAGGCTCCAGATCTCCGCAGAGCGCGGGGTCCTCGAGCCCTTTACGAGCCTCGCCTTCGTAGCCGCGGTCACCGAACGCATCCGGCTCGGGACAGGCATCTGTCTCGTGCCGCAGCGGAACCCCGTCTACACCGCGAAGGAGGCGACGACTGTCGACTGGCTATCGGGCGGTCGCCTCGACCTCGGCGTGGGCGTGGGCTGGCTGGCGGAGGAGTTCCGCGCGCTCGAGGTTCCGTTCGAGCACCGCGGCTCGCGCTGCCGCTCATACTTGGAGGTGATGCGAAGGCTCTGGTGCGATGAGGTGTCGGAGTACAAGGACGAGTTCTACGAGCTGCCCGCTTGCCGCCAGTACCCGAAGCCCGTGCAGTCGCCGCATCCACCGATCCATTTCGGTGGCGAGAGTGACGCGGCGCTCCGCCGCGTCGCGGACATTGGGCAGGGCTGGTACGGCTTCAACCTCACGCCCGAGGAGTTCGCCTCCCGCATGAGCCTGCTCGACGAGCTGCTCGCGGTTCGGTCGAGGACGCGCAGCGACGTGGAGATCAGCGTCGCGCCGCGGGGCCAGGCGGTCAACGCGGACGACCTCGTGCGCTTCGCCGAGGCGGGTGCCGACCAGGTCATTGTGGGCGCGCTCGCCCGCGACGCGGATGCCGTCCGGAAGAGGCTCGACGGGCTCGCGACGACCCTACTTGAGCCCGCGCGGGCGCTCTGAGTCGAAGCGTTCATCTTTTCGGGAGTTTCCGGAGTCATAAACTCCGGAAGGGCATCTAGCGCGGCGGGCGCCGCTCGAACCAGGGACGTGCCTCTTCGAGCTGCGCGGCGAGCCGCAGCAACGTCGCCTCGTCGCCGAAACGCGCCGCGAACTGCACGCCGATCGGAAGTCCCGCCTCGTTCCAGCAGAGCGGTACGGACATCGCTGGGTGCCCCGACGCGTTGAAGAGCTGGGTGTAGCCGATCATGCGCAGCGTGCTGTTGAGATGGTCTTCGGGGTCTGGGTGGGTCAAGGTCAGCGCACCTCCCAGTGGGAGGGGCGGCGTGGCCAGCGTCGGCGTGAGAATGACGTCGTAACGCTCGAGGAAGGCCGCGACCTCGCGGCCCGCGGCGTGGAGTGCTCGGATCGAGCGGGCGTAGAGGGCGGCGCCCGCGGACTCTGCGCGCTTGGCCATCTTGTACGTCGCAAGCTCGACATCACCCTCGGCAAAGGGACGCCCCAGGACTCGCGCGCGGTCTTCGAGGAGCGACAGGATGTTCGCGCCGACAATGGCACCCGTCGCCGGTGCGAGCTGCGCCGAGTCGATGTGAAGGGTCGCTTCGCTCACTTCGTGACCCAGCTCAGCGCAGAGCTTCGCGGCATCGGCGGCGGCCGAGACGCAATCGGGGTGGGTCTCGGCCCCGTTCCACGTCTGCGTCTGGAGCGCGATCCGCAGCTTCCCTGGCGAGCGGCCGACCTCCGTCGCGAACGGGCGCTCCGGTGCGGGGGCGCAGTACGGATCGCCTAGTGCCGGACCGTGCGTCGCGTCGAGCAGGACGGCGCTGTCGCGAACCGAGCGTGTGACCGCGTGCACGGTGCTCATTCCACTCCAATTCTCGCCGACGTCGGGTCCGAGCGGGTTGCGTGCCCGGGTTGGCTTCAGGCCAAAGAGCCCGCAGCACGACGCCGGGATCCGGATCGAGCCTCCGCCGTCGCTGGCGTGCGCACTGGGAAGGATGCCGGCCGCCACGGCCGAGGCCGCACCTCCTGAGGATCCGCCCGCCGTGTGCTCGGGGGCTCCACGGGTTTTGGGTCTGTCCGAACAGCGTCGACTCGGTCGTGCAGGCGAGTCCCAACTCCGGCGAGGCGCTGCGCCCGAACACCACGAGCCCGGCGCCCTTGTAGCGCGCCGTGAGCTCGCTGTCGTGGTCCGACACGTAGTCCTTGAAGAAGCGGCTGCCTGACGTCATCCGCGCCCCTTCGTAGTGGGCGCCGAGATCCTTTAGCAGGTAGGGCACGCCCCGCAGCGGCCCGCTCGGCAGCCCCGCTCGGAGCGTCGCCCTGGCCTCGTCATACAGTGGGATCACCACGGCGTTCAGCTTCGGGTTGTGCTCCTCCGTCCGCGCGATCGCCGAGTCGAGCAGATCCTCGGCAGACACCTCGCCCTTTGCAACGAGCTCGGCCAGTCCCACAGCGTCGTAGCTCTCGTATTCCGCAAATGCACCCATAGCCGTCCACGATACCACGGGAACCATTCGGCAAGCGCCGAACCAACTACTTGCAGCGCCCGGCAACCCAGCGACCGAAGCGAAGTCAGAACTTGGGGACGGTCGTTAATCGGAACTTCTTGGCCCGATCGGAGAATTAGTTCCGATTAAGGACCGTCCCCAAGTTCCGTTTCCTCATGGCAGCGTCGGGCTGGGGTGCGCTGCCAGTTTCTCAGAAAAACCTCAAAAACGACTGGGGATTGGGCGCGCGAGCGGCGAGACCGCAGTGGCCCGCCGGGACTAAGTGCTGCTCTTGTCCCGGTCCCAGATGCGGGCTTCGATGAAGAGCTCGACCAGGTCCGTATCGATCTCGCCGGCTGCGGCCTCGCTGCGCAGGATATTGAGGCCGCCCTCGATGGGCATGGCCGAGCGGTATGGGCGGTCAGATGCCGTGACCGCGTCGAAGATGTCGCAGACGGTGAGCAGACGTGCGCGGACCGGAATCTGTGAGGCCGAGAGGCCCTGCGGATAGCCCGAGCCGTCGAGCTTTTCGTGGTGTGCGAGCACGATCGACGGCACGTTCTCCAGGTCCGCGGACCAGGGGATTTGCTCGAGCACCCGAAACGATTGGATCACGTGGGACTCGATCGCCTTCCGCTCCTCCTGTGTGAGCGTTCCCCTTCGCACCGAGAGAGACGTGAGCTCTTCGGCGGTGATGAGGGGTGTGTGCTCCCCGGCATCGTCGAGAAAGCTGATCTTTCCGACCTGCTGGACCCGCTCCAGGAGCTCGTCGCTCAGGTAGCCTACCGCGTTCACGTCTTGAATCAGCTCCAGGGCCTCATCCAGGCGCTGGTTCGTGACCGCCATCTCGCTCTCGAACCGTGCCAGAGCCTCATCGCGCGGGAGGTCGCCGGCGAGCGCCTCTTGCAGAAGCGTGTTCTGGCAAGCGGCCCGATTCAAGCGGGAGCGCAGCAGGACGCGTTCTAGCTGCTCGGGGTAGAGCCGGTTCGCCTTGATCAGGACACACTCCGCCACGCCGACCTTGCCGAAATCGTGCAGCAGCGCGGCGTACGAGAGCTCGGTGAGCTGGGCTTCGCCGAACTTGTTGCCGGCGAGCGGTCCGGCGCTCGTGCGGCTCACCGCTCCTGCCAGCGCAACGGAGAGCTCGGCGACTCGGCGCGAGTGACCGCTCCTCGTCGGGTCCCGAGCCTCGATCGCGGTGATGCTGGCATCCACGAAGCCTTCGAACATCCGCTGGATGTCCGCCTGGAACTGGGCCCGCTCGAGCGAGAACGCGGCGCTGCTCGCGATCGCGATGGTGTAGTCCAGGTCCTTCTTGCTGAACGGTACCTTCGAGGTGCGGTTGTCGATCTGTATCACGCCGATGTGCCCGCGCGAGCCGCGGAGCGGCACCGCGATCGACGAGGCTATCTGGTTGATGACGATGCTCTCCGACATGGAAGCGCTCAGCTGGGCAGGATCGAACAGCAGGGCGATCTGCCGTTCGACCGCCTGACCGAGGATCGATTGCGAGATGCGAATCTCCTCACGCGGCACCGCGGAGCCGTCGCGCAGCGCCCCGAACAGAGGCGTGAAGGTGCCGGTGCGGGAGGGGACGCAGATGGAGAAGTGGGTGGCCGACGGCAGCGCCTCGAACACCGTCCCCCCAAGACGCTCGAGCACGTCGTGGAGCTGATCCAAACGCGAGAGGTCCTTCGCCAGCTCCAGCAGCAGCTCCAGCTTGTCGCTGTCGGAACGTAGATTGTCGGGTAGCGTTGCGGCCTCGCTAAGCTTGGTCAAAGCGATGGGCGAGAGGGTGAACGTCGTCGACGACCCGTCGTCCAGGCTCGAGCCCCCGAGCTCGAGAGGCGGCTTCAGCTCGACGTGGAGCACGGTATAGAGGATGTGGATCGTCTCGCCGCCTCGCAGCACCAAGCGATCTCCCTTGTGGAGCTCGCTGGGCGACTCCGGCGCGTCGGGCTGCACAATGCGGAGGCCCGTTCTCGAGCCGAGGTCGACGACCGTCCACCGGTCGTCTTCCTTCACGAACTCGCCGTGGAAGCGTGAGATGTAGCTGGGATCGAGGACGATATGGTTCTCGGGAGCCCGTCCGAACGACACCCGTTCGGCAGAATCGAACTCGAAGACGCGAGGCTTCTGGTCTTCGCAATGGATGGCGACTCGGAGCATCAACGCATGTCCTCCACTCGGGTATCGGCTGGGTGCCGATTCTCTCCAGCCGTTCGGGAGGGCTGGCGCAGAAGGACCCAGGAGCGTCCCGATCGAGCTCTTCGGGCCTATTTGCGCCGGGCCTGCTCGATACGTGCTCGGACGGCGTCGAGCGACACGCTGCCGGGCTTGGCGCGATCGCGCGCCAGCTCGTTGCCGATCTGCTGCAGCGCTCGGTTGGCCGGGGTCGGCACGCCGTGAAGACGCCCCAGCTGAACGATCTCCCCGTTCAGCCAGTCCGCTTCTATCGAGCCCTGCCCGCGCACGATGCTCTGCCAGGAAGATCCCGCGAAGCGTTCCTGGCCCGGGACGAGGGCGATCTCGACCATGCCGTTCCAGCGCTTCCGGGACTCCTCCTGGCCGGCACAGTCGATGCCCGCCGCCTGGTAGCAGGTACGCGCCTCCTCCCGGAGCAGCTTCGAGATGTCCTGGCCCTGCTGTCCAGCATCACACGCCGCCTGCAGCGCGTTGTTCAGGTTCGCTAGCAGCTTGGCGTACTTTAGCCGCATCACGGTCGGGTCGGCGCGCGCACTGAACTTGGAGTCTTCGAGCGCGGCCGTGACCTCCTCGATCCGTGCGTCGACGCCCGAGGGATAGAGACCCGCGTCGAGGACTCCGCCAGTGCCTTTCGCGTTCAGCAGCACGACGCCGGGCTCGAGGTGCGTGGCCGGCACGAACACCAGCATGCCGTAGACCCGCCGGAAGTGCCGCAGCGCCATGCGCTCGTTGGCTACCCCGTTCTGGCAGCAGATCACGGGAAGCTCGTCGTCCGCGGCCGCCCGCAGCTGCTCGATTGCGGAGAGAGTGTGCTGTGACTTCATACACAGGTACACGACATCGCCGTCCTGGAGGCGGAGCTCGGAGGGATGCGCCAGCGTCGGAATCGGCAGCGTGACCGTCTCGTCCGGAGTCTTGAAGACGAGCCCGCGTGCCTGGAGTGCCTGCAAGTGCGCTCCTCTGGCGATCAGGACCACGTCGTGGCCGTGCTGATGGAGCCTGGCCCCTATGGAGCCGCCAATGGCCCCTGCCCCATAGATGATGTGCCGCATGCCCGGGAGCATACCGGTCGCCGGGGGTCGGAGTAGAATTCGCGCTCAGATGGCTGCGGATGCTCGGGAGTCCGCCGGTCGCAGGCGGCGCATGCCTGCGTACTGCAGGATCGCGAAGAGCAGCACCACGCTCGCGACGAGAGCCACGGCTGCGTTCGCGCTCGCGGAAAGCGGACCCGCAACGATCAGGCC
This sequence comes from Myxococcota bacterium, assembly GCA_965226855.1. Classification (GTDB taxonomy): domain Bacteria; phylum Myxococcota_A; class UBA9160; order SZUA-336; family SZUA-336; genus JAUXJB01. The sequence goes on along the minus strand of CBDDEE010000026.1, from coordinate 60,567 downwards.
GGCGCTGGCAAGGACCCACGCGACGTCGCCGCCGACGACGCAACCCGCTAGCCACAGCCGGATCGAACGCTGCGCGGCCAGGCCGAACAGCAGGGCCGCGAACACGATCAAGTTCGCGCCGAGTCCGCTCGACTGGCGGGCCTCCACAAGTCCCAGAAACTCTGCCAGGGGGCCGGCAGCAGCGACGAGGATCCCACCTGATAGTAGGGAGAACACGGCGTTCGCATGCAGGCTGTAGCGAAGTAGGCGACTCGGGTCGTCTCGCTTGCTCATGCTGTCTCCTCGGGTTGTGCGTCGTGCAGGGTGCGCTCGATCGTGTTGCGAGCCTTCGCGAAGGCATCGCCGTCGTCGAGCAGCTGCTGCGCCCAGTTCGCCTCCTGGACCAGGGCGTGGAGCTGGAAGGCGAGCTGCTCGGGACGGGCGTCCGCTCGAAGCTCGTGCTGACGGACTGCCACGCGGGCCTGGCGCTCCAGCTCCTGCAGCCAGGTTCGGTTGAGCGCTGCGAGACGCTCGCGTACTGGGCCCGGGCGGCTGCCGAACTCCGCCGAAGTGGCGAAGAAGAAGCAGCCCCCTCGGAACTCCAGGCTCTCGACGTAGTCGATCCAGGCGCCGAGCAGGGCGCGCAGCCGCGCCAGGCCGGGCTCCGTCTCTCCCACGGAGCTGAGGACGGCCCCCTCGAACTCGGCGGCCGCCGCGTTGATCGCGGCGAGCTGCAGGGTCTCCTTCGAGCCGAAGTGGGCGAAGAGTCCGCTCTTGCTCATCCCGATCTCGTCCGCCAGACGCGCCAGGGAGAGGCCGGCGAGCCCCTCGGCCGAGCCAACGTCCATGGCGGCAGCGAGGATCTGCTTGCGTCTCCGTTCGCCGTGGCTGGGTCCTCTCATCAAAGAAATAATTAGCATGATCGTGCTATAAATCAAGTACGATCGGTCACAGATTAGAGACAGCTGCGCCGTGACGGCGGGGGGTAGGGCGACCTCGCGTCTTAGCGGCGCGCCGAGTCAGGCAGCCGGGCGCCTGGGCTGTCCAGCACAGAGCGTGTCACGGAACGAGCGGCAGCATGATGCACGAGGGGTGCTCAGCCGAGTGGTGGATCGTGTTGTTCGCGACACGCGAGTGTGTGTGTCGTCCGAGCGGCTCGCCGGTGTTCGGGTTGACGTCGAAGCGAGGAAACGATGAGGAGCTCACCAGCACCTGGATGCGATGTCCGGCGACGAACAGGTTGCTCGTAGGGTAGAGGGGGAAGCGCACTTCGACGATCTCGTGCGCGCGCAGCAGCCGCGGCCGGTCCATTCCCGCGCGATAGCGCACGCGCATGATGCCGTCGGCGATGTTGAGCCGGTAGCCATAGGGCCAGGCCTCGCTCGGCGGAACCAGGTCCTGCAGCATTACGAAGAGGTCGGTATCGGGAGCGTCCGAGGACAGGTGCAGGCAAGCCTCCACCGGCCCGGTCACCTCCATGTCGGCCTCGAGCGGGTCCGTCGTGAAGCTGAGCACATCCTCGCGCTGCTCGAGCGGACCGAAGGGCGGCTCGCAGCCGTGCAGGTCAGGGCGGGTGCGTTGGTCGGCGCCGCCCTGGATCACCTGGACGCGCATCAGGGCGAGTGGCGTGGCAAGGTTCACGCGTGCGGGGGTGGGCACGATCTCGTTCAGGGAAGAGGTGTTGGCGGAGATCGTCGGGAGCGGGCGCTCGGGATCGAAGCGGAACGTCGAGGCGCCCACCTTCGGCCCCTGCGGGGGCTCCGTTTCGAGCCCGCCATCCGCGCGCAGGTAGAACGGAGTCGCAACGGCTCGCTCCAGCGGCCAGGCTGGCTCGTCGCGCCAGCGGCCCCCGTGCAGCAGACGGCCCTCGAGTGTCGGCTTGCCGTCGCCTCCGCCCATCACAAAGATCTTCACGGGCGCTTCTTCTCCGACGCCGTTGTCCACCCCGCGCAGCCAGTGGTCGAACCAGCGCAGCTTGAGCTCGAGCTGGCTCGGCGCCAGGTTCCCGGGAACCGGAGCCATGTCCCCCAGGTCGACCTCACCCGCCCAGGTGTGGTCGAGCGGCAGGTCGCCATGGGTCCAGGGTCCCATGAGCAGCCTCTGGCTCTCGATGCGCCCGCTGTGCAGCGTGTACATGTCCGTCGTGGCCCGCGTGTAGGAGTCGTACCAGCCGCCCGAGTACATGGTCGGTACGTCTGCACTGCGCTCGTGATGGGCTTCGAAGTTCAGTCCCCGTTGCAGCCAGTACTCGTCGGCGTCGCCGTGCTCGTAGAGCTGGCGCGCCCACCGCTCGTAATCCGGGAGACGCTCAAGGGGACTGTTCCCTTCGCGCCAGGGCAGCTTGCGCAGCCACTCGTACATCTCTTCGGTATGCGCCACGAGTTCCGCGGCGAGAGACGGATCGCGCTGCGCCTCCGGCGAGACGGCCCCGTGGCTGACCGCCCAGGTGAGCCAGCGCAGCTCGAGCGCTCCGTTGTGACGCAGCGAGCTGACGTTCCCGTTGGAGCCGCCCTGGTGCACCCACATCGCGCGCAGGTGCGGCGGGCGCTCCAGTGCCAGCGCGCTCTGCGCCCAGGCCAGGTACGAGGTGCCGTACGTGCCGACCTGGCCGTCGCAATAGGGGAGCTCGGCGATCCACTCGACGGTGTCGTAGCCATCGGGTCCCTCGTCCGCCAGCAGATTGAAGCGTCCGGCGGAGCCGAAGCGTCCGCGGCAGTCCTGAAAGACCGCCAGGTAGCCATGGCGAGCCCAGAACTCTCCAGCCTCTAGCAGCGCCGTGCGGTTGTACGGTGTGCGCACGAGCACGGCAGGAAACGGCCCGGGGAGCAGCTCCCCCTCGCTCGCGGGCCGCCAGACGTCCGTAGCCAGCCAGGCGCCGTCGCGGGCGCGCATGCCCACGTTCCGCGCCAGCACCACGCCGAACTGGGGCTTCGAGGCTTCCGTCACGCTGCCGAGATCATACGGGAAGCTGGTGGCTCTTGGTGTGGCGGCAGATGCGGCTGCCGACGCCGTACGGCCGCGACCGTCGTCGTTGGGCCCGGGCTACGGTCGGGCTCGTCGGCACCGGTGCACTATCTTCCCGCTATAGATGGAGCGTCAGAAGCCGGACACGATCAGCAACGAGATCGACCTCTACATCCGCACATACTACTCGCTCCTGCGCAGCAGCGGCGAGGTGCGCGTCCGCTCCTTCGAAGAGGCGCACTCGTTCAGCAACGCGAGCCTGCATGCGGGGGCGCGCGAACCCACGCCTGACATCGCCGCTTTCGGGTACGCCGCCGGACGTCTGCCCGAATCCATGCCCAGCATCCAGCGCGTGGTCCTCGGGCAGTCCGACCAGACCTTCGAGAGCTTCGGCTACGACGTGAGCTCGTGGCAGCTGCTCCGCACCCGCGGCCGACGCAGACGGCTGCGCCACGACGGGTGCGGGACGCTCGCGGCCTATATCGCGAGCGCGTCGGACATCGACGATCTGCTGCCCATCATCACCGCGTACCAGCTCGAGTGGAACAAGATGCACGCGTTGCTCGCGGAGGGCAGGGTGAGCTCCCGGCTCTCGAGAGATGCTGACGCGTTCTGCAAGGGCATCGACCTGGCCGGCGCGCGCTGGGCGGACTCCCTGCGCGCCGTGGCCACGCGACCCCTGGACCTGCGCGTGCGTTTGCTCACCGGCTCCTTCTCCGAATACCAGCGGGCCGCGGAGATGTGGTGGGAGGAGGTCGAGCGTACGGCGTTTCCCTCGGGAGCGCGGTGCCAGCAGCCCGTCTACTTCGTGTCGTCGAACACGCACGCGCTGGCGAACCTGCTCGGAGGCTACGCGCTCGCGCATCGCGAGGAGCTGCTCGAGACCGCCCGTCTTGAGCATCCCGATGGGCTGGACCCGTCCGAGCTCGAGACCGCCTCGAGCGCGGCCCCCAACCTGCTCTACTTCGCCTTGCGAACGCACCTGGAGCGCGAGCCCAGCGCGCTGCGAGAAGTCCAGACCTGGGATCGAGACTCTGGCATTTGCTCGGTCGAGAACCGCCCGCACGTGGACGTGGCCGCGCAGGCAATCGAGCTGGCCAGGCTGCGCCCGGGGCGCCTGGACCCGCGGCTGTCCATGCCAGGACTCGAGACGCTGCAGCACAGCGATGCCCGCATCATCAACATCGACTACCCGCTCGGCATGGCCGCATATCACCTACTCTCTCAGGTGGGTCGCTGCGTGAGCCCGCTCCTGGGCGTGTACGTGATGGGCAAGGCGGCCACGCTCAACGGACAGGTCGGTGATGTCTTGATCTCGCGCGTCGTGCACGACGAGCACTCAGACAACACGTACATGCTGCACAACGCGTTCGCCGCAGAAGACCTGATCCCGTACATGGAGCGCGCGAGCGTGCTCGACAACCAGAAGGCCGTCACCGTGCGTGGAGCCTTCCTGCAGAACCCGAACTACATGGGAGTCTTCTACCGCGAGGGCTACACCGTGCTGGAGATGGAAGCTGGGCCCTACATGTCGGCGATCTACGAGCTGGTCGACCCGCGCCGACACCCGAACGATCAGATCGTGAACCTGGGCGAGCGGGGCAGCTTCGACATCGGGATCCTGCACTACGCCTCGGACACGCCGTACAGCCGGCGTCAGTCGCTGCTCTCGAAGAGCCTCGGTGCGTTCGGGGTGGAATCGACCTATGCCTGCGCCATCGCGATCACGCGCCGCATCCTGGAGCGGGAGATCGCACGCCTCGGCCAATAGATAGGTAGAATCCGGGCCGAGAGGAGCAGGCATGAGTGAGCAGAAGAAAGCCGTCGTCGTCGGCGTTGGTCCGGAGGCCGGGCTTGGCGCCGCCCTGTGCAAGCGCTTCGCGCGCGAGGGATACCAGGTGTTCGCGGCCGGCCGCACCAAGCAGCAGCTCGAGGGGCTCGCCGAGTCGATCGTGGCTGCCGGCGGGCAGGCCACCGCCGTCACGGCGGACGCTACGCGCCAGGCGGACGTGCTGCGGCTCTTCGACGGTGTCGACGCCGCAGGTGGGGGTCCACTGGACCTGGTCATCTACAACGCCGGCAACAACCAGTGGGGAAGCCTGCGCGAGATGGATGCGGAGCTCTTCGAGAGCGTGTGGCGGGTCTGCTGCCTCGGCGGATTTCTCGTCGGCACGGAGGCCGCGCGGCGCATGCTGCCGAACGGCGCCGGCACGATCCTGTTCACAGGTGCGACCGCCTCGATCCGGGGTCGACCGCCCTTCGGGGCCTTCGCGTCGGCGAAGGCCGCGCTGCGCTCCTTGGCCCAAGCCATGGCGCGAGACTTCGGCCCGGAGGGCATCCACGTCGCACAGGTCATCATCGACGGTGGGATCCGCGGCGACAAGATCCTGAAGCGCGCGCCGGAGTACGCGGAGCAGAAGGGCGAGGACGGGATGCTCGACATCGACGCGATCGCGGACACCTACTGGCACCTCCACATGCAACACCGCAGCGCCTGGTCTCACGAGGTAGACGTGCGGCCGTTCAAGGAGAGCTGGTAGGCTGGCTGGCGAGACCCGGCTGCTGTCGTAGCGTAGACTGCCTCGCGTGGAGATCCGCCCGTGACGGCAACGGCGCTATTCGTGACCTGCCTGGTCGATCAGTTTCTGCCGCGCGTCGGCGAGGCTGCCGTGCGCCTGCTCGAGCAAGCAGGCTGCCGGGTCGCGTTTCCCGAGGCGCAGACCTGTTGCGGCCAGCCGGCCTGGAACGCGGGGCAGCGCGACCTGGCAAGGCCGCTCGCGCGTCGTCTTGTCGAGATCTTCGAGCCCTATGAGGCCGTGGTCTGCGTGTCCGGCTCCTGCACGAGCATGGCGCGGATCTTTAACTCACACATCTTCGAGGAAGAGCCGACCTGGCAGGAGCGCGCGCGAGAGCTCGGGAAGCGCACGTTTGAGCTGACCGAGTTCCTGGCCGCACGCGGCTTCGAGTCGAGCGCGCGCGTCGACGCCCGCGTCGCCTACCATCCCTCGTGTCACCTGCTGCGCGAGCTAGGCGTGGACGACGCCCCCCGCGCGTTGCTCGCGGGCGTCGCAGGTCTGGAGCTCGTCGAGCTCGCTGACTCCTCGTCCTGCTGTGGCTTCGGCGGTGCGTTCAGCGTGAAGTTCGGGGAGCTCTCGAGCGCGATCCTCGCCGACAAGCTGCGCGCGGTGGAGGCCAGCGGCGCCGATGTACTGACGGCGTCGGATGCGGGCTGCCTGCTCCAGATCGGCGGCGGACTGTCCCGAAGAGGCTCCGAGATCCGGACGCTGCACGTAGCCGAGCTGCTTGCGGGGTCGGTCTAGTGGAGGTCAGCGCGAATCGCTTCGTAGCGAATGCGAGCAGAGCCCTGGGCGATGCCGAGCTGCAGCGAGCGCTCAGCACCGCAACGGATCGGCTGAGCCAGGCGCGGCTCGACGCGTTCGCGGCTTTCCCCGCGGGAGAGGCGTTGCGGGACCGCGCTCGCGAGATCAAGCGGCAGACTGTGGACGAGCTCGACCAGCACCTCGATCGGCTCGCGTCGAGCGTGGAGACCGGAGGCGGCGTCGTGCACTGGGCGCGCGATGCCGCGGAGGCGCGCGAGATCGTGCTCGCCCTCGTCCTCGAGCGAGGCGCGCGCATCGTCGTCAAGAGCAAGTCGATGACCACCGAGGAGATCGCCCTGAACGACGCCCTCGCCGCGGCAGGGGTCGAGCCGGTCGAGACGGATCTCGGCGAGTACATCATCCAGATCGCCGGAGAGACCCCTTCGCACATCATCGCGCCGGCCGTTCACAAGACGAAGGACCAGATCTCGGATCTGTTCGAGGAGAAGCACCACACCCCCAGAAGGGAGAAGCGCGAAGAGCTCGCACAGGAGGCGCGCTCGCTGCTGCGCGCGAAGTTCCTCGAGGCGGACGTCGGGATCAGCGGCGTGAACTTCGCCGTTGCCGAGACGGGAACGATCGTCATCGTCGAGAACGAGGGGAACGCGCGACTGTCCACGAGCTTGCCCCGCTGTCACATCGCCATCATGGGGATGGAGAAGGTGGTGCCCGACCTGGAGTCGCTCGCCGTGTTCCTGCGCATCCTGGCGCGCAGCGCAACAGGCCAGAAGATGTCGAGCTACGTCTCGCTTCTCACCGGTCCGCGCAGAGAAGGCGAGGAGGACGGTCCCGAGGAGTTCCACCTGCTGGTCCTCGACAACGGGCGCAGCACCATCCTGGCCGATCCCGTGTTACGTGAGTCGCTCTACTGCATTCGCTGTGGTGCGTGCTTGAACGTGTGCCCGGTCTACCGGCACGCCGGAGGGCATGCCTATGGCTGGGTCTACCCTGGACCGATCGGCGCGGTCGTGACGCCGAGTCTCGTCGGTCACGAGGCGGCCGCGCCCTTGCCCTTCGCATCTTCGCTGTGCGGCGCGTGCAGGGACGTGTGCCCGGTCCGGATCGACCTGCCGCACCTGCTGCTCGCCCAGCGCGAACGTGTGGTCAGCAGGGTAGGGGCGCGCTTTGGCGAACGCGCTCTCCTGCGAAGCTTCGGCTGGCTCGCGCGTTCGCCGGCCCGGTATCGGGCCGTCTCGAGAGTAACCCGCTGGTTGAGCCCGCTCGTGCCGCGCACATGGAAGGGAGTGCCCTTCCTTTCTGCCTGGACCGCGAGCCGCGACTTGCCGGCGCCCGCGCGCGAGAGCTTCCGTGAGCGCTGGAGGCAGAGCCGTGGCCAGGAGTGACCGCCAGAGCTTTCTCGCAGAGGTTCGTCGTGCCCTGGTTGCCGGCGGAAACAGTGAGACGAGGAGCGCGCTGGCGCCGGCGACTCCTCACGAGGAGTCACCGGCGCGCGAAGCTCTCGCCGACCAGTTCGTGCGCGAGGCGCGGGCCGCTGACGCCGAAGTGACTCGTGTCGCATCGCTCTCGGACGCGCGTGTTGCAGTCCGCGAGCTCCTGTCGAGACTCGGCGCGAAACGGATCGTGCAGGGTGATACGGACGGTCTGCGAGCGCTCGAGGCCGGGGGCGACGGGTTGGAGATCTGCACGGTCGGGCCCGACGAGTCCAGCCAGGCCGATCTGCGCGCGCTCATCGCGGCAGCCGAGGTGGGTCTTACCGAGGCAGACTACGGTGTTGCGGAGAGCGGAACGCTCGCCCTCCTTCATCGTCCGGGTCAGGGCAGGGCACTCTCGCTGCTGCCCCCTGTCCACGTTGCGATCGTGCAGGCAGCCGATCTGCTGCCGGATCTGGCAGCTCTCTTCCTGCGCCTCGCGTCGGACCCGCGACACCCCGCAAGCGCGCTGACGTTCATCACGGGCCCGAGCCGCACGGGCGACATCGAGTTCGTGCTCACCAAGGGCGTCCACGGCCCCGCAGAGGTTCACATCGTCCTGGTGGAAGAGAACTGACGGGGTCGTGCCCGAGCTCGGCGCCAGCCCTGGGTACTGCACGCTGCCGGCAGCAGCCGTTGCTGGCCCGGAGCTGCGGAGAGGCCCTAGCGCTCGTGGATCCCTTCGCCGCCCGGGGCGAAGCGCTCCGCGAGGAAGCGTTCCTGGGGCTTCTCGGAGGCGGTCTTCGGGATCGCGTCTACCACCTGGAGATACGAGGGGATGAAGTTCGGCTCGAGGCCGGAGACACAGAGGTCGAACACCGAGCTCGGGTCGAGGTTCTGCCCTCCCAGCGGGACGACGGCGGCGACCACGTCCTTCTCGCCCGGGGCGCCCGATTTCGCCGGGACGCCGTAGACGAAGACGTCTGATATGTGCGGGTGCTCCGAGATCACGCCCTCGACGAAGCCGGGGTTGATGAAGTCGCCGTTGTGCCGGATCCCCCCGCCTTTGCGGTAGTCGAAGAAGAGCCAGCCGTCGGCGTCGCGGTGGCCGATGTCGCCGCTGCGGAGCCAGCCGCCATGGGTCTTCTTCTCGGAGGCGTCCGGGTTGTTGTGGTACTCGACTCGCGGAGCAGTGCCGCTCGCGGGGCGCGAGCAGATCTCTCCCTGCACACCGGAACCGCACTCCACGTCGTTCTCGTCGAGGATCTTCATGTCCAGGCCTGGTCCGGGCTTGCCGAAGGAGCCCATGGGTCCCTGACCGATCGGCTTGTAGGCGAGCCCACCCTCGACGGCCCCGTACCACTCGAGGATCTTGAGGTCGAAGCGGCGCTCGAAGCTCTCCCAGATGGCGCGTGGCATGCCGGCACTCGTGACCATGCGCACGGGGTTGTCGGCATCGTTCGGCTTGGTGGGCTCGCTGTAGATGGCCGTGGCCATGCCGCCGAGCAGCGAGAAGGTCGTGCAGCCGTGCTTGCGGCAGATGTCCCAGAGGCGCGACTTGGTGAAGCGGCGACTGATCACTGCCGGAAGCTCGAGGCACAGCGCGCTCGCGAGCGTGACCACCTGGGCGTTTCCGTGCGTGAGCGAGAGGCCTGTGTAGAGCCTATCCTCTTCGGTGAAGCCGAAGACGACGCGGCCGAACGCGGACATCCCCCCGTATCGCCCGCCCTCCTGCACCACGCCCTTGGGATCCCCGGTAGTGCCGGACGTGTAGATGATCTGGAACGGGTCCGACCGACTCTGCACGCGCGGGTCCAGCGTGGCGGCAGGCTTGCGGAGCACCTCGTCCAGGGATTCTACGTCCCGGAACTCCGAGAGTGACGGCGCGCCGTCCTCGCCGCTCTCGAGCACGAGGACGAAGCCGAGCTCGGGGAGCTCGGCCCGTACCTTCTCTAGCTGCGACATGCCGTAATCGGCGACCAAGACGCCCTTGCAACCCGAGTTGCGCAGCGTGTATGCGAGCTTCTCGCCGCGGCTGCGTGGATCGATCGGCACGAAGACCGTGGCGCTGGTCGACGCGGCGATCATGGACTCCACGAACTCGGGGTGGTTGCGCATCATGAGGCCGAAGCGGTCGCCCCGCTCGAGGCCGCGCGCCACGAGCTCCGCGGCCAGGCTGTTCGCCCGCTCGCGGAGCTGCGCGAAGGTGCGAGACTCGTCCTGCTTCTCCGTGCACTCGAACGTGAGCACGGGGAAGTCAGGGTTGCGCTCAGCGCGCGTCGCGATGACGTCCGTCAGAAAGGCTTCGGAACGCTCTCGGGCCAAGGCTTTTCTCCTAGCGGGTGACCACCGTCACGCACATGGCGGCCGCGTCGCCTCCGACCGTGCCGCCTCCGTTCTGCATCATGCCGACCCGGGCTCCCTCGACCTGGCGAGGGCCGCTCTGGCCGCGCAGCTGCTCGACGAGCTCGGTCAGCTGAGCGAGGCCCGTCGCACCGACGGGATGGCCCTTGCGCAGGAGCCCGCCGCTCGGGTTGACCGGAATCCGCCCCCCGAGGTGCGTGTCGCCGGAGTCGATCAGCGCGCCGCCCTCGCCCGGCTTGCAGAGCCCAAACTGCTCGTAGTAGGTGAGCTCGGCCGGCGCGGAGGCGTCGTGACACTCGATCACATCGAGGTCCTCGGGACCGACTCCGGCCTGCTCGTAGGCCTCGCGCGTGCAGCGCACCACGGTTCCCTCTTCATCGGGAGCGTGGTCCCAGCCGGAGCGCAGCACGCAGGCGTCGATGTAGACGGGCTGCGTCACGCCAAGCTCGCGCGCCATCGCCTCGCTGACGATCAGGGCTGCAGCCGCACCGTCACCGATCGGCGAGCACATTGGCCGAGTGAGTGGCTCCGCGATCATGGGCTCGGCTAGCACCTCGTCCACCGTGAGGGGCTTGCGGAACTGGGCCTTGGGATTGAGGGCGCCGTGCTGCGCGTTCTTCGCGGCCACCGCGGCGAACTGTCGTGCGGTCGTGCCGTACCGCTTCATGTGCGCGCGCGCCGACGCCGCGTAGAAGTCCATGAACATGCTGCGCTTCTCGCCGGCGCCGCTGGAAGCCGCTTTGGCGCCCTGGGCCGAGGCGTTCCGCTTCAGGCTCTCCATGATCTGCGCCATCTCCTCGGTGTCGACGGCGCTTCCGATGGCGGCGAAGCTCTTTCTCTTGTCCGGGTGGTAGAGCTTCTCCACGCCCAGCGCCAAGACCGCGTCATAGACCCCGGCCGCGACCATCAAGTTGGCCTGGTGCAGCGCGGTCGACGCGCTAGCGCACGCGTTCTCCACGTTCACGACCGGAATCGCGCCGATTCCGGCCGAGCGCAGCACCACCTGCCCGCGAATGCACTCCTGGCCGGTGATGAGGCCCGCCATGGCGTTGCCTACAAAGGCGGCGTCGATCTTCTCCTTGTCGATGCCGGCGTCCGCGATCGCGGCCTCTATCGCTTCGCGACCCAGCGCCTTCAAGCCCGTATCCATATGCTTGCCGAAGCGGGTCATGCCCACGCCGGCCACGACTGCTCGTGACATGTGTCCTCCTAGTTTGCGCTCTCGGAGCGGGCCCGGAACCCGCCGCCGAACAGCGTCTTGATCAAGAAGCCGAGCATCCTCGGCGTTAACGTCATCAGCAAGAGCCGCAGGAACTCCGGCGGCGACATGTAGGTCTTGGCATCCCAGACGCCCATCTTGCCGATGATCAGGATCTCTCCCTCGGCCGGCTCGAGCTGCTCGAAGCTCAGGATGAACGTGCCCGCCTGCGACTCCACTCTCATCTCAGGCTGCCTTCAGGCTCGACTTGCGCTTGCCGTGCCACTTCTCCAGGTGCCGGCGGTGCCGTTCTCCGTACGCGCCCTCGCGGTAGTACTCGTCGTAGAAGCCGCAGTCCAAGTGGTGGGCCTGCACCATCACGGTCATGATGCAGGGATCCACAAGGGCGGGGAAGCGGCCAAACTTCTTCCATACGGCGTTCAGGATGTCCTTGGTGCACTGGATGATCGCGGGGTCCGTCTTCGGGATCCCCTGCTCCATCTGCCCCAGCTTCTTGTAGGGTGCCCCGTCGGCGTTGCTCGGGTTGAACATGCCCGTGGCGCCCCATTTCTTCTCAATCACGTCGTCGACGGCATCGTCCAGCGAGCCGTTGAAGTAATAGGGGTGGTGTGTCTCGAAGACCCCGTCCTTGCCTACGGGGTAGGGGAAGCCGGCCGAGGGGCCGTGCTCGGCGGTCTCGAAACGGAAGCCGAGGCCGCGGCAGATCGGCGTCCCGCCGAGCGCCATCATCGCGCTGAAGCCGCCGAAGGGCCAGCCGCCGAGCCCGAGCGCCGCCTCGACGAGGAGCAGGTTCTGGCTCATGAAGCCCACCTCGATGTTCGAGGCACCCAGCGCGACCAGCGGCTCGACGCTCTGGTAGGGCACCGGCATGGTCGCGAGCCCATCCTTCACCCACTTCTCGCAGCCGAGGGGCTTGCCGTCCGTAGAATCGATCGGATATTGCCCCTGCTCCAGGAACAGCATGAGGCCGTTGATTAGCTCCTCGGTGACGTCGCACACCGGCATGAAGAGCGTGGTCCCCGGCTGGTTCGCGTTCCATGTGTTGAAGGACATGAGGGCGGGCGACGTGTGCGGCAGGTCGAATCGCTCGTCGGTGATCGCGATCCGCCGATCCTTGAAGGTCTCGACGAGCTTGCCAAGGTCGTCGAGCTCCGAGATCTCGCGCATGCGCTCGGGGTGCGTGCCGCGGATCTTGACGACGTAGGTGCCCTCGTCGTTCGTGTAGAAGAGCTCGGTGCCGTGAGAGCCGCACGGGCTGGGGAAGGTGCGCCCGTTGTACTCGAGCATGGTGTTGCAGTTGCCGTCCCAGACCTCTCCCGGCTCGACCTGGTCACGCGTGGTGTGCGGCATGTCGGCCAGGTTCATCCCAGACATCCCGGTCGCCGCCATGCTGAGCAGAGCCTCTTCTTCCAGGCTGAGCGGGATAGGCTCAGCCTCCGACTTGTAAGCGTTGGGCCCGCGCTTGATCTCCATGCCGAGGCCGAAGCGCCGCGAGCGGCGCGTGAAGATGGCGTCGAAGAGTGGCACGCTCCAGGCTTCTTCCAGCAGCTTCTTGGTGTCGATGTCCATGGGGTCCTCCCTTGGTCACACGTAGAATAGCTTGGCGATCTCCCCGGCGTAACGCGACAGCTTGTCTGCGCCGAGGCCGTACGCCGGCGGCACGAGACAGAGCGAGTCTGCCACCGTCCAGGCGCGCTCGACCTTCTCGCGCACGGTGTCGTGCGTGCCACAGACCACGAAGGTGCGAACCATCTCATCGGGCACCAGGCGCGCGTGTTCGATGATCTCGCGGCTGCGCACGTGCTCCTGCAGGCGGCGGGCCTCGTCGCCGAAGCCGTGGGCCTCGAAGAAGGAGTGGTACTGCGCCATGCCCGCGTAGAAGGCGACTGTCGCGCGCGAGTCCTCTATGGCCTCGGCATCGTCCGTCGACGGGGCACACCAGAGCCACAGGTTGAGCTCGATGTCTTCTCGCTTGCGCCCGCCGCGCTCGAGCCCCCTCTGGAGGTCGGGCTGGATACGCTCGACGGCCCAGTCGATGGACCACATCGGGTGGCCGATGACGCCCTCGGCGACCTCCGCTGCGAGGCGCACGGCGGGGCCCCGCAGCGCGGCGATCCAGATCGGGATCTCCTCCCGCAGGGGCGGTGCCGTCGGCTGCAGCTCCGCGAAGTCCGCGCTGTAGTAGCGTCCCTCGAAGGGCTCGAGCCCCTTGTGCCCGCCGCGCACGATGTGACGGACGGCCGCCACGGTCTCGCGCAGCTGCGCGAGCGGTTTGTGCTCCGGGGCGCCGAAGACCCCCTGGGTCCACGCCTGGATGCTGGCTCCCAGTCCCAGGATGAAGCGGCCTCCGCTGAGCCGGTCCATGTCGATCGCCGCCATCGCGGTCTCGAAGGGGCTCCGGACCCCGGCGATCGCGATCCCGCTGGCCAGCTGCAAACGCTCGGTGGCCGTCGCTGCGGCGGCGAGGGGGATCCAGGGCGGACCGTAGACCTGTGGGGCGAATAGTCCCTGGAGTCCCTGGGCCTCTGCCTGTTGAGCGATGGCGACCAGCGCCGGAGCGGGCAGGGCGTTCACGAACGACCAGTAACGCCTGTTCTCTCCCACGCGCCGATTGTACCGCTTTCGTGTTCTCCGTGTGCTGCCTCCCGGCGCCGCGCCGAGACCAGTTGTCGCTTGGAGAGGCTTGTAATTCCGACGGATCGGCGGTTTGATGGTGGCAGACTATCGATGAGCAGGAGCCCCCCAATGGAGTTCAAACAGGTCCTCGGTCTACGTCGCTCGATCCGCTACTTCGATACGGATCGGCCGGTGGAGCGGGAGAAGATCCAGAAGATCCTGGAGGCCATGCGCATCGCCTCGTGCGCGGTCAACGCACACTGGCTGCGCGCGGTCGTGATCAATCGCTCCGAGATCCCTGACGAGACGATGGAGGCGCTGAAGGTGCCGGTCGCCGGCCTGGTGCAGGAGCTCGCGCCGGTCCACATCTACTGCTACCTCGACACCGCGATCGTCACCGAGATCAAGGGCAAGCGACTACGCGAGCTCGTGGACGTCGGCGCTCTCAACCCGACGCACGGCTGGAGCCACAAGTTCGTGGACGAGTTCGTCTATCCGCAGCTCCTGGAGCCGATGACGAAGGGACCCGGCTATCCGGTCTCTGCGGCCTTCGACTGTGGCGGCGCGGCGACGCAGGGCCTGCTCGTCGCCGTGGACGAGGGGCTCGGCGTTTGCTGGACCGCGTTCAACCCGGCGCCCGCCAAGGAGCTGCTCGAGATTCCGGACGCATGGATCCCACTCTACGTGATGAACGTCGGCTACCCGCTCGAGTCGCGGGAGGCTGGCGGACAGCGGCCTCGCCCCCCGTTCGAGGAGCTCTATTTCGAGGGGAAGGTAGGGCAGCCCTTCAATCGCGATCAGAAGGTGGTCGACGAGCTGCGGGACGAGGGGTTGTTCATGGCTCCCGCGCCGCTCCCCGATCGCCAGGCGGAGATCCGGGAGCTCGCGCGCAAGCTCGGCCTGCCCGAGTAGCTCGTTGGGGCTCGAGAAGCCGATCGAGGACTACCCGAGCACCCGCGACTGGGCCAGCAGCCTGCGCGAGAGGTGGGGCGGCGATCCATTGCTGGAGGAGCCCGAGAAGCTCGAGACGCTGGCGGCCTTCTGCGCGTTCGCAGACAAGGATCCCGACGAGCTCCTCGCGTTCTGCTTCCTGCGGCGCAGGGCCACCGGCGAGCGCTTCGGGAGCGTGGTGCGGAGAGAGGAGCTAGTCGAGCAGATCCGCGCTTTCCGGGCCGCTTCCGGACTCTCCGGGACCAAGGCGCGCAAGCTCGTGAGCGACTTGATGTCCTTTCTGATCCACAACGGGGTCCTGATCAACCCCGGAATGATCTGATCTGCGGAGGAACTGTCGTGCCAAAGCTCGAGTACCTGATGACGTTCAAGGCGGACCTGAAGCCTCCCGTCGAAGTCGGCGACGGTCCGCTGGGAACCCGCCAGATCTACGACGTAACGGGCGGGAGCTTCGAAGGGCCGCGCCTCAAGGGACGCGTCCTCGCGAGTGGGGGCGACTGGCTGCTCATGGGCAGCGACGGCGTCGGCCGGCTCGACGTGCGGGCCGCGCTCGAGACCCACGACGGTGCCCGCATCTACGTACAGTACTACGGCGTGCTCGTCCCGAACGAGGCGGTCGCGAAAGCCCTCGCCGGGGGCGGGGAGACGCAGTACGGCGACACTTATTTCATGACGCAGCCGCGCTTCGAGACGGGCGACCCGAACTACGCGTGGCTGAACTCCGTCGTGGCCGTTGCAGAGGGGCGGGCCCTTCCGAGCGCCGTCGAGTATCGCGTTTACCAGGTCTGCTGAGCGGCGATCACGGGACGGAATCGAGCAGGCCCGACTTGATCACGTTCTTTAGGGCCTCGCGCTTGGAGAGCTTGCTGAGCAGATCCACATTCTTCCTGACGTAGCGGATCACCTCGTGGGGATCGGTCCAAGCGTGGTTGCGGAGCGCCCAGCCGATGGCCTTCTGCAGGAAGAACTCGTCGCTCGACGCCGAGCGCCCGATGCACTCGTAGAGCAGGTCCAGGTCGATCTCGTCCTTGAAGCTGAGCTGGCAGAGGATGGAGCAGCGCCGCTTCCAGAGGTCGGGGGAATTCGACCAGGCGCGCATGCGGCGCTTCATGCCAGCCGGCTGGCGCCTCAGGATGTCGCCCAGGGGATGGCTCGCGACGTCGTCCACGTAGTCCCACCACGCGCCGGTCACGACAATCTCCTCGAACATCGGGAGAGCCCGCAGCGTTCGAAAAGGCGCGTAGGGCTTCCCACGCGCGAGCGCCAGGGCCGCGTAGCGCTCCTCGCGGTAACGGGCGCCGCGCCAGAGCGCGAGGATGGTGTCGTGCCAGGCCTCGAAGCTCGGAAGCGGGTACCCGGGGAAAACCTCCGTGCAGGCCTTTCGCAGCTCCGGCGTCTGGACGCCGCGGTATGGCATCTCCGACTTCATGTACGCCTGCATGCCGGGTGCCTTTGCGGCGTTCGCGCGCTCGCGGAGGGATTTCTTGATCGCGCCGATCAGGCGAACGCGCACGGGGTTGCTCATGTCTTGCCCCGCTTGCGCGCGACCATGATCAGCTTGCGGCCGAACAGCACGGCGGGACTCAGGATCTCGCGACGCAGGCGCCGCTGCAGTTCCGGCGGCACCCGAGAGCGCTTGCGCGCCAGGAGCGCGCGCGTGGCCCACCAGACCGGCGCGTAGAGAAGCGGTGCCAGCAGGAGTGACCTCCACGAGTAGCGCGTGGTGTCGACAGCGACGACCTCGAGTCCGACGTGCGTCAGATAGAAGCGCAGCTGAAACGCGTCGATCAGAAACACGTGCCCGAAGTACGTCGACGCCGTGCCGGCGTCCGGCGGGGGATCTCCAGACCAGTAGGCGGCCGTCTCCACGACCATGGTGCGATTCCGATACGCATGCCCCGTGAGCAGCCGTTCCAGCCGGCCCTCCAGGTGGAGCAAGTTCGGCGTGGTGACGATGAGACGCCGCCTGGCTTCAGCACGCGCGCCATTTCCGCGAGCGCACCCACCTGCGCGTCGAGGTGCTCGATTCCCTCGGAGAAGAGCACGCCGTCGAAGCGCTCGTCCTCGTAAGGAAGCGGTTGCGTCAGATCGACCGCGTCGACGGGGAACCCCTGGCCGGACAGCCTGTCCGGGAAGAGGTCTGCCGCGCGCACCTCGAAGCCGCTCTCGACCAGAGCCCGGGAGTTCTCGCCCTTTCCGGCGGGAAGGTCGAGGATGCACCCCTTGTCGATGTGCCGCCGGAAGCGCTCCGCGACGTCGCCGTGGATCTTGGAGCTGCGGCGCAGCCTCGGGATCAGCACGGGTCTCGGACTCCCATCTGCGCTAGCGCGGTCGAGGCGCAGACTCTTCGTGCTGCGGTAGCGCGTCGGCGATCTCGTACCAGGGCGCCTTCGAGCCCGTGTAGATATGGACCCGCTCGCGCGCGCCCGGGTCGTCGTCCAGGCTGCCCGCCGGAACCAGAGCCCGCTCGCCCAGGACGCGCGGCATACTGGAGCCGCAGGTGCCGCAGAAGCAGTGCGTGAAGCGCTCAGCGTCAGGCACTTTGAATTCCTGAAGCAGTTCCTTCCCGCGGATCCAGTGAAAGTCTGGGCTTGCGAGGAACAAGTTCGTCGCGTGTGCGGCCGCACGCGCTTTGCGACAGCGCGAGCAGTGGCAGTTCACCATCAGGGAGAGCTCGCCTTCGAGCTCGTAGGCGACGCCGCCACAGTGACAGCTTCCGCGTACCGCCCCTGGACGCTCGCTCGACGCTGGTGTCGCGGACTCCATCCCAGGGCCGAAGCCGGGTGGATACTCGTCGAACTGCGGAAGGTCGTCGCTGATCTCGTGCCACGGGGCTTTGGAAGCGACAAAGATGTGGCGCTCGGGTCGAATCCCGGGATCGTCGTCTAGACAGCCCGCGGGGATGAAGACGCGCGCGTTAGCTGGCTCGGTCGCTACCACTGAGCCGCAGCGAGAGCAGAAGGGTCTCACGCCGCCTGGAGTCGGCTCGCCGCGTTGGATCAGTTCCCGTCCGCGCAGCCAGCGGAAGCCGTCGGCGCTTGCCGCGATGAAGGTTGCGAACGCCGCGCCGTGGGCCTTACGGCAGCGCGAGCAGTGACAGTGGGACATCCGCGTGAAGTCCCCCGAGACCTCCCAGGCGATGCCGGAACACAGGCAGGTTCCCTGGGCCAACTTGTGTCCTCCTTGTCGCGCTGAGGCCAGAGATTATAAGTCGGCTCTAACGCAAGACGCCAGGTATGCGCGGATGCGTAACTCCGCGGATTGTCGGACTCTGTAGAAGAGCCCGACGCTGGCGCAAGAGCGACCAGACGTTGCAGGGCATCTAGATCAGCTCGCCGGCAGCCCGCGCGCGCTCCAGGCGCGACGCTTCCTCGCTCGCCAGATAGCGGGAGGCCAGAAGCAGTGCGATCACGGTCACGGTGAACATCACGAGAGAGGAGAGCATCGCTTGTCTGAGGGCCTCGCCTGAGTCGATTCCCGACGCCGTCAGCGCATCGCTCATCTGGCCGATTGAGTAGGGTCCGAGAGCCAGGCCCACGAAGGTAAACACTAGGATGTAGAAGGCCGATGCCGATGCTCGCATCCGCGGCAGCACCAGATCGTTGATCGTGCTGGCTGCCGCTCCCGCGAAAAGCGCGCTGAAGATGCTGAAGGCGAAACTCGAGGCGTAGGCGAGCCAGATGGAGCTTGTGGTGAGGAAGAGAATCGCGACCGGAGTCGACAGCAAGGCCGCGGCCACGCCGATGTACAGCCGCCCGTGGGGGGTACGGCGGCGCAGACGGTCGGAAGACCAACCCCCGAAGGTCACACCGATCAAACCGCCCAGAGCGACTCCCATGCCCAGCAGGGTGGCTGCCTGAGCGAGATCCGCGTTGTGTACGCGCAACATGAACGGCGCCATCCAGAAGCCGATCCCGTAGCCGACAAAGCCGATGCTCGAGAAACCGACGCAACAGAGGACAAAGGCCCGGGAGCGAAACATCAGGGCAAACGCGGGGGGGTCGCGCCGAGCCATCACCAGGACCCAGGAGAAGGCCGCGTAGACACCCAGCCCAAGCGCGATCCACTGCGATGGACTTCCCAGCCAGGAGATCAGGCCCGAAGTGATCACAGTGACCACGGTCATTCCGACGAGGTTTCCGGCCAGCACGCGTCCACGCGCGGCCGCGACGATGGTGAACGGCGGGAGCACCGTCATCAACTCCGTGAGTGCAGCGCGAAACGGATGTGGGTCGTCTGACTGCGTGACGCCTTCACTGATCCCCCGCTGTGGCTCGCGAAGGGTCCGAACCCACAGGGCCATCAAGAGTCCTGGAAGACCCACCACGAAGAAGGCAGCCTGCCAGGCCTGGAGACCAAAAGGGGCGTCTCCAGGATAGTGTGTCTTCCAGAAATCGACCCAGAGACCGCCGATCAGCAGACCGAGCCCGATGCCGATGTAAGCACCGCTCGAGTAGAGCGCCAGAACCGTGGCACGGACGCGGGGCGAGAAGTAATCGGAGAGAATGGAGTAGGCGGCTGGAGTGGCGCTTGCCTCGCCAACACCCACGCCGAACCGAAAGACTGCGAGCCCTCCAAAGCTCTGCGCCGTACCGGAGAGGGCAGTCATTAGACTCCAGAACGAGAGGCCGACTGAGATCAGACTCTTGCGGACCCAGACGTCGGCGAGCTTGCCGAGGGGAATCCCGAAGACCGCGTAGAAGACCGCGAACGCCGTCCCATAGAGAAACCCCATGTCTGCGTCGCTGACTCCGAGGTCGGCCTTGATTTCCTCGGCCAGGATCGACAGGATCTGTCGATCGATGAAGTTGAAGATGTAGACAATCACCAGGACGACGAGGACGTACTTCGCATTGCGGCCGCCGATCTCGCTCTGTCGCTCGGACATCTCCCGTGCCTCCAGATCCGAACGCGGGAGCCTATCAGATGGACCGCTACTGGTGGCCGACTGAGCACCGCGGGTCGGTGCTTCGTCTCCACCGTGTACGATCTCTTGGGCCGTTGGAGACGTCACATCGAGGAGTACGCGATGGCACTGAATCTGGTGGAGCTTTACCTGAATGTCGGCGGGCCAGACAGCGCCAAGCAGGTTCTGGACATTGGCAAAGCTCTCTCGGCGGATAGGTTTCCACCCGGCGTGAGCCGCGTGGCAGGTCCCTGGGTCTCGAACGAGGAGAGCAAGCTCATCCTTGTCCTCGACATCGCCGACCACACCGCGACCCTCGGCCCTTTCTGGCGGGGTCTCACGAGCGGGGTCATCGCCAAGCGGCGCTTCACTGCCATCGCGGACTGGAGCACCTTCGAGAAGACCCTTAGCGAGCTCTGACCGCGAGCACGTACTCCGTGTTCTCGACTGTTGGACCGTGGGTCATGAGGCCATGTCGGCGGGCCCAGAGGACCGTAGTGAGGTCGTGAAAAGATGAATCAGCGTTACGCATCTGTCTCCATTCGACCCGATGCCAGTCCCTCAACGGGTCTGCTGCCCGGACTGCCGCCGCTTCCTGGTCGAGCACACGATGATGGCGGAAGGGGACTTCCTGGTCGTCAACTGCTCAGGCAGCATGGCGCGTGTTCGCATCGAGCCTGATTGCGTCGAGGTGCTGGCCCGCCGTCCGGGTCAGGAGGCGCAGTCAGGATCAGGCTCGGCGGCGGTCACTGTAGAGCTCGGCGACATTTGGCCGCCGCCCTCCACTGCGGCGCGCGCGAACGAGATCCGCCTTTAGGCCGCGACCGGGAGAAGGACAAACACTGGGAGAATGACTGTTTCCACGGTTTCCATGATCGTCTCCCTTCTGGGGGCCGGCCCGCTCCGCCCCCGGCTAGACCCATGAGAATTCTCCTCAGCCTTCTGTCCTCGGCGCTCGTGTTCGTTGGCGCGGAGGTAGTTCTACGCGCTTCACTTGAGCGCGACAGCATCTCCATCCGAGATGGCCGTCCGAAGACACGCTTCAACCCCTATGTTGCAAGCAGTCGCCTTGCCTTCGAGCTGAGACCCGACTGGCGCACTGTGCAGGACACGTCGAGCGGTGAGGTCACTGTAAACACGAACGGGCTCGGGTTGCGCGGACGACAGGCGTCTATGCGCAAGCCGCTCGGTCTGTATCGCGTCTTCGTTCTCGGCGATTCGTTCGCCTTCGGCTTTGGCGTCGAAGACGGCGAAACCCTCCCCGCCCGGCTTGAGGCGGCGCTGGGTGGATACGCCAGTGGCGTCGAGGTTCTGAACGGCGGGGTTCCGGGCTGGGCTGCGGATCAGTACGTGGTTCGCCTACGTATGCTGGGACTTCGGCTTGAGCCCGATCTCGTCCTCGTGGTGCTCTCCGAGAACGAACCCGGCGACCTCGCGTGGCACCGGCTCGAGCTCGGGGCTGACCGACTCCCGCAACGGATTCAATCCGAGCGACGGATGATCGATCGGCATGGGCGCATGCGTTACATAAACGAGACGGGCCTTGACCTCCCCCAGATCCGGTTTCCGGGGCAGGGCTGGCTCCAGGACCACTCGCAGCTTTACAACTGGGTGCGCTATCGCCTGGCTCGACTCTGGATCGGCCGCGCGCTCGCAGCCGGCGCGCGCGCTCGTAGCCTCGACGAGGGTGAAGGGCCCCCCGGACCAATCGAGTCGCTCGAGCCCGAGCAGATTCAAACAGGGCTCGAGACCAGTGCGGCATTCCGCGTGCGCTATCACCGCTTCCTTCTAAAGCAGGTCGAACGAATCGCCTCTGAGCATGGAATCGCTCTCAGGTTCGTAAACTACAGTACGGAGGACCTCACGCCCTCGCCAGGGAGCCAGGGCGCTCTCATGCGGGCAGACTGCGACGCCAATCCGTCGGGCTGCTTCAACACCGTTCAGGTCTTCTCGCCCGAGGACGTGGACCGCTTCTACTTCAAGCTCGATGGACATCCCAACCCCGCCGGATACGTGCGCGTGGCCGGTGCCGTCGCCGAGTGGCTGCGAGCCGACCCAAGCCTGCATATCCCCGCCCCGACAGGCGAGCCGTGATCGCCCCAAGCGAGGCGTGTGAGCGCGTGATAGCGGGACATGAACACGGGGACGACCCAGACGCCTCCCTCGTCGGCGAGCGGCAGCCATTCCCGCTCTGGTTTGCTCGCGGATCAGATCGAGCTCGAACTCCCCGATCGCGGCCAGCACGTTGAACAGCAGCCGACCCGCTGGCGTGCTTGTGTCGATCCCCTGGTCCACGACGATCAGGTCTACCCCGAGCGCCTCGAGCTCTCCAGCGAGCTGTGTGAGGTGCCGTGTCGATCGGGCCAGACGGTCCAGCTTCACCACGGCCACCGCATCGAAGCTGCGGCGCTTGGCCTTCGCCGTCATCTCGTCCAGTGCCGGCCGTCGATCCTTGGCGCCGCTAATCCCATGGTCAACGTACTCCTCGACGACCTCGAGCCGCCGTGCGGCGGCGTATCTGCGCAAGGCGTCGAGTTGAGGGGCGACGGTCTGCTCGCACGTCGAGACTCGGGCATAGAGAGCAACTCGCATCGGTGTACTCCTTCGTGTAGGCTATGCTACTAATTCGACATTCCTGATTCAAGAGTGGGGGGTATGGCAACAAAGAGGACGAAGGGCCATTCCGCCTGGCGAGAAACGGGTGCGCGAGGTGATCGAGTTCGTATCGACCGGACGAAGGTTCGCGAAGCGTCTGCGCGACGCGGAAGACCGCGCCGAGAAGGCGCTCATCACACGCAGCGCCGCGATCGTCGAGGGGCGGCACGGGCTGGCTCGGCCGAGACGGCCCATGACCGTGCGGCAGTTCGTCGAGCTGTACTACGCTGACGAGTTGTGCGAGCGCAAAGGCGGGCTGCGCTCTGCCGAGGAGGAGATCAAGCGGCTCACGACGAGATCGCTGGGCCGCGAGCTCGGAGCCGTGAAGCTCTCAGAGCTCTCGGAGTGGCGGATTCAGAAGTACATCAAGAAGCGTCGGGATGCCGGCATCGGCCCAGGAGGCATCAACCGCGATCTCTCCAGGCTGTCGAATCTCTGGGTGCGTGCACGGAAACGGAAGCTCGTCTCCGGCGACAACCCGCTGCGCGAGGTCGGGCGCCTGCCGGAGCCGCGCTATCAGGAGCGGTTTCTGGCGCCTGAAGAGGAGGCCCGGCTCCTCCCCGAGCTCCCGCCGGATGTCCGCCGGCTGGCCGAGGTCGCGCTCCATCACAGGCATCCGGCGCGGTGCGCTATTCGGCCTCCGTTGGCGGGACCTGAACTGGCCGCTCGGACAGATCACGGTTCCCGACACGCTCTCAAAGAGCCGGAAGTCCTACACCGTCCCGGTGAATCGCAGAGTCCGAGAAGTCCTTGCCGAGCTCCGATATCACGGGAACTTCACTGGGCCAGACGACCTGATCTTCTGCAAGCGGAACGGGACGCCTCGGAAGTCGGTCAGTACCGCCTGGGCGGGAGCCTGCAAACGAGCCGGGATCGAGGGCCTCCGATTCCACGACCTGCGCCACACCGCCGCGAGTCGGATTGTCATGGGCGGGGGCTCGCTGCTCGAGGCGGGGGAGCACCTCGGCCACAGCACCCCCTCGATGACGCAGCGCTACGCCCACCTCTCCGCTGACCACCGAGCCCGTGTCGCTGACCTGACCCTGACGGATTCTGTCACGTCTCTGTCACGCGAACGGAAGCGGCGCTCGCGCTTGTCGGCTAAATAGCTGTAATAACAGTGGTTCTCGGCAGCCTTGAAACGGAACGCCAAGGAGTGTAAGCCCTGGCAGTGCCACCCCGAGCTCGCTCCGTGCAGCCGCTCTCCGTCAGCGATCACGACCGCGGCGGAGAGGGGCTCTTGTACGTCTACGCTGTGGTGTCTCGGCGCAGCGGGGGCGTCTCGGTCGGCGTGAACCTGAACCCGAACAACGCCTGCAACTGGGCCTGCGTCTACTGCCAGGTTCCGGAGCTCATGCTGGGGGCCGCACCGAAGCTCGACCTCGTGCAGCTCGAACGCGAGCTGCGCGGACTGCTCGACGAGATCGTGAACGGCGACTGGCTGCAGCGCCGCGCACCGGAGGGATCGAGGCGCCTCCACGACGTCGCTTTCTCCGGCAACGGGGAGCCGACCACTTCTCTGCAGTTCGGCGATGCAGTGAGCTGCGTGGCCGAAGTGCTTGCGGACCTCTGCCTGCTCGACGATGTCACGCTCCTCTTGATCACGAACGGGACCATGGTCGGACGCCCCGTAGTCGATCGAGCGCTAGTCGAGCTCGCGAGTCTCGGGGGAGAGATCTGGTTCAAGCTCGACAGTGCCACGGCCGAGGGCGCACGCCGGATCTGTGGGCGCGCAGTTGACCCCGAGCGGCAGCTCGAGCGCCTGCGCCGCTCGGCCGAGCTGTGCCCGACGTGGCTTCAGACCTGCGTCTTCGCGCAGGACGGAGAGCCGCCGCCCCCGGTCGAGCAAGAGGCCTATCTGGCGACGATCCGGAAGCTCGCAAAAGAGGGCGTGCCGCTTCTCGGCGTCCAGCTCTACGGCCTCGCCCGCCCGTCGCTTCAGCCTGGGGCCGAGCGGCTCTCCCCGCTTTCCGGGGCATGGCTTGAGGCCTTCGCGGCAAAGATCGAGCACAGCGGGCTGCGCGTGCGCGCCAGCGTCTAGTGAAACGAGCCGCCGATCAGGTCGCGTGCCATGATGAGCCGCTGCACCTCGTTCGGCCCTTCGCCGATCCGGCGGATGCGCATCTCGCGGTACCAGCGCTCGAGCGGCAGGTCCTTCGTCATCCCGTAGCCGCCGTGGATCTGCATCGCGCGATCCACGACCCGTGAGCCCGCCTCGCTGCCGACGAGCTTTGCCATGGCGGCCTCGGTGCGGAAGGGTTCGCCGCGCTCGGCCTTTGCAGCGGCGTCGAGCGTAATCCAGCGCGCGGTGCGGATGTCGATCTCGTTGTCGACGATCATCCACTGGATGGCCTGGCGGCTCGCGAGCACGTCGCCGAAGGTCTCCCGCTGCTTCGCGTAGTCGATCGCCATCTCCTGGGCACGGATCGCCACGCCGATGCAGCCGGCGGCGTACGGGATGCGCTGGCGGCTCAAGCGATCGTTGGCGTGGCAAAGCCGCCGTTCACCTCGCCCAGAACGTTCGCGCGCGGCACTCGCAGGTTGTCGTACTCGAGCTCGGTCGCGTAGTGTGACGAGCGGAGCGTGTGCACGACGCGACGCACGTGAAAGCCGGGCAAGTCGGTATCGATGATGAAGCAGGTGATCCCGTCGCGCCCCTTCTCGGGATCGGTGCGGGCGAAGGTGATGCCGAAGTCGGCTCTATCCGCGCCGCTGATGAACGTCTTTTCGCCGTTCAGGACCCACTCGTCGCCGTCCAGCACGGCGGTCGTGCGGATCGCGCGAGCGGGATCGCTCCCACCCGAGGGCTCGGTTAGCGCAAAGAAGCCGCGCTTCTCGCCACGCAGCATCGGGTAGAGGTAGCGCTCCTTCTGAGCTTCGGTGGCTTCGTAGAGCTGCGCGAGTCCGGCACCGCCGAAGACACCGTAGCAGGGAGCGTAGAGTCCGGCGCGGTGCTGGGACATCTCCAGCGCCATGAGCGTTCGGGTGATGAGGTCGATGCCCGGTCCGCCGTACGCCGCGGGGATGTCCAGCCCGTAGAAGCCCATCTCCCGCACCTTTGCGACGAGGCGCTCGTGGTCGTCCGGCTTGAGCTCACTCGCGTCGGGATCGAGATCGGCCTCGAGCGGAGCGATCTCCTCGCGCACGAAGCGCCGAACCATTTCGACGATCTGCTGCTGCTCCTGGGTGGGTTCCAGCTGCATGGGGATGCCTCCGGCCTTAGTGAGGGCTCAGACGCCCGAGCTTGCGCCGCGGCTCGCGGGCGTTCTCCTCGGGCAGCTGGCCGTGATCCGCCCGATGCGCCATGAGCAGCTCCTCGTAGCGTGAGAGGTAGGACATGTTGACCTCGACGCGGAACTGGAGCTCCTGGCCGGGACGGCGTCGCAGCTGCTCCTCGAGTTCGCCGCGAAGTCCGAAGCGGGGGCGGCCCCCGGCGTAGCCGATGAAGAGGGTCTTGCCCGAGGCGTCCGCCAGCTCGTACACGCCCAGGTGTCCGTGCTGCCGTTTCAGCGCCTCTTCGCAAAGCGGCTCCCAGGCTTTCTCCAGTCGGACGGACATGTCGATCTATGGTAGCAGTGTTCCCCATGCAGAAGAGCATCGTCATCTGGAGTGAGGGTACGCGGCTCGCGGGCGAGCTCTGGCAGCCCGATGATCTGAAGCAGGGAGAGCGTCGGCCCGCGGTCCTCCTGTGTCACGGCTGAGGCGGGTTGAAGGAGCATCTGAACGCGACCTACGCCCCGTGGTTCTGCAAGGCGGGCCTCATCGTCATGACCTTCGACTACAGGGGCTGGGGAGAGAGTGAGAGCGAGCTCGTCATGCTCGAGGAGCAGCCCGTTCCGGACGAGCATGGGACTGTCACGGTCCGCGCCCGCGCGATTCACGCGTGAAGGCGATCGTGGTGCAGGTGAGCTCACAGGGGGGTGGCGACGCCACGCCGGCCGCACGTGAGATCGCGCAAGAGCGGGCCACCGCGCGGGCACGCGGGGACGCCGAGCCGATCCCCCAGGGTACGGATGGCGTTTCGGGTCTTGCTGGCACGCCCGACCTTCCGAAGATGGCGCGGTACAGACCTCTGAATACGGCAGACCAGATCCGCGTCCCCACGCTCGTGATCGATGCGGAGCACGAGGAGCTCATGGATCGGCTGCAGAACGGACACGCGCTCTACGAGATCGTGCGCAAGCACGTCCCCGCCGAGTACAAGGTCTTCCCCTGCACCCACTACGAGATCTACGACAAGCAGTACCGTGAGGCGTCATCGCTGGCGCGCGACTTTCTCGTACGTCAGCTCGGGGGCTGAGAGCTCCGCGGCGCTCCTACTCCGCGCGCGTGAGCTCGAAGAGCTCTGTCACGGAGCCGAGCTTGTCGAGGCGTCCGATCCGTGCCTGCAGCTCCCTTGCCCGCTCGAGACCGAGCACGGGCTCGGCCAGGCCGATGAACTTGTCTCCCAGCCGCTCCCACTGGCGGTCCAGGTCTTCGGCCGGGCACCCCGCGTCGGCGTCCGCGCGCAGCTCGAGTCCGTCCCGCGTCCGTACCGTGACCGTCGAGCCGGCTGGCGGCTGCTCGGCGTCGGCGATCGTCCGCGTGGCGTCGCGCAGTCGGATCAGCTCGGGGCGTCTCACCAGCTCCTCCGTGTATGCCTCTGGTCGGCTCGTGTCCTCGCGCAGTAGCACCATAGCGAGGACGGCGCGCAGGCTGAACTTGGCCTCCAGCCCGGTCGCCGGCGCCTGAATGTTGCAGACGTCGAGGTGGCCCGGAGGGACTCGCACCTCGATCTCCGCCACGTCGTCGGGCTCGAGGGCGTGCGCCTCGCGCAGGTTCTCGAGAGCCAGGATGGAGCCATGCGTCAGATAGCAGGCGGCGTGGTACTTGAAGAGGGTCCGGCGCAGGCCGACGGGTGCGAGTACGAGCTCGCGCTCCACGTCGGCTCCCGGCGCCAGCACCTCCGCGAATCCGAGCGGAGCTTCGAGCACCGCAGGGTTGCTGTCGAAACCCCGGCGCGCCAGGCGGGCGGCGAGCAGTCCGTTCATTGCTGCGCGACCCGCGTGGAACGGCTTGCACATGCTGCCGAACATCGATTTGAGCCCCCCGGCCTGGGTCGCCGCGATCCCCAGCGCGTGGCTCCAGCCCTCCGAGTCGAGCTGGAAGAGATGGGAGCAGGCAGCGGCAGCGCCCAGGCTGCCGATGGTGGCGGTAGCGTGATACCGCTCGTAGTGCTCGCGTCCGAGGAGCTCGCCAAGCCAGCACTGGACCTCCACCCCTGCGACGAAGGCCGCCATCACGTTGATCGGGGTGCTTCCATCGTGCTCGGCTTGCGCCAGCAGGGCCGGGATCACCGGTACCGAGGGATGGCCGAGGATCTGCATATGGGTGTCGTCGTAGTCCAGCGCGTGCGAGGCGGCTCCATTGTGGAGCGCGGACAGGAGTACGGAGCTGCGCTCGCTTCGGCCGACCAGGCTGGCCTGCGGAGCGCCGCCAAGCTCGCGGACCTCTTCGAGCAGGATCTGCGCGAGGGGCTCGCGGGAGCCCGCGAGAGCGACGCCGAACCAGTCCAGAAAGCAGTGCCGCGCCGCGTAGCGTACGTCGTCGGGGAGCTCGTCGGCGCGAATGCGCCGGGCAGCCTCGATGATCCGTGCCGTGACACCCTCGAGTGACGTCATGATCGTCCTTTCGCTATCAGGCCCTGCGCAACGCGACGCTGCCGACGGAGTAGCCGGCGCCGAACGAGCACAGGATGCCGAGATCGCCGGGGGCCAGGTCGTCGCGGTACCTGTGGAACGCGATCACGGAGCCCGCTGAGCTGGTGTTCGCGTACTCGTTCAGGATCACGGGCGCTTCCTTGTCGTCGGCGGCACGACCGAGCACGCGCTGGGCGATCAGGCGGTTCATGTTGAGGTTGGCCTGATGCAGCCACAGCCGGCGGATCTGATCCACTCCGAGCTCGAGCTCGTCCAGGTGTGCGAGGATCAGCGCGGACACCAGAGGCACGACCTCGCGGAACACCTTGCGGCCCTCCTGGACGAAGAGCTTGTCTGCGGCTCCGATCGTCTCCGGGGTGGCGCGGTTGAGGAAGCCGAAGTTGTTGCGGATGTTGTTCGAGAACCGCGTCTGGAGCTTCGTGCCCAGCACCTCGAACGGGGCCGTGGCCTCGCAGCTGTCAGCGCCTTCGAGTACGAGCGCGGTGCAAGCGTCGCCGAAGATGAAGTGGCTGTCGCGATCGCGGAAGTTCAGGTGGCCGGAGCAGATCTCCGGGTTCACGATCAGAACGCAGCGCGCGGCGCCGCTGCGCAGCGCCCCGACTCCGGTCTGGAGCGCAAAGGTCGCAGACGAGCAGGCCACGTTCAGATCGAAGGCGAAGCCCGAGGCGCCGAGCCTGTCCTGCACCTCGATCGCGACGGCTGGGTAGGGGCGTTCCAGGTTCGAGGCGCCCACCAGCACCATGTCGATATCCGAGCCGCTCCGGCACGCGGCCGCGAGCGCCTCGTCCGCGGCTGCGAGCGCGATCTCGCACATCACGGACGGCTCGTCGTCGGAACGCGCGCGGAGGCGGGGAGCCATGATCTCCGGGTCGAGGATGCCCCGCTTGTCCATTACCCGGCGACTCTCGATCCCCGAAGCCGCCCTGATGAAGTCCGCCGTCGATTCCTGGAGCGCCTCGACCGTTCCCGCTGCGATCTCGCTGGCGTGCTCATCGTTGAAACGCCGCACGTAGCGGTTGAATGAGTCGACCAGCTCCTCGTTGCTGATGGACTCGGGTGGCGTGAAGAGGCCGCTTCCGCTGATCAGGATCGGGTTCGAGACAGCTCCACCGTGCATCGTACGGCCATTCTATAGCTCCGGAGCCATGTCGAGGCTATCGCCCGTGGGAGGCGGCTCCTCCCGCAGCTGGGCTGCCGCTCTGAACCTCCGGGTGAGAGTGCGGAGATGTCTGTGCCGGGGGTTTTCGCGCGTGGCACGTGAGATGTGATCGCTCGCCTCCTCGTCGCGTCCATCCAGCAGCAAGGCGATCGCGAGCTTGTAGTGTCCCACTGCGGAGTTCGGGCGCAATCGAAGTGCCTCACGGTAGTGCCGAATGGCTTCGTCTCGCCTGTTCGCGCCGAGGTGCGCGCATCCCAGCCCGAGCCGTGCCTCGAGGGACGTTGGGTCGAGTCGCAGCGCCTCCTCGAACTCCACGATCGCCTCGTCGACCCTGCCCAGGAGGGCCCGCTGGGTTCCGCGTCTGATGTGAAGAGTCTGGGCGCCGCCGGCGGGGACCAGATCGGTCCGGGGGTTCATCTCGGAGAAGAGCCAGATTGCCACCGCCCAGTGTCGGCGGGCCGCCTCGAACTTGCCCTGGCTGCCAAGCAGCCCCGCGACGCGGGTTTGCGTGATGTACGAGTGCGGCTGGATGTTGAGTGCTTCTACGTAGTGCTCGAAGGCCTCCTGCTCGTTCCCGCGCCTGAGCAAGGTGGTCGCGAGGTTGGAGTGGGCTCGATCGCTGTTGGGTGTGACCTTCAATGCGCGTTCCCAGAGCGTGATGCTGGTCTTCCAATGAGAGACCTGGACCCAGGTAGCCACGAAGAGGGCGCCGAGCAGGCCGACCACGGTTGGAGCCAGGTAACGCCGGTCGGGACGCAACGATGTCCACAGGTCGTACCCACCCCAGCTCGCCACGAGGAACAGCCCGATCAGAGGGAGATACGTGTAGCGATCGGCCATTCCCTGCTGGCCTACCTGAACAAGCCCGATCACGGGCACCAGCGTTCCCAGGTACCAGAGCCAGGCCACTGGGAGGTACGGTTTGCGCACCCCGTAGCGCAGCACCGCGACCGAGATCGTTGCGAGTAACAACGCTGCTGCAACGGCATTCCCGATAGAGAGTGAATATGCCGGGTGCGGGTAGAAGGCCGCGAGGTCAGCAGGCCAGACGGCTTTGGTCATGTACGCGACGTATGCGAGCGTGGCGTTCCCGACGCGGAGCGCCAGTGGCAGCTCGCCCGTGTCGATCAGCGCGCCGGTTTGGTCCTGCGCGATGATCGTGATCCAACAGGAGCCTGCAACGAGGACCATCAGTGGCAACTTCTCCAGGAGCAGCGGCCCGAGTCGGCTCCTGTCCAGTTTCCTCCCTCGCGCAACGTCGCGGAAGCGTGCCAGGGGCCAGTAGTCCAGCAGGAGCAAGACGAAGGGCAGCGTGACCAGCATCGGCTTTGCGAGCAGGCCGAGGGCGAAACAGCCAGCGACCTGAAGGTAGCGCCAGACAGACGGGCGCTCCGTGTAGACCGCGTAGCTCCACAGTGCCAGCATCCAGAACAGCCCGCTGAGTACGTCCTTGCGTTCTCCGACCCAGGCCACGGATTCTACGTGCAGAGGATGGAGCCCGAACAGGGCTGCGACGAAGGCGCTCCGCCAAACCGTAGCGGTCAGCCTGCGCAACGCAGCGAAGAGGGACAGCGTGGCGGCCACGTGCAGCACCAGGTTCGTGAGGTGGTAGCCGCCGGGCTTCAATCCCCAGAGTTCGTAGTCCACCAGGTACGAGAGCCACGTCAGAGGGTGCCAGTTACCAAAGTAGAGCGTGGTGAATGCCCACTTCACCCCGTCGAGACTCAGCCCAGCCTGGAGGTTCGGGTTCCTCAGCACGTACCTGAGGTCGTCGAAGTTGACGAAGTCGTGCCCTCCAACCTGGCAATACGCCGCGAAGGTAAAGGCAGCGAGGAGCAGGGGCGTGAGGCGCTCCCAGGACAGGCTCTTCATCGCCGGACGTCTCCCACTTTCACGCTCAGCAGTTTTGTATCGGGCTACTGCAGATCCAGCTAGAGATGCGCGTCCTGCTGCCGATCTCTAGCGTATGGCGTCTCGCGTCTGGGTCTACCTGATCTTCGTCCTGTCTGGCTCGACGGCCCTGACCTACCAGATCATCTGGGCACGCTGGCTGGCTCTGGTGTTCGGCAGCACGACGGTTTCGGTGTCGATCGTGGTCAGCAGCTTCATGTTGGGGCTTGCGCTCGGAAGCTGGCTGGTCGGGCGCTGGATGTCGCGGATCGAGGCTCCCCTGCGTCTCTTCGCTCGGCTGGAGTTCGGGATCGGCGCGTTCGCGCTGGCCTTCCCGGTCCTCGCCGCCGGAACCGACGCGATCTTTGCAGCTCTGGTGAGCGAGGACGCGTCCTTCGTCTGGG
The DNA here is from genome assembly GCA_965226855.1 of Myxococcota bacterium. GTDB lineage: Bacteria > Myxococcota_A > UBA9160 > SZUA-336 > SZUA-336 > JAUXJB01. Next base: position 29,011 of record CBDDEE010000026.1, on the reverse strand, counting down.
GTCTTGGCGTTCGCGCCACGCTAGTCGCTCTGCTCCTCATCGTTCCGACCACGCTCATGGGAGCGACCTTGCCGCTGCTGAGCGAGTTCTTTCATCGCGCGAGCGAGCGGGGAGCGACGTGGAAGGTGGGCCTGCTCTACGGCGCGAATACCCTCGGCGCCGCGCTGGGCACGGCGCTAGTGAGCTTCGTGTCTATCGAGCTGATCGGCGTGCGCAACACGACCCTGCTCGCGGCCTGTCTCAACCTCGTTGTTGGAGTCTGGGCCCTCCGCATTCAATCCGACCTCGCACCCGCCCAGAGGCCCAGCGAGGCTGCAGCGAGTGAGACCGGGCTCACACGGCTCGTGCTTGGCGTGCTGGCCGGCAGCGGGGCGGCCGCACTGGCCTCCGAGGTGCTCTGGACCCGGACCGTCGAGGGTCTGGTCGGGAACTCGACCTATGCCTTCGCCATGCTCTTGATGGTGTATCTCGTCGGTATCGCTCTCGGCAGCGCCGGCGTATCGTGCTTCGTCAAGCGCCTGGGAAAGCTCCCGCTCTGGCTCGTTGCCAGCCAGCTGGCCAGTGCGGGCTGGATGCTCGCTTCCATCTTCCTCTTCTACGGGCTTGCGGATGCGCTGCGGCCCCTGGGTGGGCAGGCACTCCCGCCGACCCTGCTGCTGCTGTTCTACGTGGCGGCGTCGGTCATTCTGTTTCCGCTCGGACTCCTGTCCGGGGCCGTGTTTCCGCTCGCCACGCGCATCCTGGATGCGGGAAGCGAGGACGCCGCCGGCGAACGCGTCGCGCGCGCCTACACCTGGAACACGGTGGGCGCCGTCGTGGGCGGCCTGCTGGCTGGCTTCGTGATCGCACCGCACCTAGACCTGTTTCAGGGCATCTACGCGTTGGTCGCCCTCTATGCCACGACCGCGCTCGTCGGAGCCGCCCTGCTGCCGGCTGTCGTTCCCCGCTCGGAAGGGACAGACGGGAGCCTGGCGCTCGGGGCTGTGGCTCTGACGCTCGCGCTGCTCGGCGTCGCACGGCTGGGCGACGAGGGACAGTTCCGACAGCGGCTCGGCGTGTCACGCCCGAGCGCCGAGCTGGTCTTCCACGAGACGGGCATCCAGGGCGTCACGACCGTGTTGGCGGCGGCGGGCAACCCCGGCCCGGCCCGCACGCTGCTGGTCAACCACACGGGGATGACCGCGCGCGTTACCGATACGAAGATGATGGCGCACGTGCCCTTGCTCCTGCATCCGGATCCCGAGGACACGCTCGTCATCTGCTTCGGCATGGGCACGACGTACCGCTCGGCCGTCTCGCACGGTCGGAGCGTCACCGTGGTCGAGCTGGTGGACGAGGTCTTCGACGCCTTTCCCTTCTTTCACCGGGATGCGGAGCAGGTTCGCGCCTATCCGCGGGGGAGGATGGTCACGAACGATGGCCGCAGCTTCCTCAAGCTGAGCTCCGCGCGCTATGACGTGATCACCGTCGATCCGCCGCCCCCGATCGACGGCGCGGGAGTCAACCACCTCTACTCTCTCGACTTCCTCGAGCTGGCCAGGGAGCGCCTGAAGCCCGGCGGGCTGATGACGCACTGGATCCCGCTGCCCGGCAGCCTCGCGGGAGTCGACGACTGGGAGACCTTTGGCATGCTGCTGCGCACCTTCGTGGAGGCGTTCCCGTACACGCTGGAGATCGCGAGCGCGAATCGGATCGGCGTGCACGTGGTTGGTTCCATGCAGCCCATCGAGGTGTCCAAGGAGCGGATCCGTGCCCGTCTCGCCGATCCTCGCGTGGCGCGTGACGCGAGTGAATGGGGCCCCGTCACCTTTGACTATTTCCGCCACACCATCCCGATCGACCGCGAGGCCGTCAGGCACCTGCCCCTGATCACCGACGATCGTCCGAACCTGGAGTTCGGCTGGATCCGGGCCTGGAGAAGCGGGAAGCCGCGACTGATGCGTCGGATCTACTGGTGAGCGGGAGTCTACGCGCGCGATGAACGCGGAACCCGACAAGCGACTCGTCTGCCCGACCTGTCACACCGTGGATACCGTCGACGAGCTCCCGGCCGCCACCGGGCCGGCCCGGCGCTTTCCGCTGGCGCGATGTCTCGGCTGCGAGCTCGTGCTCCAGAAGTTCTTACCGACGGACGAGCAGCTCGAGCTCGCACAGAGAGGCGCATACGGGGAGCCGGGCCGGCGCTTCCACTGGGCCGGCGAGCTCGCGGTTCGGCTCGGCCGGCTCGCGCGAGTACGCCTCGCGGAGCGGCTACTGTCGCCGGGTGGCCGGGTGCTGGACGTCGGTTGCGGCCGCGGTCTGTTCTTGCGCCTGTTGCGGGAGCGAGGCTACCAGGTTCGCGGCACCGAGCTGTCGGCGCTGACGGTGACCCATGCTCGTGCCGGGGCATCGATCGACTCCGGCGACCTGCGCGCCGGGCAGTACCCGGACGATCACTTCGACCTGGTGTCGATCTGGCACGTACTCGAGCATCTGCGCAGCCCGGACAAGACGCTCGCGGTTTGCTTTCGTTCGCTGCGGCCGGGCGGCTCTCTGCTGGTGGCGGTGCCGAACTACGCTTCCGTGCAGGCCCGGCTCGGAGGGGAGCAGTGGTTCCACCTGGACCTGCCGCGTCACCTCTTCCAGTTCACGAAGGAAACGTTGCGGTCGCTCCTGTGCCAGTCGGGCTTCGCGATCGACGAGATTCGCACGGGACAGTGGGAGATGGACCCCTTCGGTCTGTTGCAGACTCTGTTGAACCGAATCGGCCTGCGTCGCAACGCCCTGTACGACGTGCTGCGGAACTGCGAGGAGGACAAGCGCGACCTGTCTCCGTTGTACCGGTGCGCGATGCTCGCGCTCCTCCCGCTCGGGGTCGTCGCGGTCGTGGCGAGCGCGCCGCTACGTCTGCTCGGACGCGCGGGCAGCCTGATCGTGATCGCGCAGAAGCCCGCCGAGCCGGTCTAGCCAGCACGCCTCCGAGCTCGGAAAGCGGCAACTGTTGAGCAGCCGCACCCTGGCGAGGCGGAACTGGACCGCCATGGCCAGACACCCGAGCCCGTACTTCACGCTGCGGAGGAAGTTGATCGACGAGGACTCCCCAGAGTAGCGGGTGGGGCAGGTGATCTCGCCAATGGTGTGGCCGAACCAGAGCACCTGCAGCAGCAGCTGATTGTCGAACAGGAAGTCGTCGGAGTTGGCCTCCAGCGGCAGCTGCTCCAGCAGCTCGCGCGAGAACACCCGGTACCCCGTGTGGTACTCGGAGAGCTTCGCGCCCAGGACGAGGTTCGCGGTGAACGTCAGCAGCCGGTTCGCGACGTATCTCCACCTTGGCATACCCTGGCGCAGCGCGTAGCCACCGAGGATCCGGGAGCCCAGGACACACGGGTACAGCCCGTGCGCGATCAAGGACGCCATCGCCACGATGAGCTTTGGTGTGTACTGGTAGTCCGGATGCACCATGATGACGATGTCCGCGCCCTCCTCGAGAGCGAGGGCGTAGCACGTTTTCTGGTTCGCACCGTAACCCCGGTTCGCAGGGTGGACGTGCAGCCGGACCCCGTCGAGCGTTCGAGCTATCTCGACGGTGTCGTCGCCGCTCTGATCGTCGTCGACGATCACACGATCCACGACCCCCTGGTCGATGATCTCGGCGTGGGTCTTGCGGAGGGTCTTCTCCGCGTTGTACGCCGGCATCACGACGACGACCTTCTGACCTCTGATCATCCCGCAACACTCCGCTCGAACGAGCAAACCGGACCCGGGGTCGAATAGACCCCGACAGCGTTGCTGTCGGCACGCTTCGCTCTCGACTTGAGCGAGCGGGGAGGGCGAGCTGGAACGGGGGCTCAGGTTTGCGAGAGAGTCCCGCTGAGCTCTCCGCTCTGGAACATCTCGGTGATGATGTCGCAGCCGCCGATGAACTCCCCGCGCACGTAGAGCTGCGGGACCGTGGGCCAACGCGAGAACTCTTTGATGCCCTCGCGGACCGTCGGGTCTGCAAGCACGTCGAAGGTGGTGTATTCCGGCGCCACCCGTTCGAGGATCGCCACCACCTGGGCGGAGAACCCGCACTGCGGCACCTCTCGCGTCCCCTTCATGAACAGCATCACGGGGTTGGACTTCACTAGCGCCGAGATCTTCTCGTGCGTTGCGGGGTCAGAACTCATCGGGTCTCCTCCAGATGCGCCACACCGGGGGCCGTTCAAGCCCCTTCTGCGACGGAGTTTTCGAGGCAGAGCGTCATCGACATCTCGTCCCGGTCCAGGTCAGAGAGCGCAACGTTCTCGAGGACGTTGCGGACCGCGCCTCCAACCAGATGCCAGAGGGCGCGGATCGAGCAATCACTCGCATGCACGCATTGCTTCGCTTGGCCGGGATGGCAGGCGCAGAAATCGCTCGGGAACAGCCTTCCGCCAAGCACCTCGACCACTTCCCAGATCGAGATGTCTGCCGGGGGGCGCGACAGCAAGTAGCCCCCACCCGGTCCCCTGGTGCTTGTCACCAGGCCCGCGCGCCGCAAGACCTGCATGAGCTTTCCGGCGTACTCACGACTGAGACCTTCGGCCTCGGCGATCCACGCGATGGTCAAGGGCTCGGGCCCCTGGTGCCGGGCCAGCTGCAATATGCAGCGAAGTCCGTACTCCTCCCGCGCGAGAATCCGCATGCAACGATCCTAGAATAAAGTACAGAGAAGTCTAGTATTTTCCCTGAGCCCGTCCCCTCCATCTTAACGCGGGCTGCGCAACTCAAGCGCAAGCCCGCGAAAGACGAATGATCCGGTGCAGGGAGTTGGGCCCAGTCCTGCGTGCTGTTTTTGCACGAGTGATTGCGGTCCATCGCAGGAGGGGTCATTTGCTCTCGTTTCTGAAGCGAGGGGGCCGGAGCAAGGGTGTTACGGCGATCGGGCTGTTGCCGGACGGCTTCGGACTTGTGCACCTGACTCGCGTCGCGGGCGAAAAGCCGCGCCTCGAGATGGGCGACTTCTTCGCCCACGACGAGCCCGCAGCATTCGGGAAGAAGCTCGCAGCGGCCGTAAAGGCGCACCAGCTCGGTCGCTCCCGCTGCACCTGCGTGCCCTGGGCGGACACGTACACACTGCGCCAGATCGATGCGCCGAGGGTCGAGCCCGACGAGCTGCGCGAGGCGGCGCGCTGGAGCGTGAAAGACCTGGTCGACTTCGACATCGAGAACGCGGTGATCGACGTCTTCGATACTCCCGAGCCGACGTCTTCAACCGCCGAGCAAGCCAGCCGCCTCTACGTGGTGGCGATGCCGCAGCGTGACGTCGACCAGATCGCCTCCGCGATTCACTCCTCCGGCCTGCGCATCAAGGCGATGGATGTCGTCGAGCTCGCGCTTCGCAATGTGGCCGCGCTCCTCCCGCACGACGAGCATGGCGTGGGCTTGCTTTTTCTCACGCCGGGTCTGGGTCTGCTCACGGTGACGCGCCAGGGTGTCCTTTACCTTGCGCGGAATATCGACGTCGATCTGGATCAGCTCGACGGCAAGCCGCCGGAGCCAGGCGCACAGGTCCCCGTCGGTGACGGTGACGGCCTCGAGACCTTGCGCCGGGAAGTGCAGCGCTCCATCGATTACTACGAGCGTCAGTTCGGCCAGGACCCGATCTCCGTGCTCTTCGTCGCGCCTCTCGCCACGCCGGCGCCGATGTTGACGGACTACCTGGTCGACCAGCTCAGTGTCGAGGTTCGCCCTCTCGACCTGAACCAGCTGGTCCGCTGCGAAGAGCCTCTCGACGAGACCCTTCAGGCGCGCTGCTTGACTGCGATCGGCGGCGCGCTGCGCGAGGGCATGTTATGACCCAGCAGGTCAACCTGCTGCAGGGCGAGTTCAGCGACGTCGCCCTCCCGTTCTTCGCAGAGACCCTGGTTCCCGCCCTCGGAGCCATTCTGGCCCTGCTCCTGCTGATCTATGGCTACTCGCTCTGGCAGACCCTGGCGCCCGAACGTCGGTTGACCAGCCTCGAGGCCAGCAAGAAGAGCCAGGCCACCCTGCTCGAGGAGCTCCAGAAGCGGAAGGCGGGGCGCAAGCCGGATCCGGCACTGGCGGCCGAGGTCTTCGCCCTCGATCACACCGTGGGGGGAAAGAACCGTCTGCTCGAAGCACTGACCTCGCACGGGCTAGCCAATCGCGAGGGCTTCTCGGAGCACCTGCTCGGTCTGGCCAGGCAGCGGGTCGACGGGGTGTGGCTCAAGCGCATCCAGATCACGGCGGGCGGTCGCAGCATGGCACTGGCGGGAAAGGCGCTCTCGCCCGAGGCCGTGCCCAAATTCATCGAGGAGCTGGCACCCGAGCCGGCCTATGTGGGTCGCGAGTTTCAAACGCTGCTGCTCCAGGTCCCCGAGACGGGTCCCCCGGTGATCGACTTCGCCCTCAGCACGGAGCGGGAGCAGGCTGAGGGGGGATCCTCTCTGCTCCAGGCCTTCCTAGAGGAGATCTCGGGGGTCGCGCCGTGAGACAGCTGAACAAACTCATCGTCTGGCTCAACGCGCGCTCCCTCCGCGAGCGGTTGATCCTGGCGGGAGCGTCTCTCGCGATCCCGCTCTTGCTCTGGAACGCCGCACTCATGGAACCGCTCGAGGCGCGACGCCTCGAAGCGGACAACCGCATCGCGTCGCTCGAGCTGGAGATCCAACAGCTCGAGCAGCAGACCGAGAAGCTCGCGTCCGAGCTGTCCATCGATCTCGACGTGGAGAACCGCGCGCGCAAGGACAACCTGCTCAGCTCGCTCGATCGCCTGCGCGGTGTTGTGGACACGCGCACGGATGACCGGATCCCTCCGGTGGAGATGACGCGTGTGCTGAAGCAGATGCTGATCAAAACGGTGGGGCTCCGCCTCGTGCGCCTGGAGAACCTGCCAGTCGAGCCGCTGTTCGAGACGCCCGAAGAGCTGGGTGTCGAGACCGAAGGAGGGGACCTCTTCAAGCACGGGGTCGTCATCGAGGTCCTCGGAGACTTTCCCACTACGGTGCGTTACCTGCGCGAGATCGAGCAGCTTCCGCGCCGTTTCTACTGGGAGAGCCTCGACTACGAGGTGCTCGAGTATCCCATCGCGCGCGTCACGCTCACGCTCCGGTCGTTGAGCACGCAGGAAGGCGTGGTCGGTGTCTGAGCCGATGCTGCGGGTCGCCCAAGTGCTCCTCGTCAGCATGGCCAGTGGGCTCGCGCTCGGCGCCACCGTTCCCAAGGTGGCGATCCAGCGCGATCCGACACGGCCCCCCAGCTTCACGAGTGCCCCGGGCGAGGCCCCGACGCTCGTTGGTGGAAGCCAGGGCGAGCCCTCCTCGGCAAATCGGCTGACCACGACCGTTGTTGCGGCTGGTGCGAGCTTCGCGGTGATCGACGGCCATCGAGTCGAGGAAGGCGACTTTCTTGCCGGAGCGAGGGTGGTCAAGATCGACCCAGCGAGTGTGACGCTCAGGGGACGGTCCGGGCCCTACGAGCTCCGCTTCTACGCCCTCCCCGTGAAGGTGGAGCCGGGGTCGATGGCGGAGCTTGCTTCAAGGGTAACGCCGGGAGTCAAGGTGGACTCGGACTTGAAATCGGAGCCCTCCCCGCGGGCCGAGCCGACCGTGGAGGTCGAGCCAGACACTGAGGCCGAGCTCGACGGCGAGGTGGAGCCCGGCGCTGAAGTCGAGCCGGGTAGCGATGCAGAGGACGACGCCGCGGCCGAGTCCGGCGTCGAGACCGACCCGGCGGTTGAGGTCGAGTCCGGTGTGCAGGCCGTGCCGGCTGCCGGCGCTGCGGGGCAGATGTTCGATGAGTAGGCGCTCCTCACCGGGCCTGCTTGCGGCCGTGCTGAGCGTCTTGCTCTCCACTGGCTGCCAGTTCTTCGGCCCCGCGCCCGGGCCGGTGGAGCCGCCAGAGCTCCCGGCGACAGCCGTCATGCAGGACAGCCTGGACCAGACAGCGCGCGTGCCCGCGGCGCCGGGCCGCGCGCTCCCGGAAGCCGTCAGCGAGGCGCTGCTCCCGCCCATCCGCCTCAGCCGCGGCGGCGCCGTGCAGGACGACGAGCGTCGCTACGACGTGACCGTCGACGAGGCCGACGCAAGGCAGTTCTTCATGAACCTGGTCGAGGACACGCCTTACAACGTCGTGATTGATCCCGCCGTGGAGGGTCAGATCTCGCTCGCCCTCAAGGACGTAACGATCCAGGAGGCGATGGAGGCGGTGCGCGACGTCTATGGCTACCAGTTCCGTAGGACGTCCTACGGCTATCACGTGCTGCCGGGCGGCCTCCAGACACGGATCTTCGAGGTGAACTACCTCGACGTAGCCCGGGAAGGCGGGACCCAGACGACGGTGAGCTCAGGCACCGTCAGCGAAGCCGATGGAGGAGGGTCGGAGACGGGCAGCCGGATCTCGACGACCGGGAGCGTCAACTTCTGGCGAGACATCACCTCGAATCTCACCAAGATCGTCGGCCAGGACGACGGGCGCACGGTCATGTCGATTCCCCAGGCGGGTCTGATCATGGTGCGCGCCATGCCGGCCGAGCTGCGCGACGTAGCGAGCTTCCTCGACCGGGCGCAGAGCAGCCTGCGGCGCCAGGTCATTCTCGAGGCCAAGATCCTCGAGATCACGCTAACCGACGGGTTCCAGTCCGGCATCAACTGGGCAAAGCTCCAGCAGTTCGGGAGCTCCACGTCGATCCTCACGGCGCAAACCGGGGGGGGAACCGCCCTGGCGAGCGGGCTCTCAGGGATCGCGGGAAACCCGGGCCTGCTCAATCCGGGCGGCCCGCCGATCCTGCCGGAGGGAACCGAGCTGTCCGCCTTTGGCGGCGTCTTCTCCGTGGCGATCAGCTCCAACAGCTTTTTAGCCTTCATCGAGCTGCTCGAGACACAAGGAACCGTTCGAACTCTTTCGAGCCCCAGGATCTCCACCCTCAACAACCAGAAAGCCATCATCAAGGTGGGCAGGGACGAGTTCTTCGTGACGGAGATCTCGAGTACCACCGTCACGGGAACGGCGACGACGACCACGCCCGAGATCGAGTTGACGGCCTTCTTCTCGGGGATCGCCCTCGACGTGACGCCACAGATCAGCCAGGACGGGGAGATCATCCTGCACGTGCATCCGTCGATCAGCGAGGTCACGGATCAGACCAAGACGATCACGATCTCGGGCACGACGCAGCAGCTGCCGCTCGCCCTCAGCACGATTCGCGAGTCCGATAGCGTTGTTCGGGTGCGCAGCGGGCAGGTGATCGCGATCGGCGGTCTGATGCAGGACTCGACTTCTGAGGAGTGGGCGGGATCTCCGGGCCTGGATCGAATCCCGTTCCTGGGCAGCCTGTTCCGCCACCAGCGGGACATCAAGGTCAAGACCGAGCTTGTCATTCTGCTGCGCGCGATCGCGGTCGGCCCCGACTCCTGGCGGCAAGAGCTCGAGGTCACGCGCGACCGGGTGGAGAGCCTGGAGCGCTATCGATTGCCCGAGCCGGTGAACTGAGACGGGAGGGGGCGATGTATCTGGAGCATTTCGGTCTGAATGCGCTGCCGTTCCGGCTGGTTCCGGCGCCCGGGTTCTTCTACGCGGGGGGTGTACGCCGGCAGATTCTCGACGCACTGCCCGCCCTTCTGCGCAGCGGCGAGAGCCTCGTCGCGATCATTGGGGAGGCCGGGACCGGCAAGACCGTCCTCAGCCGCAAGCTGACGGAGCTGCTCTCTGGCGAGGCCATCGTGGTGGAGCTCTCGGGAGCGTCGGTCGGCTCGTCCGGCGTGCTCGGCGCCCTGGTCGACGGCCTCGAGGAGTCCGGGACGTCCGGGGACGCGCCGGAGCCACCGCTGCTCTCGGGAGCGCTCCCTGGGCTGATCGGCGCCGTGCTCGAGCGAACGCCGCTCACAGCACTGGTTGCCGGAGTCGTGAAGCGCGCCGCAGAGCTGCTCGGCTCGGCGACCGAGCTGCGAGCCGAGCGGACTCTCGCGCCGGACCGGGTGCTCCGCAGCATCTCGCGCCGCGTGCTCGACCTGGCGGAGGAGGGTCGGCGTCTCATTGTCTTCGTCGATGACGCCCACTGCCTTGGCGCGCCTGGCTTGGAGGCGCTGCGGCTGCTGGCGGATCTGGAGCCGGAGCCGACGCATCGCGTTCAGATTGTGCTGCTCGGACTCCCGGAGCTGCACGTCCGCCTCATTACACCGCCCGCTTCCAGCCTCGGGCAGCGCCTTACGTATTCGTTCGAGCTCGGAACGCTCGAGCGCGCGGACCTGGAAGGCTACGTCGGCGGCCGACTGGCGCACGCAGGGTGTGAGACCGCGACACTCTTCAGTGACTGCGCCCTCGACGCGGTTTTCGCGGCGACCGGCGGCGTGCCCAGGCTCGTTAACGTAGTCTGCCACGGCGCCCTGACGCTGGCCTGGGCGGGCGGAGACGACGAGGTCCAGCGGCGCCACGTGCGACGCTCGGCGCTGGAAGCCGACGGGGTAAGGCGGATCGCGATCACGGCTCCGGTCCGGGAAGCACTGCACCAGGGTTCTTACGCGGCGACGCGGCATCTCACCCGAGCTGGAGCCGCGCTCTGGCTAGCGGGCTGCCAGGCGCTGCGACGCATTCGTGCCAATCTTCCGTCCCGGCGTCCCGTGCGGCTGGTACTGCCGAGCCTCGGGCCACGGCGCCGGTTCCGTCGGGTCGCGAAGTGGGCCACGGTCCCGCTTGCGGCTCTGCTCCTCGCCGTCCCCTTTGCGCGCGGTCTCGTCCAGGGCCGGAGCGGCGAGCAGGCACGGATGTCCCCGCAGGTCGAGCATCGGCTTCTGGCCGAAGCGTTGACGTCGCTCGTCGAGGACCCGGCGCTCGAGCTCCCTGCGGTCTCCAAGCGGAGGCCCCTTGCTGAGCAGTTCCGAGCTGCGGGCACCCCGAAGATTTCCCACCAGAAGACACCGGAAAGCGTTAGTACCGGCGGCCGCCGGACCCGTCCCGAGCCAGCGCCCAAGCCGACGGTCGACCGGCAGACGACGGCGCCCGCTACAGCGGCCTCTTCGCTTCGCTCGCAGCCCAGCACGCGCTCGCGAACGGAATCGAAACCGCCCTCCCCGCCGGCCCGCAAGGCGAAGGCCGCCCGATCGGCGCGCTCGCGGAAGGGCTCCTTCGGCAAGCCCCCCCACGTGCCGGAAGCAGGCGAGCTGGCGGATCAGGCGTACCGCCGCGCGCTTCGCCTCGCCGAGGACGGGGACTACGAGGAAGCTGCGGAGGCTCTGCGCGAGCTGCTCGAGGACGATCCCGATCATCATCGCGCGCGTGAGGCCCGAGCGAGTCTCCTAATCCGGCGCGGGCGGGTGGATGAGGCTGCGGGCGAGCTCGAGACGGGAATGGTCTTGGCACCCACGCATCCGGGCTTCGCAAAGCTCAGGGCTCGGATCCTGAGCCAGCGCGGCACCACAGCCGAGGCGCTCGAGATTCTGAGAAGGGCGCCTCCGCCGCTGCGGGAGGATCCGGAGTATCACGCGCTGGTCGCGGCGCTGTATCAGAGGATGGGCGAGCACGGCCTGGCGGCCGATCTGTACCGGCAGGTGCTGGGAGCCGAGCCGGAGAACGCGGCGTGGTGGATGGGCTTCGGGATCTCGCTGGAGGGAGAGGATGCGGCGGCCAGCGCGCTCCTCGCCTACCGGGCAGCCTCTGCACTGGCTGGGCTGGGTCCGGAGTCGCGACGCTACATCCAGTCCAGGATTGCGGCCATCAGCGCCGCGGGGAGGTAGGCCTTGCGGCGCAAGCTGCGGATCGGCGAACTCCTCGTAGAGAACGGGCTGCTCACGGCCGAGCAGTTGACGCTAGCACTCCAGGCGCAGAAGAAGCGCGGCATGCGACTCGGCCAGATCCTGGTCGATCTCGGCTACGTCGAAGAGAATCAGCTGCTCGACTTCCTCGCCAGGCAGCTCGACATTCCCTTCGTAAATCTGTCGAAGGTCAACCTCTCGCAGCCGACGGTCATGCGGCTTCCCGAGCAACACGCGCGCCGCTTCAACGCGATCGTCATTGGCGAGACAGAGAAGGATCTCGAGGTCGGCCTCGCAGACCCCACGGATTTGCTCGCGCTCGACGAGCTCTCGAGGATTCTGAAGCGACCGATCCAGCCTTCGCTGGTGCGGGAGGCGGATCTGCTCCGGGCTCTCGATCGCTTCTATCGACGCACCGACGAGATCTCGAGCCTCGCGATGCAGCTCGACGAGGAGCTCGGGGGCGATCAGCAGCTGGAGCTCGTCGACATCGATGCGGAGGAGAAGGGCTCCGAGGCCCCGGTCGCGAAGCTGCTCAAGTCGGTCTTCGAAGACGCAGTCCAGGCAGGCGCCTCCGACGTCCACATCGAGCCGGACGAGAACGTGCTGCGGATCCGTCAGCGGATCGACGGCGTGCTCCACGAGCAGACCATGAAGGAGACGCGCATCGCCTCCGCCCTGGTGCTGCGCATCAAGCTGATGTCGAGCCTCGACATCTCCGAGAAGCGCCTCCCCCAGGACGGGCGCTTCAACATGCGTGTGAGCGATAAGACCATCGACGTCCGCGTCTCGACGCTGCCCGTGCAGAACGGCGAGTCCGTCGTCATGCGCCTGCTGGACCAGTCGGCCGGCACAGAGAACCTGGATCAGCTCGGCCTGCCGGACGACCTGCTGGTGCGTCTTCGCGACCTCATTCACCGTCCCTACGGCTTGATTCTCGTCACGGGTCCCACGGGAAGCGGGAAGACCACCACGTTGTATGCGGCGCTGCGCGAGCTCAACGAGCCCGGCAAGAAGATCATCACGGTGGAGGATCCTGTCGAGTACCGGCTGCCGCGCGTCAACCAGGTGCAGGTGAACACCAAGGTGAATCTGACCTTTGCGCGCGTACTGCGGGCCTCCCTGCGCCAGGATCCGGACATCATCATGATCGGGGAGATGAGAGACAAGGAGACGGCCGAGACGGGTCTGCGGGCGGCCATGACGGGTCACCTGGTCCTGTCGACGCTTCACACGAACGATGCCCTCTCGACGCCGCTGCGGCTGATCGACATGGGGGCCGAGGGCTACCTGGCTGCTTCCGCGCTGCGCGCGGTGATCGCGCAACGTCTCGTACGCAAGATCTGCCTGAACTGCCGCGAGGCATACGAGCCCGACGGGCGGGAGCGGGGCTGGCTCTCGGCGCTGGACCCCCAGCCTGGAGAGGATGCCTTCTATCAGGGGCGCGGCTGCGGTGATTGCAACCAGACGGGCTATCGCGGGCGCCTCGGGGTCTACGAGTTGCTGGAGATCGACGAGTCGGTGGCCACGCCCCTGCGCCAGGGCGATCAGAGCGCGTACGAGCGAGCGGCCAAGGCCAAGCCCGAGTTCCGACCGCTCGCCCTCGCCACGCTCGACTACGCGCGTCAGGGCATCACCACGATCCAGGAGGTCTTCCGGCTGGCCGAGGAAGTCGAGGAGCCGCCCACGGAGGAGGGAGTCACCGAGGAACAGCTGCCGGATCTCGTGGTCGAGCACGATGGTTTGCCGCGCGAGGCCGACTCGTCCGGGGGAGCGGGCGAGTCCCTGGAGGGCGGAGTCGAAGCCTACATCGGGGAGTGAGGGGTAGGTGGCGATCTTCGCGTACAGCGCCCGGACCAAGGCCGGCGACCTGATCGAGGCGGAGGTCGACGGCTTCTCGCGCATGACCGTGGCCACCGAGCTGATCGAGGGGGGGCTCACCCCGATTCGCATCACCGGGGTGAAGCCCCCGGAGACCGACATCCTGGACTGGGCTCAGAAGCGCTGGGCCGCACGCCAGGTCGGGCCAGCAGAGCTGGTTCCGTTCTGCAGGCAGCTGCATACTCTGGTTCGGGCCGGCGTGCCGCTGCGCCGCTCGATCAGCGGGCTTGCCGCGACGGTGCGCAACCCGGCCCTTGGCGCCGCGCTCGTCGACGTGAGCGAGAGTCTGGAGGCGGGCCGGGAGCTCAGTGAGTCCTTTCAGCGCCACCCGGGAATATTCTCCAACCTCTTCACGAGCATCGTCAAGGTCGGGGAGAGCACGGGTCAGCTCGACGAGGCCTTTCATCAGGTCGGTGCCTATCTGACCCTTGACCATCAGACGCGCAAGCAGATCAAGGCCGCGACTCGCTACCCCACGGTCGTGATTGGCATCATCTTCGCCGCCGTGGTTCTGATCAACATCTTCGTGATTCCCTCGTTCGCGAAGTTCTTCGGCCAGTTCGATGCGGAGCTGCCGTGGGCGACCCAGCTCTTGATCGGGATGTCGGACTTCATGGTGGCGTACTGGCTGTACCTGCTGCTCGGCACCGTGGGTGGGATCGCGGCCCTGCGCGCGTACGCGCGCACGCCGCCTGGGCGCTATCTGATCGACAAGTACAAGCTCAAGCTCCCCGTCGTGGGGGGAATCGTGCGCAGGGCTACGCTGGCCCGCTACGCGCGCTCCTTCGCGATGGCCTTCACCGCGGGTGTTCCGCTGATCCAGGTGCTCGAGCTCGTGGGTCGTGCGGTCGACAACGTGTGGATGGAGAGCCGCATCCGCGCCATGCGCGACACCATCGAGCGGGGCGAGACCATGGCGGTGGCTGCTGGAAACGCGAAGCTCTTCGAGTCCTCGGACGTGCAGATGATCGAGGTCGGTGAGCAGACCGGTGAGATCGGGCAGATGCATCTGCAGATCGCGGAGCACTACGAGGAGGAGGTCAGCTACGACCTGGAGCGGCTGACCGACCTGATCGAGCCCGCGCTCACGGTCGCCATCGGGGGGATGGTCCTCATCCTGGCTCTTGCTATCTACCTGCCGATGTGGAACCTGGCGGGGTCGGGCCTGGGCTGAGCCGTGCGGGGTCAAGTTGCTCTCCGGTAGAGACGATAGGGGCACAGAGCGGGCGCTGTAGGCTGTCGGAGGACTCTATCCAAGGCCTGAAGTGGGACTGCTGGACCCCAGGGATGGGGTCGCTGGTGGACGGATAGAAGGAGCAAGAATAGCCATGACCCCTCGGAACAACGACGGCTTTACTCTGATCGAGCTGATTGTCGTCATCGCTGTATTGAGCATCCTCGCGGCGGTGGCCCTTCCCAAGTTTGCGGACTTCACGACGAGCGCTGAAACTGCAGCCTTCGACGGTGTTCAGGGCGGCCTCAGCGTCGCGATCGGGATCGTCCACTCCAAGTGGCTGGTCGACAGTAAGCCGGCCACAAGTGTGGACATCGACGGTACCAGCGTGTTCATCAACGGCGCCGGCTGGCCCACCATTGACGTTGCCAACGCAGCCCAGGACGACGCAGTGAAGCTCTGGACGCAGATCATGTCGGGCACAGTGCCCACGAACTGGACCAACACCTTTGCGAACGCCACAGCCACCGACTTTGCCCGGTATATCCAGCCGGGCACCGGGGACGTCCTCCGCTACGACGAAGAAAACGGCAGGGTCTGCAAGAATCCCGGGGGCAAGTGCCCGTAGCAGCAGTTTGATCGTCGCCCAGGGTTCGGGTGAGCAGAGTGTGGATCCGGGCTGGAGCGCGGATTGAGGAGCGGGGCGGAGGACAACTTCCGTCCCGCTCGTTCGTTCTGTGTCAACGTTCGAGGAGAGCCGATGAGCGACAGGGCGGGATTCACGATGGTGGAGCTCATCACCGTGATCGCGCTGCTTGGCATCCTGACGGCCGTGGCGGGCCCGCGCTTCTTCGCAGCGGACGACTTCGAAAGCGCATTCTTCTTCGACGACACGCTCGCGGCCGTCCGCTACGGCCAGAAGCTCTCCATCGCTGCGGGCTGCAACGTCCAGATCAGCTTCACTGCCAGCAGCTATACTCTGAACCTGCAGGACGGTCCGACCAGCGCGACCGGCTGTGACGGCCCTGGCTACGCCCAGGCCGTAATCCACCCCGGCACCCGCGCGGCGACGTATGTGGGGACGGCACCGAGCGGTGTCACCGTCAGCAGCGACGTGTCGCCGCTGCGCTTTGACCCATTGGGCCGCGCCCTGGATGCCACGGGAACTATGACCGACGCGATCATCGCGGTGGGCGGGCGCACCATCAACGTGGTCGGGGAGACGGGCCTTGTCTACGCACCCTGAGCCGGGGCGTAGCCTGGCCGCCCGGCTGCGGGAGACGAGTGGCTTTACGCTGATCGAGCTCATCATCTCCATCACGATCGTCGGTATCGCGGTAACGGGGACGCTGCTCTCCATCAACCGGTCCGTACGGAGCAGCGCCGATCCCCTGGTTGCCCAGCAGGCGCTGATCGTTGCCGGGGCGTACCTGGAGGAGATCCTGCTCAACGACTACTACGACCCCGATCTGGGCGCTGTGGGCGGCGTGTGTCCGGCGCAGGAAGCCAGTCGGGACCTCTACGACAACGTCTGCGACTACGACCTTCTGGCGGACGTTGGTGCGAGGGATCAGGACAACAACGCCATCCCGGGTCTGGGTGGCTACACGATCACGGTGGCCGTGGAAACCGCGAACGCGAACCTCGGAGCACTGAACGGCCTCACGCAGGTCATCCGCGTCGACGTAAACGTGAATGACGGCTCCATCGTCGACTTCACCCTGAGCGGGTACAGGACCAACTACTGATGTGCGTGACCCCCGCCATACCCGGCGGCCGCGCCCGCGCCTCGACCTGCGGCTTCACGCTGATCGAGCTGATCGTCGTGGTGTCGCTGCTCTCGGTGGTGATGGGGATGACGGCGTCACTCATGCTCAAGCCGATCCAGTCCTACAGCGACGTCCGCCGACGCGCGGCGCTCACCGACACTGCGGAAGCGGCCACGCGGCGGATGGGGCGCGACATCCGCTCCGCGCTCCCGAACAGCCTGCGCGTCGCCGGCGGCGGGCTGGCGCTCGAGCTCCTTCACGTGCTCGACGGAGCGCGTTATCGCGCGGAGGCTGGGGTGAACCCGACCACAGTCGATCACACGCCCGCCACGCACTGGCTCGACTTCACGGAGCAGGAGGACAGCTTCAACATCCTGGGGCGCTTTCAAGAGCTCGGCCTGGCCTACGGTGTCGGCTCGCCCGCCGGCTATCGCCTGGCGATCTACCCGACGGAGGCGGCCATCTATGTGGACGCCGCCGCGGGCTCGGATCCCGGGGTGATCACCAGCGGTGCTGCGGGGGGGTTCCAGCTCGCCGACGAGACCGACGAGGACCGCATCTTGCTGAATCCTGGCTTCGAGCTGCAGTTCCGCCTCGCGTCGCCGAGACAGCGCGTGTACGTCATCGACACGGCGGTGAGCTACGTCTGCGATCTCGGAACCGAACAGCTCGTGCGCTATTCCGGCTACGCGATCGCGAGCGCGCAGCCCATCGATGGAAGCATCGTCCCCCTGTCTGCGGGCAACATCGACCTGCTGGCAACGAACGTGACGGGGTGCGACTTCCGCTACAACACCTCCACGGCGACGCACTCCGGGCTGGTCACGATCGATCTCACCGTCGGGCAGGACGGCGAGAGCGCGCGGCTGCTGCACCAGATCCACGTGAGCAACGCGCCTTGAGACGCGAGCGCAGCGAGAGTGGCTTCGGCCTGATCAGCGCCATCTTCCTGCTGGTCGTCCTCTCCGCGGCGGCCTCGTTCATGGTGAACCTGGGCGGCGCGCAGCGGACCACGGTGAACCTCGCGATCCAGGGGGCGCACGCCTTCCAGGCCGCGCGGAGCGGGGTGGAGTGGGGCATCTACCAGCTGGCCACCAACGGGGTCTGCTTCGCCGACACCAACCTGAACCTGGCAGAGGGCGGCTTGAACGGGTTCACGGTGAACGTGACCTGCGCGAGCAGCGATCACACCGAGGCAACGACCACTGCGACGGTCTACCAGATCGTCGCGATCGCGGAGCAGGGAGCCTACGCCTCCGATGACTACGCGAGACGGCGGCTCCGCGTCACGATCACCGACGCGCCCTAGAGCGGGAGTCCCGCTAGAAGCGGGTGCCGACAGTGAGCTTCGCGCTGAAGGCCGTCCAGTTCACCTCGTTCAGGTCAATCTCGGTGGACGTGCCGGTCGCGAAGTTCACGATGTCGTCGCCCGTATCGGTGGAGAAGAGCGACCACTCGATGCCGAACTCGACGAACAGGCGCTCGCGGATGTCCTTCTTGACGGCCAGGCGCGCGACGAGCCCATCGCCATGTGCGTCGTGCTCGAAGCTCTTCGGGTGCACCAGATCGGTGCGCAGGTTCCAGTCCGCGAGTCCCTCGTAGTACAGCTTGTGGTACTGGATCGCTCCGGTGAAGATCAGGCTCGTTACGGGCGAGTGACCCACGATCTCGAGGCCGATCCACGGGCCGAGCCAGCGCGTGTCGTACTTGCTGCGCAAGCCCGGGAAGGGGCCGAGGGCCGGGATGGTCTGGTAGCCGTCTCGGATCACCAGGTGCTGCTCGCGGTGCGCGTAGCCGAAGCTGAGGCCGAAGCGATAGCTCTCGCCCCAGAAGTGGAACGGAGACGTGTGATACCCGAGCCCTACGGAGAAGCCGGCAGTGTCGCCAACGTCGGCCTGATTGTTCGAGCGAGAGAACTCGGCCTGGCGTCCGGGCAGGAGATAGTCGGAGTCCTGGTTCTCCCCGTCGATGATCCAGCCGTGCTGTACTTCGCCCTGCAGGTAGAAGCGACCCGGGAGCATCACCGTTGCCTCGAGACGCGTGAACGTGCTGCGAATCTCCTCCCACTTCAGCTCGGAGAGCACGTCGATTGTCGGGATACCGATGCTCCAGTCCAGCTCTTCGCTGCGATAGCCCTGCGTCACGCGGTACTCCGTGCGGAAGGAGGGGAAGACGTCCTTTTCCCAGCTCCCTTCCTGCCGCGCGGCGACCTCGTGCACTTCGGCTTCTGAGCTCCGCTCTTCGTCAGGACCGGCGGCTGCGCTAGCGCTCCCCGATCCGAACCCGTAGAGGGCAACGCAGAGAGTAGCGGTCAGCCACGTCAGCCTCGCCATTCGGGCGTGGCGCTGGTGGCGGGGGTGTACGGAGACCGTGGGGGCAGTCCGAGAGGGGGGCATTACCGAATGGATCGACCCGGCCGCGTCCCGTCTTTAGAGCGGCGGGCCATTTCGGCACACAGCCCGCCCGCGGAGTCTCTAGCGGTGGCGACGAGCGGCCGATGAGAGAGATCGAGATGCCGAAGACCTGGAGACATACGCGTGAGTTCGCCCGGGTTCCGGCCCGCATGACGGCGCGAATCAAGACTCCGGCTCGCGATGTGCCGCGGTGTCCCGTGATCGACGTCGGGTTCGGAGGCCTCTACGTCGACCACTGCCTGGACGAGGACGAGGAGTGCAACATCGTGATCAGCTTTGCCGACTTCCCCGAGGTGGCGCCCGTCGAGGCGCTGGGGCGAGTCGTCCGCGTCGATCCCGAAAGAGGGACCGCGATCATGTTCACCGAGATGCCTCTCGAGCTCTTCGACCGCCTGGACCAGCTGATGCTGCTGAA
This sequence comes from Myxococcota bacterium, assembly GCA_965226855.1. Lineage (GTDB taxonomy): Bacteria > Myxococcota_A > UBA9160 > SZUA-336 > SZUA-336 > JAUXJB01. The sequence goes on along the minus strand of CBDDEE010000026.1, from coordinate 9,647 downwards.
GGGCGCCGAGCCCGATCCGGACTGAGTACGGCTCGGGCAAGCTAGAGCACGCGTGTCACCGACGAGGAGCGAGCCGAGCGGCCGTGGAACTTTTCGACGCTGCGCTGGGTGCTTGCGAAGACGTCTAGCGTCTCTGGTCCCCACTCGTTTGCTTTCGGGCCCGCTGAAGCTCTTGCGACGCCCTTCCGAGAGCCTCACGGCCCGGATGATCGTCCTGGTCTTTACGGCCACGGTGCTCACCGCGCTGCTGGTCACCTGGGCCTCGATCCAGTCGATCCACGGCTTCCTGAGCGCTCAGATCAACGAGAAGTTCCCTGCGCTCCTCGAGAGCACCGAGCAGCGGCTTGACCTGTGGTACGGCCAGGTCCGACTGGATGTGGACACCTTTGCCCGCAGCAGCACCGTGGAGGCCAATATCGCCTCGCTCGGAGAGCCGGACAGCAGCGAGGAGGGCGCTCGAGCGCGCGAGGAGGTGGAGAAGTACCTGGGCTACGTCCTCGAGCGCTTCGATCAGTTCGCCGCGTTGTTCGTGCTCGACAAGAAGGGCAAGACGCTCCTCTGGGTGGGCGAGTCGCGCGAGCTTCCGGACGAGCTTCGCGCTCACATCGCGAGAACCCGCGATGCGAGCGTGGGCGACATGCTCCTGGAAGAGGCGGGCCGCCTGCAGCTGGTCTCCGTGCCGTTGAAGCGCGGGCAGCGAATGCTGGGCTCGCTGCACGCGGTGCTCGACCCCGTAGAGCTGGACGGCTTGCTGGCCGGCGAGGATGGCGGCCCCGAGGGCGAGGTCTTCGTGGTGGGAGAAGACGGGCGCTACTTGACAGCTACCCGCACCCGCGTCGTCGGCGAGGGCTACGGCTTTGCGCTGCCGGAAGAAGACGCGACCCCACGCGTCAGCAACTACGTAACGAAGGCGGGGCAGCACGTGGTCGGCTCCGCGGTGCGTTTCCCGCGCTTCGGCTGGGCGATTGTCGTCGAGGAGCATTACGACGCAGCGTTCGCCCCGGTCTTTCGATTGGTCCGCCGCGTGCTCTTGTGGAACTTAGGCATCGTGGTGCTGTTTGCACTGGTCGCGCTGCGGATCGCGATCTCGATCGTGCGGCCGCTCAAGGCGCTCTCCGAGGGCGCAGAGCGTATCGCGGAGGGGGAGACCCGAGTCGAGATCCCAGATCCCGGCGGTGTCGACGAGATCGCACTGCTGACCCGGACGTTCAACCAGATGACGGACCGCCTGTACAGGCATCAGCGCGAGCTCCTGAGGCAGAACGAGAAGCTGGAGCTGCTGTCGATCACCGACGAGCTCACGCGCGTCTACAACCACCGCTACTTCCACGATCAGCTACCCCTCGAGATCAAGCGGGCGCGGCGCTCCGAGACACTGCTCGCGCTCGTGATGATCGACATCGACGACTTCAAGAAGCTGAACGACACGTTTGGACACGCGGCGGGCGACGAGGCGCTGCGCAGCGTGGCGGAGGTGATGTTCACCCAGATCCGCGGCACTGACGTGCTCGCGCGCTACGGTGGGGAGGAGTTCGCACTCCTGACCTTGCAGCCAGATGTCGAGGGCGCCTACGTGGTCGCGGAGAAGATCCGGTCCGCGGTCGCGGCCCTGCCCGTGAGCGTCGACACACGACGGGGATCGAGGGAGGTCTCGGTCAGCGTCTCGCTCGGCGTCTCGGTCTACGACGGCGACGCGAAGCGGCTCTTCAACGAGGCGGACCGAGCGCTCTACGCGGCAAAGGCCGCGGGCAAGGACTGCGTGATCGTTGCTGACCAGGACTGAGGCGGTCGGAAGCGGGTGCGGGCCTCAGCGCTGCTCGGAGAGCAGCTTCGCGTAGATCCAGCCCACCCTGCCCGATGGGGTCCGGACGCGGAGCCAGGTACCCCCGAGCCGCTCGGGGATCACCGGCGTCGCCCTGCTGAGGACCTCCAAGATCTTGGAGCCAGTAGAGGGCTGCGAGCGCAGGTTCGCCTTCGGGCCGTTCACGTAGCGCACTTTGCGAGCCTGCGTGAAGGCCTCCGCCTCCTGGATGAGCGTCGAGGCGATCCGACGCGCCCTCGACGTGAAGAAGATGGCCGAGCCGAAGTGGCCAGCTTGCACGTGTCGGTCCGCCTCTGCCAGCTTCTCCCGAGCCTCCTGGGTGCTCGGCTCTCGCCAAGGCGCGAGCTTGGCCGCCCGCTCGACCAGGATGCGCGAGTCGGCCAGAGCCGACACCGCTTCCGCCCGCGTGTGCAGCCCCTTGAGTCCGGACTCGATCGCGATCAGCGTCTCTTCCGCCTGCAGAATATCAGCACGCAGCCGCTCGACATCCCGCTGCAGCCGCTGCTGTCGCTGCTGCGAGTGCGCGAGCTGGAGCCGCAGATCTTCCCCCCCGAGCGAAGTGCAACCCGCCCCCACGACCAGCATCACCGCCCAGACGGAGACCCTCATGCCGACGCTATCGTCGCGAGAAGTCCGCGCCTTGAGCCAGCCAGGCGGGACCCCGCGCGCGGGCGGCCGCGCGCGACCGCTCGCGCGCCGGGTCCCGCAAGTAACTCCGCCCTCCGAGGAGGGATGCTCGGAGGGCGGGGGGGACGAGGCAGGCTTTCGGGCCAGCCTCGTCAGGTACCGGTCATCCATGCAATGAGGGAGAGCAGGACGCCGGAGGCCAGGAGAAGCTCCGGCAAACGGCCGGATGGCGTGCCCGAGAGGGATTTTCGGTTCGCCTGTCGTCTCCTCGCCATGTCCGGAGGTTCGCCGATCCCGTACCGTCCCGCTGTGAACTGGGTCACAGCAAGACAATTTCAGTTCGGCTGCGAAGGGTCTTCGCCACCTCGTCCACGCTGGGCGGCGTCGGGGCGTCCTTGAAGCCGGCGAGCCGCGTGTAGATCTCCGCTGCGCCCCGATGGAAGTCACCGGGAAGCCCGGCCGCCTCGAAGGTCGCCGCGATCTCCCGCATCTCACCGACGAAGCGCCATGCTTTGAGGGCGCTGGCCGGGATGGAGTGTTCCGAACGCTTCGCCAGGTCGGGCTGAGACTGCGCCCACTCGCGCAGCAGGGAGTCGCGGACACCCTCGGCGTCTGCCAGCGAGTGAATCGCGGCGAGCAAGGCCGTCACCCCCTTGGTGTAGGAGGCGTAGGCCATCTTGAGTGCGGACGCGGCACCCGGGGGCGCATCGAGCGCGTGGGCCGCGAGTGCCGTCTCCGCGAACAGGCTCGCGACCTCGACGGCCCTCTCCCCGGAGAGGTAGAGCCGCGTCGTGCCTGACGTCGTTGCGGGCGGGCCGATGATGCCAGCGTCGACGAACTCGGCCGGAGTGTTCGCGAAGCCGCCCGCGATGGCGCGAGCCGTGTTCGGCGAGACCGCGTTCGCGTCAACATACACACCGGAGAAGCGAAGCGCGGCCACCGCCCCGGCCTGCTGCTCGGCCGCGGCGGGCGGGCAGACGCTCAGAATCACCGCACTCTGCGTCACCAGGCTCTCCAGGCTTCCGACGTCGTGAAGGCCGGCCCGCGTGGACCGCAGCCGGGTTTCGGCACTGCGTCCCTCCGAAGCCCAGACGACACGCGCCCCGCCGGCCAGAGCTGCCGCTCCCACGGTGACGCCCATCGCTCCGGGGTGCAGAAGCCCGACGGTGGTCATTCGCGAGTTCCTCCAGAGCGCTGTAAGAGCTCCATGATACGCCAGGGCAGGCGGCTCCCGGGTGCAGTCGGGATCCTGCAGTAGGAGCCTGTTTGGTCCGCCCTGGCGCGGCCTAAACGCTGCCGGGTTGGCACGCGCATTGCTCCATAGGTCGATGTCAGCAGAGCAGGAGAATGCGCCCGTGCACGAGCAGAGCCATGCGGAGGCCACGATCGGAGATCACGTCATCTACGCGATGGGGGCTGCGTCAGTCCCGGTTCCGCTCGTGGACCTGGCGGGAGTGACCGCGGTCCAGCTCCACCTGGTGCAGGACCTGGCGGAGATCTACGGCGCCGACTTCGAGGTCCTCTCGGCACGCGCGATCATCTCGGCGCTGGCCGGTGCCTCGCTGCCGCGCGTTGGCGCCAGCGCCGTCAAGGCGATCCCAGGGGCGGGGTGGCTGGTCGGCGCGCTTGCCCAGGTCGCCCTCTCCGGGGCGACGACCTACGCGCTGGGCAGTGTGTTCCGACGCCACTTCGAGGAGAACGGCGCGCTGCAAGAGCTCGACGCGGAACGGGTCCGCGAGGACTACGAGCGAGACCTCGTGCGAGGCCGTCGCACGATCCGCGAGATCCGAACGGAGAGTGGCGTGCAGGCGCGGGTTACGGTCGAGAGTCGCGACGATCCCTAGCTGACCTTGTTCTTGAGCTCGGCGTAGCGATCCAAGAGCGGCAGGATCTCGTCGCGCGCCGCTGGCGGCAGGCCGAAGACCACGCGAGAGATTCCAGCGTCGGCGCAGCGTCGCAGCTCGGGCTCGTCTGGGCGTTGCCCAAACATCGTGACCTCGAGCTCCGCGGGATCGCGCCCGGCCTCGCGGGCCAGCTCGCGGAACTCTGGCAGCGAGGCAATCGGATCGGGGCCGCGGCCGCTGATCGGCATCCAGCCGTCGCCGTACCGGATCGCACGGCGGGCGCCGTACGGGAAGATCCCGCCCACGTGAACGGGCGGGTGCGGTTGCTGCACCGGCTTCGGCCAGGTCATCATCGGCTCGAAGTCGACGAAGTCCCCGTGGTATTCGGGCTTGCTCTCCGACCAGATCACCTTCATTGCCTCGATCCGTTCGCGCATCAACGCGAAGCGAGTCTCGAACGCGGTGCCGTGATCCGCGATCTCTTCGGCATTCCAACCGCCGCCCACGCCCAGTAACACGCGCCCACCCGAGACCTGGTCCAAGCTGGCGATCTCCTTTGCGAGCTGGAAGGGATCGCGCTGGACTACCAGGCAGATCCCGGTTGCGAGCTTGAGGGTTCGGGTCACGCAGGCGGCGCAGGAGAGGGCGACGATCGGATCGAGGACGTCGTAGTACATCTTCGGCAGCTCCGAGCCGCCCGGCCAGGGCGACTTGCGGGAGAGCGGGATGTGCGTGTGTTCGGGAAACCAGATCGACTCGAAGCCGCGCTCTTCCACGGCAACCGCCAGCTCCGCGGGACCTATCGAGTAATCGGTCGGAAAAATCGTGACGCCGTACTCCATCGCAAATCTCCAAGTCGTTCTGGCGAGCCTTTCCCCCGAGCGTGGCACTCAAGTACAAGAATTGGCAAGCCGATCTTCCGGCTACGCGGAGGTGGAAGGGACGGCAATGAGCGACTGCACTACGCGCAGGATCCAGCGGCGAGGCGACAAAGGCCTCGAATCCGCCTTTCTGGCCAGAGTACGAGTGACCATCGTTCAGGTCTCGGGCGGCGCTGCTGGCAGCGAGCACGAGCTCATGTCCGCACGGCTGACGCTGGGACGCGGTCCGGAGGTAGACCTCGACTTTGACGACTCCGCGATGTCGCGCGAGCACGCTGCCCTGGAGCTCGCGGATGAGGGGTACCGGCTGCTCGACCTCGGCAGCACGAACGGTGTGCTGGTGAACGGCGCACCGGTTACTGCAGCGGACCTCAAGCACGGGGATCGGTTCCAGCTCGGAGACCACGTATTCCAGTACGTGCTCGAAGAGAGGGAGCACGATCCCCCCGAATTCACAGTTCCCTAGTGCCTAAAGCCGGCCCGAAGACTCTCGGGAACTACGCCATCGAGAAGGAGATCGGCCGCGGGGGAATGGGCGTCGTTTTTCTCGGTCGGCAGAACGGGCTCGAGCGGGCTGCCGTCCTGAAGAAGCTGCGCGATGACCTCGCCAGCGGTCCCGAGTTCCTCGAGCGCTTTCGGCGCGAGGCCCATGCCGCGGGCGAGGTCCATCATCAGAACGTGGTCGCGGTCTACGACTGCTTCACCTATCGCGGCGATCAGTACATCGCGCAGGAGTACGTGGACGGCATCGATCTGCGTGGAGCGCTCGAGAAGGTGCAGCGCATTCCGCCGGAGATTGCGGCGCGCATCGCGATCGAGATCATCCGCGGCCTCGAGGCGATTCACTCCAGCGGCACGGTGCATCGGGACCTCAAGCCCGCGAACATCCTGCTCGGACATTCCGGCGATGTGAAGATCGCGGACTTCGGCATCGCGCTCGACCCGACCGGCCCGAAGCTGACCCAGCCCGGCATCATGATCGGCACTCCGCCCTACATGCCGCCCGAGCAGATGCTGGGGGCGCGGGTCGACCATCGGGGCGATCTGTTCTCCTTTGGCATCCTCTGCTACGAGATGGTCGCGGGGGTTACGCCGTATCCCGGGCCGCAGGATGACGAGGCGGAGACCTTGCTCGCGCGAATGGAGAGAGAGCGCTACCGCCCGTTGCGAAAGAGCGTCCCTGCCGCGCCGCGCCACTTCGCACGCCTGGTTCGCAGCTGCCTGCGGCCGCGGCCGAACCAGCGCGGCGGCTCGGCGGCTGCGCTGCGCCGCAGGCTCGAGCGCAAGATCCTCTATCCCTCCTCGCCGGATTGCCAGGGCGAGATTGCTGCCTGGCTGTGGCGGGAAGGCATCCTCGAGGCGCCGGCGGACTCCGGCCTGTCCACCGCTGTCTCGCAGGCTCGGCTGCGCCGGCGGGCCTGGACCTCGAGGGCCGCCCTGGCGGCAGCGGTTCTCGTCATCGCAGTCGGGACCGTTCTCGTCGTCCACGCCACCCCTCACGCAGACCCCCCGTGGTACAAGCGTATCCTCCCCCAAGCCATTTCTGGCTACCCCGTCCCCCCTCCCTACACGCCCTGAACGACTCCCAACCTCCGACCCCAGGTTCCGACACCACGCGCTCGGAGACGCTAAGCTCCGACCCCCGCCAGATGAGTATCGATCCGAAGACGGCCTACTGGATGGGCGCGCTGGTCAACATGGCCGTCATCGTGAGCTTGCTGTACGCCGGTGCGCGCGCCATCCGGCGACGCCGGGTACGGCGGCACAAGCGTTTGATGCTGAGCGCTGCTTCGCTGGTTGGCCTCTTTCTCGTCTCTTACGTCGTGAAGCTCGTGTTCCTGGGACGCGAGCGGTTGGAGTTCTGGTCAGCCACGGACGTCTGGGTGCTCCGCTTCCACGAGGCCTGCATTGCGTGCATGGTGCTCGGCGGAGCAGTGGCAATCATCCAGGCCTTCAAGCTGGGCCTGCCCGCTCGGCAAGCCCACGAATTCGGTGCTGCGCGGACCCGCCTTCACCGTCGAGCGGGATGGACCGCCATCATGGGCGCGAGTCTGGGCATCCTGGCTGCCGCCTGGGTGCTTCGGGGGATGCTCGGGCGCTAGCGCTTGCTCCGTCGCTCGTACTCGACGGCGCGGATCAGCTCCTCCGCTTCCACCAGCGTTACAGACTCGCGCAGGCGTCCGAACAAGAGCTGCCAGCGGCTCTCGTCCCCTCCCTCCGTCCCGACGCTGTCGAATAGACGCTCCGGTGACGGGATGATCCGAATCGTGCGGCCGGAGAGGCTCACGAGGGCCGGGACCGGGCGGCCGCTTGACGGATCAACGACCTCGATCTCGCCGCGGCGCAAGAGACGCTTGAGATAGCCAGCTTGCTGACGTGGGCTTGGTCCTGTCATCGCTTCCTCGATGAGGTTGGGAGGTGCAAGCGGCGCGCCAGCCGGAGATGGCTGCAACGCCTGTCTCCAGGATGCCACACGCAGCAGACCGGAAAGAAGCTCCGCCTGTCTTCCCTGCAGTGGAGGAGCGGTGGCCTGCCCCGTTTCGGTAGATTCGGGCCTCGCGCCTGCAGCCCGGAAGGAGCTCGGATGACCACAACGGTCGGACCAGGAAGAAGGGTGCTCGCGGCCCTCTGCACGCTCGCCGCCGCGAGCGCACTGTGGGGGCTCTTTCTCTGGACCGAGCTGCTCAGCTCGCGCAGGGGAGGAGAGGTCTTCTGCCCGCTCGGCGAAGCCACTACCTGCACCGCGCTCTGGGATTCGGGATTCGCGATTGCAATCCACAGCGTAAGCGGGCTGCCCATTGCGGGCTGGGGGCTGGTCTGGGGGCTGGTTGCTCTCACGCTGGCTGTCGCGCTGCTGCGAGCGGACCGCTCGGTGCTGTTGCTCGGCATGCTGGTGGCGACGGCCGCGGCCGGCACTGTGGGGGTGCTCGTTCTGGTCGCTGTCTCGGCGGTGGCCGGGACCATCTGTGGCAACTGTCTGGTGACGTACCTTCTCGTCGGGGCTTTCGTCACCGTCGTCTTCTCGAGGACGCGCGGTCTCGCTCCAGTCGACCTGGCGCGAGGTGCGGGAGCCGCCGCGCTGCTGGCCGGAGTGTTCTTCGCGATAATGCTCTACCCCGGCTCGCGAACTCCGCTCGGAGCTGTCGAGAGCCGAGCCCCGGAGCTCACGGAGGCCCCTGCCGGGAGCCTCGACGAGCGCCTCGTGCAATTCGTCGCCGACCTCGCTCCCGCCGACAGGCGAGCCTTCGCTCTGGCGCTCGAGACGTTCTCGCAGGCGCCAGCACCAGCTCCGCGTCCAGCGAGAGGGCTCCATGGCTCGCCCTTGGCCCCGGTGAGGCTCACCGACTTCACCGATACGCTCTGTGGGCACTGCGCGGTCTTCCACGTGGGGCTCGAGACGCTGGAGCGTACCCTGCCTGCCGGCTCGTTCTCCGTGGAGGAGCGACAGTTTCCGCTCGACAAGGCCTGCAACTCGGCTGGACCGCCTCGCGGGCCGGGCGAGAGCGTGCGCTGTCGCGCGGCCATGGCCCGCATCTGCATGGAAGCTACACCGCACGCCTTCGACTACTCGGGCGACCTGTTCCGGAACCAGGAGACGCTCAGCGTGGAGCAGGTCGTCTCCCTCGCCGCACGCTACACCGAGGCCGACGCGCTCTCGAGCTGTATGGAGTCCGCGGATACGAAGGCGAAACTGATAGACGATATCGACTGGGCCCTCGCGGAAGGGCTACGGGGGACGCCCATGGTGCTGGTGAACGGTCGCCGGGCGCCCGCCTCGCCCCCGTTTCTCTACGCATTGATCCTTGCCCGAGGAGACGCGAACCACCCGGCCTTCGCCGCGTTAATGTCCGAGCGCTAGTTGCCTTGTGGGACCCGGCCGCGGGCGCCCGCGGCCGGGTCCCACAAGACTATCCCGTGAACTCTTGCAGGGCTCGACGAGCTACGCGGGTCACGAGGATGGTCACGGCTGCGGTCGCGATCAGCCCCACGACGAGGAGCGTCCAGCGTCCAGTGCCGCTCGGGCTTGTGCCGGCGCCGGAGACGGCGGCCGCGAGATCGCCCGCGAGCGAGCCGGTGTAAACGTAGAGGAGGGTGCCGGGCAGCATGCCGAGGCATGCCACTGCGTAGTCTCCGAAGCGAACCTGGGTAAGTCCGAGCGCGTAGTTCAGCAGGTTGAACGGGAAGATGGGCGACAGGCGCAGCAGCGTGACGATCTTGCGGCCCTCTCTGCCGACCGCTTTGTCGATCGCGGCGAACTTCGGGTTGCCCTTGAGCCTGCGCTCGATCGTGCCTCGCGCCACATATCGAGCCACGAGGAATGCGAGGCACGCGCCCACGCTCGCAGCGACGAAGACGTAGAGCGTTCCCCAGGCAATGCCGAAGATCGCCCCGGCGGCAAGCGTCAGGAGAGAGCCCGGGACGAAGGCCACGGTGGCGATCGTGTAGCCGAGCATGAAGGCGAGCGGACCCCAG